>NZ_JBIRYJ010000002.1:0-901967 GCF_044389785.1 Streptomyces sp. NPDC019443
GGCGTAGACGGCTACGCTCCCGATCCCGGCGTCCCGGCATGCACGGGCAACGCGAACAGCGATTTCGCCACGGTTGGCGATGAGCACCTTGCGCACGATGGCTCCCTCCTTGAAACAAGCTGAGTTTAGGGACTGCCGACACGGCCTTTCGACCCATCCCCAATGGTGAGCTTGCCCACACGGAGCGTGATTCGAGGCTCGCGCAAGTCACGAAATCCCTTGTCGCACCACGGTACGACGGGTTCCTCCCTCGAACAGTAGCCCTCGGGTGTGGCACAGGTCTCTGTTCGAGAGGCCAGCGACGGATGACGTTTCTTTGTCGAGTCCCTACGAATGGCCCAATGATTCTTTGCTGCGGGACCGAGCGTGCCGGAACCCTTGTCCTGCCCTTTACCCGTTAGTAGCGTTCACGCTGTCGTACGTACTTCCGGTAACAGAGGGTTGGGGGCGCCGTGGCGCGCAGACCGGTGGCCGTGGTGGCCGCGATTGTTCTGCTGGTGGAGGCCGTCGGCATCGTGCTGATCAACGGCATCCTCGCCACCTTGGTCGACAACCAGAACATGTCGCTCGCCGACCTGGACCCGGGCGCGATGGTCGTCGGCACCTGGGTGATGGGCGGGGTCTTCGGCCTGTATCTGGCGACGTGTGGCGTGTTGTGTCTGGTGATGGGGCTGCGCGACCGGGCCCCGGGGCGTCTCGCCCGGATTCTGCTGATCAGTTGCGCGATCGTGCACGGGGTACTCGGGGCGCTGACGGTGGGGCTCGTGGGGTGGGACGCGTTCGCGTTCCTGATGGTCGTGCTGGCGCTGATCGTGCTGACGCTGGTGTCTTACGGCAAGGAGAAGGAGAAGAAGAGGGGGACCGGCGCCGAGAACGGCAACGGGGCGGAGACCGAGGCCCCCGCCACAGCCTGAACTACGCCCACAGGTCCGTGATCGAGTAACCGAGCTCGGCCAGCAGCCCGCGCAGCAGCGGCAGCGAGAGGCCGATCACGTTCCCGTGGTCGCCCTCTATGGAGTCGATGAACGGCGCCGAGCGGCCGTCCAGCGTGAACGCGCCCGCCACATGCAGCGGTTCGCCGCTGTCGACGTACGCGGCGATCTCGGCGTCCGTCGGGTCGCCGAAGCGCACCGTGGTCGACGCGGTGGCGGACGCGCTGCGGCCGGTCGCGGTGTCGGTCACGCAGTGGCCGGTCAGCAGGACGCCCGAGCGGCCGCGCATGGCCTTCCAGCGGGCGGTGGCGTCCTCCGCGTCGGCCGGCTTGCCGAGGGCCTCGCCGTCGAGTTCGAGGATCGAGTCGCAGCCGATGACGAGAGCGTCGGCGGCCTCGGGACGGGCGGCCACGGCGGCTGCCTTCGCCTCGGCGAGTACCAGGGCCAGCTCGGCGGGGGTCGGCGCGTTCAGCGCGTCCTCGTCGACGCCGCTGACGATCACCTCGGGGGCGAGTCCGGCATGGCGCAGCAGATTGAGCCGGGCGGGGGAGGCGGAACCGAGGACGAGGCGGGGGCGCTGAGCGGTCATGGGGTCATCGTAGGTGGCGTCAGCGGAGGCCGAGCACGAACATCCCAAGCACCATGGCCAGCGCCAGCACAAGGCCCACGCGGCGCATCATGGCTTGCGTCTCGCGCAGTTCCTTTGGGGGCTCGTCCTCCGGGTCGGACCACAGCATGCCTTCGATCCTGCTGCCGGGTCGTGGACGGCGCCTGAGTACGGGTACTCAACCGCCGGGGTGACAACGGACTAATTTCAGGTGTCGAAGCGAGCAAATGGGACTGATGTTCCGTTAGGGGTGCGCAGCCTGCCATGGGATCAGCCGGACGGGCTGAAGAGCAGCCCGTCCGGCGATCGACGACCAGGGTGTGGGGCGGAGCCTCGTTGCCCTGCCCTACACCGGCCAGTACGTACGCGCCCACGCGCGCGGCCCCGGCAGCGGCCTGCGGCTGCGCGCGATGCGCGCCGGGTCGGCCCACTGCTCGGGCGGCGCCGCGGCGCCCTCCACCGCGGAGGCCATCGCCGCGGCGCGCGCCTGAACAACCGCAAGTGCGGCGGCCAGTTCCTCCGGCGTCGGATTGCCCCGTACAACCTTGATCACAGCGGCTCCTTCCAGGCTTATGGGTTTGTGCGCTTACAGAGGGATGTTGCCGTGCTTCTTCGGCGGCAGGCTTGCCCGCTTCGTACGCAGCTGACGCAGGCCCCGCACGACGTGCGCCCGCGTCTCCGACGGCATGATCACGGCGTCCACGTAGCCGCGCTCGGCCGCGATGTACGGATTGAGGAGCGTGTCCTCGTAGTCCTGGATCAGCTCGACGCGGGTCGCCTCCTGGTCGTCGGCGGCCGCGATGGTGCGGCGGTGCAGGATATTGACCGCGCCCTGCGCGCCCATCACCGCGATCTGCGCGGTCGGCCAGGCCACATTGAGGTCGGCGCCCAGGTGCTTGGAGCCCATGACGTCGTACGCGCCGCCGAAGGCCTTCCGCGTGATCACCGTGATCAGCGGGACCGTCGCCTCCGCGTAGGCGTAGATCAGCTTCGCGCCGCGCCGGATGATCCCGCCGTACTCCTGGTCGACGCCGGGCAGGAAGCCGGGCACGTCGACGAAGGTCAGCACGGGAATGTTGAAGGCGTCGCAGGTGCGGACGAAACGCGCGGCCTTCTCGGAGGCGTTGATGTCCAGACAGCCGGCGAACTGCATCGGCTGGTTGGCCACGATGCCGACCGGGTAGCCCTCGACCCGGCCGAAGCCGGTGACGATGTTCGGCGCGAACAGCGTCTGCGTCTCCAGGAACTCGCCGTCGTCCAGCACATGCTCGATGACCGTGTGCATGTCGTAGGGCTGGTTCGCGGAGTCGGGGATGAGGGTGTCGAGCTCGCGGTCCTCGTCGGTCGTCTCCAGGTCGGCCTCCTCGGGGAAGGCCGGTGCTTCGGAGAGGTTGTTGGACGGCAGGTACGACAGCAGCGACTTGACGTAGTCGACGGCGTCCTTCTCGTCGCCCGCCATGTGGTGCGCGACACCCGAGGTGGTGTTGTGCGTACGGGCTCCGCCCAGCTCCTCGAAGCCGACGTCCTCGCCGGTGACCGTCTTGATGACGTCGGGTCCGGTGATGAACATGTGCGAGGTCTGGTCGACCATCACCGTGAAGTCGGTGATCGCGGGGGAGTAGACGGCGCCGCCCGCGCACGGTCCGACGACCAGCGAGATCTGCGGGATCACGCCGGAGGCATGGGTGTTGCGGCGGAAGATCTCCCCGTACATGCCAAGGGCCATGACGCCCTCCTGGATACGGGCGCCCCCGGAGTCGTTGATGCCGATGACGGGACAGCCGGTCTTCAGCGCGAAGTCCATCACCTTCATGATCTTCTGGCCGAAGACCTCGCCCAGGGAGCCGCCGAGGACCGTGAAGTCCTGGGAGAAGACCGCCACCGGGCGGCCGTCGACCGTGCCGTAGCCGGTGACCACACCGTCGCCGTAGGGACGGTTCTTCTCCATGCCGAAGTCGGTGGACCGGTGCCGGGCGAACTCGTCGAGTTCCACGAACGAACCCTCGTCCAGCAGCAGTTCGATCCGCTCGCGGGCAGTCAACTTGCCCTTGGCGTGCTGCTTTTCCACCGCGCGGGCGGAGCCGGCATGCGTCGCCTCTTCAACACGGCGCTGCAGGTCCGCGAGCTTTCCTGCGGTGGTGTGGATGTCAATCTCGGACTCCGACATCGGGATGCGGCTCCCTGTCCTGGTCAACGTCAAGCGGAATGGCTACTGACACGTAGCGTATCGGCGTGCATGGCGCTCAGCAGTGCGGCGTTTGCCACACCTAACCTGGCTTGCATGACGCCTGAGAATGCGCCCGAGAGCCGCTGGTCCGACCTCGACCGGCCGCCGCTGAACGAGCCCATGCTGCGCCGTGCGCTGCTACAGCCGGGCGGGCTGTGGACCTCGCTCGACATCGTGGCATCGACCGGCTCCACCAACTCCGACCTGGCGGCCCGCGCCGCGTCCCTGGACGAGGGGGCGGTGCTCGTCGCCGAGGAGCAGACGGCGGGGCGGGGGCGGCTGGACCGGACCTGGACGTCCCCCGCGCGCTCGGGACTGTTCCTGTCCGTACTGCTGCGGCCCGGGGCGGGCGTCCCGGTGGAGCGCTGGGGGTGGCTGCCGCTGCTCGCCGGAGTGGCGGCCGCGACCGGCCTCGCGCGGGCCGCGGGAGTCGACCTGTCCCTCAAATGGCCCAATGACCTGCTGGTAAAAGTCGGCGGTGAGGAGCGCAAGACCGGCGGGATCCTCGCCGAGCGTGCGGGGGACGACGCGGTCGTCATCGGCATCGGCGTCAATGTCACCCTGCGTGGGGGTGAACTCCCGGTCCCCACCGCGGGCTCCCTGGGCCTGGCGAACGCGATCTCCACGGACCGCGACCCGCTGCTGCGGGCGGTGCTGCGCTCGCTGGAGCAGTGGTACGGCGACTGGCGCGCGGCGGGCGGCGACCCGGGGCCCTCGGGGCTGCAGGCGGCGTACGCGGCGGGCTGCGCGACGCTGGGACAGACCGTACGGGCCGAGCTGCCGGGCGGCCGCTCGGTCACCGGCGAGGCGGTGGCCCTGGACGGCGACGGGCGGCTGGTGCTGGCCACAGAGGACGGCGAGCACCAGCCGATCAGCGCGGGCGACATCGTGCACCTGCGGCCTACCGGCTGAACGGGTACGACGACCAGGACGTGAGCCAGGGCACACCTGCCGTATCGTTGAGGCGATCGAGCGACAGATCGGCAGGGCAGTGCGCAGGGAACGGGCAGGAGGCGGCTGGTGACCGTCGACGACACCAATTCCGGCGAGGGCGCGCAGCCGCCGTCGGACTCCTCCTCCGGCGCGTCCGCCTCGTCCAGTTCATCGTCCGACGAGACATCCGCGTCGTCGGACACGTCCTCTGCCCTTTCCTCTTCCAGGGCGTCTTCCGGTTCCGGACCCTCTTCCGGGCCGTATTCCGGATCCTCCTCCGTGCACCCGCCGCACCACGAGGTCGATCACACGGCGGAGCCGACCCACGACCCGCTGGCGATCCGCCTCGAGCAGCTGATTCTCGGTGCGGACCGGCGCTATACGCCGTTTCAGGCAGCCCGTACGGCCGGTGTCTCGATGGAGCTGGCCTCCCGCTTCTGGCGGGCGATGGGCTTCGCCGACATCGGCCAGGCGAAGGCGCTCACCGAGGCGGACGTGCTGGCCCTGCGGCGGCTCGCCGGTCTGGTCGAGGCGGGCCTGCTGAGCGAGCCGATGGCGGTCCAGGTGGCCCGCTCGACCGGGCAGACCACCGCCCGGCTGGCGGAATGGCAGATCGATTCCTTTCTGGAGGGCCTGACCGAGCCGCCCGAGCCCGGGATGACCCGCACGGAAGTCACGTACCCCCTGGTGGAGCTGCTCCTGCCGGAGCTGGAGGAGTTCCTGGTGTACGTCTGGCGCCGCCAGCTCGCCGCGGCCACCGGGCGTGTGGTCCAGGCCGCGGACGACGAGGAGATGGTCGACCGTCGGCTCGCGGTCGGCTTCGCGGACCTCGTCGGCTTCACGCGGCTGACGCGACGGCTCGAGGAAGAGGAACTGGGCGAGCTGGTCGAGGCGTTCGAAACCACTTCGGCCGACCTGGTCGCGGCGCACGGCGGCCGCCTGATCAAGACGCTGGGCGACGAGGTCCTGTACGCGGCGGACGACGCGGGCACGGCGGCGGAGATCGCGCTGCGGCTGATAGAGACGATGACTCACGACGAGTCGATGCCGTCACTGCGTGTCGGCATCGCTTTCGGGACGGTCACCACGCGGATGGGCGATGTCTTCGGTACGACGGTGAACCTGGCCAGTCGGCTGACATCGATAGCGCCGAAGGACGCGGTGCTGGTGGACGGCGCGTTCGCGGAGGAACTTGTCCGTACGGGCGACGCGCCCACCTCCGAGACGGAGGCGGCGGAGGAGGCGGCCGCGGCCGAGAAGGAGGGCGAGGAGCCCCCCTCGTACCGCTTCGCCCTCCAGCCGATGTGGCAGCGCCCGGTCCGCGGCCTGGGAGTCGTCGAGCCCTGGCTGCTGTCGCGCAGGGGCTGAGTCCGGGGGCGCCCCCGCGCGCCTATGATCCGGTGAACCATCGTGCTGTGCTTTGGGGGTTCCCCCCAAACCCCCAGGGAGGGTGCCGTCATGTCCGAGTCCGAGCAGCGGTTCGGGGAATTCGTCGTCGTACGCCGGCACGAGCACGTCGCCGAGCTGGTGCTCGACCGGCCCAAGGCCATGAACGCCGTCTCGACCGAGATGGCCCGCTCCATCGCCGCCGCCTGCGACGCGCTCGCCGCCGACCGGGGCGTGCGCGTCACCGTCCTCACCTCCACCCATGAGCGGGCCTTCTGCGTCGGCGCCGATCTCAAGGAGCGGAACTCCTTCTCCGATGCCGAGTTGGTGCGCCAGCGGCCGACCGCGCGGGCCGCCTACACCGGGGTGCTCGAGCTGCCCATGCCGACCGTCGCCGCTGTGCACGGTTTCGCGCTCGGCGGGGGATTCGAGCTGGCGCTGGCCTGCGATCTGATCGTGGCCGACGGCACCGCCGTCGTGGGGCTGCCCGAGGTGTCCGTGGGTGTCATCCCCGGCGGCGGCGGGACGCAGCTGCTGCCACGCCGGGTCGGGGCCGCGCGGGCCGCCGAGCTGGTCTATACGGCACGGCGCTTGGAGGCCGCCGAGGCGCGGGAGTTGGGGCTCGTCGATCAGCTGGCGGACGACGCCAGGACCGAGGCGCTCGCCATCGCCGCCCGGATCGCCGCGAACTCGCCCGTCGGGCTGCGCGCCGCCAAGCGCGCGCTGCGGCTGGGGCAGGGGCTCGATCTGCGGGCGGGTCTCGAGGTGGAGGATGCCGCCTGGCGTTCGGTCGCCTTCTCCGGGGACCGGGCCGAGGGCGTCGCGGCCTTCAACGAGAAGCGGAAGCCGCAGTGGCCCGGCGAGTGACCACGTACCGCGAGTGACCACGTACCGGATGACTCGGTCGGCATTTCGGATCGGGGACGACCCAGGTGATCGAAGTGGGGCAATACTCCCTAAGCTGGGATGATGGCTGAGGATCGGCGGCTGCGAGCCGTAGTGGCGCTGGCGCAGGCGATGGCGTCCGCGCACACCCCGCGCGAGTCCTGGCGGGCTGCTGCGCTGGGCGCGCGCGACGCGCTCGCCGGGTCCTTCGCCGCGCTGTCGGTGTGGGAGCGCGAGCTCGGACGGCTCAAGGTCCTCGTCAACGCGGGCGAACGGGTCCCCGAGGAGGAGGAGTTCCCCGAGTCCGAGACCTACCCGGTCAACCGCTTCCCGGAGATCACAGAGTTTCTGCACGAGCGGTGGGCCGGCGGCGGCGAGCCCGACGCCTGGGTGGAGACCGTGGACGGCCCGGCGACGCCCGCGCACGGCTACTGCCACCAGAGGGTCGCGGCCCTGCGCCGGCGCCGCCGCGGCTGCTGCGTCGTCGCACCGATAGTGCTGCATGGGCGCGCCTGGGGCGAGCTGTACGTCGCCAGGCCGCTCGACGCTCCGGTGTTCGGCCGGGACGACGCGGATTTCGCGACTGTGCTCGCCTCCGTCGTGGCCGCCGGGATCGCCCAGACCGAGCGCCTCGAAGAGGTCCGCAGGCTGGCCTTCACCGACCCGCTGACCGGGCTCGCCAACCGCCGCGCCGTCGACATAAGGCTCGACCAGGCCCTTGAGCGGCATCGCGCGGACGGCTCGGTCGTCAGCCTCGTCGTCTGCGACATCAACGGCCTCAAGCAGGTGAACGACACCCACGGCCATGCCGTCGGTGACCGGCTGCTCGAACGATTCGGCTCGGTCCTCTCGCTGTGCGGGGCGATGCTGCCGGGCGCGCTCGCGGCGCGGCTCGGCGGGGACGAGTTCTGCCTGGTCACGGTGGGCCCCGCGGCGGACGAGGTGGTCCACGTCGCGGACGAACTCTGCGTCCGCGCGGGCGAGTTGGAGCTGGGTGAGGGAGTGGCGTGCGGGGTCGCGTCGACCGGCGACCCTATCGGGCAGGTCCGCTCTTCCCGCCGGCTGTTCCGGCTCGCGGACGCGGCTCAGTACCGGGCGAAGGCGGCGCGCTCCCCGAAGCCGGTGGTCGCCGGCCGCGACGGCACCGTGATCCGCCTCGCGGACGCCCCGCCGCGCCCGCCGCACGAGCGCCGCGCCTTCCGGGGCGTACGGCCACAGGACGCCGAGGAGCCCTGGAGCGAGCCCTGACGGTGGTGTGACATTGCAGTAAGGGGTCTACCCGGCCGGCAGTAGTGACAGGTTGAGATTCAGTCCGTACGCTGCTGAATATGGATATGCAAACAGTCGTGGTGGGGACGTCCGGTACCACCGCCGATGACGTCATCGCCGTGGCCCGCGAAGGCGCCCGGATCGAGCTCTCCGCCGAGGCCGTCGCCGCCCTGGCCGCGGCACGCGGGATCGTCGACGCCCTGGCCGCCAAGCCCGAGCCCGTCTACGGGGTCTCCACCGGATTCGGCGCACTCGCCACCCGGCACATCAGCCCCGAGCTCCGCGCCCAGCTCCAGCGCAACATCGTCCGCTCGCACGCTGCCGGCATGGGCCCGCGCGTCGAGCGCGAGGTCGTCCGCGCGCTGATGTTCCTCCGCCTGAAGACCGTGGCTTCCGGCCACACCGGCGTACGCCCCGAGGTTGCGCAGACCATGGCGGACATTCTGAACGCCGGGATCACGCCCGTCGTCCACGAGTACGGCTCCCTCGGTTGCTCCGGCGACCTCGCCCCGCTCTCCCACTGCGCGCTCACCCTCATGGGCGAGGGCGACGCCGAGGGCCCCGACGGGATCGTGAAGCCCGCCGGTGAGCTGCTCGCGGCGCACGGCATTGAGCCCGTCGAGCTCCGCGAGAAGGAGGGCCTCGCCCTCCTGAACGGCACCGACGGCATGCTCGGCATGCTGGTCATGGCCCTCGCCGACCTCCAGCGCCTCTACGTCACCGCCGACATCACCGCCGCGCTGTCACTGGAGGCGCTGCTCGGCACCGACAAGGTGCTCGCCCCCGAACTGCACGCCATCCGCCCGCACCCCGGCCAGGCCGCCGCCGCCGCCAATATGAGCGCAGTGCTCAAGGGCTCCGGGCTCACCGGCCACTTCCAGGAGGAGGAAGCGCCCCGCGTCCAGGACGCGTACTCGGTGCGCTGCGCCCCGCAGGTCGCCGGGGCCGGGCGGGACACCCTCGCCCATGCCCGCCTTGTCGCCGACCGCGAGCTCGCCTCCGCCATCGACAACCCGGTCGTACTCCATGGGGGTACCTCCCAGGCCGACGGCTCTGGGGGAGGTCGGTTGGAGTCCAACGGCAACTTCCACGGCGCGCCCGTCGCGTACGTCCTGGACTTCCTGGCCATCGCCGCCGCTGACCTCGGCTCCATCGCCGAGCGCCGCACCGACCGGCTCCTCGACAAGAACCGCAGCCACGGGCTGCCGCCCTTCCTCGCCGACGACGCCGGCGTGGACTCGGGCCTGATGATCGCCCAGTACACGCAGGCCGCCCTGGTCAGCGAGATGAAGCGGCTCGCCGTGCCGGCCTCGGCCGACTCGATCCCGTCCTCGGCGATGCAGGAGGACCATGTCTCGATGGGCTGGTCCGCCGCGCGCAAGCTGCGCACGACCGTCGACAACCTGAGCCGGATCCTCGCCGTGGAGCTCTATGCCGCGACCCGGGCGATCGAGCTCCGGCGCGGTCTGACCCCGGCGCCCGCCTCGCGGGCCGCCATCGAGGCGCTGCGCGCGGCAGGCGTCGAGGGGCCGGGCCCGGACCGTTTCCTCGCGCCCGACCTGGAGGCCGCGGACGCGTTCGTACGGGGCGGAAAGCTCATCGCGGCCGTGGAGCCGGTGACCGGCCCGCTGGCCTAGCGCGCACGTGGAGGGGCCGCCCCATCCGGGCGGCCCTTCCCGTACACGTCACACAAAAATCGTCACATCTGCCAGGCGCCGCGGCGGCGCACCGAGTACGTCACGAAGCCGACGCCGATCCCCAGGAAGGCCGTCCCGCCGACCAGATACGGAGTCGTGTCCACGGTGCCCGTGTCGGCGAGAGTCAGCCCCTGCGACGACGCGGCGGCACCGCTGTGTTGTCTCTGCACCGCTTCCCGCTCGGCGGTGGCATTCGCCGAGGGAACGAACCACAGCGCGCACAGCAGAGTCCCTGCGGCAGTGGCGGTCAGAAGCGGTCGACGTGCGACGGACACGGACTCGATCCCCCTTGAGGCATCCTCGAATTGGGCGGGTGCGTTGATGCTAATGAAAGCAGCGGGTCGGGGGAAAGCCGCAGGGGTGAGAGGCCTACCCTCCGTCGTATGACCACTTCTGAGACATCACGTTATGTGCGGCTGCGGGTGGAATTGGTGCTTGAGGTGGGGGACCCCGGCGAGCTGACCGGCGCCGCCCTCGACCGCATCGCGGCGGACGAGTTCATGCCCGACGAGGAGCGTACGCACGCCGAGTCGGCCGTACGCGAGGACGAGGCCGAGGCCATCGCCTATCTCGTGGACCCCTTCGACCTGGTCAGCGACGTCCCTGGGGTGGAGCTCGCCCAGGCATCCTGGAGCAGTGAGCAGATCGATTACGACCCCGATGCGGAGGACTGGGAGCTCGACGAGGAAGATGGAGGGAGCCAGGCCTACGAACACGGCGATGAAGACGGCGACGAGGGCGGCGACGAAGACCGTCGGTGAACCGGGGCCCGGCTGATTTCGTGCCGTGGTGCAACCGCCGGGGGCCGCGGTTGCGTCCGTTGATCGGTAAGTGGTCTTCCCCACATCCAAATGTGATGTGGAACCGGACAGCTCGGTATGGGTGTTCTTCAAGGTGTGGGTCAGGGGAATCGGCGACGATGGAGAAGCGTGTGATAACGGACAGCAAGCGGCGCAGGGGCCTTATGGCCGCGTCCGCCGTGCTCGGTGGCGTGCTGGTGATGTCTGCCTGCAGCGGCGACGGGGACAAGGGCGCCGAAGGCTCGAAGAAGTCACAGGCCCAGGTCGACGAGGCGGCCGCGAAGGACGCTTCGAAGGCCCGAATAACCATCTCGCCCAAGAACGGCGCGACCAACACCGGCATCAACAATGACGCCAAAGTCACCGTCAGTGACGGCACCCTGACTCAGGTGACCATGACCACCGCCGATGGTCAGAGCGTCAAGGGCACGCTGGCCGCCGACGGCAAGAGCTGGAAGCCGGACGCACAGCTCGAGCGCTCCACCACGTACAAGATCGCCGTGACGGCGAAGGACGCCGAGGGCCTGGAGGCCCACGAGAACTCCTCCTTCACCACGGTCTCGCCCGCCAACAGCTTCATCGGCAACTTCACGCCGGAGGACGGTTCCACCGTCGGCGTGGGCATGCCGGTGTCGATCAACTTCAACAAGGCGATCACCGACAAGAAGGCCGTCCAGTCCGGGATCACCGTGACGTCGAGCAGCGGCCAGGAGGTCGTCGGCCACTGGTTCAACGGGCAGCGTCTCGACTTCCGCCCCGACCAGTACTGGCAGGAGGGCTCGACCGTCACTCTGAAGCTGAACCTCGACGGCGTCGAGGGCGCCGACGGAGTCTTCGGCGTCCAGCAGAAGACGGTCACCTTCAAGATCGGCCGCAACCAGGTCTCCACCGTCGATGCCTCCTCCAAGACCATGACGGTCACCCAGGACGGCAAGACGATCAAGACCATCCCGATCTCCGCGGGCTCCTCCGACAACCCGACCTACAACGGTCAGATGGTGGTCTCCGAGAAGTTCAAGGAGACCCGGATGAACGGCGCGACTGTCGGCTTCACGGACGACGACGGCAAGGGCGAGTACGACATCAAGGACGTACCGCACGCGATGCGGCTGTCCACGTCGGGCACCTTCATCCACGGCAACTACTGGGGCGCCGACTCGATCTTCGGCAGCGCCAACACCAGCCACGGCTGTGTCGGCCTGAACGACGTCAAGGGCGCGGGCGACCCGAACCAGCCCGCCGCCTGGCTGTTCAACAACACGATCGTCGGCGACGTCGTCATCGTGAAGAACTCCAAGGACCGGGTCATCCAGCCCGACAACGGCCTGAACGGCTGGAACCTGAACTGGAGCCAGTGGAAGGCCGGATCCGCGGTCTGAGCCAGGCTCCGTACGGATTGAGAAAACGGATTGAGAAAGCGGCGGTGCCCCTGCCCGGGGTGCCGCCGCTTTCGTCGCTGCGGGACCGAGCCACGGTCTTCCGCGCGAAGCTCCAGCCGCGTTCGGTCGCGTCGGCGTCCGCCGCCTCGTCCACGCCCCAGCCGGCCAGCAACTCGCGGTCACCTTCGACCTGATCGTCTCCACGGTCTCCGCGCCGCTTCGACTGGACAAGTACCTGAGACTGCTGAAGACGGACGGGGCCTTTGTGAACGTGGGCGCTCCCGAGGAGCCCGTCTCGCTCAACCTGTTCTCCGTCATCGCCGGCCGCAAGACCCTCGCGGCTTCGGGAATCGGCGGTATCCGCGAGACCCAGGAGATGCTCGACTTCTGCGCCGAACACGGTCTGGGCACGGAGATCGAACTGATCCGCGCGGACCAGATCAACGAGGCGTACGCGCGGGTGCCGGCGAGTGACGTCCGCTACCGGTTCGTGATCGACACGGCGACGATCCGAGCTGACTGAGCCGGTCGCGCCAAGTGCCCCGGTCGCGGCGGATCAGGCGAGCCCTGACCCGCCGCGACCGGGGGCTGAAGCTTCACTCCGGCCTATGGCAGACCGCCTCCACGTTGTTGCCGTCCAGATCCCTGACGAACGCCCCGTAGTACGACGGGTGGTACTCGGGCCACACCCGTGGCTCGTGCAGCACCTCCGCCCCCGCCTCGACGGCCGCCGCGTGGAACGCTCGTACGCCCGCGCGGTCGGCCGCCGCGAACGCGATGTGCACCTCGCGCGGCTGCCCCTCCGTCGTCACCGGGCTGATCCAGAACGTCGGTTGCGTCGTGCCCCAGCCGATCACCTCGCCGAAGTCGAGCAGCCGGGTGCCGCCGAGCGGGGCCAGCACACGGTCATAGAAGACGGCACTGGCCGCCGGGTCATCCACCTGCACCGCGATGTGGTCAATCATGAGCCCGAGCGTGGCACACGCCACTGACAATCGGCCCTCACCGCGAGCCGGTCGGCTCAGCAGCCCGAGTCCGCCGAGCGCGGCAGCCGGTAGGGCGATTCCAGCCGGTACTCTCCCGCCCGCGGCACGGTCAGCCGTGTCCACTCGCCCTCCTCCCGCAGACACGCCCCCTCCGCCCGCAGCCACGGCGAGTACGCCACCCGCACCGTCACCGATCCCGCCGCCGGCATCCGTACCACCAGCTCCGCGTCGTCGCCGCGCACCACCGCCGCCGGGGCGGCCGCCAGCGGAACCGCGTCCCGCACCCGGTAGACCGTCCAGCCCTCGTCCTGCCACACCCGCTCCAGCCAGCCGGGCCCGCTCCTGACGATCGCGGCCTCGCCCTCGGCGGGCCCGTCGGGGCGCCCGTGGTGCAGCACGACCAAGCCGACGGCCCACCGGTCCAGCCACTGCCGGTATGTCGCCTCGGTCAGCGACCCGTCGTAGAAGAGCCGCCCGCGCTCGACGTCGAGCTGCCGGTTCCAGCCGCGCGCCATGTTGATGTGCGGGGCGAGGACCGTCGCCTCGCGGTGATTGCGGGCGGGGACGACCTCGACCCGCATACGGTCGGCGCCCAGCCGCTCCAGCGCCCGTACGACACCGTCGGTGCGCGCGGCCCACGCGGGCACGTCGTTGGAGACGACCAGATCGTCCTCGGTCTTGTCGGTCAGCCAGTACGTGTTCATGACGAGCGCGATCGCGAGCACGGCCCGCAGGAGCCCGCCGAGCGTGACCAGCCCTCTGAGCCTGCCCAGCCCCCTGAGCTTGTCCAGTCCTCTGATCCCGCTCGCGAGTACCGCCGCGAGCAGCACCGGCGGCCCCACCAGACCCACCAGCCGCTCGACGTTCGTGCCGATCGGCGAGGCGATGAGATACGTCAGCACCACCCCGACGCCGTACACCCCGGCTCCGTACCGCACCACCGGCCACGTGCGCGGCGCCGCGACGGCCACCGCGGCGGAGACGGTCAGCGGCAGCCACAATTTGCCGGTCGCCATGGGCTGTTCGCCCTGGAAGGGGAAGAGCAGTGTCACCGCCCCCACCACGAGGAACGGCGGCAGCGCGAGCGCGGCGCCTTTCCGCCACCGCCGGTCCAGCAGATACGCCGCCCCCGCCACCAGCAGGAACAGCCCGGCGACTGGACTGGCCATGGTCGCGAGCGCCGCGCACACCGCCGCGATCGCGCTCCTGCGTACGTACAGCACGGCGAGCAGCCCGATCGCGACGCCCAGCGCGAAGGTCGTACGCCCGGAGGCCACGTTGCACCAGAGCGCGAGCGCCCCGACGACAGCAGGCCACACCGGGCGCGGCACCCCGCTGCGTACGAACAGGCAGGCCAGTACCCACGCTCCGGAGAGGCCGGCGGCCACGGACACGGCCCGTACGCCGAAGACGGCCATCAGCGGGGGAGTCAGCAGGCTGTAATTGGCGGTGTGGGTGCCGCCGTACCAGGAGAGGTTGTACGCGGACGCAGGGTGCCGCTCCATGAAGCCGGCCCAGGCGAGCTGCGCGGCCAGATCGCCGCCGCCGGTCGCGAGCCGGCCCGACCACAGGATGTACAGCGGCACGACGACGGCGATCGCGACAAGCGGGACGCGCCACCTCGGTGACGTGTTCCGCTCGCCGACGCTTGTCCGTACGGTCTCTGCCTGTTCGCCGACCCCCACGCCGGCAACCCTAACGGGGGCGTCATCCGGCCGATCGGGGGATCGGCGGGCCGGGCCTCACCAGGGGCGTCCGTCCTCCCGCAGCCGCGCGCCGTAGCCCTTCGGGGCGTCCCATCTCGCCGTCACAGGGCGCGAGTTGCTCTGGCACGGCACCTCCTGCAGCCGCGCGTGCCGGAACTCGTACACGCTGCCGCGCCGCCGCAGCAGCCCCCGCCCGTGTGCGGCAGCGTGAAAGCGCTGCCGCACACGGCGGACCGGGGTGACGGGTCAGCTCTTGGGCAGTGAATAGCTCCGTGCCGCGGGCACTTCGCGGGCCGGCTCGACGGTCACCAGTCCGCCCGCCGCCTGCTTGGCGGGCTTCTGGATGAAGGACTGGTAGGTGGACGGCTTGGCGCGGTCGGAGAAGTCGAACGACACTCCGAGAACGTTGAGCCCGGACTGCTTGCGGTGCGCCGCGGCGATGCCTTCCCGGGTGAGGTCCTTGGCCTTGCAGGCTGCCTTGAGGTCCTCACCGAGGACGCTGATGGTGTTCCAGCCGCTGACGACCCCTGCGTCGAGCAGCTCGCTCGGATACTTCGCCCGGTAGTCCTTGGCGAGCTTCTGGATCGCCGGGGTGTCGGAGCTGAACGCCGGGGCGGCGCTCACCAGGTAGAGCTGCTTCTCCAGAGCGGGGCCGACCGGGGTGGCGAGCAGTTGCGGGGCGAAGCCGGGTGCGTTGCTGAGTACCGGGACCGCGAATCCCTTCGCCGCCGCGGTGCCGACCAGGGCCGCCGACTGCTTGGGACCGGCGCTGATGAGGACCGCCTTGACACCGGCTTGCTTGAGGGCGGTGACCTGTGCGGTCAGATCCTGATCGGTGGGCTTGATCTTCTGCTCGACGATGCTCAGCCGGTGCTGCTTCGCCGCGTACTTGGCTCCGGCCAGGGCGTTCTCACCGTACTCGCCCTCGAAGTAGACGTGGCCGATCTTGTCGCCGGGCTTGAGCTTGGCCTTGCGGACGACGAAGTCGACGCCGTTGATCATGTCGATGTCATAGGTGGATCCGACCACTTGGACGTACTCGTGGCCCAGCAGGCTGGAGGCCCATCCCATCGGAAGCGTCAGCAGGTGCTTGGCTTCGATCTCCTGCTGCAACGAGGACACCACGGGAGAACCGACCACCTGGGACAGGGCGGCCACATTCGGCTCGGTCTCGGTGAACGCGGACACGGCCTTCTGAACGTCGTAGCCGTGATCCTTGACGGTTATCCGGACGTTACGGCCGCAGACGCCGCCGGAGGCGTTGAGCTGGTCGACGTACAGCTGCTGCGCGTTGACGATGCTCTTGCCGAGCGATGCGTACGGTCCGGTGAGGTCGGTCAGCGCGCCCAGGGTGATGGTCTTCTGCGTCACTCCGGGGCCGGTCTTGACGCCGTCGCTGCCGGCCGTGTTCGCGTCGGTACCGCTTTTGGTGCTGCAGGCCGTGGCGCTCAGGGTGAGTACGGCAAGGACGGCTGCAGCCGGGGCAAGGCGGGGGTGTCTCACGGTGTGTGCTCCTTCGGGGTGGCGCCTTCGACGCCCTGAGGGTCGGAGGTGGTGCGGGTGCGGAGAGGGAAACGCCAGTTGCGGCGAGTGCCGTCGCCGGTGCGGCGCGGCCGTTTGTGGGCCAGGCCGGCCAGGCCGCCCGGCGCGAAGACCAGGACGAGGACGATCGCGGCGCCGTAGAGATAGCGCGCGGCGTCGCCGGGGGTCACACCGGATCCGGCGGTACCGGGTGCGGTGAGCAGCGGCAGGTGGTCGGCGTATTTGGTGAGGACATGCGGTATCAGGGCGACGAAGACAGCTCCGGCGACGGCGCCGCCGACCGATCCCAGGCCGCCGATGACGATCATCGCGAGGTAGTCGATGGAGAGCAGCAGGCCGAAGTGGTCGGGGACGACGCGCTTGAACACCAGAGCCAGCAGAGCGCCGGCGGCGCCCGCGTACATCGAGGAGACGATGAACGCAGAGGCGCGGTAACGGGAGAGGGGAACTCCCATGACGGCTGCGGCGACTTCGCTGTCGCGTACCGCCGCAAGGGCGCGGCCGGGACGTCCGCGCACGAGATTGCGCGCGGCGAGCCAGGCCATGGCCACCAGTACGAGGCCGAAGTACCAGAGGCGTTCAAGTCCGCCGAAGGGGACGCCGAGTACAGCGAGCCCGTCGGGTGAGGTGTCGGAGAAGGAGAACCCGAAGATTTCCAGCGCCGGCACGGAGCGGCCGTTGAACCCGCCTGTGATGTCACGGGCGTTGAGCATGATGTGGTGGCCGAGGAAGACCAGGGCGAGGGTGGCGATGCCCAGGTACATACCGCGCAGGCGACCGGAGATGGGGCTGAACAGCCCTCCCGCGACGCCGGCGAGGACGACGGCGAGAACGAAGGCGAGCAGGGGCGGCAGCCCGAGCCCGTACAGGTGGGCGGAGCCGGTGCCGGACGGGTCCGCGGCCAGCCACACATAGCCGTACGCGCCTACAGCGAGGAAGAAGGCGTGGCCCAGGGACAGTTGTCCGGTGGTCCCGGACAGCAGGTTCAGTCCGATGGCGCCGATGACGGCGGCCATGGCGAACAGGCCTGTCTGAAGCCAGAACGAGGAGACGTAGAAGGGGAGGACGAGCAGAAGCAGCACGGCGGCGACGGTGCCCGCCCTGGAGGCTGTGCCGGACCGGCGTCCGGCGGCGCCGCCCGAGTCGTCGGCGGGAGCGCCCGTGGTGGCAGGAGGGGAGGCGTTGGGCGACAGGGTGTCAGACACGGGTCAGCTCCTTCGATCCGAAGAGACCGGTCGGGCGGACCAGGAGTACGAGCACCATCACGAGGTAGGGGGCCACGTCGGAGAATCCGGAACCCAGGGCGCTCAGCTCGTTCTGGTAGCCGGCGGCCATCGCGGCTGTCAGGCCGATCACGAAACTGCCGACGAGTGCGCCGACGGCCGAGTCCATACCGCCGAGGATGGCGGCGGGGAAGGCGCTCAGGGCGATCTGGCTGGTGGTGCGGTCCAGGCCCGCGGCGGGAAAGGCGGCGAGGAACACCGCCGCGAGAGCGGCCAGCGCTCCGGCGACGCACCAGGCGATGAGCCGTACGCGGTCCAGCCGTATGCCCATCAAGGAGGCGGCCTCCGGGTCGGCGGCCGCCGACCGCATGGACAGGCCCCAGCGGGACCAGCGGAACGCCGCGAAGAACACGCTGATGACAACGATCGCCACCGCTATGCTCGCGATCCGGGAGTCGGCGACGGTGATGTCCCCGAGCTGTGTCACGTCGGCACCCCAAGGGTCTCCCATGTTGAGGAAATCGGCGCCCACCCGCCTGTTCAGTTCGGTGCTGAGCAGAACGTCGATACCGATCGTCAGGATCGTCAGCGTGTGGATTTCCGCTCCGCGCAGACCGCGGGTGGCCAGCAGTTGCACCAGCCCGGCGAGCGCCGCCGCCAGCGCGGCGCCGACGAGCACAGCCGGCAGGAAGCCGATGGTGTCGTGCAGCCGTGCCGTGACATAGCCGCCGAACAGGAGCAGGGAGCCGTGGGCGAAGTTCATGACGCCTGACGCCTTGAAGATCACGACGAAGCCCAGGGCTATCAGGGCGTACACCGAACCCAGCGCCAGTCCGTTCAGAATCGTTTCGGCCAGCTTGATCATGGTTGCGTTCCTTCGTCCTGGGCGTCCTGGGCGTCCTCTGCGGGGACGCCGAGGTAGGCGCTGATGACCGCCGGGTCGCGCTGGACACGTTCGGGCGTCCCGTCGGCGATGAGCCGGCCGAAATCGAGAACGGTCACGGAATCGGCGATCCGCATGATCAAGCCCATGTCGTGCTCGACGATGAGGATCGAGATGCCCAGGGCGTCACGGACCTTGGCGATGGTTTCGGCCATGGCCACCCGCTCGGTGGGATGCATACCGGCGACGGGTTCGTCGAGCAGCAGCAGCTTGGGCTCCATGCACAACGCGCGTGCCATCTCGACGCGCTTGCGGTCGCCGTACGCGAGCGAACCCACCGGCTTGTCGAAGGCGGGGCCCAGGCCGAGGAAGTCCGCGATCTCGGCCGCGCGCTCCCGGTGGCGGCGCTGCTCCCGTACCGCTTGGGGCAGTCGCAACGCGGTCGCCGTGAATCCCGCACGGGTCAGGCTGTGGCGGCCGAGCATGAGGTTGTCGGCAACGGTTCCGTGGGTGAGCACGATGTTCTGGAAGGTGCGGGCCACTCCGAGCTGGGCGATGCGGTGCGGTGCCAGGCGGGTGAGGTCCTTGCCCGCGTACCGGACGGCTCCGGCCGTGGCGCGGTACACCCCGGACACGACGTTGAAGCAGGTCGACTTCCCCGCGCCGTTGGGCCCGATGAGGGCGTGGATCGTACCGGGGGCGACGGTGAATGAGACGGCGTCGAGGGCGACGAGGCCGGAGAAGCGGACGGTCAGCGCGTCGACCGTGAGCGTCGGCACCGGCTCTGTCTCCGCGTCCGGTTCCGGTGACGAGGCGGGATCGCGCGTCGTGGCCGCGGCGTCGATGCTCATCCGTTCCACCTGGCCAGCTCTGTCAGTCCTGGTGCGGTTGCGGACAGGGCGGTCGGGGGCGTAGCGGCGGACACCGCATCCTGGCCCGACGTGTCGGCGTCGATGCTCTCGCCCAGGTACAGGCGCCGTACTTCGTCCGTGCCGGCGAGGTCGGCCGACGCCCCCTCCAGCCGCACCTGGCCGACGTCCAGCACCGAGGCACGGTCGGACAGTGCCAGGCCCATGGAGGCGTTCTGCTCGACGAGCAGGATGGACGTTCCCTGGGCGTTGATCTCGCGGATGACCGACGCGATGCGCTGAACCATGAGGGGCGCCAGTCCCAGTGAGGGCTCGTCGAGCAGCAGCAGCCGGGGGGCGGCCATGAGCGCGCGGCCCATCGCGAGCATCTGCTGCTCGCCCCCGGACAGCAGCCCCGCGGCCTGCCGCCGCCGCTCGGCCAGCAGCGGGAACAGCGCGAAGACGCGGTCGCGGGCCGCCTGCCGGTCAGCGCCACCGCGACTGCGGGCCCCCAGGAACCCGGCCCGCAGGTTGTCCTCCACCGACAGGGCGCCGAAGATCCTTCGGCCCTCGGGCACCTGCACCACTCCGGCGGCCACCGACCGCGCGGGATCGCCGGTCAGCCGTGTCTCGCCGAAGTGCACGGTGCCGCTGTCGACCGTGCCCCGATGGAGCGCGAGGGTCCCGGAGACCGCCCGCAGCAGCGTGGTCTTGCCCGCTCCGTTGGAGCCGAGGACGGCAACAATCCCGCCTTGCGGGACGCTCAGCGAAACCCCGTGCAGCGCCCGCACGGACCTTCCGTAGGTGACCTGGAGATCAGTGATCCGAAGGGATCCTGACTGCGTCGGTGGAGGGCTCATAGGGGGTCTCCTCGCAAAAGGTGCAAACGAGCGGGTCGGGCTGGGCGCTACGAGAACACGGCCCGAGCAGGGCGTCCATACAGGTACGGCGAGCCGCTGTCCGCTCCCAGCCGGGAGGCGTCCGGCTTGTGAGAGCTCACAGTCCGCAAGGCCTACTGGCCGGAAACATCACGGTTTGGCTGAAACCTCGCCGTTCGGTAAGCGACTGCTTAGCATGGTGGCCTCCGGGAAGGGTGCCGTTTCGGCTTCCGCACGCGGCTTCCGCGCGGCAGCCATTGACCCGGTGGAGGAACTTCACTGCGCTCCGCGCGGCTCACGACATGGCAACTCGCGTGTTCTTCTCGCACGCCCCGTCCAACCTGGAGGGTCCATGCACGCCAGTTCCGTCCCCGGCAGTGTTCGCACTCGCCGCCCCGACATAGCCCTGCCCCGCGGTCCGCTGCCCGACGGCGGCGCGGACGCCTCTCCTCTCCAGCTCTTCGACCGTGCCTGCCGGCGCCTTCTGGGGCACGGAGTGGAATTCACCGACACCGTGGTGGACAGGATCCGCGCCGAAGTGCCGTACTACGCCGACCCGGTGCTCGCGCCGCCCGACGTGCGGCGGAACGTAGGCATCGGCATCCGCCACGGGCTGGAAGCCGGCGTGGATCCCAGCAGAATCGTGGACGTCGAGCGGTACACCAGAGACCTCGGCATGAGACGCGCGGAACAGGGCCGCCCGCTCGACGAGGTGCTGCACGCCTTCCGTGTCGCCGGCTCCGAAGTATGGAGCGGGATCATCAGCGTGGTGGAGCGGGAGGGACTCGGCGACACGCGTCAGTTGGTACACGTCGCCGAGCTGGTGTGGAAGAGCAACGACCGCGACGCCGTCATGGTCGCCGACGCCTACCGGCAGGTCGCCAAAGGCGTCGCAAGCCAGCACGGTGAACGCGTCCGTCTGATCCTCGCCGCCTTGCTGGAGACCCGTAACGAACCCGAGTTCACCCGCGACGCGGCGGCCATCCTCGATCTGCCGATCGACGGGCGTTTCGCGGTGGCGGTGGTGGGGGCGACACCGCCGTACGGCCGCGCGCCGCAGACCACTCCGGAGGTTCGCGGCATCCGGATCCTGCGCCAAGCCTGCGGACGCCGCGATGTGCTCGTTGCCCACCTGGGCGATCGTCCCCTGGACGCGTTCGCCTCGGCCCTGGACGCCGGTCCCGGGTTCCGTATCGGGATCAGCCCGGTCGTCCAGGGGCTGGAAAGCCTGGCCCGAGCGCGTGACATGGCCGGGCTCGCCCTTCGCACGTGCCGGGCCGACGGTGAGGTCGCCCGGCTCGATTCCCGCCTGCCCGAAGGGCTCCTGATCTCGCGGCCCGACCTGTCCGCCGAGCTGGCCCACGGGGTGCTCCGGCCCATGTACGACCTTGAACCTGCCGACCGGGACACGCTGTTCGACACCGTCGGTATCTGGATCGAGAACGGCGGATCCGCCGTCCAGGCCGCCCGGCACATGCTCTGCCATCGCAACACCGTGCTCAACCGTCTGCGCCGCTTCGAGCAGATAACCGGCCTTGAGCTGACCCGCCCCCGCGATCTGGTGCAACTCACGCTCGCGCTCGACGCCCACCGCCTGCTCGGACCAGCCGCCGCACTCGGCATCACCGACGACCGCAATCGCCCGCTCACTGCCTGACGACGCACGGCTCCGCGGCAGCCGATGACCGCCGGCGGTCCGCCGGCGGGCACGGCTGAATGGGCACCAGCACAGTCACCCATGCGGGGCATTGGGAGCGGACAACGGCCCGAGCACAGCGCATGGACGGGCCGGGGCGCGGGTGCTCTGGTGAGCCTCGCATCAGAGGTGACCCACCCGAGTGCCCCACCCGCATCCGCGCCTGCCAGGAGACAGCCATGGCCCAACAGCACGCCCCCATGCTTCATCATCGACCACGGCCGCATCGCCCGGGCATGTCCTTCGCCGTGGTCAACGGACTGACCTTCGGGGTCCACCTGCTGCTCGCCTGTTCCGCCGCCGACTTCATGGCCACCCGCATCTGGGGGGAGACCACCATCGGCGTGCTGGCCCTCCTCTTCCAGGGTTCCCTGCTGGTGTGGACCGCGGCGCGGTACGACCGCCGTGCGGACGAACGCCGCGTTCCGCAGGAGCAGGAGCAGGAGCTGGATTACTGATGAATCCGGAGATCCTGCTCGCCGCGCCCGGCGCCCTGGACAGAGACACCCGCGCCCTGGTCCTCGTGGGCTTTCTTACGTTCATCGTCCCCATCTTGTTCATCTGCGTCCTCAGCGGCCCCGAGAGAGACCGGGTCAACGACTTCTACACAGCAGGTCGCAGCGTGTCGCCCTTGCGGGGAGCCCTCGTACTGTCCGGCGTCTACCTGTCCGCGGCCACGGTGCTCGGCACCACGGGAAGCGTCGCGGTCTTCGGCTACGACGGGCTTTTCATCGCCCTGTGCACCGTGCTGTCCCTCGGCGTGCTCCTGCTGCTGGCCCGCCCCCTGCGCGAGCGCGCCGGCTACACCTTGGGCGACATATTCGCCCTGCGGGCTCCGGGGCCCGCGGCAAGGATCGCGGCCGCCGTCGTGACCCTGAGCGCGTGCGTCCCCTATCTGGTCGTGCAGCTCTCCGGTGCGGGAGTGACCACCACGGCGCTGCTGGGACTGTCCGGTGTGGGCGCCGAACAGACAGCCGTCATCATGATCGGCGCACTGGTCGTCTGCGCCACGGTGTTCGGCGGCATGCGCGGCACCATCGTGATTCAGGTGATCAAAACGGTGGTGCTGCTCGGCGCGGCCCTGGCTGTGACAGCTGTGCTGCTCCATCGCTTCGACTGGAGCAGCGATTCTCTGATCGACGCCGCCGGACAGGGCAGCGGCCGTCCCGCCGGCTATATGAGTCCCGGCCTCCGGTTCGCCGGCGGCACCGACCCCGAAAGCACACTCGACTTCGTCGGCCTGATGATCACGATCGTGCTGGGAGTGGCGTGCCTGCCACACGTGTCCATGCAACTGGGCACCGCTCCCGACGCGGCCACCGCGCGCCGTACGGTGCGCCACACCATCGGCATCGTCGGCGCTTTCTGCCTCACCACAGCTCTGATGGGCTTCGCGGCCGCCGCGGTGGTCGGCGCCCCGGCGATCATCGCCGGGGATCCGGGAGGCAACACCACCCTGCTGATGCTCACCGGCGAACTGGCGGGCGGCTCGTCCACCAACACGGGCGGTGCGTTTCTCGTCGTACTGGTCTCCTCCGCGGTGTTCCTCACCACGCTCGCGGTCGTAGCGAGCATCACCCTGGCGGCCGCGGCGGCGGTCGCCCACGACCTGTACACGCATGTCCTGCGCCGGAGGCGCACGACCGAAGGCCGAGAGGTGGCGGCCGCACGCTTGGCGTCCGCCGGGGTGGGAGTACTGAGCATCGGACTGGCGGTCTGGGTCCAGGAATGGAACGTCCTGTTCCTGTCTGCTCTCTCCCTGGCGGTGGCGGCCTCCTGCCTGCTTCCGGCACTGGTGTACTCCCTCTTCTGGAGGGGCTACACCCGCGCCGGGCTGCTCTGGACGCTGTACGGAGGCCTGGGCTGCGCCGTCGGACTGCAGATCTCCGGCCCGGTCTTCTCCGGCTCCCCCTCGGCGCTCTTCCCGGACTGGCACCTCGACTGGTTCCCGCTTCAGACGGTCGTCCTCGTATCGATGCCCGCCGCCTTTCTGCTCGGCGCGCTGGGCAGCGTATGGGGAAAGCAACGGGTGTCGGAGGTCGCCGAGCATGCCAGGGCATGAAATGGCGCACGGGGCTACTGCTGCCGACCCGTCCCCGTCACAGAGCCGCCTGCCGAGTTCCGCCGACCGTCGCCGATTGCGTCTGAGACACATCGACGAGGGTCGCCGGCAGTGCGATGTACGCCGTGACTCCCACGGCCCCGTCCTGCCCCTGCGTGGGGCGCAGTTCGACCTGGGCGCCGAGCCGGGCCGCCAGGGTCCCGACGACGTAGTGGCCGAGGTAGCGGGTGGGGGCGATCAGGAAGGTTTCCCGGCCCGCGAGCCGGGCGTTGGAGCGGGCCAGTTCCTCGGCGGTCATGCCGGAACCCCGATCGACGACTGCGAGGCAGTAATCGCCGCCGTCGCGCCAGCCGTAGATCTCGACCGGGTGCGAGGGAGGTGAGAAGACCAGGGCGTTCTCGATGAGTTCGGCGAGCAGATGGGAGAGCTCGGCGACGGCACGGCCGCGGATCCGGCCGACCTGTACGTCGGCCACAACGACGCGCTGGTACTGCTCGACCTCGGCGATCGCCGACTGCACCACCTCGGCCGCCGTCACCAGGCCGGACCAGGTCCGCGGCGGCAGCTCCTCGCCCGCGAGCACGAGCAGCGACTCGGCATTGCGGCGCATACGGGTTGCCAGGTGGTCGAGTTCGAAGAGCTCGGCAAGCGCGTCCGGGTCGATTTCCTGGCGCTCCAGGACGGTGATCAGACCGAGCTGGCGCGAGAGCAGTGCCTGATTGCGGCGGCCGAGGCTGGCGAGCGACTCGGAGGTGTTGCGGCGGAGCACAGCCTGCTCGGTCGCAAGGCCGATGGCAGTGTGCTCGACATTGTGCAGGGCGGTGGCGAGCCGGGTGAACTCACGAGCGCTGTCAGGGACCCGGCGGGAGAGTTCAGGGACGAGTTCGTCGCCCGCCTCGGCCTCCTGTATACTGGCGACAGCGGCGGGCAGTCCGCTACGGGCCACCGAGTCGGCCTCATCGGCGAGTGCGACGAGCGGCCGGGTGATCGAGCGGGCGGAGAGCACGGCGAGTGCGGTGGCAACCGCGAGGATCAGCACACCGAGGCCGATGAAGCCGCCCAGCTGACCGGTGGCGTCGTCCCCGATCCCGTCCGCGCGAACCTGTAGATCGGCGCCGATCTGCCCCTGAACGCGGTGCAGTTGGTCGACGAGCACGGTCATCGACGACCACCAGCGGCGGGGGTCCACAGCGAGTTTGCTGCCATCGGCTCCGCCCTCCGCCTGCTTCTCGAAGCCGGTGGCGCGCCGGGCGTCGCTGGTGGCGAAGGCGGCGTCGAGTGCGGACTGCTGGTCGAAGGTGGCGAGTTCGGCGTACTGACGCAGGAAGGACAGCCGGTCCGCCCGTACCTCGGTGAAGTCGAGGAACTCGCTCTCCTTGAAACGCCCGGCGGCAAAGACCCCGTTGAGGGAGCCGCGCTCCAGGGCGACCGCCTCGGTGGCCCGGGCAAGGGCGTGCAGGGCGCCCATCGCGTCGGCAAGGGGGCGGTCACCACGAGCGGGTTCCGCGGCCGAGGCGCTGATCAGTCCGCCGATCGCCTCTGTGTACGCGGCGAGAGTCAGGGCGCGCTGAGCGGTGCCGTCGTCAACCGACTGGCGCACGGCGGCCAACGCCGCGACCGGGGAGAGCGCGTCCCGCAACTCGTCGGCGGTGTCCGCTCCCGCGCCGCCTGCCGCGAGCAGGGCGTCGAATCCGGTACGGGCGGTGTCGGTGCGGGCACGCTGGACGTCGACGTCGTCGCGATACTCCTTGGCGCCGCCCACCAGCCCATTGGTGAGCCCACGTTCGCGCTGCAGCTCGCGCACCAGCTCCTGGGCCTTGAGGACAAGCTCGACCCGGCCGGCGGTCTCGCGCGCCGCGGACCAGTCGGCCGCCCGGTCGACGACACCGAGGCCGGTCAGGACCAGCAGGAGACAGGTGGGGACGGCGAGCACGATGGCCACACGGCCGCGGATCGTGCCCCAACCGAGCAGGGCGGGCAGAGCGGGCGGTCGAGGCAGAGTGCGTCGTTGGTTGCGCGTCACGTCCGACGACGATACGAACCGGCATGCCCGGTGCGGTTTCATGGCGGTAAGGGGATGGTTGCTCCCGGCTCACAGGAGGCCCGGCCGCCCCGCGCGCCATCCGCCATTCTCCTGTAACTCAGCTACGGGCGACGGGAGTTGTGGACGCCGAGACTGTCGGCCACACCGTCGGCCCGGGGCCTGGGCGCGGGCTCCTCGGCCGCCGACGATGAAAACAGGGATCCCGTCGACACCCGGGTCCTGGCCCAGGCGGGACGGCTGCTGTCCCGGATGACGAGTCTGCGCGACTACCAGGCCGAGATCCTCGCCTACCCCCAGGCCATCACCGCGTACGACGCGCTCGTCGCCCGAGCCTCCCAACTGCCCCCGACCCTCGACCACTACGCGACGCTGCTCTCCCTCGCCCTTGACCTGCACAGCGGCCCCAGCTTTCTCCTCGACTGGCGGCCCGGACAGCGCGAGGCGCTGCTGGACACCCTGGAGTCCGTACTGAGTACGCCCGCCTGGGCCGCTGTACCGGCCGGTGAACCCACCGATCCCGCCGAACGCCGCCGGGCCCACTGGGCCCGGCGCGCGGCACGGCAGCCCTTCAGCTCCCGAGACAGGTCGACCCGACTGCGAGTCGAGGTCGTCGTGCGCGATCCGGCAGACCCGGACACTGTCGAGACCCGGCTGCTGATCGACGGCCGTCCCCTGGTGCCGGAGGCCTTCGGCCGGGGCCCGGCCAACTCCCCGGAGTACCTGCTCGACAGCGGCCGCCTGCGGGCCGCGGCCGAGCCCCGGGAAGTGCAGCTCGCCGAGGCATACTGCACCGAGGGCTGCTGCGGTGCGCTCTACGTCACCATCTGCCGCGACGGGGAACACGTCGTGTGGCGCGACTGGCGCCGCCCGGCCACGCCGCCTTCCCGGCAACCCCCGCCCGAGCTCCCCGAGTACCGCTTCAACGCGGCCGACTACGACGCCGAGATCGCGCGTGCCGAGAACGACCACTCATGGGCCTGGCCGGCCCGGAGCACCGCACGCCTGATCGCCGCGGGCCTGCGCGAACGGCCGGACCTCCTCACCCGGTGGGACGCCCGCCCGGGGTGGGTCGGCACCGACTTCACCGACCCGGACGCGACCGTGCTGTCCTTTACTTACTGGCCGGGGCTCGCCGCCGGGCAGAGGGACAAGGACGGCCCCTGGCTGCAGTTCATCTGGAGCCTCCCGGAGGACGGCACCCCTCCCGAGGACCGGGCCGCCGCCGCGCTGCGACGCCTCGCCACGGCGGACCCGAAGACCTACGCGGAGGTCAGGGGCGGCAGCCGCGAGTACGCCGAGGCGCTCGGCTTCCCGTGGCCGGAAGGGGGGAGCCGCTAGGGCGCCCCGCCGAGGTGGAGCGGGAAGGCACCTCGCCCTGCATGCACGATGACTGGAGCAAGCGCTGCGCGTCCGGGCCGGGGCGCGATCAGCGGGCCTCGAATTCGGCGATCAGCTTCTTCGTGGCGATGGTGCGGTAGCTCTCCTCCACCCAGTCGCAGAGCACCTCCGCCGGCGGTGCGCCCTTCTGGGCGAGGGGGATCTGCACCCAGCCCGCCTTCCCCAGCCCGTAGCCGGACGGCTCAGCGCCCGGGCAGGACAGAGCATGGGCGTGCATCGCCTCGTCCTTGAGTTTGACGCCAACCCCCAGCGGATAGCTGCCGTCGGTCACTCCCAGAAAGACGAAGATCTTCTTGTTGACCTTGACGACGGTCTCGCCCCAGGGGAATTCCTCGCCGGCGCCGGGCAGTCCCAAGGCAAAGGACCGCACCTTCTCCCACTTCGCCAGCGCGTGCTTCGGTGGTGCCGCCATACCGTTCTCCCGATTGCGCAGTCTGTTCCGTCTCACGCTACTGAACTGCGACTGCACATCGCGGCAGCTCAAGTGGCGCTCGGGCCCGGTCGGCTCGGCCATCCAGGCTGTCACTACCTATACGTCGCCGTCGGCAAAGAGCTCATCGAGGATCGTGTTGTAGCGGTCCAAGACGATCGCGTACTCGTCCTTGCTCTTCTGGGGTGCGCATCGAGCCGGGCAGGCTGTGGAAGCGCACCCAGCGATCGCCCTTGCTGCCACAGTGCGGACAGGTGGTCGGGATCGATACCGAGGCTCATCCTTCGGCGGGCGTGACGCCGATCGGGCAGGAGACTCCCGTCCCGCCGAGCCTGTGCTGCCATGTGACCCATGGGCCATGGCCGACTGTTGGGTGAACCAGTTCGTTATCCTCGTAGTCTTGATCCATGTCATCCTGTCCCGCTTCCACGCTGCAGGGAAACGGCCCTCGCGGGCAGCGGGCAGGCCGATGTCCGGACCGTCCTTCACTCAGGGCTCGTGCCACCGGCTACTTGTCGGTGGCCTCCGGAGCTGGCGCGATGCCCGTCGGGCAGGATGCTCCCCAGTTCGTCTCGAACGGGGTACTGGACGTTGTTTCTTATGGCGGTATCGACGGTGCTTCTTGGCTGAGGGGACTGAGCACGAGTCTGTGCCGGGCTCCTGGTAGAACCGGCGTATGGCATACAGGTTCACGGCCCGTGCGGTGGCTGCCGAGGTCGACGTTGATGGCGAGATGCAGGCCGGCGTGGCGGAGTACGAGGATGAGGAGGGCTTCTTCCTGCTGTTCACGAGCCCTATCGCTGAGCCGTCTACACAGGACATCTCGCTCGGGCTCGACACGTACTGCGTGATGACCCCGGACCAGTGCACGGCCTTTGGCTGTGTCCGTGAGGTGGCTCTGACAGGCAGCCTGCTCACGGTGTCGCTGGATCCCGATTGTCTGGATGACTTGGAGTTGGAGGACGCCGAGATCGAGGCAGTGCTCGACATGCCGGCCAAGAGCATTGACGAGATGCGCGACGTGCTTGCGAAGGTGCTGGCCTTCGGACGCACGGAAGTCCGGCCTCGGCTCACTGGTTTCTCGGTTTGATCCGCCTCATGAGTCGGCGGACCTGGCGGGGCAGAAATCTCCTCGTACAAGATCCGCAACGCCGCCGCGTCCGGCCCTGGTCGCGGCGGTCTCGGTGGGTGCTGGGGCGCCCCACCGAGTAGCCCAGCAGCACGAGCCATGTGTTGGTCTAGGAGGCTCACGGCCGTCTTCCGGGCTCCACTCGCGGAGCAAGCCGACGTCTTTGTCCTGCAGGTTCGGCACCGCGCGAGTTTTGCGTTTGGTCGACTCCCATCCCAGGTTTGCATTACGGACATATGCCTCATACTTGTACATAACGATTGTCTCGGCGCCTGCTCATGGGGGGAGTGGGGTTTCTCGGATGCTCCACCCCGACGGCGCGAAAGCGACACATGCAGGTGGCGGGACGGGGATTCTCTATTCTAGGCGGTTTTGGATCATGAAAAATGGCCAGGTGGCCCTTGTCTTGACCGCCGGCTACGCCCTCGGACGCACCCACAAGATGCGGTGGGCGCTCGCTCTTGCAGGTATTACGGCGGCCGGTAAGGGGCTGGGTGCGGGCCGCCTTGCGGCAGGAGCGGCCAAGTCCCCGGAATTGGCACGATTGACGCAAGACGTGCGGGGTCAATTGGTGTCGGCGGGCCGGAAGGCCGTTGTGGCGACGGCGAGTAACCGGATCGACTCGCTTAGTGACCGGCTGCAATCCCGTGCTGAGTCGCTTCGCGCAGGACCCGGCGCGGAGGAGACGGAGGAGACGGAGGAACCCGAGGACCGCGAGGACCGCGAGGACACCGAGGACACCGAAGACACCGAAGACACCGAAGACAGGGACATGGACGAGGAAGCGGATGAGGAGCAGGCGCCCAGGAAGCGGGCTCCGGCAAAGAAGACCTCAAGCCATGCGCCGCGGAAGAAGACCTCCAGTCGTTCCTCGCAACGGAGCCGGGGTGATGAGTAATGGCTGAGCGATCGGACGAGAAGCGCGGGAGCGGACACGGGTCCGTGTTGGAAGGTCTCCCGACGGACCGCTTGATTCAGGAGCTCGAGAACTTCATTGCCGCGCTCGGTGAACGGGCTTTGTCCGCGGTCACGGAAAGGGCGAGCGGGGGTGTCAAGCGCCTGGCTCATCCCGGCGGGGATGGCGACGGTTTGAAGGAAGCGGTGGCCGCGGGAGGTCGGCAGCTGGTGGAACACGTACCTCTCAAGGCAGTTGCCGGCGCCGGATTGTCAAAGGTGAAGGACAAGGCGAAAGAGGCGCTACCTGGTGGTGGCGGTGATCAGAAGGACGGCGACAAGAAGATCAAGGTCGTCAATATCGTCGAAGAAATCGACGTGGGCGTCCCCGTGTCGGTCGCGTACAACCAGTGGACCCAGTTCGAGGACTACCCGAGCTTTATGAAGAAGGTCGAGCGCGTTGAGCAGGAGTCCGAAACGGAACTCGAATGGAAGGCCCAGATCTTCCTCTCGCACCGCGAATGGCATTCGACCGTCATCGAGCAGGTGCCCGACGAGAAGATCGTCTGGCAGTCCAAGGCCGAGAAGGGGCATGTGGACGGTGCTGTGACCTTCCACGAGATCGCACCGAACCTCACCAGGATCCTGCTGGTCCTGCAGTACCACCCGCAAGGCTTGTTCGAGGGGACCGGCAACCTCTTGCGGGCGCAGGGACGCCGCGTCCGACTGGAACTCAAGCACTTCCGGCGACAGGTCATGACCCAGGCCCTTCTCAACCCTGAAGAGGTCAGGGGCTGGCGTGGCGAGGTCCGTGACGGCGAAGTCGTCCGCACCGACGAGGAAGTACGCGAGGAAGAGGAACGCGAGCGCGAGGAAGCCGAGGGCGCGGAACCGGAAGAAGCCGAGTACGAGGACGAGTACGAAGGCGAAGACGAAGAATACGAAGCCGAGGACGAGGGTTCTCCTCCGGAGGAGGAAGAAGAGGAAGAAGAGGAGGAGGAAGAGCCCGAAGAGGAAGAGCCGGAGGAAAAGCCCGCACCGTCCGCTCGGCGGCGGTCCAGCAGGGCAAAGTCGAGGTGAAGTGCAATGACCGTAGCCCCTCAGACCAGCCGCTATTTGGACCGGCCTTCCACCAGTGGTCTCGTCGACGTGGTCGACCTCATCCTGGACAAGGGCCTCGTCATCGACATCTTCGTCCGTGTCTCTCTCGTGGGCATCGAACTTCTGACGATCGACGCACGCATCGTCGTTGCGAGTGTCGACACCTACCTCCGCTTCGCGGAAGCCGTGAACCGTCTCGACCTCGCCCGCGCCGGAACCGAACGCGGGCTGCCGGAGCTCGTGGACGACCTCCGGGAAGGCGGCGCGAAGCACAAGACCCGCGGTGCTCTCGAGGGCGTCAAAGAGAAGGTCAGTGACGCCTTCGGCACAGGCGAGGACGAGGAGGACGAGGATCAAGAGGAGAAGCAGCCCGAGGAGAGGCCCCGCCGCAGGCCCAGGCCCGAAGGCCGGAAGGAGCGGGAGCGGTGACTGCCGACGAGGTGGGGACGGCTGCGCCGGTGGAGGGCGCCTGCTATGTCTACGGCGTCGTCCCCGAGCCCACAGACCGCGCCCCCGCACTGGACCTGCCCGGGGTCGGCGGCCCGGAAGCACAGGCCACATTCGTACGACACCGGGGAATTGCAGCTGTTGTCAGCACAGTCCCCACCGACCGCCCGCTGGGCACGCCGGAGGATCTGCACGCCCACGCACGCGTGCTGGACTCTCTGGCCGCCTCGACTACTGCCGTAGTCCCCTTCCGCTTTGGCACCGTACTGCCGGATGTACGGACAGTGGTCGAGCAGTTGCTGGAAGAAGGACTCGACGACTTCGCCGAGATCCTGAAACGGCTGCACGGCCAGGCGCAGTTCACCCTCAGAGCCCGGTACGTCCAGGACGCCGTGTTGCGCGAGGTGCTCGGTGAGAATCCGGCGATAGCCCGACTGCGGGAGGAGGTGGCGGCGAAGGACGAGGAGGCGAGCTACTACCAACGTGTCGAGCTCGGCAGAGCCATCACCGACGCGATCGCCGGCAAACGTCATACGGATGCGGCTGAGATCCAACGGCGTCTGGTTCCCTTCGCCGTCGCCACCGCCACCGCCGAACCAACCGTCGCGGAAGGGGTGGTGAATGCCTCCTTCCTCGTTCCGCAGGTGAAGTGGGCCGCGCTTGAAAAGGCGGCAGAGGAACTCGCTGTTCAGTGGCACGGCAGGATCCACCTGCGCCTCCTCGGGCCGCTCGCGCCCTACGACTTCGTGGACGAGGCGGCGAGCGAGATCGAGGAGGGCGGATAGCCGTGGGACTCCTCAGCGGACTGGTTACCTGGCCGCTCGCGCCGATCCGCGGAGTGGTGTGGGTTGCGGAGAGAGCCGAAGAGGTGGCTGAGCGCGAACTCAGTGACCCGGACGTCATCCGGCAGCGCCTGGAGGAGGTGGAGATCGCCCGGGACGCCGGTGAGATCACAGATGAGGAGGCAGCCCAACAGGAAGCAGAGCTGGTACGCCGCCTCATGGCCTCGCGGTTCCCCGACGGCGGGATGGAGGTGTGAACCGTGCCCGGGTCAGAGCGCGCTGCGCCGGAGCCGAAGAGGCCGGCCCGGCCGAAGCAGGAGTCGGCGACACGTGCGTCCCAGCGCAGCTCGACCGAAGGTACGAGGCGCAAGACGACGAAGTCCTCATCCTCGCACCGTCTCAGCGGCCGCCGGGCCGCCGCACGAGCGGCAGAGCACGTCCGCGAACTCGCCGATAAAGACCTCGAGGCCGTGACCTCTCTGGAGAAGACGGAGCAGGGCTGGCAGGTGGGCATCGAGGTCGTGGAAACGCATCGGATACCCGACTCCACCGACATCCTCGCCGTCTACCTCGTCGAGATGGACGACGAGGGAGAGCTGATCTCCTACCGCCGCGAAAAGCGCCATTACCGGGGCAGGGCAGAAAAGAGCGACGCATGAGCCAGGGTTCGGGCTGGAGTGCCCCAAGCCGGCGAGGAGACCCCTCGCTCGTGCCCGCCCGGCCCGAACCGGCCAACCTGGCCGACATACTGGAACGCGTTCTCGACAAGGGCATCGTCATCGCCGGTGACATCCGGATCAACCTGCTGGATATCGAGCTGCTCACCATAAAGATCCGTCTTCTGGTGGCGTCCGTCGACCGTGCCCGCGAAATGGGCATCGACTGGTGGGAACACGACCCCACCCTTTCCTCCGGGCAACGTGACGTCATCGAGGAGAACCGCCGCTTGCGCCGCCGTATCGGTGAGCTGGAGGCAGGAGACGGGGACAGTGGGGCCGTTGAGGCCGAGGAGGAGGCCGACCGGTCGGAGCACGAGGGGAAGCAGCGATGACCGAGTCCTGCGTCACCTGGCTCTATGCCATCGCATTCGACGCTCACCCAGTCACCGGGGTCAGAGAAACGCCTGCGTTGACGGGGGTGGCCGGTGAGCCTGTGCATGTCGTCGAGGAGTCCGGCCTGCTCGGCATCGTCGGTTCAGTGCCGGTCAGCGACTTCGGCGAAGAGGAACTGCGCGAACGCCTCCAGGACCTCGAGTGGCTCGAAGCAGCTGCCCGAGCCCACCACAAGGTGATTTCCACGGTGGCCCGCGAGGGGAACATCATCCCTCTGCGTTTCGCGACGATCTACCACGACGACGATCGTGTGCGCTCTCTCCTGACGGAGTGCCGGGCGGACTTCGCCTCGGCGTTGAACCGGGTGGCCGGGCGGACGGAGTGGGGCATCAAGGCGTACGTCGACCCGCGGACGCTGGAGCGGCAAGAATCACACGACGCGAGCCCCGAGGAGGGCGGTAGCCCCGGCACGGCCTACCTCCTGCGTCGTCGAGCGCAGCGACAGGGGCAAGAGACGGCGCAGCGGGAAGCTCAGGACCAGGCGGAGCAGATCCATGTCGCGCTCCAGGAACTCGCGGTGGAGTCGGCCCACCATCCCCCTCAGGACGCCCGCCTGGCTCGGTACGAGGGCTCCATGATCCTCAACACCTCGTATCTCGTGCCGAACGTCCTTACTGAGGAGTTCGTCACCGCGGTCGAGGACATCCGAGGCCGCTTTCCCGATGTGCGGATCGAGCTCGTCGGCCCGTGGCCCGCGTACTCCTTCGCCGGTGACAACGTGGGGCCGGAGCGGGTGTGAGCGCCGTGGCCGACCACCGGCAGTCTCCCGTACGGCAGCAGCCCCAAGTGCCGTACGCCTTCGAGGGACAGCAGATAGCGCTCGTCGACCTGCTTGACCGGGTGCTGGCCGGAGGTGTGGTCATCGCCGGGGAGATCACCCTGAGTATCGCGGACATCGACCTCGTCAGGATCTCGCTGCGCGCACTGATCGCCTCGATCCGTCCCGGCATGGAGGACTCCCGTGCCACGAAGGCAGACGCACGTGCCGCGGAGCGGCCGCGATGAACCGTCAACGCGGCGAAGATCGCGCCGGTGGCACGCCAAGGAACGCGGCGCGTCGATTCCCCGAACGAGTAGAGATGGACCCCGAGTCGGTGGAGCGAGGTCTGGCTGGTCTGGTGCTGACCATCGTTGAACTGCTGCGCCAGTTGATGGAACGGCAGGCATTGCGCCGCATCGAAGGCGGAGACCTGAGCGAGGAGCAGATCGAACAGCTCGGGCTGACGTTGATGGCACTGGAGAAGCGCGTGGAGGAGCTGCGCGAGCACTTCGGCCTCTCACCGGACGATTTGAACATAGACCTGGGCCCGCTGGGTCCTCTGCTGTCTCCGGAACCTTCTCCTGGAAATCCTCGAAACTCTGCGCCTGAGGGCGGGTAGGGCAACGCCACGGCGCACACGGTTCAGCACACGCAGTTCAACCAGAGCATCGCGACACTCCGCGCCATGGCGTCCAAGTTCTCTACGGGGAAGGCGGGTTCGTTCCCAACGAGCCGGGCAAAGGCCGACCGGACGCGTACCCGTGGCACCTCGCGCTGGCCTCCGTAGAGTCAGCCGTCAGCCGACGCGACACGCCGTGACGTGGCTGTTGACCCCGACGCGCCCCAGTGGGTTCAGTCCTCCGCAGGCGCGATGCCCGTCGGGCAGGAACGGCCCAAGTTCGTCTCAGACGGGGCACCCAGTTTGACGCCCGTCCCGCCGATTCCGCAGTATCCCGCCGGGTTTTTGTCCAAGTACTGCTGGTGATAGGCCCGCGCCGGATAGAAGGGGTGGTGCTCGGCCGGGAGGATCTCCGTGGTGATCTCGCCGTATCCGGCGGCGGACAGGGCCTGCTGGTAGCGCGTCCGGGTCCGCTCGGCCGCCGCCCGCTGGGCAGGGGAGTGGGTGAAGACGATCGACCTGACGTGGGTACCGACGTCATTGCCCTGGCGGAAGCCCTGGGTGGGGTCGTGGGACTCCCAGAAGAGCTGGAGCAGCCGCTCGTACGTGATCTCCGCGGGGTTGAAGACCACCCGCACCGTCTCCGCGTGCCCCGTCAGCCCGGTGCGTATCTCGTCGTCCACCGGGTGGGGCGTGTAGCCCCCCTGAAAGCCGGTCAGGGTGGTCCAGACGCCGACCGGAAGCTGCCAGAACCGGCGCTCGGCGCCCCAGAAGCAGCCAAGGGCGAAGTCGGCGACCTCGAAGCCCTCGGGATAGGGGCCCTGCAACGCCGTCCCGAGGACGGTGTGCTTCTCGGGAACCTCGTACGCGAGCGCGGACCGGCCCGGCGGAGCCTCCTCGGGTGTGGGCAGACGCAGATCACGACTCCGTGCAAACGACATGGCGGCCTCCTCATTGTCTGCGGGCGCTGAGGTCGGCGCTTCGGGCGTCGAGCTGTGTCCAAGCATGGCGTGCCGACTGGCTACTTGCCAAAACTCCGCATGCAGAAGGGGGCATTGGCCCCCAGGGTCGGCTGCGACCAGCAATGCGAGCGGCGCCCGGCCCCGGAGGACGGAGCGGTCAGTCGTCCCGCCTGGCGACCCCAATCGGGCAGGCGACGCCGGTCCCGCCGATACGGCGTTGCCATGTGACCTGTGGTTACGCCGACCGAACGTTCTCGCTTTGCTCATGTCACTCTCCTTCCGTCCGAGGTGGCGTCTCAACTTCTGGGGTGCTTTCGAGGACCAGAACGATGAACCGAACAACCACTGTGGCCGAAACGAGAGCGAGGAAGAGCATCACATCGCGCCCGGTACCTGGCGACGCCTCAACTGACGACCCCTCCACCGTAGTTGAGACAGAAGGCGATTGCGGTTGACCTGGGAAGACACAGGATGCCCATTACCTGGCGTACAGCAACATGCCGGTGGCCCGTTCCGCATCAGCGGGAGTGGACTGATAGACGGCTTCGGCCCCGCACCCAGTCGTTGGGTGCGGGGCCGAGCCGTTATGAGAGCGCTGTGGTCGGACTACTCCTGGTCGGCGGTGCGGCGGCGCTTCCACCACACCAGGCCGCCGCCGATGGCCGCGAGGGCTGCGGCGAGTCCAGCGATCAGTCCGACCGGCGTGCTGGAGCCGGTGTCGGCGAGGTCGCCTTCCGGGTCGTTCCCGCCCGTGCCGCCGCCGCTGCTGCCGCCGGTAGCCGGGGGCGTGGTGGGGTCGGTGGGCTTATCCGTCGGCTCACCCGGCTTGGTCGGCGTCGGCGTGGGAGTCGGCGTCGGGTCCGGGGTGTCGCCGCCGCTGGAGACGTCGGAGGAGACGGTGTTGCCGCCCAAGAGCAGAAGGTTCTTCTCGCCGTCCTTGGCGTTGTCCGTCAGCGTGCGCACCGATGACTTCGTCTCGCGAGGGAGGTAGCGGTGCTCGGTATCGAAGCGGACCTTCGTCATGTTCCGCTTCGGCTGCTTGGACAGGTCCACACCGCCGACCCCGTAGGCGTACCGGCCGCCGCCGGCGTCGTGCTCCCAGTGATCCTCACCGGTGCGCAGAGACTTCAGGTATGCCTGGTAGGTCTTCTCTCGCGTCCAGTCCTTGTTTTCCCCGCGCAGCGGCCACGCGGTCACGTCGTTGCTGTTGATGACCTTGTGGTAGTCCGTGGGTGCCTTGGCGTCCTGCTGGCGGATGAACTCCGCCGCCACTCGCGCCGTGTACACCCGCCGCAGGTCCGCGTAGCGGGGGCTGGTGTTCACCTGCTTCTCCACCTCGGGGATGATCAGCGTGTTGACCTGCCGCTCGGCCCACTTCTTCTGCTGCTCGTTGAAGTCGCACAGCTCCGTGCCGTTGTCGGGCATGTTGCTGTAGGCGAGGTACTGGGCCTTGACCTTCAGCGGCGTGTCGAGGATGTGGATGCCGCCGTTCTCCTCACGGACGACGGCGGTCGCAGGCTCGATCCAGTTCCGCACGGAGAACCAGCACGGAACGCCCTCACTGTTGCGAGGCATCGACTTCCAGAACCGGTCGGCCTCGGGCCGCTTGGTCGGGTTCATCGCCGAGGCGTAGTCCCGCTTCATCTCCAGGTCGGCTTCCAGCAGGATCCGGCCGGCATCGGTCTTCCCGAACGCCGTGTCCATGATCTTGTCGGGCTGGTCCGGGTTCAGGTTCACCCAGAACTTCGACGGGTCCAGCGCGAGCCACGTGAAGAACGCGTCGTTGATGAGCTGCGACTTGGCCTTGCCTCCCCAGCCGGCCGTGTCCTCGGGGACTTCCTTGGCGGAGAAGCTGTAGTCGACGCCCTTGCCCTTGACCGGCTTGCCGATGTACCGCAGCTCCAGCGTGGTGAAGTCCACCCCACCCGGGCCCTTGGGCTGAAGACGGTTCGGGTCGGCTGCGTTCTTGCGGTCCAGGAACTCCTTCATGTCCTTCGGGTTCGGCCGCGACTCACGGATCAGATCCTGCGCGCCGCCGCCGGTCACCCCCTTGGATCCGGGGGGCTGCATGGTGGTCGACTTGTCCCGCACGCCGCCGCCCGGGGCCAGCTCGACCTTGCGGGAGCGGTAGTTGTACTCGGTGACCTTGCCCGGAGCGTTCTTCTTCAGCTCGTTCAGGTGGTCCTTGGCGGACTTCTCCTGCGGCTCGGCGAAGATGTACTTCAGCGACTTGACCGGGGATTCCTTCTGCTTCGACCAGGCGATGTCACCCGGCTTCTGCTTCTTCTCCGGATGCCCGTTGGACTTGATCTCCAGCGCCTGCCCGGTGCTCTTGTTCCACGCATCCGCCTGACGCCGGTGAGTCTTGCCGGTATCGGGGTCGGTGTAGTCGAACTCCTTCTGGCAGATCCAGTCGTCACCGACGAGACCGTGTTCCTTGATGATCTTCTTCTCGAACGCCTTGCCGCGCGGGTCGTTCCCGGCGTTCTTGATCAGGATGATGTCGCGCCAGTAGGTGAAGTCCCCGAACGCGTTCGGGTTCTTCTTGCTGGCCCGGATCCACTTCCACCAGACCCGGTCGACCGGCCGGGACTTCGGAGGCTCCTTGGTCTCCTTCTCCAGGCGCTTGTAGTCCGCCTCGGACGGCCCCTGAAGACCGTCCCACTTCTTGCCCGGGTTCTCGTACTCGTAGGTGTCCCACTGGGACTTCGCCCGCGACGCATCCCCGCCGGGCATCTCCACGATGGCAACGAGGTCTTCCGCGAGATCGAAGTAGTCGCGGCAGAGCATGCCCGGGTTCGGTGGCTTCTTCCCCGGTGCGGCATCCGCGCTGGAGGTCAGGCCCGGAAGGCCGGTGAACGCGAGGGTGGCCGCGGCGGCGACCGCGACAGCGGATGCCAGGCGTGCCCTCACGCGTGAACGTATGGTTTTCAAGTGCTTTGTCCCTTACCTGCGGGGGCCTGGGGACATGTGAGAGAGCGGTGTGAGCCCCCGTGACATGACACCGCCAAAGAGGCAGCCTAGTACCTGAACTCTTTGTGAATGCAACCCTATTGGGGCGCGTCGCACGGGCCGCTGCCGCACTGTCAGGGGTGCCGGGTAGGGTCGGCCGGTATGGAGATGACCGACGACGAGTACCAGGAACTGGCCGAGCTGGACCGCATACGCTCCAGCAACCCCGTCCTGGACGCCTGGCTTCAGATCCAGCAGCAAGAGTTCCCCGGATGGGCCCAGCGGCACGACGGGGACTGGGACTTCACCCCCGGCTCCCTTGAGCGCCTGGACGCCCTCGTTCGCTCCCGCTACACCAGCAGCGACCAGGCATGGGAGGAACGCGGCAGCGACTTCCTCCAGACGGCCGCCTGGTATGTCGGCGAGGTCCACAACCGCACCTGCGGCACCCAGTGGCAGTACCACCCTGACTCCGTCGCCGCCGACCCGGCCGTGTGGCCGTTCGTCACCGTGCCGTTCGACCGGCTCTTCGACTTCGAAGACGAAGACGGCATCGAATCCGACGCCAGGCCCCTGTACACGCCGGTCAACCGCCTGTGCGGAATCCTCGACGCGGACGGCGGGAGCCTCATCACCGACATCGACATCCACACACCCCCGCAGTAGTCGTCAGGACTGCCTCAAGACACCCTGGGGGAAGGCCGGTTAGGTCACGATGGTCCGACCGGTGCCGCGCATCCGCGCGCCCGATCGTGCAGGGGAACCCTCTTGGCCACACCACCGCGATCCGCCCGCACAAAGCCCAGGCCGGCCCGCGCCGCGGCCGTCGCCCTCGCGGCGTCGCCGCCCGAACAATCGACCGTGGTGAGCGCCGAGTCGCTCGGGCGATCACAAGCAAGCATGTGGGGGCGGCCCCTGGGAAACGCCCCCACCGAGGGTTAGTTACCCTGCCTCTTGACGTAGGCGACGGCCGTCATGCAGAGACCGAAGACCCCGGCGAGCACCACGGCTCCAGTACCGACTGCCGACACCGGCGACATGCCAAGTGCGACCCAGAGAAGGCCGCTCATCAGGCCCGCGACCACGGACACCAGGAAAACGATCACGACTTCGTAGACCCGGTGGTTACACACCGGCACCTGAGTGGACAACGACGATCCTTCCGAGTTCTGGTCAGAACATCGGCGTCCGGATCTTGCAGGGTGAAACACACATGCCAGCCGGACGACCAATGCCTACGCATTGAGGTCGTAGCCAGAGCGCATCGCCTGCGAAGCGAACGCTTGGCCGCCACGGGGTAGAACCCACGTGGCCTAAGCACTGCATGTGCATCCCCCTGAGCTTGTCCTCAACCGTCGGCATTCGCCGAGCAGTCGAAGAAGGCTACCGCCCGCCCCACACAACGGCCCACTGACGCAAGGGAGTTGATGTCCAGATAGCAACCGTAGGGGGTGGGTCGCTCCGGCCGTCGTCTTCTTCGCTCGACCGAGAAGCCGCAGGCAAAACCTGCGTACGGGACGCCGTTGCCCTCGCGAGCACTAGCGCGGTCGGTAGTCCACGCGGCCAAGTCCATCGCCGGATATGGCCGGAACCGACCACGGTTCCTCGAGATGCAGCATCGTGAGGCTGGCCCTTCGGGCGCTCCCCTCTTGAACGGAGGGATGAGCCCTTTGCGGCATCGCTGACGGCCTCTTGGGAAGCTCACAAACGAGCCGGGCAAGGGCCGACCGGACGCGTACCCATGGCACCTCGCGATGGCCGCCACAGAGTCAGCCATCAGCCGACACGACACGCCGTGACGTGGCTGTCACGCGGGCCAGGGCGACGATGGTGACGGCAGCTCCTGCCGTAGCGGGACTGATGTACCAACTTCCGGTTCAGGTCGTGGTGTTCGCCCATGAGAGGTAAGTCCGTACATACGATCACGTCATGGCACTGCAACCTGTTGAGGCCACCCTGATAGTCGGGGCGGTCGGGGTTTTGACGACGACGTCTGCTGTACTGATCACCCACCGGCTGACCCTTCGCCGGGACCGCCAGCACCGTGTGTGGGACCGCCGCATGGATACCTACCAAGAGGTGCTGTGCACCCGCCGGGCTCTGGCTCAACACCGGGGGCGGAGGTGCTACGTACGCAGTCGGCCGAGTCGAGCATCATCAACCCCGGGAAGGAACTCAACGCGTTCCTGCTGACCCAGGCCCAGTTGGAAATGTTCGGCTCACCCGCAATCAGGGCCCTGGACACCCTTTCGCTGGCAGCGTTCAACCACTGGGCCCGTCTGCTGTCGGAGTGGCGCGACTTGCACGCCCGCGCTACGAGCCACTTCAACAACCAAGGGATGTACGACGAGACCGATATGAAGTGGGCCGAACTCCAACAAGCCTCGAAGACCGTGGACCTGACTGACAGACGGCTGGCCGAGGTGATCCGAGACGAGGCGGAGTTCAACCAATTCCGTGGGCCTAGGCTGTGGCACCGCCTGGCAACAAGGTTGCTGCGCCTCCGCTCCGGCGGCCAGATCGAGCGCGGAGGGGGTACTCCGCCGACGTCATCTGCCTGACTACGCCCCTCTCAGGGAATCGAGTCTCCAGCAGACCCGGAGCGTTTCACCGACCGCCTAAATCCTCGACTGGCGCGGGGTGTGGCTCTACGGAATCGCCGATCATCCATTCAAGGGGTCAGCTATTCTCCTCAACCTTTGTGAAAGGGGTGTATCTAAGGAGGAGCCTTTTTGGCTTCCCGTCTCCGAAGTTGACAATAGCCACGGCGGATTCCCCCTTTCCTGTGGTTGACAAGACAATTCCGCGTCCGAACTTCTCGTGTTCGATTTCGTCACCCGTGGTGAGGAATTTCGCGTGTACGTTGCCGGACGTAAGCGGTTGTGTTGGGTCTTGAGGGAGTGGAGTAGGCGTAGCGCGAGTTACGGTCGCCTCGATCTCGTACTCTTGGCCAAGAACATCGGAAAGGGCAAGTTGGAGTACTGGTTCGGAGCCGCTGTTGACATAATTATCCAGGCTCCCCTTGTTAATGAATACAAGCTGGACTTTTCCGGAGTCAAGATCGACGATTTTTGCATGCTGGCTGAGTAGTATCCAGGTGAATCTTCTGCGGCTCTTTACGGCCTCGAGTACTTTGGGCCACAATAGGTGAGCGGAGGTGCTGTTGGATGCAGCTTCCTTCTCAATGATACGAGGGAGTGATACCGGTCGTCGTTCTCCGGCGTGCGTTTCTCCTGTGCGAGGTGCGTCGACCGGCGTCGGCGACAAGTTGAATGGAGGCGAAACGTTGGTGGGGGCGGTGATAGGCTCAGTGACGCTTGTCCGGCTCGCGAGTATATTGCTAAGCTGCTGGGTCATCCATTGCCTGTTCCAGGCAATCGCCAAATTTCCTGGAGAATTCCGAACCCGTCTCTGTGGCACAGGGAGAGATTTGGCTCGTAGGGATCGAACCAACTGGTTAAATGTGGTGTCCAGGTCTAGAAGTGCTTGGCTCGAGTCCTGTACGCCATTGCGAAGGAGATGGATCAGTTCGGCCGTGAACGCGGTGAAACCGTTCTCGCCGTCGGCTTTGGCTATCTGTGTTTCGCCAGTAGCTGCGATCAGATATGTTCCCTCGATTAACGCATCTTCTGCTATGGACTCGGTGGAGTCTGCCATGGCGCCCAGTGCCCTGGCTGCGTAGCAGCAATCGAGAATTACAATTCGACGAGCGGCTGGAGAAGCGAGCAGGATGTCGCGGATGTCGTCGTAAAGAGTTGCAGTGTAAGGGGCGTTGGGGCGTGAGTTCGTGCTGGTGAGTCGCAATTCTCCTCGGTTCGGCCCTTTGGTGCCGTGTCCGGCATAGTAGACGAGGAGGGTATCTGTAGCGGCGTTGGCGGATTCCAAGATGGGATCCACCAGTTCGTCGGTGTTTCGCGGGTCGTGGACAGCGACGCAGTGCCGAAATGGCAGATTCCATGATGCTGCCCCAGTCAGGGAATACCGCAAAGCTTCCACATTATTCGCCACGTTGGGTAGCTTCGGCATCGCGACATAATTGCTAACACCGACAAGAACTGCTCGTGACTGATCAGGATCAGGCAGAATCACGGTACTCCTACTGAGACGTCAACGCCCGCGCAATGCGCTGTACCGCCTCTTCGTCGTGCCCGTCGATGGTGAACGCTGTCCCATTGTGCTCAATCGTCACCGTCGGGGCGCTACGTCGTGTGCGGCGCCATGTGCTGTAGGCCAAAGCGAAGGTGGTGACCTGCCAAAAGTTGTCGGTAATGAGCTGCAGAATCTCGACGGTGCCGCTGCCCATCTCGCCGGGCGCCGGTGGTGGTGTCACCCATGAAATCTTGCAGTGCTGACGCATTTCAGGCGTTTCCACGAGCCATGCGCGAAATGAGCGTAGTTCTTCGTCGGCACCGGGACCCGTCATGCCGATCTGTACAATCACCTAGGAACCCCCCAGCCAAGTTGCCTACAGTCTAGGCCACTTGAGCACGGCACCGGGCGCGCAGGCGAGCTAAACGCTGGGGAGACCCCCCGGTCTGAGGGTCACACTGGATCGATCGACCACCACTCCACACGGGCGGCTCGGAGCCCATGTTGTGTACCCTGAGCGGGAAAGTGATCGGCTTGCAGCGCGCCGGGTTCCAGGGGGCCGCGCCCGTTGAGATCTTGGTTGGTGAGACGCACCCTTCGTAGGCGTGAGTCCTCTCGGGCATGACGCCTCCCGTTCCTCTCGAACAGACCTAGCTTGCTGCCCGTCCCGCCGATCCCGCAGTACCCGTTCGGGTCTTTGCTGCTTGAAAGATGCTGCTGGTGTTACAGCCCCGCTGCGTTGCTGGGGAGCCATGCGGTGTGCTCGCGGCGTAGCCGGTCTCGCTCTGCGGTTGAGGTGGGGACGACGTCTGCGCCGCCGTCGTAAGGGTGGTGGATGCGTCGAAGTTCCGTATCGGTGAAGAACACTTCGACGAGCGCCTCGTCCGCGACGGCGCGCAGCAGCTCATCGACGCAGCCGCGTTCCCACGGGCGCCGGTCGGCGTACAGACGTGTGTGGGCGTGGAACTCCGGGTCGGGGTCAGCCTGGTCCGACTCGGTCCACCAGCGGACGCCTTCAGGGTGCAGTTTCTGTCGTGTCTCGTGTGTCGGGTGGCCGGCGGGCCCGGTCGGCGTGTTCGACCAGTCCATGGTCACCACGAACACGTCCGTGCCCGCGAACAGTTCGTCGGGTCGGCGTGTTCGACCAGTCCATGGTCACCACGAACACGTCCGTGCCCGCGAACAGTTCGTCGAGGACCGTGTTGTACCGGTCCAGCACGATCGCGTACTCGACCTCGGACTCCGGGTAGCGCTTCGAGCCGAGGAGGCTGTGGAATCGCACCCAGCGGTCCGCGTACGCACTACGGAACATGTGGGCGACGGGCGGACCCGACGGTCGCCGTTCCTGCCACAGCCCCGCCAACAGCTCGGGCGTGACGCCAGCGCTCACCCCTCCGCCTTCGCGACGCCGATCGGGCACGAGACACCCGTGCCGCCGATCCCGCAGTACCCCGCCGGATTCTTGTCCAAGTACTGCTGGTGGTACCCCTCCGCCGGGTAGAACGGGCGGCCCTCCGCCGGCAGCAGTTCCGTCGTGATCGTGCCGTACCCCGAGCCCGTCAGGACCCCCTGGTACGCCTCCCGGGACGCCTGCGCAGTCTTCGCCTGGGAGTCCGAGTGGGTGTAGATCGCCGAGCGGTACTGCGTGCCCACGTCGTTGCCCTGGCGGAAGCCCTGCGTCGGGTCGTGGGACTCCCAGAACAGCTTCAGCAGCGACTCGTACGAGACGACCGACGGGTCGAAGACGACGCGGACCGCCTCCGTGTGGCCGGTCAGGCCCGAGCAGACCTCTTCGTATGCCGGGTTCGGGGTGTATCCGCCCTGGTAGCCGACCAGCGTCGTCCAGACGCCGTCCGTCTGCCAGAACTTGCGCTCCGCGCCCCAGAAACAGCCCAGGCCGAAGTCTGCGATCTCCAGGTCCTCCGGGTACGGGCCCAGCAGCGGGTTGCCGAGGACCGTGTGGCGGTCGGGGACGGAGAACTCGGGGGTCGGGCGGCCGCGCAGGGCCTGGTCGGGGGTGGGGAGCTCGGGGGTGCGGCGGGACAGGAACATGCGGGTCTCCTCGACAGTCGGCCTTCATGACAACGTCCGGGGGTAGGCAAGGATTCCTGGCCCCGCCGCCCTTGCCCCGCCGCCTCACTGCAGCAGCGTCGCCGGGCTCCCCCCATTCGCCTCGTACCCCGCCACCGCCAGGTTCCGGTACACCGTGTACTCCGCCGCCGGGTCGCCGCTTTGCGTCCACGGCAGCGCGCCGACGTGGCCGTCCACCCTCACCAGCTGGTTCATCGCCTCGGCCCACCTCTCGGACCGTACGAGGAAGAGGACCAGCAGATGCCGTACGTGCGCGAGCATCGGGTCGTCGGGGCGGGCGGAGTGCACCGCGAAGAGTGCGCCCTCCATCGCCTTCGTCACCACCGCGCTCTGGTAGAAGCCCTGCACCAGGACAACGTCCGGCACGTGCTCGTACACCGCGAACAGCGGCAGCGCGGCCAGCAGCGAGCCCTGCGGTGCGCGGGCCGCTGCCGTCGTCGCGAAGTGGTCGGCCTCCTCGCGGGAGCCGTGCCACTTCTCGCACCAGTAGTGCAGCGCGGCCAGATGCGCGCCCATGTGCTCCGGCGCCCGGTCGATGACCTTCGCCCACAACTGGTCGAACTGCTCGGGGGTGTAGCCGAGTCCGCGCGCGACGGCGAGCTCGACGATGTACGGGACGGGGTCGCCGGGTGCGAGCAGAGCCGCCTCGCCGCAGACCGTACGGGCCTCCTCCAGGATGATCCGGAAGTCGTCCGTCCCTGCGGTCGAGGACCGCCAGGCCTGCTGCACCAGGAACTCCGCGTGCACCTGCGCGCCGCCCGCGTCCTTGGGGGACTCCGAGCGCCAGGCGCGCAGCCATGCCCCGCCGACGCCCGGCCGCTGCCGGAGCTCCAGCGACGCCGCTCCGGCGAAGGCCTGTACGCGCTGCCAGCGCACCTCGCCGTCCTTCGGGGTGCCCGCCAGCAGCTGCGACGCGGCCCGCCAGTCCTGGGTGTGCTGTACGACGTCGAGTACGTCGAGGAGGTCCTGGTCCGGTCCCGGCAGCCGGATGTCCAGTTCCTCCTGGCGCATGAATCCGTACGTGTCCGGGTCGGCGGCGTCGGGCGAGCCGGGCGCGACCTGCCGGATGCCCGAGCGGCGGCGCAGCGCAAACGGACCGATGACCGCGGCCAGCATGGCCATCGCGATCAGGAACCAGAGAATCTCCATGGCTCCATTGTCTCCAAGACCGAACAGTCCAGGACAGCGGCGGGGGCGGGCCGCGTACCAGGGTCCGACCGCAATTTCCCGGACAGCGGCCGGGGCGGGGCCGTGCACCGGAGTCCGACCGCACAGTCCCGGACAGCGGCCGGGGCGGGCCGCGCCCCCGAGCCCGACCCGGACTACGCTCGGGCCTCATGAGCGACCAGCACAGCTTGCACAGCTTCGAGACCATCGCGATCCACGCGGGCAACACGGCGGACCCGCTGACCGGCGCGGTCGTCCCGCCCATCTATCAGGTGTCCACCTACAAGCAGGACGGCGTGGGTGGCCTGCGCGGAGGCTATGAGTACAGCCGCAGCGCCAACCCGACCCGTACCGCCCTCGAGGAGAATCTCGCGGCGCTGGAGGGCGGCCGGCGCGGGCTCGCCTTCGCGTCCGGGCTCGCGGCGGAGGACTGCCTGCTGCGTACGCTGCTGGAGCCGGGCGACCATGTGGTGATCCCGAACGACGCGTACGGCGGCACCTTCCGGCTCTTCGCGAAGGTCGTCTCCCGGTGGGGCGTCGAGTGGTCGGTGGCGAACACCTCCGACCCGGCCGCGGTGCGCGCCGCCCTCACTCCCAAGACGAAGGTCATCTGGGTGGAGACCCCGTCCAACCCCCTCCTCGGCATCACCGACATCGCCGCGGTCGCGGAGATCGCGCGGGGCGCGGGCGCGCGCCTCGTCGTGGACAACACCTTCGCCAGCCCCTATCTCCAGCAGCCGATCGCGCTCGGCGCGGACATCGTCGTGCACTCGCTGACCAAGTACATGGGCGGGCACTCCGACGTCGTCGGCGGTGCGCTGATCGCGGCGGACGCGACGGTGGGCGAGGAACTGGCGTACCACCAGAACGCGATGGGCGCGGTGGCAGGACCGTTCGACGCGTGGCTGGTGCTGCGCGGCATCAAGACGCTGCCCGTCCGCATGGACCGGCACAGCGCGAACGCCGCCCGAGTCGCCGAGATGCTCACCCGTCATCCCAAGGTCACGCAGGTCCTCTACCCGGGACTGCCGGAGCACCCGGGCCACGAGACCGCGGCGAAGCAGATGAAGGCCTTCGGCGGGATGGTCTCCTTCCGGGTCGAGGGCGGCGAGGAGGCGGCGGTCGAGGTCTGCAACCGCGCGAAGCTCTTCACGCTGGGCGAATCCCTGGGCGGCGTCGAGTCGCTGATCGAGCACCCGGGACGGATGACGCACGCCTCTGTGGCGGGCTCCGCCCTGGAGGTTCCGGCGGACCTGGTGCGTCTGTCGGTGGGCATCGAGGCGGGCGACGATCTGCTGGCGGACCTGCAGCAGGCGCTGGGCTGACCCGGGCGGACCGGAGACCGACGCCTGGCCGGCGCCCTACGGAAGTGGCCCTTACAGAAGAACCCCCTACGGAAGAGCCCCTACGGAAGTGGTCCGGTCAGGCGTGGACCTTCTCGTCCTCGAGGAACTCCCGGATCTGCGAACGCAGTTCCAGGCTGTCCGTGTGTCCGTGCACGGAGACCGCGTGTTCACTGGCGGCCCGGACGACTTCCTCTTCCTCGCCGGAGATGGTGAGGGTGCAGTTCATCTCGCTCGGGAACTTGCGGCAGTCGGCAACTTTTCTGGTCATGACGACCTCCTCGGCTCGATCTGTGCGCCGCTCCATCCAGCATAGATCCGGACAAGGGGGTCGTTACCAGCCCTCCAGCGGAGGGGTTGTCTTCGTCGGCGGTGTCACCCATGGCTCCGCCGTCGCCGCCCAGATCGCGAACGCGATCGCCGCGGCAATGAGCAGCAGCCATGCGGCGCGGCGCACCGCCCGGTGGCGGCGCAGCAGCCGCGTCCCGTGTTCCGCCGCGCGGGCCGCCAGATCCGCCGGGACCGCGGGGTGGCGGGACTCCAGCATCCGGCGGACCTCGTCCTCCTTGCGGTCCTGGCGGCTCATGTCACCGCCTGGGCCGGGGCGCGCGGCGGCGTCGGCGGGCCGCTGCGCATCGTCGCGATCGCGCGGGCGCAGATTGCGCGGACGCGTTCCACCGGTAGCCCGATCAGCGCCGCCGTCTGCTCCTCGGCGACCCCTTCGTACAGGCGTAGCACCAGGATGAGGCGTTCCTGCGGGGTGAGGCGGTCCAGTACGCCGCCGCGCACCCGGTGGTAGCGCCAGGCGCTGCGGGCGAAGCGGGCGGCGAGTTCCTGGCGGGTGTGGTCGTACGGGTCCTCGCCGCGCAGCCGGTCCCATTCCGCGTACGTATGGGCGAGCGCCGCGGTCAGCAGCTGCTGGGCCTGCGGGTTGGAACTGGGGGGCTCGGCGGTGAGCAGGGTCGCGGCATGCAGGAGCCGGCCGGCCGCGCCCGCGACGAACGCATCGAACTCACGGGCCCGGCGACGCCCTCGTACCGTCTGCCGCTCGCTCACGTCCTCATATAGAGGCAGATACGCCACCGGGGTCAAGAGGTCGGCGGCGTCTCCGTGTCCACGGGCGGCAGGCCGGCCTGGCGGGCGGAGAGCGCGGTGTTGAAGCGGGTGAGCAGGGTGCAGAACGACTCCCGCTCCCTCTCCGTCCAGCCGTCCGTCACCTGTGCCATCAGCTCGCGCCGCGAGGAGCGGACTTCTTCGAGCCTGGCCTGGCCGCGGGGGGACAGCTGGAGCACGACGGCGCGGCCGTCCTCCGGGTGCGAGGTCCGCTTGACGAGGCCCGTGTCGACGAGCGGCGCGACCTGGCGGGTGACGGTCGACGAGTCGATGCCCATCCCCGCGGCGAGCGCCTTGACCCCCATCGGTCCTTCCTTGTCGAGCCGGTTGAGCAGCAGATACGCGGCACGGTCCATGGAGTTGCGGACCTGGCCGACCCCGCCGAGCCGGGTCTGTTCCGCGCGGCGTGCGAAGACGGCGACCTGGTGCTGGAGGGCATCGAGGAGGCCGGGGTCGAGATGAGTCGTCATGTCCTGAGTGGTGGGCATGGCCAGGGGCTCTCTCGTGCGGTGGTCGGTTGGTGGGGGACAGAGTACGCGGCAACGACCCGGTGCGTACCAGGGCCGCACAAACCAGTGGGGAAGCGCGGGATCCGGGCGGCCGCCGGTCCGGTGAGCTGCGAGACTTGACGTCATGAGCTTCAGTGCACCTGGCACCTTTCGCCCCGTCATTCTCGACGACATCCGGGGGGCGCAGAAGATGCTCGCGGGGGTCGCAAGGATGACCGCGATGGAGGGCAGCAGGCATCTGTCGCAGCTGGTGGGCGCACCCGTCCACTTCAAGTGCGAGAACCTGCAGCGCACCGGTTCGTTCAAGCTGCGCGGCGCGTACGTACGGATCGCCGGGCTCTCCCCGGAGGAGCGGGCCGCGGGCGTCGTCGCCGCGTCCGCCGGCAACCACGCGCAGGGGGTCGCGCTGGCGTCGTCGCTGCTCGGGGTGCGCTCCACGGTGTTCATGCCGATGGGAGCGCCGCTGCCGAAGGTCGCGGCGACGAGGGAGTACGGCGCCGATGTGCGGATGGAGGGGCATGTCATCGACGAGACGCTGGCCGCCGCGCAGGAGTACGCGCACAAGACGGGTGCGGTCTTCATCCACCCCTTCGACCACCCCGACATCATCGCCGGGCAGGGCACGGTCGGTCTGGAGATCCTCGAGCAGTGCCCGGAGGTGCGGACGATCGTGGTCGGCATCGGCGGCGGCGGGCTTGCGGCCGGTATCGCGGTGGCGGTGAAGGCGCTGCGGCCGGATGTGAAGCTGATCGGCGTGCAGGCGGAGGGCGCGGCCGCGTATCCGCCCTCGCTCACCGCGGGGCACCCGGTGTCGATCGAGCATCTGTCGACGATGGCGGACGGCATCAAGGTGGGCCGCCCCGGGGACGTTCCGTTCAAAATCATTGGCGATCTTGTCGACGAGGTCCGTACGGTCTCCGAGGACGCGCTCTCCAGCGCGCTGCTGCTCTGCCTGGAGCGGGCGAAGCTCGTCGTCGAGCCCGCCGGGGCGAGTCCGGTGGCGGCGCTGCTGAGCGAGCCGCGGGCGTTCGAGGGACCTGTTGTCGCCCTGCTGTCGGGCGGCAATGTGGACCCGCTGCTGATGCAGCGCATACTGCGGCACGGCATGGCGGCGGCGGGCCGGTATCTCTCGCTGCGGCTGCGCCTGACGGACCGGCCGGGGGCCCTTGCCGCACTTCTCGGCTCGTTGTCAGTGGTCGACGCTAACGTCCTTGATGTGAGTCACGTACGGACCGATCCGCGGCTCGGGCTCACGGAGGCGGAGGTGGAGTTGCACCTGGAGACGAAGGGCCCGGAGCACTGCGAAGAGGTCGCTTCGGCGCTGCGCGATGCGGGTTACACCATCATCGAGTGAGCCGTGGTTCGAGTCATCGTCCTGCACCTATCGCGACTCATTACGTCCACCTGTCGCGACCCTCTTGAGTGACGCGATGTATCGCGTTACTGTAAGGGTCCTTGCCATGTTCCCGCCGAGCCGCGGGCACGCACGCACATCCGAGCTTTTCGCTCTGACGCGACCACCACCTGCCACCCTGGGAGACCCCATATGCCAGGCGCCATTTACGCCGAAGGTCTGGTGAAGACCTTCGGCGACGTAAGGGCTCTGGACGGCGTCGATCTCGACGTCCCCGAAGGTACGGTTCTGGGACTTCTCGGCCCGAACGGCGCCGGCAAGACCACCACCGTGCGCGTACTGACCACGCTGCTGCAGCCCGACAGCGGCACGGCCGTCGTCGCCGGTATCGACGTGCTCAAGCACCCGAACGAAGTCCGACGCTCCATCGGCCTCTCCGGCCAGTTCGCCGCGGTCGACGAGTATCTGACCGGTCGCGAGAACCTCCAAATGGTGGGCCAGCTCTACCAGATGAGCGCGCGGGACGCGAAGACGCGGGCGGGCCGGCTGCTGGAGCGGTTCAACCTCGCCGACGCCGCCGACCGCCCCGCCAAGACGTACTCCGGCGGTATGCGCCGCCGCCTCGACCTCGCCGCGGCCCTGGTCGTATCACCGCCGGTGATGTTCATGGACGAGCCGACCACCGGCCTCGACCCGCGCAACCGGCAGCAGCTGTGGGAGGTCATCCAGGAGCTGGTCAGCGGCGGTACGACACTGCTGCTCACCACCCAGTACCTCGAAGAAGCCGACCACCTGGCCCACGACATCTGCGTCGTCGACCACGGCAAGGTCATCGCCCGCGGCACCTCCGACCAGCTCAAGGCCCGGACGGGCGGTGAGCGCGTCGAGGTCGTCGTGCACGCGAGCGAGCAGATCAGCCCGGCCCGCGAGGTGCTCCTCGGCTTCGGCAAGGGCGACGTCGCGATAGCCGAGCACACACGCAAGCTCACCGTCCCGGTCACCGGCGGCGCCAAGCTGCTCGCCGAAGTCATCCGCGAGCTGGACGTCCGCGGCGTCGAGATCGACGACATCGGCCTGCGCCGCCCCACCCTCGACGATGTCTTCATCTCGCTGACCGGCCACGCCGCCGAGACCGAGTCCGAGGAGAACCTCGCTCCGGAGGATGCCAGGGGCGCCCAGGGCGCTCAGGACGCTCAGGGCGCTCAGGACGCGAAGGCCAAGAAGTCCCGGAAGGAGCCCGCGAAGTGACTGCCACAACCGCCACAACGGACGCCGTGCAGATCACGGCCCCCAGACCCCGCGGCGGCATCGTGCAGTCGGTCAACGACTCGCTCGTCGTCGCCAAGCGCAATCTCATACGCATGACCCGGATCCCGGAGATGATCATCTTCGGGATGATCCAGCCCGTCATGTTCGTGGTGCTGTTCAGCTACGTCTTCGGCGGCTCCATGGAGATCGGCGCGTCCACCGCCCCGTCCGTCTACCGCGAATTCCTGATGGCCGGCATCTTCGCCCAGACCGTCACCTTCGCCACCGCGGGCGCCGGCGCGGGCATCGCCGACGATATGCACAAGGGCCTCATCGACCGGTTCCGGTCGCTGCCGATGGCCCGCGGCGCGGTCCTCACCGGTCGTACGCTCGCGGACCTCGTACAGACCGCGCTGACCGTCGTGGTCCTCACGATCGTCGCCCTCCTCGTCGGCTGGCGGATCCACGAGGGCCTCCCCAAGGCGCTCGGGGCCTTCGCCCTGCTGCTTCTGCTGGGGTACGCCTTCTCGTGGATCGGCGCACTGATCGGACTCTCGGTCCAGACGCCCGAGGCGGCCACCTCCGGCGGTCTGATCTGGCTGTTCCCGGTGACCTTCATCTCGAACGCGTTCGTGGACTCCAGCAAAATGGCCGGCTGGCTGCAGCCCATCGCCGAGTGGAACCCCTTCAGCGCCACGGTCCAGGCCTGCCGCCTGCTCTTCGGCAACCCGGGCGTCTCGCCGTCCGACGCCTGGCCGATGGAGCACCCGGTGATGGCCTCGATCCTCTGGTCGGTCCTGATCATCGCGGTGTTCCGGACGCTGGCGGTGCGCAAGTACCGCTCGGCGACTGCCTGATCCGCAGCACGCAGAGCGAAGGGGCCGGACCGCGTCACGCGGTCCGGCCCCTTCGCTCTGTCCGGTCTCAGCCGGTGTACGGCTTGGCCTCGAGGATCTTCACCGAAGCCTTCTTGCCGTTGGGCAGCTCGTACTCCGCGTCCTCGCCGACCTTCTTGCCGTTCACGCCCGAGCCCAGCGGGGACTGCGGTGAGTACGTCTCGATGTCATCGCTCGCGTACTCGCGGGAGGCGAGCAGGAAGGTCGTCGTGTCGTCCTCGTCGCCGTCGAAGGCGATGGTCACGACCATGCCGGGGGCCACCACACCGGTCGCCGCCGGGGCCTCGCCGACCTTGGCGTTCTCCAGGAGCTGGGTCAGCTGGCGCACACGGAGCTCCTGCTTGCCCTGCTCCTCCTTGGCCGCGTGGTACCCGCCGTTCTCGCGCAGGTCGCCCTCCTCACGCGCTGCCGCGATCTTGGTGGCGATCTCGGTGCGCGCGGGACCAGACAGGTACTCCAGCTCGGCCTTCAGCTGGCTGTACGCCTCCTGGGTGAGCCAGGTGACGTTCTCGCTGGTCTGGGTCACAGGTGCTCCTCGTAGGTACTGGGAATACAAAGCATCGCCCTACCCAGAAGGATGTGCCTTCATGGATGGGCGAAACCACGAGCCTAACAATTTCGTGGCGGAAGGGGGAGGACGAAAGCTATCAGAATTACATCAGCGCAGGTCAGGGCCGATACCATCTCGGTGGCGCGCCGTCAGCGTGCGGTGCACTGCTCCAGCTCGGCGCTGGTTGCGCGCGCCCTGGTACGCACCGTCACGACCTGGTCGATCCGCTTCTCGCCCCGCTGGCCGACGACGACGTCGATACGGCCCACCTCACTGCCGTCCTCGGAGCGGGAGCGCAGCGTACAGGTGCCGGTGGCGTCCGCCTCCTTGCGCACCTCCAGATGCGCCTGGACCTCGGTGTCCGAGACAACCTTGAATTTGATCACTTCGGCGCTTATCTTCTGCCCGGCGATGTAGTCGTAACCGAACCAGCCGACCACTCCGAGCAGCACCACACCGAGGCCCGCGCCCACGATTTTGAGCATGCGGTCGGCGCGCTCGTCCGCCGAGCGGCCGTAACGGCCCTCCGGGAGCTGCTCGCGCACCGCGGTCATGATGGATCCTCTCCGGAACGGGCTGCCGGAATTTTCCGTCACCCGATTCGGTCACTATAGAAGCCTCCCGCCCGCCACCCGACCGCCGCCCCACATCGACGTCCCCGCGGGACGGCACCGGTTATTTCGCGACGAATCACTGAGGATCGAGTCTTGACTGAGCAGCTGCGACTGATGGCCGTTCACGCCCACCCCGACGACGAGTCGAGCAAGGGCGCGGCCACCATGGCCAAGTACGTATTCGAGGGGGTGGACGTGCTGGTCGTGACCTGCACGGGAGGCGAGCGCGGCTCCATCCTCAACCCGAAGCTCCAGGGGGACGCGTACATCGAGGAGCACATCCACGAAGTGCGCAAGAAAGAGATGGACGAGGCGCGCGAGATCCTCGGCGTCAAGCAGGAGTGGCTCGGCTTCGTCGACTCCGGCCTGCCCGAGGGCGATCCGCTGCCGCCGCTGCCCGAGGGCTGCTTCGCGCTGGAGGAGGTCGAGGCGGCGGCCGGCCGTCTGGTGAAGTCGATCCGCGCCTTCCGTCCGCAGGTCGTCACGACCTACGACGAGAACGGCGGGTACCCCCACCCCGACCACATCATGACCCACAAGATTTCGATGGTGGCCTTCGACGGTGCGAGTGACGCCGAGAAGTACCCGGAGTCCGAGTTCGGCCCCGTCTGGCAGCCGCAGAAGCTCTACTACAACCAGGGCTTCAACCGGCCGCGTACGGTCGCGCTGCACGAGGCGCTGCTGGAGCGCGGCATCGAGTCCCCGTACGGCGAGTGGCTGGAGCGCTGGAAGGAGTTCGTGCGCGCCGAGCGCACCCTGACCACGTACATTCCGTGCGCGGACTACTTCGAGATCCGCGACAAGGCGCTGATCGCGCACGCGACGCAGATCGACCCGGACGGCGGCTGGTTCCGCGTGCCGATGGAGATCCAGAAGAAGGTCTGGCCGACCGAGGAGTACGAGCTCGCCAAGTCCCTGGTCGATACTTCCCTCCCCGAGGACGACCTCTTCGCGGGCATCCGCGAGAATGCCTGATATGAGCGCAAGCGCAAACCTCGCACTGACGCATCTCGTCCCCCTCGCCAAGGAGGTCGACGACAACAAGGTCACCCCTGGTGTCCTCGGCTTCATCGTCTTCGCGGCGCTGGCCGTGGGCGTGTGGCTGCTGATGAAGTCGATGAACCGCCACATGGGAAGGGTCGACTTCGAGGAAGCCCCGGATCCGAAGGCGGACGCCCCCAAGGGGGGCAAGGGTAAGTCGGGGCCTGCCGCGGCGTGAGGTCGTGACGGGGTGGGGCGCCTGCGGCGGGTTCTGCCCCTACCCCGCCCTTTCCCGTAACGGGGGGCAAGCCCCCAGACCCTCCCCCCAGTACGCCCTCCGGGCGTAGGGGGAGTGTCCTCAATCGCCGGACGGGCTTGATTCCCGCCGGTCGGCCTGAAAATTCAGGCCGACCGGTGGAAAATCCAGCCCGTGGGGGTCCCCCCGGACGAAGTCTGGGGGGAGTTTGAGGCGTGGGGTCCGGGGCGGAGCCCCGGCGGAAGGCTACGTCGCCGCGGGCACCGGGACGCCCATCACCTCGCGTGCGTGGCGGTTCGGGACCATCCCCAGGTGCCAGGCCTGCCAGCCGTCCTCCAAGTGAACGCCCCGTTCCAGCATCACCGCCAGCGCCTCCGCGCAGTCCTCCAGCTTGCCGTCCCGCGACGCGTGCGTCGTCCCCATCAGCTGGGCCAGTTCCTCCTGGGCCACCACCGTGCCGACCTCGATACCGCCCGGCGATGCGAACGGCAGGAGCGTGCAGCGCAGGAATCTGGCCCAGTCGGCGCCCCGGTCGTCCTGGTACGAGGCGAACAGGGCCGCCGCCTCGTCGCACAGCGCCAGCGCCTGCCCCGGGCGGTTGTTGCCCGCGTCGATCAACGCCAGCTCCAGGCAGGTCCAGGCCTCGCCATGGGCAACGCCGATGCGACGGAAGTCGGCGCGGGCGTCCACCAGGAGCTGGCGGGCGAAGCCCGAGTTGCGCAGGTTGCCGGTCTGAGCCGCCCGCTGGTCCCGGGTGACACGGCCCGAGTGGTGGCGGGCGCAGGCCAGGCCGTACACGTCGCGCATCCGGGAGAACATCGTGCGGGCCCGCTCCAGCTCCCGTACCGCCTGGTCGCGGTCGCCGCGCTCCTCCAGCGCCTGGCCCAGGTAGTACAGCGTCCATGCCTCGCCGCGCGCGTCCTCGTTGTCGCGGTGGCGGGACAGTGCCTGGCCCAGCTGGTCCACCGCGGGGGCCGGGTCGCCGTCCACCAGCCTGGCCCGGGCCAACTGCGTCAGCGCCCAGGCCTCACCGCGTCCGTCGCGGGTGCGGCCGTACAGATCGAGGGCCGCGCGCAGCTCCGACTCGGCGCGCGGGACATCGCCCATCCGCAGGCACACCTGGCCCAGTTGGAAGTGCGTCCACGCCTCGCCGTGCAGCGACTCGCCCTCCCGGTGCAGGGTCAGCGCCGTCGCCAGCAGCGTCAGCGCCTCCGCGAGATTGGCCCGGTCGCGCTCCACCGCGGCCAGCGCGTGCAGCGACCACGCCCGGTCCTCGGCCTGCTCGTCGGAGGACTGGAGCTCGATCGCCTCGTGCAGCTTCGCCGCGGCCTCGGTCAGATTGCCCTGGTGGTGCAGGGTGATGCCGAGAGAGCAGAGCGCGAGTGCGGTGCCCGAGTCGTTCTGCGCCTCGCGGTAGAGACCGACGACGGACGACAGTGTCGTACGGGCCTTGTCGAGCTCGCCGAGCTGTCGGGCCGCGATGCCGGTACGCCAGCGCACGGAACGTTCAAGCAGGCCCTGGTCCACCGCCTGCGACAGCTCGCTGATCTCGCCGAGCCGGTACAGGTCGCCGCGCAGCAGGCAGTAGTCGCACAACGCGCCCAGCAGATTGAGCACAGTCTGCTGGTTGACGCCCTCCGCGTGCCGCAAGGCCGAGGTGATGAAGCTCGACTCGTCGTCCAGCCAGCGCAGCGCCGCGTCCAGCGAGGCGAAGCCGTGCGCGCCGAACTGGCCCGCGCGCGTGGACATCTTGCCGTCGACCATGCGGATCACGGCCCCGGCCAGGTCCGCGTAGTTCTGGATGAGCCGCTCCTGCGCGGCCGTACGCTCAGCGGCCTCCTCCTCGTCGAGGAGACGGGCCCGGGCGAAGGACCGTACGACGTCGTGCAGCCGGTAGCGGCTGGCCCGCACATGGTCGATCAGTCCCGCGTCGGCCAGGCCCCTGAGCAGCCGCTGCGCCTCCTGCTCGTCCGTGGCCAGCAGCGCTGCCGCCGCCGCCGCGCCCAGCGACGCCCGCCTGGCCAGCGCGAGCCGGCGCAGCAGCCGCCGCGCCTGCTCGGACTGGTCGGTGTAGCGCAGCCACAGCGCCCGCTCGACCGGGCCCACCGGACCGTACGCGCCGAGATCGGCCGCCAGCTGATGCGCGGTCCGCGGGCCCAGCGAGGAGCCGGCGATACGCAGCGCGAGCGGCAGCCCGCCGCACAGCTCCCGTACCTCGTCGGCCGATTGGGCGTCATACGGCCCGGACAGGGGCTCCTCGGCCGAGGCCCGCAGCAGCTCCTCCGCCCCCGCCGCGTCCAGGGCGTCGACCGGCAGCTGGTGCACCCACGCCGGAATGTCCGCCGGCAGGTCGAGCCGCTCGCGCGCGGTCACCAGCACCAGGCTGTCCGAACGCTCCGGCACCAGGGTGCGCACCTGCGCCGGGTCGCTCGCGTCGTCCAGCACCACCGTCACCGGCAGCCCGGTCAGATGCTGGTGGTACAGCTCGCCCAGCCGCCGCACCTGCTGATCGGCCGACGAACGCTCCCGGAACAGCAGCTGTTCGCGCGGTGCGCCCAGCCGGTTCAGCAGGTGCAGCAGCGCATCGCGCGTGGAGAGCGGATGCTCGCTGTCGCCGCGCAGATCGACCACGCACGCGCCGCGGAACTGATCCTTGAGATGGTGCGAGGCCCGCACGGCGAGGGTCGTGCGCCCCGATCCCGGCGCGCCGTACAGCACCACGACCGTCGGCCGGGTCTGCGTCGACGCGCGGGCGGCGTGCACCCACTGCGAAATCTGCGTCATCGCGTCCCGGCGGCCCGCGAACGGCCCCTCCGGCTCCGGCAGATGCCCGAAGGACTGCTCCAGCACCGACCGACTGCGCGCCGCCGCGCTCCGGTCCGCGCCGCGCAGCTGCGGCACCACGGTGGTCTTCTTCGCGGTACGGGTGGAGGAGACCAGCATCCGCTGCTGGTCCAGGAACGGGCGGATGCCCCGCACCTCCAGCGCCGTCAGCCACTGCAACCGCAGCTGCTCGGTCCCGCCCGGCTGCCCCAGCGCCCCGGCTCTGCGGTGGGCGGCCGGCCAGTGCGAGGCGGTCACCTTGGCGACGGTGGTCGCAGCCCCGGCGACGGCGACGACAGCCCCGGCGCCGAGCGCGGTACCTGTCGCCGTTCCCAGCGCGACGTCCGCACCGATCGCCGCGGCCGCGGCAATGGCCGTGACCAGAAAGGGAGTTGAGAAGTTCTGTCGGCTGAACTGCGCGGACAGCGGCTGCTGCCCGGCCTCCGCGTCCACCAGAGCCTGCTCGTACGCGGCGTACTCCTCGCCCGCATTCGCCGCCATGCTGTCCAGGGCGGCCCGAGCGCGTGCCAACAGCACGCCCGAGTCCGACCGCCCGCCCGAGCGCCGTACCTCTTCCTCCACGGCGCGTACCAACAGCCGCTCGGCTTCCGCCCGATGGCTGTCCCGCATATGGGTCCCCCTCCGAGAGCCTTCCGGTTCCGTTCCGGTTCCGGTCCCGTCTCCGGTTCCGGTTCCGTTCCGGCGACAAGTGTCCTGCGTGCGGCGCGTCAGCGCGAGAGAGTCTGACGATCATCCGCACCTGAGAGAGGATGGGACTATGCCGAACCGCCTCGCCCATGAGACTTCCCCCTACCTCCTCCAGCACGCCGACAACCCGGTCGACTGGTGGCCGTGGTCGGGCGAGGCCTTCGACGAGGCAAGCAGGCGCGGGGTACCCGTGCTGCTCAGCGTCGGCTATTCGAGTTGCCACTGGTGCCATGTTCTAGCGGTCGAAAGTTTCGAAGATGAACAAACTGCCGCCTTCATGAACGAGCACTTCGTCAACATCAAGGTCGACCGCGAGGAGCGGCCCGACGTCGACGCGGTCTATATGGAGGCCGTGCAGGCCGCCACCGGGCAGGGTGGCTGGCCCATGACCGTCTTCCTCACGGCGGACGGCGAGCCCTTCTACTTCGGTACGTACTTCCCGCCCGAGCCCCGGCACGGAATGGCCTCCTTCCGGCAGGTCCTCGAAGGGGTCGCGGCCGCCTGGGCCGACCGGCGGGACGAGGTCGACGAGGTCGCGGGGAAGATCGTCCGGGATCTGGCCGGGCGCTCGCTCGCGTACGGCGGTGAGGGAGTGCCGGGCGAGGAGGAGCTGGCGCAGGCGCTGCTCGGGCTGAGCAGGGAGTACGACGAGCGGCACGGCGGCTTCGGCGGCGCGCCGAAGTTCCCGCCGTCGATGGTCGTCGAGTTCCTGCTGCGGCACTACGCCCGGACCGGGGCCGAGGGTGCACTGGAGATGGCCGTGGAAACGTGTGGGGCGATGGCCCGCGGCGGGATGTACGACCAGCTCGGCGGCGGCTTCGCGCGGTACTCGGTGGACCGCGAGTGGGTGGTGCCGCACTTCGAGAAGATGCTCTACGACAACGCCCTGCTCTGCCGGGTGTACGCGCATCTGTGGCGGGCGACCGGTTCCGAGCTGGCCCGGCGGGTGGCGCTGGAGACCGCGGACTTCATGGTGCGGGAGCTGCGCACGGCCGAGGGAGGGTTCGCCTCGGCGCTCGACGCGGACAGCGCCGTCGGAGACGGATGGGGGCACCCCCAGGCCGAAGGCTCTGGGGGAGGTACGGGCAAGCATGTCGAAGGCGCGTTCTATGTGTGGACGCCGGAGCAGTTGCGCGAGGTGCTGGGGGACGAGGACGGGCGGCGGGCCGCCGAGCTGTTCGGGGTGACGGAGGAGGGCACATTCGAGGAGGGTGCCTCTGTCCTTCAACTCCCGGACGGGGAGGTCGAATCGTCGATCAGGGAGCGGCTGCTTGCGGCACGGGCGCAGCGGCCGCGACCCGAGCGGGACGACAAGGTGGTCGCCGCCTGGAACGGCCTCGCGATCGCGGCGCTCGCTGAGGTCGGCGCGTACTTTGAGCGGCCGGATCTCGTCGAGCGGGCCACCGAGGCCGCCGATCTGCTGGTGCGGCTGCACATGGACAGCGGGGCGCGCCTCGCCCGTACCTCCAAGGATGGCCAAGTCGGTGCGAATTCAGGGGTGTTGGAGGACTACGCGAATGTCGCGGAGGGTTTCCTGGCGCTCGCGGGCGTGACGGGCGAAGGCGTTTGGCTGGATTTCGCCGGCTTTCTGCTGGACATCGTCATCGACCAGTTCGTGGCCGAGGGCGGGGCGCTGTACGACACCGCGCACGACGCCGAGCGGCTGATCCGCCGCCCGCAGGACCCGACGGACAGCGCGACCCCGTCCGGCTGGACGGCGGCGGCCGGGGCGCTGCTTTCGTATGCAGCCCACACCGGCTCCGAGGCCCATCGCACCGCCGCGGAGGGCGCGTTGGGTGTGGTGAAGGCGCTCGGGCCGCGGGCGCCGCGTTTCATCGGCTGGGGGCTCGCGGTCGCGGAGGCGCTGCTGGACGGGCCGCGCGAGGTGGCGGTGGTCGGCCCTCAGGACGACGAGGCGACACGGGAGTTGCACCGTACGGCGCTATTGTCGCAGGCCCCGGGCGCGGTGGTCGCGGTCGGCGAACCGGACAGCGAGGAGTTCCCGCTGATTGGGGACCGCCCTCTGGTGGACGGCAGCCCCGCCGCGTACGTGTGCAAGCACTTCGTTTGTGACGCCCCTACCGCGGACGCATCCGCACTTGCCCGAAAACTCGCCAATTGACGGCTCAACTTCAGTTTTTATCAGGCAAGCACCGGACTTTAACCTTCCGCCTATAGGGTCCTCGGCACGAGGAGTGGCCGAGGGTGCGCACTGGGGAGTGCCGCACCGAGGCTGACAAAGGTGTGTCGCCGGCCAGGGGGGTCCTGGTGCCGGGGCGCAGGTCCAAGGGGGGACCTTTCGGTGCTCATATCGGTGTTCGTTGTTGCCATTTCCGTGGCGCTGTTCTGGATGGCGGCTTTCACGCTGTGGTGGCAAATGCATGCCTGGCGTACGCCCGAGATACTCGCGGCGACCCGGTTCGACCGGCCCGACGGCGGCGTCGGGCTCTCTTTCTCCCTGCTTCTGCCGGCCCGCCACGAGCAGGCCGTGCTCGAGCACACCATCGAGCGGCTGCTGGAATCCAGCCACTCCAACTTCGAGATCATCGTGATCGTCGGCCACGACGACCCGGAGACCGCGGCGGTCGCCGAGCGTTCGGCCGCGCGCGATCCGGTGCGGGTGCGGGTCATCACCGACACGCATGAGGTGAAGAACAAGCCCAAAGCCCTCAACACCGCGCTGCCGCACTGCCGCGGCGACATCGTGGGCGTCTTCGACGCCGAGGACCAGGTCCACCCCGAGCTGCTCGCCCACGTCGACCACGCCTTCACCTCCACCGGCGCGGACGTCGTCCAGGGCGGCGTACAGCTGATCAACTTCCACTCCAGCTGGTACAGCCTGCGCAACTGCCTGGAGTACTTCTTCTGGTTCCGCAGCCGCCTGCATCTGCACGCACAGAAGGGCTTCATCCCGCTCGGCGGCAACACCGTCTTCGTCCGTACGGCTGTGCTGCGCGAAGCGGACGGCTGGGACCCCAACTGCCTTGCCGAGGACTGTGACCTGGGCGTGCGGCTCTCGTCCGTCGGCAAGAAGGTCGTCGTCGCGTACGACAGCGACATGGTCACCCGCGAGGAGACCCCCGGCACGCTGATGAGCCTGCTCAAGCAGCGCACCCGCTGGAACCAGGGCTTCCTGCAGGTCTACCGGAAGAAGGACTGGAAACAGCTCCCGGGCTTCGGACAGCGGTGGCTCGCCCGCTACACCCTGATGACGCCATTCCTGCAGGCCTTCTCCGGCGTGATCATCCCGATCAACGTGGCCATCGCGCTCTTCCTCGACGTCCCTGTCGGGATCGCCATCGTGACCTTCCTGCCGCTGATCACGGCCATGGTCACGGTCGTCTTCGAGATCGTCGGACTGCACGACTTCGGCAAGCAGTACGGCCTTCGCGTCCGGACCGTCCACTACCTCAAGCTCATCGTCGGCGGCCCCTTCTACCAGGTCCTCCTGGCCGGCGCCGCGATACGCGCCGTCTGGCGGGAGCAGCGGGGACGCAACGAGTGGGAGCTGACCAGTCATGTCGGCGCGCATCTCACCGAGACCCGAGAGGACGCCCACCGGTGACCACAACCCTGCCTCCGGCTCCTGACACCGCCACTCCGGCCGCTGCCGCGAAGCCCCGGCCGACGGTGCCCGTTCATATCCGGCCCGTCATACGCTTCCGCAGCTCGCGGCCCGATCTGCTGCTGTGCTTCGGGCTGCTGGCCGTGATCCTGCTCGTCCAGGGCTGGAACATCACGCACTTCCCGACTCTCAGCGACGACGAAGGCACCTATCTCGCCCAGGCCTGGGCGGTCCAGCAGGGCGACGGGCTCGCGCACTACACGTACTGGTACGACCATCCGCCGCTCGGCTGGATCCAGATAGCCGCGCTCACCTGGATTCCGTCGCTGATCGCGCCCGAGACAATGACCGTGGCGACGATGCGGTTCGCGATGCTGCTGGTCAGCGCGGCGTGTGCGGTGCTGTTGTACGTGCTGGCGCGCCGGCTGTTCCTGCCGCGCTGGGCCGCCGGACTTGCCATGCTGCTCTTCGGGCTCTCCCCGCTCTCCGTGGTCCTGCAGCGCGAGATCTTCCTGGACAACATCGCGGTGATGTGGATGCTGCTGGCGTTCTGCCTGGCCGCGTCCCCCAGCCGCCATCTGTGGCACCACTTCGCCGCCGGGCTCGCCGCAGCGACCTCGGTGCTCACCAAAGAGACGATGCTGGTGGTGCTGCCCGCGCTGCTGGTGACGATGTGGCGGCACAGCCACCGGGACACCCGTAAGTTCGCGGTGACCGGCGCGATCACCGCATGTGCGCTGATCGGGCTCGCGTATCCGCTCTTCGCGCTGCTCAACAATGAACTGTTCCCCGGGCCCGGCCATGTGTCGCTGATCGACGGGATCACGTACCAGATGGGCCGCGAGGGCTCGGGCTCCATCTTCGATTCGGGCTCGGGCTCGCACGGCGTCTTCAGGTCCTGGCTCTACTACGACCGGGTACTGCCGCTCGGCGGACTCGCCGGGGCGGCTCTGCTGCTCGTGACCCTGCGCTGGTCGGTCACCGCCCGCGCGCTCGCCGGACCGGCGCTGGTGGTGGCGATCCTCGCGCTCGTAGCGATGAGGCCCTCCGGCTATCTGCCCGCGATGTACGTCATCCAGGCGCTGCCGTTCCTGGCGCTGGTGCTGGCGGGCGGCGCGGCGAGCGTGGCGCACGCGGTGCTGCGGCGGCGGCTGGAGGCTTCGCCCCCAGACCCCCACTCCCGCCAGGGCGCAGGGGGAGGGGTCCGGGGCGGAGCTCCGGCGGTACGGCGGACGGTCGCCGCCGCCCTCGCCCTTGCCGCCGCCGCATACGTCGTGCCGAGCTGGTACGCCGGAAACCGCGACGCCCTGACCGTAGACGCCAACGCCCCCTACCGGGCGGCCGCCTCCTGGATGCAGAACGAGGTCGCCGACCCCGCCTCCACCCGGGTCCTGGTCGACGACGCGCTCTGGCTGGACCTTGTGCACGACGGGTTCGAGCCCGGCACCGGCGCGATCTGGTTCTACAAGGCCGACCTCGACCCCGCGGTGACGAAGACGATGCCGCGCGGCTGGCGGGATCTCGACTATGTCGTCTCGTCGCCGACCGTCCGCCGCGACGCCGTCGACCTGCCCAACGTCAAGGCAGCACTTGAACATTCGAAGCCGGTCGCCGTCTTCGGCGACGGCGAGGACCGGATCGAGATCCGCCGGATCACCGGAGGCGAGCGATGACCACCACACCCCGTACGGGCGCCGAGGAACTCGGCGATCCGGAGCTCGGTGCCGCCCAGCTCGCCGAGCCCGGCGCTGTCACGGTCATCATCCCGACCTTCAACGAGTCCGAGAACATAAGGGAGTTGCTCCGCCAGCTCACCGAGTCAGTGCCGTCCCGGGTGCCCTGCGAGGTCGTCTTCGTCGACGACTCCACGGACGACACTCCGGATGTGATCCGCAGCGCCGCGCAGGACTGCCCGTTCCCGGTCGCCGTGTTGCACCGCGACGTCCCGACCGGCGGGCTCGGCGGCGCGGTCGTCGAGGGTCTGAGGGGCGCGGGCTCCGACTGGATCGTCGTCATGGACGCCGACCTCCAGCACCCGCCCGAGCTCGTGCCGGAACTCGTCGCGGCGGGGGAGCGGTCGGGCGCCGATCTCGTCGTCGCCAGCCGCTACATCCGCGGCGGCAGCCGCGCGGGCCTCGCCGGCGGCTACCGTATCGCCGTCTCGCGCGGGGCGACCTGGCTGACGAAGGCACTCTTCCCGCGCAGGCTGCGTGGCATCAGCGACCCGATGAGCGGCTTCTTCGCGATCCGGCGCAGCGCGGTGACGGCCGAGGCGCTGAAGCCGCTCGGATACAAGATCCTGCTGGAGCTGGCGGTGCGCTGCCGCCCCGAGACGGTCGCCGAGGTGCCGTTCGTCTTCCAGGAGAGGTTCGCCGGAGAGTCCAAGTCGACGGCGAAGGAAGGGATGCGCTTCCTGGGGCATCTCGTCGCGCTGCGTACGGCATCGCCGGCGGCCCGGATGGTGGCCTTCGGCCTGATCGGCCTCACCGGCTTTCTGCCGAACCTGCTCGGGCTGCATGTCCTGACCGCAGCCGGAATGCACTATCTGCCGGCCGAGATCGTCGCCAACCAGTTCGGCGTGATCTGGAACTTCCTCCTCATCGAGGTGCTGCTGTTCCGGGACCGCCGCAGGCACCGGCACTGGGCGGACCGGGTGGGCCGGTTCGCGCTGCTCGCCAACGCCGATCTGCTGCTGCGCATCCCGCTGATCGCGCTGTTCGTGGGCCGGATGGAGATGGCGGTGCTGCCCGCCACCACGCTGGCGCTGCTGACCACGTTCGTCCTGCGGTTCGCGGCGACGGAGGCGCTTGTCTATCTGCCGCGCAGTGGTGGGCGTCACCGGGACGAGGGAGGCGGCCGCAACAGCCGCGGCAGTCGAGGGAGCCGCAAGGAAAGGACCGTGTAATGCCGACCGAGTCAGCCACATCCGGGCCCTCGGGGCCAGAGACCGGCGCGTCCGAGCCGCGCATGCTGCGGATGCCGCGCGTCCGCGCTCCGCGCCGCATGCGAGCGGCGGCCGCCGCGCTGCGAAGCGGGAGACGCCGCACTGCGCCGCAAGGCGCGAGAAGCCGCGTCGCGCTGCAAGGCAGGAGACGCCGCGTCGCGCTGCAAAGCAGGAGACGCCGCGTCGCGCTGCTCGCCGTCGCCGCGCTCACCGGGGGGCTGCTGGTATCCGCCCCGCAGCAGGCTTCCGCCGGCCCGCCCAACCTGATCACCAATCCGGGCTTCGAGACGGCCGGCGTTGCCGACATGCCCGCCTGCTGGGAGAAGTCCGGCTGGGGCGACAACGACTTCACCTTCGAGACCGTCGCCGATGCCCACTCGGGCAGCAAGGCCATGAAGGTCTCGCTGAGCCGCCGGGTCGACGGCGACCGCAAGGCCCTGATCACCGAGGACGCGGTCTGCGCGCCCAAGGTGAAGCCGGACAGTCAGTACGACCTCTCCCTCTGGTACAAGAGCACCACCCCCGACACCGCCGTCACGCTCTTCCGGCACGACGTGACGGGCGGCTGGCAGTACTGGACGGACCTCAAGACCCTTCCGATGAGCGCTGGTTACGAGCGGGTCGAGGTCCGCACCCCGGCCGTCCCGCCCGGCACCGACCAGATCACCTGGGGCGTGTCCGTGTACGGCACGGGCTCGGTCACCACTGACGACTACGTCATGGAGGAAGTGACCGTACCCGCCCCCGACCCCGTCTGCACGGGGACGCCGGAGGAGTGCGCCAAGGGCCGCTGGGACGTCCTGCCGGTCCAGAACCCGGTGCGTTCCATGCATTCCGTGGTTCTGCACAACGGGAAGGTCCTGGTCATCGCGGGCTCCGGCAACGACGAGGCGCAGTTCCAGGCGGGCACCTTCACCTCCGCCGTCTATGACCCGGCCACCGGCGACTTCCGGACCATCCCCACCCCCGTGGACATGTTCTGCGCCGGCCATGTGCAGCTCCAGGACGGCAAGGTCCTGGTGATGAGCGGCAACAAGGGTTATCCGTCGGCCGACGGCACGATCGGCTACCAGGGGCTGAAGGACTCGTACATCTTCGACCCGGCGACCGAGACGTATACGAAGACGAACGACATGAACGGCGGCCACTGGTATCCGTCGGCGACGATCCTCGGCAACGGCGACGTCATCTCCTTCGGCGGTCTCAAGGAGGACTCGACGGGCAATGTGACGGCCGAGAAGTTCTCGGCGGCCCAGAACAAGTGGTTGCCGATGAACGAGGTCAACCAGACCTGGTCGTACTGGGGTCTGTATCCGTCGATGATCCTGATGCAGGACGGACGGCTCTTCTACTCCGGCAGCCATGTCTTCGGCAACGGCACCCAGGGCTCCGGCGCCTCCATCTACGACTACACCGCCAACACCATCACCGATGTGCCCGGTCTGCAGAACAAGGACCAGCGGGACGAGTCGGCGAGCGTGCTGCTGCCGCCCGCCCAGGACCAGCGGGTGCTGACGATCGGCGGCGGCAACAACGAGACCAACCCGGCCGCCAACCGCTTCACCGACATCATCGACCTCAAGGAGCCCAACCCGGTCTATACGCACGGTCCGTTGCTGCCGCAGGGCCAGGTCGACCAGGGGCAGGGCAAGCGGCCGCAGACCGGCGCCGAGGGCAAGATGTTCGTCTCTGCCGTGTTGCTGCCCGACGGGAAGGTCTTCGAGACGGGCGGCGGGCTGCACGACCGGGCCGACCCGGTGTACGAGGCGTCGTTCTTCGACCCGGCGACCAATACGTACGAGGAGGGTCTCGCGACGGACCCGATCCCGCGGACGTACCACTCCTCGGCCTTTCTGCTGCCGGACGGGCGGGTGATGGCGGTGGGCGACAACCCGGGCAACGGCACGTACAACCACAATGTGTCCGTCTACACGCCGCCGTATCTGCTCAAGGGCGCCAGGCCGGAGATCACTTCGGTGATCGACGGGCAGTGGACGTACGGCGACACCCAGCGGATCACGGTCGACCGGCCCATCGCCAAGGCGGAGTTGATCCGCCCGGCCGCGGTCACGCACTCCTCCGACCCCAACCAGCGGTTCCTGGATCTGCCGATGACGGTGGACGGCAACAACATCGACCTCAATGTCACCAGCAACCCCAATATGGCGCCGCCCGGCTGGTACATGCTCTTCGCGGTCGACGCGAACGGGATCCCGTCGGTGGCCGAGTGGGTGCATCTCGGGGGACCGGCGGCGATGGCGGCCGATGCCCCGTCCGCGCATGTCCATGATTTCGCGGACGCTCCGGCGAAGGCGCCGAAGAAGGCGCAGAAGAAGCGGAGTTCGGCGCCGGTGAGCCCGCAGATCGCGGGCTGCGACCGGCACTACGGCGCGGCCGGGGTCTGTGTCCCCACGGTGTTCCCACGGGAGGTGAAGGCGACGACGGCGGCGCGGTGCGGGTGGCTGGCGGCGCATGAGTACGGACGGCTGAAGGTGAACGGGAAGGACGACCCCTTGCGGCTCGACCCGAACAGGGACGGGGTTGCGTGCGGGAAGGGAGACGGGGCGAGGTAGCCCCGGGCGGATCGGGCACGCCCTTCGGGGCGTGCCCGAGGGGTCCGGGACGGAGCCCCGAATTCAGCCTCGTGGGGGTCCCCCCGGACGAAGTCCGGGGGAGTTTGAGGCGCGGGGCCCGGGACGGAGCCCCGGGTCAGAGCTTCAGCCCGCCCCGCATCGTCGTCAGCGCGCGGTCCACCAGCTCGACCAGATCGTCCTGGTGGTCCCGCGCCGCCCAGTACAGCATCACCTCGCGCAGCGCCCCGAGCACCGCCGCGGTGAAGACCCGTACGTCCAGGTCGTCGTGGTCCCGGCCGGTGCGGTCGGCGAGTGCGTGGACCAGCAGCTCGGACGTGGTGTCCATGGCCTCGGTCATCCTGGCCCGGACCGCCGGGACCTCCACCAGCAGCTTGCTGCGCTGCATGACCTCCTCGCGCTCGGCCTGGACGAAGGTCGACAGGCGGTGCGTGATCACATGCCGGATCGAGTCCAGCGGGTCCTCGTCGGCCGGACGCGCCCGCAGTTCCGCTTCCATGACCGGGTCGTATTCGTCGGTGAGAACGATGTCTTCCTTGGTCGGGAAGTAGCGGAAGACCGTGGACGGGGAGACCTCCGCGGCCTCCGCGATCTGCTCGATGGTGGTCGCCTCGTACCCCTGCTCCGAGATGAGCCGGTACGTCGCCCGGCGGATCGCGATCCGCGTCTTGAGTTTCTTGCGCTCGCGCAGGCCGAGCTGTGGCTGCGCTTCGGCGGGGGAATCGCGCGCGGGGCTACGTGTGGTGGCGGCCATGTCCGTCATTGTCCTGCATTGCGGCGGCGAGACATGGCGGCCAACCCGAGAGCCAATGTCAAATGACCGCAACTCTCAAAAGATGTCATGAGTGCTGGTAGGCGACCAGCGAGATGCCCACGTAGTGCACGATGAACGCCGCGAGCGTGAGCGAGTGGAAGACCTCGTGGAAGCCGAACCACCGCGGTGACGGATTCGGTCGCTTCATTCCGTAGATCACGCCGCCCGCGCTGTAGAGCAGCCCGCCGACGATCACGCAGACGAGCACCGCGATCCCGCCGGCGCGCATGAAGTCGGGCAGGAAGAAGACCGCCGCCCAGCCCATCGCGATGTAGCAGGGCGTGTAGAGCCAGCGCGGGGCGCCGACCCAGAAGACCCGGAAACCGATGCCCGCCACGGCCGCGGCCCAGACTGCCCACAGCAGTGCCTGCCCGGAGGAATCGGGGAGCAGCAGCATCGTCAGCGGGGTGTACGTGCCCGCGATGATCAGGAAGATATTGGCGTGGTCGAGCCTGCGCAGCACGGCTTCGCCGCGCGGGCCCCAGTTGCCGCGGTGGTAGAGGGCGCTCACGCCGAAGAGCAGGCACGCGGTGAAGACGTAGATCGCGCAGGCCACCCGGGCCCGCGTGGAATCGGCGAGTGCCGTGAGCACCAGTCCCGCGACCAGGACGGCGGGAAACATCCCCGCATGCAGCCAGCCGCGCAGCCTCGGCTTCACAGGGAGTGGCTCTATGTCGGTCACTTCGGGCGCGGCAGCATTCATGACGAGGATGGTACCTACGCAACCGTAGGTAACAGATGGGCCCGTGCCCCCTCGCCGAGTCATTCCTGCTGGCCTGCCCGAGCGGCCTTCAAGATGCGGATCGGGCTTCGAGTGGCGATGCTCACGTGAGAGGTCCTCTGGACATATGCGCATACTGCACGGATGATCAGATGAGTGCGGTCGGCACCGGATGAGCGCCAAGAAGCAACAAAGGGACCGAAGCATCCGGGTCGCAGCCCCCACGGGGCAACAACCTTCGAACCCCTCACTTAGGAGCGATCGTGGCGCGCGACATCGCGGCTCCCAGCACCGTCCCCACCAACCACCAGGAGCTCGTCTCCTGGGTCGACGAGATCGCAGCAATCACGCAGCCGGACAGCGTCGTCTGGTGTGACGGATCCGAAGCCGAGTACGAGCGCCTGTGTGAGGAGCTCGTCGCCAAGGGCACCTTCAAAAAGCTGGACCCGATCAAGCGACCGAACTCCTACTACGCCGCGTCCGACCCGAGCGACGTCGCCCGCGTCGAGGACCGCACCTTCATCTGCTCCGAGAAGGAGGAGGACGCGGGCCCGACGAACCACTGGAAGGCCCCGGCCGAGATGAAGGACATCTTCGCCGGTGAGGAGGGCATCTTCCGCGGCTCGATGCGTGGCCGGACCATGTACGTGGTGCCGTTCTGCATGGGTCCGCTGGGCTCGCCGCTGTCCGCCATCGGCGTCGAGATCACCGACTCCGCCTACGTCGCCGTCTCCATGCGCACCATGACCCGCATGGGACAGCCCGTCCTCGAGGAGCTCGGCTCGGACGGCTTCTTCGTCAAGGCCGTGCACACCCTCGGTGCCCCGCTGGAGCCGGGCCAGAAGGATGTCCCCTGGCCCTGCAACACGACCAAGTACATCTCGCACTTCCCCGAGACCCGCGAGATCTGGTCGTACGGATCGGGCTACGGCGGCAACGCTCTGCTCGGCAAGAAGTGCTACGCCCTGCGCATCGCGTCCGTCATGGCGCGCGACGAGGGCTGGCTCGCCGAGCACATGCTGATCCTCAAGCTCACCCCGCCGCAGGGCGAGTCCAAGTACGTCGCCGCCGCCTTCCCGAGCGCCTGCGGCAAGACCAACCTCGCCATGCTGGAGCCCACCATCTCCGGCTGGACCGTGGAGACCATCGGCGACGACATCGCCTGGATGCGGTTCGGCGAGGACGGCCGGCTGTACGCGATCAACCCCGAGGCCGGTTTCTTCGGCGTAGCGCCCGGCACCGGTGAGCACACCAACGCCAACGCCATGAAGACCCTGTGGGGCAACGCCGTCTTCACCAATGTCGCGCTCACCGACGACAACGACATCTGGTGGGAGGGCATGACCGAGGAGGCCCCGGCCCACCTCACGGACTGGAAGGGCAACGACTGGACGCCCGCGTCCGAGACCCCGGCGGCCCACCCCAACGCCCGCTTCACCGTGCCCGCCTCGCAGTGCCCGATCGCCGCGCCCGAGTGGGAGGACCCCAAGGGGGTGCCGATCTCTGCGATCCTCTTCGGCGGCCGCCGCGCCAGCGCCGTTCCGCTGGTGACGGAGTCCTTCAACTGGCAGCACGGTGTCTTCCTCGGCGCGAACGTCGCCTCCGAGAAGACCGCGGCGGCCGAGGGCAAGGTCGGCGAGCTGCGTCGCGACCCGTTCGCGATGCTGCCGTTCTGCGGCTACAACATGGGCGACTACATGGCCCACTGGATCAAGGTCGGGCAGCAGGCCGACGCGTCGAAGCTGCCGAAGATCTACTACGTGAACTGGTTCCGCAAGAACGACGCGGGCAAGTTCGTCTGGCCGGGCTTCGGCGAGAACAGCCGCGTGCTCAAGTGGATCGTGGAGCGCCTGGCGGGCAAGGCCGAGGGCGTCGAGACGCCGATCGGCATCCTGCCGACGCGTGAGGCCCTCGACACGAACGGCCTCGATCTGCCCGAGGAGGACCTCGACTTCCTGCTCAAGGTCGACAACGAGGTCTGGCGCGAGGAGGCCGCGCTGGTCCCCGACCACCTCAACACCTTCGGCGACCACACGCCGAAGGAGCTGTGGGACGAGTACCGCGCGCTGGTCGCCCGGCTCGGCTGACGCTCGTACTGAATCGTCGCGGCGGGCCAACTCGACATCCGCCCTGACCTGTGGGGTCACGCAGGTCCGCCGCGTCCCGGCCCCCGGACCCCCTCACGGCTCCGGGGGCCGGACCTTTCCATGAGGCGTGCTCGCGGAATTCAACATTCCAGCCGGAGTCGGATGCATGGCAGATGAAAGGGTGTTCCCGGAAAGCACCCGGAATCAGCCACTCCGACCCGGGCGATGGTCGCCGTCGGCTACTCCGGGCCGGAAATGCCTAGGCACCGCACATGGATTCCTGGACCACAACTCCGTTGTCGGCCAAATGGCGTTCTGGGCCGTCCTCAGCGCATGAGTCTTGTCACAAGCGACCCACCCGTTCAGGAACGTAAGCTCTCCAGGCTCGTGTGAAGGTCGTGTAAGGGCTGGGGTGGGGTTGTGAGTATTGAGGATGTGGTGCCACCGTGCGCGCCACTGGAACGCGCCGACACTATTCGGCGCGAGCCGGCGCCGGCGGGCTTATGGGGAAAGAACTACCGAGTCGGATACTGGATCGCCTGGCTGGCGGTTCTCGGATTTCTCATCACGGCTGCCGTAGCGTTCTTCGGTGACTCGGCCGCGTCGGCCGCCGGCACCTGCGGCGGCGGTGGCGGTGGCGAGTCGGACTACAACGGCGACGGCCTGAGGGACACGGCGATCGCAGATCCGGACGCGACGATCGGCGGCAAGGCCGGATCCGGAGCGGTCACGGTGATCTACGGCGGCACGACGGCCACAAGCGTGCAGATCCAGCAGGACCTGGCGTGGGTGCCCGGTGATGCGGAGGGCAAGGCGCAGTTCGGCCGGTCACTGGCCCACGGCGACTTCAACGCGGACGGCTGCAGCGACCTGGTGGTCGGCACGCCGTACAAGGACGTCGGCACGGCCCGCGACTCGGGCTCCGTGTATGTGCTGTTCGGTGCCGCGGGCGGACTGGGCACCGGCCAGGCATCGGTGACGTACGACCAGACCGGGGTGACGGCTTCTCAGGGCCCGGAGGCGGGAGACCTGTTCGGCTTCGCGCTGACCGGCGGGACCACGTCGACAGCGCTGCCGTTCCTGGTGATCGGCTCCCCGGGAGAGGACACCACGGCCGGCGCGGACGCGGGATTGATCCACTACATCAGCGGCAAGCCGCTGACGAACGTTGTCGTCTCCCAGGACAGCACCGGCGTGTGGGAGACCTCCGAGGCCAACGACCGTTTCGGGGCCTCGCTCGCCTCGACGGACCGCTACTTCACGGTGGGCTCGCCGGGTGAGTCGATATCCACCGCCGCCTTCGCGGGCGCCATCCATGTCTTTCGTCCGTCGCTGAACACCAGTGGCCTCCCCGACCCGGTATTCGGCCTCGGTCAGACGCCGGACGCGCCGGCCGGAACCGACAAGGACCTGTCGGCCGAGCCGTACGACCGCTTCGGCACCTCCCTGGCGATGGCACCGCACCGAATCTCCTCGGAGGCCTCGGCACTGGGCGCCGTACTCGTGGTGGGCGTGCCCGGCGAGGACATCGGCACCTTGACCGACGCCGGCCGCGTCGCGCTGTACCGCCTCAACCCCGACAAGACGGTGACGCGGACCCTGGAGAACCTGAACCAGGGCCTCACCGAAGTGGAGGGCGACCCCGCCGCAGGCGACTTCTTCGGGCAGCAGGTGGCCGTGGTCAACACCGCGCCGGCGCAGGTTGCCACGGCAGCCACGGTGAAGGTGGCCGTGGGCGTCCCCGGCAAGGAGGCCTCGGCCACGGCCGAGCACCTTGACAAGGGCGGAGTGCAGATCCTGCCCTTCGACGCCAACCCCGGTCCCACCGACGCGTGGCTCGATCCTGGCTGGGGCATCCCGGGCGTACCCGAGCACCAGATGTATGCCGGCGCCAGCCTGGCAGCGACGCCGCAGGCGCTGCTGGTCGGCGTCGTGAACCCGTCCGGTGACACACCGGGTTCGGTGTACGCCTTCGACTGGACGGTCGTCAGTGGCGGTGCTCCGACACGGACCTTCGCGCCCGGCCAGGACGGCCTGCCGGCCGGCGGCACAGCATTCGGCGCGGTGATCCGGTGATGGAAGGGAGTAGAGGGAGACGCGAGCACGTGCCCATGACCAGGTCAGGCGCGCGAGGGCGAAGAGGCCGCGCGGCGCTGGTGACCGGCGCGCTGACGGCGATGCTCGCCGCCGGTACGTACGCGCTGCCGGACACCGCCGAGGACGCGGCCGCCGAAGCGGCCGACGCGTACACGAAGGCTGTCACCGTGGCGGCCGAGACGGGTCACGCCCAGACCGAGCAGGTGGCCCTGGCCGCAGCCAGGCGGACTGGCAAGAGAGTTGAGGTCACGGGCCTGCGCCAGGAGCGGCGCGATGTGTTCGCCAACCCCAGGGGGACGTTCACCGCGCAGGAGTACACCCAGCCGGTCCGTACGCTCAAGCCCGGCGGCTGGGCACCGGTCGACGACACGCTGGTCAAGCGGCCGGACGGCGGCCTTTCACCGAAGGCGGCCACCGTCGGACTGGAGTTCTCGGGCGGCGGCGAAGGCCCGTTCGCCACGATGAGCCGAGCCGGCCGGGAGTACTCGCTGACCTGGCCGGGTGGAAAGCTGCCCGCCCCGAAGGTGGAGGGCAACACCGCCCGCTACGAGGAAGTGCTGCCGGGTGTGGACCTGGCCGTACGTGCCGAGATCGAAGGATTCGGTCACTACTTCGTCGTCAAGAACGCCGAGGCCGCCGCCAATCCCGAGCTGACCCGGATCGAACTCGGCCTGTCCGCCAAGGGGCTGAAGATCGAGAAGGACCCCGGCGGAGGTATGCGCGCCGTGGACGCGGCGGTCGGCGGCACCGTCTTCGAGGCAGCCAAGGCCGTGATGTGGGACTCGGCCCCGAGCCCCTCGGCGAAGACCACCCAGCCGGCCAAGGGCGCCGCCCGGTCGGCCGGTTCCGGCGCCCGCGCGACGGGAAGCACGGCTGGACCCACGGCTGGACCCGCGGCGCCCAAGGCCGCCCTGCAGGCAGTCGACGGCGGCCGGAAGGCATCCGTGGGCCTCACCGTCTCCAAGAACCGCCTCATCCTGACCCCGGACACCAAGCTGCTGCGCGGCAAGGACACGGTCTACCCCGTCGTGGTCGACCCGATTCCGCGCACCATCCACCGCTCCGCGTGGACGGGCATCATGTCCGGCATGCCGGGCGAGCAGGACTGGGCGTACTCGGGCAGCGCCGGCATGGGCAAGTGCCCCATCAACTACAACCCGACCACCTGCGCCGGCATCGGTGTACGGCGTCTGCTCTTCACGTTCCCGCTGTCCGCCTACAAGGGCAAGCAGATCCTCAGCGCCCAGTTCTCGGCCCGCGTGGAGCATGTGTACTGGGCCGACGCCAAGGCCGAACCCGTCGACCTCTACCGCATCGGCGGCAAGAACTACACGGTCACCAAGGCCAGCAGCTGGGGCAATACCAAGGACGACTGGTCGGACTATCTGGCCACGATGGACACGAAGATCTCGCCCACGACCTGCGGCGGCAGCGCCAACCTCAACATCAAGAACGGCGAGCTGCTCACCGAGGTCAAGGCGGCCACGGCCGACAGCTGGTCCAGCATGTCCCTCGGGCTGCGGGCCAAGGACGAGTCCGACTACCCCGGCTGGAAGCGGATCTGCGGCAACACCTTTCTGAAGATCGAGTACAACACCCCGCCCCGGCAGGTCGACTACAAGCTGATGTCGACCAACCCCGGCGGCGTGTGCAACTGGGATCCCGCGACCCGCAAGTACACCGATGTGCTGCCGCAGTTGCGCGCCGAGGCGCGCGACCCGGACCACGGCTCCGCGTACGCGGACCAGGTGAAGATGCAGTTCCAGGTGTTCTACAACGACGCCAACGGTGTCGAGCAGAACTACCTCGCGGAGACCGGCTACAAGTCGCCCAACGCGGGCACCGTATTCACCCACACCGTGACCCAGCCCGCCGGTAAACCCACGATCCCCGCGAGCACCCTGATCACCTGGCAGGCCCGGGCCTTCGACGGTGACGCCTGGGGCCCATGGAGTTCCGATGGCACCCCGCAGCGCTGCGCCATCATGCGCGACGCGGCCCGGCCCAAGGCGCCCAAGGTCGGCTCGCCCGAGTACCCGGACGACGACATGTGGCACCACGGCATCGGTACGGTCGGCAAGTTCACCTTCACCGCGTCCGACAAGGACGTGAAGGAGTATCGGTACGTCTTCGACGGCGAGGCCAGGAAGACGGTCACCGTCACTGGTGGCGCACCGGCCACCGTGACCTGGAATCCTCCCCGGGCCGGACGTCACTGGGTGACCGTCGAGGCCTATGACGGCGCCAACAACTCCAGTGTTCCCGCCCACCACGAGTTCCTGGTCACCGACGGCAAGCAGGCCGCGGGCCAGTGGAATCTGGACGACCAGCAGGGCAGCGAACTGGCCCAGGACAGCTCCGACAGCGGAAACCACCCGGGCCGCCCGGGCACCGGAGTCACCTTCGGGGCCGAAGGACCGGGCGGGGTGGCCGACGGCGCCGCGCACTTCGACGGCACCAAGAACGCCTACCTCGACTCGTGGGGCACGGTGATGGACACCGGCCGGAGCTTCTCCGTCAGCGCCTGGGTCAAGCCCACGGCCCTGACCAGGGACATGGCCGTCATCAGCCAGGACAGCACCGGTGAGCCGGGATTCGTGCTCGGATACGACGCCACGGACAAGGCCTGGTCGTTCTCCACGCCCGACATGGACGTCGATGCCATGACCAGCTGGAAGGCTGTCGCGCCCGCAGCCACGTACCCGGTCAAGGTCAACGAGTGGGTGCTGCTCACCGGTGTCTACGACGCCTACGCCACCGCCGGTCCCGAACTGCGGCTCTACGTCAACGACAAGGAGGCGGCCAAGACCGCGCGCCACACCGCCTGGTCCTCGATCCGCAGCCTGCAGATCGGCCGGGTCCTCGCCAAGCACGGCTACCGCGACAACTTCGAGGGCGACCTCGCGGAAGTACGTGCGTACGACCGGGTGCTGCCGCAGAGCCAGATCGCCCAGATCATCACGGTCAAGCCGCAGCGCAAGGGCTACTGGCCGCTGGAGGCCGTCGGCGCCGACGGCAACTCCGCCAATGTCCAGGCCGGCGGCCAGCCGCTGGCGCTGCACGGCGCGACCATCTACAAGCCCGCGGACGAGTTCGACGACGCGGCGCTGGTCGACGGCGGCAGCCTGGCCCTGGACGGTACCGACGACTGGGCCGGGACGGCCACCCCCGTCGTGACCGGCGCGGACAGCTACACCGTCGCCGTACGAGCCAAGCTCACCACCCCGGACGCGGAGAAGTCGCAGACGGTGCTCTCCCTGCCGGGCCGGAACGCGGACCGGATCACGGTGCGCTTCCAGGCCGCCACCAAGCAGTGGGAGCTCGCGCTGACCGATGCGGACAGCGGTACGGCGAAGGTCACCACGGTGACCGATGCCGATGCCGTACCCGGGGTCTCGCTGTCGGGAACCCACCTTGCGGTGGTCTACGACGCGGTCACCCACCAGGTGGATCTGTACGTCGACGGCCAGCCGGTCGCCACGGCGTCGGACAACGAAGAGCACTTCTTCGACCACACCACCTGGGCCTCCAGCGGTGGCCTCCAGGTCGGGCGCTCCGCGCTGTCCGGCGGCGGCGAGTACTTCGCCGGCTCGATCGACGAGGTGCGTGTGTACGCGGGCGCGGCGGACGCGACCGCGGTCGGCCGGATGAACCAGCTGACCGGCGACCCGGACCTGTAGGGAACGCAGTCGGTGCCCGTACGCGGCCGTCGATGACGACGGCCGCGTACGGGCAGTCCGCATTGGCCTTCGCCTCGTTCCACCTCTTTCCTTTCCTCTTCCCAGTGGAGTTGTAATGCCCCTACGTGGCAGATTGCTGGCCTCACGCATGCCCCGGCGTGCGCTGGCCGCAACCGTCCTGGGCGTGGCCTTGTCGCTCTCGGCCGCTTCCGCCCAGGCCTTACCCGCGAAACCCGACGGGGCCAAGCGCCCCGGAGTGCCCGGTAGTTCGGACCCCGCGAAGGGCAGGAACGCCAAGACCAAGCCCCGCCCCGCCGACCCGGCGAAGAAGGCGGCCGCCAGGACGCTGGACCCGGCGGCCTGGCCGCAGGCAGGCAGCACGGAGATCGCGCTCGCGGCCCCTGCCGCGCCCGCGAAGGGCGCCAAGTCGGCTGACAGCGGCGCCAGGTCCGCCGCAAGGGCCGGGGCGGCGGAGCCCGCCAAGTCCACCGTGGGCGGTCTTCCCGTCACGGTGACCACCCCGGCCACGGCGCAGGGCAAGCGCGCCGCGGGCGCGGCCGTCACCCCGTCCAGGGTCAAGGTCACCTCGCTGGGCCGGCAGGCCGCGGCGAAGTGGGGCAGCGCCGCGCTGCTCACCGTGGAGCGCTCCGACGGCGCCAAAGCGGCGGCCCCCGTCGGACTCTCCCTGGACTACGCCAAGTTCGCCGAGGGCGCGGGCGGCGGATACGGCTCACGGCTGCAGCTGATCGAACTGCCCGCGTGTGCCGCGACGCAGGCGCCGGGCAGCAAGGGCTGCCCCGCGACGCCCAAGCGCATTCCCTTCAAGAACGACCCCGCCACCCGGTCCGTGACCGCGCAGGTCTCCGCGGCCCCGGCGGCGGGCGGCGCCCCGGCCGTTTTCGCGGTCGCGGCCGGCGACTCCTCGTCGAAGGGTGACTACAAGGCCACCAGCCTCGCGCCTTCTGCGAGCTGGTCGGTCGCGAACTCCTCGGGCGGATTCTCCTGGAGCTACCCGCTGCGCTCAGTCCCGACGCCGGGTGGGCTGACGCCGGAAATGGCTCTCGGCTACTCCTCGCAGTCCGCGGACGGCCGTACGGCAGCCACCAACAACCAGGGCTCGTGGATCGGTGAGGGCTTCGGCTACGAGCCCGGTTACATCGAACGGCGCTACAAGTCCTGCGCCGACGACGGCCAGAAGACATCGGCCGAACAGTGCTGGGCTTTCGACAACGCCACGATCGTGCTCAACGGCATGTCCGGTGAGCTGATCCAGGACGACAAGACCAAGGAATGGCACCTCGCTTCAGAGAACGGAGCGAAGATCGCCAAGCTCACCGGCGCCGACAACGGTGACAACGACGGTGAGTACTGGAAGCTCACCACCACCGACGGAACCGAGTACTGGTTCGGGCTGAACAAGCTCCCCGGCTGGACCACGGGCAAGGAGACCACTACCTCCACCTGGACGTCCCCGGTCTTTGGCAACAACTCCGGCGAGCCCTGCTACAACGCGACGTTCACCAGCGCGCACTGCAAGCAGGCCTGGCGGTGGAACCTCGACCATGTCAAGGACACCCACGGCAATGTGATGTCGTACTACTACGGGTCCGAGACCAACCGGTATGCCCTCAACGGCAAGACGGACGTCAACGGCACCGAGTACATCCGCGGCGGGTACCTCAAGCGGATCGACTACGGCCAGCGCGACGGCGGCGTCTACACCACCAAGGCGCCGGCCCGCGTGGTCTTCAAGACGACCGAGCGCTGCCTGCCCACCGATGCCTTCGACTGCGCCGAGTCCAAGTTCACCACCGCCAACGCGGCGCACTGGCCCGACACTCCCGTCGACCGCTTCTGCAAGGCAGCCACCAAGTGCACCGCGACCCAGTCCTCCCAGACGTTCTGGACGACCAAGCGGTTGACCGGCATCACTACGCAGATGAGCTCCGGCACCGCTGCCGATGCCTATGCCGACGTCGATGCCTGGACGTTCACGCACACCTTCACCGACAACGGCGACGACACCAAGACCCTCTGGCTGAACAAGATCGACCATGAGGGCAAGGGAGGCGGCGGCAGCATCAAGATGCCGTCCGTCGAACTGCAGGGCGTGCACCTCAAGAACCGTGTCGCGAGCGACACGGACAACATCGACGCGATCCACCGCTTCCGCCTGGCCACCGTGCTGAGCGAGACCGGAGCCCAGCTCGACGTCACCTACGAACCGACCGAGTGCACCGCCTCCGCGCTGCCCAAGCCGGGAGAGTCGACGAAGCGCTGCTACCCGGTCGTATGGGCCCCACCGGGGAGCATCGAGCCTCGTACGGACTGGTTCCACAAGTACGTCGTCGCCGAGATCACCGAGACCGACCGCACCGGCGGTGCCGACGATCTCGTCACCCGGTACGACTACCAGGGCGACGCCGGCTGGCGGAAGTCCGAGCCCGACGGAATGACCGAGGCCAAGTTCCTCACCTGGAGCCAGTGGCACGGCTACGGCAAGGTCAAGGTCACCAGCGGCAACGGCCAGTCCATGACGACCCGCATCGACTACACGTACCTGCAGGGACTCGACGGCGACAAGCTGCCAGGCGGTGGCACCCGCCAAGAGGAGGTCACCGACTCCACCGGTACCAAGTACACCGGCCACAAGGAGTACACCGGCTTCCAGATCGAGGCCCAGACCTACAACGGCACCAAGGTCGCGTCCAAGGCGATCACCGAGCCGTGGAAGCACGACACCGCCACCCAGACCAAGTCGTGGGGTACCACCAAGGCGACCATCGTGCAGTCGGACCTCTCGCGCGGTTACACCGCGCTGTCCGGCGGCGGCTGGCGCAGCACGAAGGCGGTGTCCACGTTCGACACCTCCAACCGGACCGGCCGACTGCTGCGGACCGACGACTCCGCGGACCTGTCAACGGCGACTGATGACACCTGCACCCGTCTGACCTACGCGGACAACCCGGCCAAGAACCTCTTCACCCTGCAGTCCCGTACCGAGGTCGTGGCCACCGGCTGCGGCGCCGCCACCGACCGCAAGACGCAGGTCATCGGCGACACCCGCACCCACTATGACGAGCTCGCGTTCGGGGCCGCACCCACCAAGGGTGACGAGACCAAGGCCGAGCGGCTGACGTCCCACGACGGCACGACCGGCACCTATCAGGTGACGGGCACGATCACGTACGACGCCTTCGGGCGTCCCACGTCCGAGACGGACGCGGCCGGCTCCTCGGTGAGGACCCAGTACACCGACGTCAACGGACTGATCTCCAAGGTCAAGCTCACCAATCCGCTCGGTCACGCCGCCACGACCGACTTCGCGCCGGCGTGGGGCCTTTCCATCGGCCAGACCGACCCCAACGGCCGCCGTACCGAGGCGTCGCTCGACGCGCTCGGCCGCGTGTCCTCGGTGTGGTTCCCCGACCGGACCAGGACCCAGTCCCCGAGCGTCAAGTACACGTACGACGTCCGCCGGGACAAGCCCGTCTCCATCAAGACGGAGAAGATAGAGAACAGTGGCGGTTACGGCGTCGAGTACCAGTTGTACGACGCGCTGCTCCGTCCGCGACAGCTGCAGAGCGAGGGCCCGAACGGAACCCGGCTCGTCGGCGACACGTTCTACGACGGCACCGGCAAGGTCAAACTGGGCAACCAGACCTACAACGCCACCGGCGCACCCTCGAACGAACTGCTGATCGTCGCCAACGGCGAGACAGGTTCCCAGTTCCGCTACGAATACGACGGAATGGGCCGCAAGACGGCCGAGATCTTCCAGGTCGCGGGCGTCGAACAGTGGCGCACGAGCATCACGTACGACGGTGACCGTACTCATGTCGACCCGCCCAAGGGCGGCGTCCCCAGCACCACCATCACCAACGTGGCAGGTGCCTTGACCGAGCTGCGCCACTACCACGGCGAAAGCCCGGACCCGGACGGCCCGGCCTCCGGATACGACGCCACCAAGTACACCCACACGCCCGCCGGTGACCTGCAGACGGTCACCGACGCCAAGGGCAATGTCTGGCGCTACGAGTACGACCAGCTGAACCGCAAGGTCAAGAGCGTGGACCCGGACACGGGTACCACCACGGTCAAGTACGACGACGTCGACCGGCCCGTGTCCAGCACGGACAACCGCGGCAAGAAGATCTCCACGGTCTACGACAAGCTGGGCCGCCCCGTCACCACATGGGACGGCGATCCGACCACTGGTACCAAGCTCACCGAGACCAAGTACGACAAGGCGGGCTGGCTCGGCGAGGCGTACGCATCGCTGCGCTACACCAGCGCGACCGAGTACTTCTCCACCGTCACGCAGGACATGGACGCGATGTACCGGCCGCTGAAGACCGCGTACACGGTCCCGGCGTCGCAGGACAAGCTGGCCGGTACGTACGTCTTCACCACCACCTACAACGCCGACGGTACGGTCAACGGCCAGGGCATGCCGGCCGCGGGCGGCCTCACCGGCGAAGCCATCGCCTTCGGCTACGACGACCTGCAGCGGCCGAAGACGATGACCGGCAAGACGTCCTACGTCACCGACACCGTCTACTCGCCCACCAGCCAGCTCCAGCAGCTCGAACTGTCCACCGGCAGCGGCAGGAAGAACTGGCAGACCTTCCACTACGAGAAGGGCACCGACCGCCTCAAGCGCTCGGTCGTCGACATCGAAGGCGTCACCGGACCGGCCAAGAAGGCCGACTACTCGTACGACCAGTCCGGCAATGTGCTGTCCATCGCCGACTCGGCCGGCGCATCGCCCGACGTGCAGTGCTTCACGTACGACAGTGGCAAGCGCCTCTCCGAGGCGTGGACTCCGGCCGCCACCGTAGCGACCGCGACCGGATCGGGAACCGTCGGCAGCAAGCTCGACGCCTCGTCCCCGTCCGCCTGTGCCACGGCTCCCGGCACGTCTGCGCTGGGCGGCCCCGCCCCCTACTGGACGTCCTACGAGACGGACGCAATCGGCAACCGCACCAAGGAGGTCCGCCACGACACCGGCCTGAACGCGGCCAAGGACGTCACGCGCACCTTCACCTACGGTGACGGCCCTGCCGGTCCGCACGCCGTGACCAAGGTCGTCGAGAACACTCCCACCGGCGACAAGCAGTCGACCTACGGCTACGACGACGCCGGCAACACCGACGAGCGGACCCTGGGCGGAGACACCCAGAGACTCGCCTGGAACGCCGAGGGCAAGCTCGCCAAGACCACGGAGGCCGACGGAAAGACCACGGACTACATCTACGACGCCGACGGCAACCGGCTCACCCGCTCGGACGCCACCGGTACCACCGTCTACCTCCCCGGCCTGGAACTCCGCCAGGCCAAGGGCGGCACGGCCGTCGAAGCGACCCGTTACTACAGCTTCGCGGGCAGGACGGTCGCCATGCGGACGGACAACGGCGACCTCTCGTTCCTCGCCGCCGACCACCACGGCACCAACGAACTGTCCGTCAACGCCACAACAGGCGCCGTCTCCCAGCGGCGCCTTGACCCCTACGGCGCCGAGCGCGCCGAGCCGACCGGCCCCTGGACCAGCGAAAAGGGCTTCGTCGGCGGCGACATCGACACCCAGACGGGCCTGACGAACGTCGGAGCTCGCCAATACGACCCGGGCCTGGGCAAGTTCATCTCACCCGACCCGATCATCGATTTCACCCAGCCGCAGCAGGTCAACGGCTACGCCTACGGCAACAACAGCCCGGTCACGCTGTCCGACCCGAGCGGGCTCTGGATCTCCATTCCCAAGTTGTTCCAGTGGGCGATGAACTACATCAAGAAGTACTCGTCCAGCCACGCGGTCAGCAGTGCCGAGCAAGAACTGGGCCAGGCGGAGGCGAACTACAGCAAGACGAAGCAGAGGGTCAAGAAAGCAGCCGACGCGCTCAAAGACATCGCCATGGAGGAACTCGGGATCAACGCGGGTCTCGACTGCTTCTCCTCGGGCGACCTGGGGGCCTGCGGCGAGACCGCGCTCAATGTCGCCACCATGCTCATCGGCGGCCTGCCTGCCAAGCTGATCAAGAAGTACGGGTGGCGGCTGGACAAGGCCTGGGACCTCGGTAAGACGATCGCGGGTCACCTCGACGAGCTGGTCAGTGGCGCGATGAAGGCCTGGGACGAGTCGTCCAAGGTCCAAAAGGCCAAGGACAAGCTGGAGAAGGCCAAGGCAGCGCTGAAGAAGCAGGGTGAAACCTGCGATGTTTCGCACAGCTTCCTACCCGCGACGCCGATCCTTCTGGCAGACGGTTCCAGTAAACCGATCGAAGAGATCGAGCTCGGTGACAAGATCATTGCTACCGATCCCGAGACCGGCGAGACGGTGGCTCGCGAGGTCGTCGCCACGATTGTCACCGAGGACGACAAGACATTCGTCGATCTGACGATCAAGGCCGAGGGCGAAGAGGCGGCTGCCCTCGTCTCCACGACGACCCACCCCTTCTGGGTGGAGTCCGAAGGCACGTGGATCGACGCGGGAGACCTGCGGCCCGGCATGGAGCTGCGGACACCGGCCGGTGACACGGCCACCGTCACGGCGATCCGTCCCTACGAGAAGCGCCAGCGGACCCATGACCTGACGGTCAACGACATCCACACGTACTACGTGGTCGCGGAGCAGACTCCGGTACTGGTCCACAACTGCCCGAAGAAGAAGCCGACACAGCAGAAGCCCGACGAGGTAAAGACCGAGCTTCTCGAGGCCGGCGTCGAGGCTGTCCTCAACGGGCGCCCGCAGCGCCTGAAGCCTGACGGCGTCACCTTGGACACCTATGAGCGGCGTGCCTCAACGTCCGACCGGACCTGGCGGAAGTGGGGGCGAGCCGAGATCTACGACATTCCTGGCGGTGGCAACGATTACCGCGTCCTGATCAACAGCCATGGTGATATCGGCTGGATCAGGGGCCACAACTATGACAAGGTAATGCTTTTCAAGGCCAAGGGTCGGCCCCCGAAGCCCTGACTTAGAGGCCTCGTGAGGTCGCTTGAATGAGTGGCGGACCCCGTTTACCAAGTAGCGCTCGGTAAACGGGGTCTTGCCGTACAAGGACCTTACTGTCGAATGAGAGACTGGTCTCGTGAAATATGAGTTGATCTCGGAGCTTCTTCGTGGCGCGGGCCTGGAGGTACGTGAGCGGGCGGTGCCGAGTGGCCTGCTGCCGGTGACAGCAGCGTGGTTGGCCACGAGCTGTCGGCGTGAAGACGGTCGGCGCGGCGTCGTCGTCGACCTGGCCGACCCCGACTTGATCGAGAAGGCGAACGTCGGTTGGTTCGACTTGGCCTGCGAATTCGGTCTCTTCGATGCGGAGGGTGATTTCCTGGTCGGGGTCGATTACGCCGAGCGGGATGCGGTTCCCATTTTGCGCTGGATCAGGGTGAGGCTTCTCGACGGCTGGGACGTGGTTGGGCGAGGGGCTGCTTCCGGCATTCTTGGCTCGCAATCTGGATATCCGGGATTCGTCATGCTCTCGCTCGACGAAAACGTCATCCTATGCGGGACGACCTGGCAGGATTCAGTCGGTTCAATTGCGGTCCCTTTCCCGCATCGCGTGGCGATGATCCGCGAATTCCTTGGCAGGCACATTGCCGCTCCCAGGGTCGATCCCCACGAACGCGCGGAGGCTGAGCGCTGGTTCGCGCGGCACCCGGAAGAACCGGTCTGATCGCCCGGCGCGGTGTCGCGTCACGCGCGCAGTAGAGGGGCCCACCGAAAGAAGTCTTCGATGGGCCCCTCTGTGTACGGGAAGGTGGCACCCGGTCCGCGCGCCTCCGCGGCCCGCGAACCGGGGCCGTCAGTGGGCGCCGACCAGGCGGGGTTCGGCCAGGGCGGCGGTGTGTGCGTCCATCCGCTCGGCGGAGAGGATCGCGGCGGCGGTGTCGGCGCGGGATGCCGCGACGACGAGGGCGCGGCCCGCAAGGGCGAGTGCGCGTCGGTGCAGGGATGCGGGGTCCGCGCCGCTCAGGCGCGCGTGGCGGACGGGCGGGGTGCCGCGGAGGCGGGCGACCTGGGCCGCGATGCTTTCGGCGGCCGTGTCGAGGCCGAGCTCGTCGGTGACGGCGAGTAGCGCGGAGAGATGACCGGCGAGCTGGATGTCCAGCTCTTCCTCGCGGGTGCGGTGCGGGTACTGGGCGTCGTCGGCCATCGCGTGGACGGACCCACGACGTTGCGTGCGGATCGGCTCGTACATGGGGATGGCCTCCTGCTCACTGTCAGGAGACCATCCTAGCTTAGATCCTGTCTAAAGTTGAGCCGGGTCGGGACACTTTGCCCAGACCGCTCTCGCGGTCGGCTCAGGGCTGGCTGTAGCCGTCCAGGAACGTCCCGATCCGCGTCACCGCGTCCGCCAGATCCTTCGCCGCCGGCAGCGTCACGATCCGGAAGTGATCCGGCTCCGGCCAGTTGAAGCCCGTACCGTGCACGACCATGATCTTCTCGGTGCGCAGCAGGTCGAGCACCATCTGCCGGTCGTCCTTGATCTTGTAGACCTTGGGGTCGAGCCGCGGGAACAGATACAGCGCGCCCTTCGGCTTGACGCAGGTCACGCCCGGGATCTGGGTGAGCAGGTCGTACGCGACGTCCCGCTGCTCCAGGATCCGCCCGCCCGGCAGGACGAGGTCCTCGATCGACTGCCGGCCGCCGAGCGCCGTGGCCACCGCGTGCTGCGAGGGCATGTTCGCGCACAGCCGCATATTGGCCAGGATTGTCAGGCCCTCGATGTACGAGGCGGCGTGCGCCTTCGGGCCGCAGACCGCCATCCAGCCGGAGCGGTAGCCCGCCACCCGGTAGTTCTTGGAGAGCCCGTTGAAGGTCAGGACCATCAGGTCCGGGGCGATCGCGGCGGTCGGAGTGTGCGTGGCGCCGTCGTAGAGGATCTTGTCGTAGATCTCGTCGGAGCAGACGATCAGGTTGTGCCGGCGGGCGATCTCCGTGAGAGCGCGGAGCATCTCGTCGGAGTAGACGGCGCCTGTCGGGTTGTTCGGGTTGATGATCACGATCGCCTTCGTGCGATCGGTGATCTTCCGCTCGATGTCGGCGAGGTCGGGCATCCAGTCGGCCTGCTCGTCGCACCGGTAGTGCACGGCCGTGCCGCCCGCGAGGGATACGGACGCGGTCCACAGCGGATAGTCCGGGGCCGGTACAAGCACCTCGTCGCCGTCGTCGAGCAGCGCCTGCATCGACATCTGGATCAGCTCGGAGACGCCGTTGCCGAGGTAGATGTCCTCGACGTCCAGGTCGATGCTCTTCGTCTGGTAGTGCTGCATCACCGCGCGGCGCGCGGACAGCAGCCCCTTCGCGTCGCCATAGCCGTGCGCGCCGCCGAGATTGCGGAGGATGTCCTCGAGGATCTCGGGCGGGCACTCGAAGCCGAAGGCCGCGGGGTTGCCTGTGTTGAGCTTGAGGATGCGATGCCCTGCTGCTTCCAGCCGCATTGCTTCCTCGAGGACCGGGCCCCGGATTTCGTAACAGACGTTTGCGAGCTTCGTCGACTGGATCACCTGCATGTCGCTGAGCTTACGGGCGCGTAAAGCAGATCGCTTCCTGTTTTGGACCTCGCAGCGGCCCGGGAGGGCCACGAGCGGGTGGCTCGAATGTCCGGTTTGGCGCTTCGGCCGGTGAGAGCGGCCCGTTCCCTTCGAAAGGGGCGGCGGGACGGTCCGTACACCTGCGGTTTGCGCTGCGGGCGAGGGAAGGGGGCGGATCGATGTTGCCCTCGTCACCCTGTTGTCAGTGGTGCGGCCTACGGTGACGCCATGACTCTGCTGAGTTTTGACCGCTACTGCGCCGAAATCGTCACGCAGACCGACCTGTTGAGATCCCGCATCGGCGGCGCGGACCTGACGGCCCCGGTGCCCTCCTGTCCGGGGTGGAATCTCGGCCAGCTGATGCGGCACCTCGGCGGCGGGCACCGCTGGGTCGAGACGATCGTACGGACCAGGGCTACGACACCTCCCTCCGACGAGCGGCTGCGCGACCTGTCCGGCTACACGGACGAGGACCCGGCCGTGCTCGGCCCGTGGCTCGCCGAGGGCGCCGGGCAACTGGCTCAGACGCTGCGCGCCGCCGGGCCCGACGCGCAGATGTGGACCGCGGTGCCGGGTCGGACGCCGGTGTTCTGGGCCCGCCGCTTCGCGCACGAGACGCTCATCCACCGGGCCGACGCGACGCTGGCCGTCGGCGCGGAGTTCACGGCCGAGGAGGAGGTCGCCGTTGACGCCGTCGACGAGTGGATGGAGCTCGGCTCGCTGCCGCAGATCTTCGAGTACCACCCGGAGCAGCGCGAGCTGCTCGGCCCGAGCCGCACGCTCCACTTCCACGCCACGGACACCGCGCCGGAGTTGGGGGCGGAGTGGCTGATGGACCTCACGGGCGACAAGATCGCCTGGCGCCGCGCGCACGAGAAGGCGGCGGTCGCGGTGCGCGGCCCGTTGACGGAGCTGCTGCTGGTGGTGTACGGGCGGCGGCCCGCGCGGAGCGAGCGCATTGAGATCCTGGGCGATGCGGAGCTGCTCGACTTCTGGCTGGAGCGGGTCGGGTTCGGGTGACCGGCGGTTCTTCCGGTCAAGCGGCGAATCGGTGGACGTAGCGCTTCTGCCAGGGGGTCTCGACGGCGCGGGCGTCGTAGTTCTGCCGCACGAACTCCACGGCCCGGTCGGCCGGCACCCCGTCGAGCACGGCGATACAGGCAAGCGCGGTGCCGGTGCGCCCGCGGCCGCCGCCGCAGGCGATCTCGACGCGCCCGTCGGCGGCGCGGAGCCACGCCTCGCCGAGGACGGCCCGGGCGTCGGCGTCGCTGCTGGGCAGCCAGAAGTCCGGCCAGCGCAGCCAACGGGCTTCCCAAGGGACCTCGGGCGGCCGCTTGCCGAGCAGATGGACGGCGTACGTCGGCGTCGGACCGGGAGGGAGCGGTCGGCGCAGGCCGCGGCCTCGGACGAGGCGCCCGGAGGGGAGGCACAGGACGCCGGGGACGGTGGGCTGCCAGGTCTCGGTCACGGCCACACCGTAGGGCCTGCCGGCCCGGACAGGGCGGCCGGAGCGTACGCGCACCGTGCCGCACACGCCCCGGCCACGGAGAAGTCGGCCGGGGCGTCGCGTTCGCTCAGGACTCCTCGCATACCTTCCATGCGAGCCGGTAGATGGTGTTGATCTCACCGTCCGTGGAGTCCATAGTCATGAAGCTCGTCGTCTTCTTCGGATCCGAGGTTCCGGCGTTGACCCGGATTTCGGTGTTGATGTTGAAGTTACGCTTCACCCCGCACGGCGCCCACACCAGCTGACCCCATTCCGTGGAGTCGGTCGCCTGCCAGTTGTCGTCGAGTGGGCCCTTGAAGGGGTGATTTCTCGCCGCCGTGTCCGGAGAGCCCTGGAAGTAGTACGACGCTTTCTGGGTGGCAGTGGCACCGGACTGCAGACCCGCGAAGCCGCGGTAGTCGGCGCTGGCGATCGCGTACGTGAAGCCCTGCGGAACGTGCACGATGAGGTTGAGCTGGCAGTTCTTCCGGTAGTCGGTCGGCCCTGCGCCCACACCGACCTTCGCGAGGTACTCGCTGTACGTCACCGTGAAGGCGGTGTTGTCCTCGGACACGGCCACCGCGGCGGTGCCTGGGCGACACCCCGATCCGTTTACCGTCGCGATGTCGATCGTGATTTTGTCCGGGGGCGCGATGCTGACTGCGGAAGCGTTTTGTGCGGCAAGCAGTGAAGCGAGAAATGCCACTGCCGCGCCGCCCGCAATAAGTGTACGGGACATGATTCTCCCATCGGGAAATGTGAGGGGTTCACCCGGAGGCAAGCCCATAGAAGCGCATGGGCATGTCAACTCTTCAAACAGTTCCGAGTGCTTCTCGAAGAGCCGGATCGATGGGAATGGTAGGGACCAATGTGGGCGTTGAATAGGGCTGTTATCGGCCGCGGTCGAGGGGGCCTGAAGTGTGCGGAAGACCCCGGAGAGCGCTGCGGTGCTCTCCGGGGTCTTGTGCCGCTGCGGCCTGTGCGGGCTGCTGGGCTGTCAGGCGGCGCTGCAGACGCCGCCGAAGGCGGGGTTGAGCAGGGCAACCACATTGAGGGTGTTGCCGCAGGCGTTGACGGGAAGATGAACCGGAACCTGAATCACGTTGCCGGTGAGTACGCCCGGGGAGTCGGTGGCGACACCCTCGGCACCCGCGTCGGCCATGGCGGGCGCGGCGCCGCCCAGGGCCATGATGACGCCCGCGGCGACGGTTGCGACCTTCTTGTGCTTCATTTCGATCCTTTCGGCAGCGGTGTCATACGCAGGCGCGACCTTCGCGCTGCGCAGCCAGTTTCCTGTAGTGAACACCTCTGCGCATTTGTAACGATTGGTTTCCCATAAAGAAACCTCAACAAGGCTGCCAGTCCAGAAAGTCACTCGTATGCAGCACGCATAATTTGCCGAACTGCCGAGAGGATTCTCCAGGATTGCGAATCAGTGGCTCCAGGTGCGTATTTTGCATTTGTTGAAACAACTGACGCACCGAACATGAGCACGTTACTGGTTCTGCGTTCCGTTACCCGACAGGACGGGGATGTCGCTGAGGATGTGCGACAGCGGCTCGTCACCCTTGACCTGGGTGGAGTTCTCGGCGCACTGCTGGTTCTGCGGGGCCGAGAGAACCGGGATGTCCTGGACCGAGACCGGTACGACGCCGACGAGCGAGCCGACGTCCGCCTTCGCGGGAAGACCGACGCAGGGCTTGTTGAGCGAGCCCTGGACGAGGCCGATCTGCGGGCTCATTGCACCGCTGGTGCTGGAGTTGCCGAAGCTCTGAATGGCGTTGTTGCCGCTGGTCGACGTGGTGCCCTCATCGTCGCCGATGGCCATGGCCTGCGGCGCCATCGCCGCGCCGGCGCCAACCATCGAAGCGGTAACCATCGCGGCAGTCAGAATCTTCTTGATCACTGTTTGTCCCTCTTCGCTGTGAACGGCCGATCGTGGATCAGGCTGATCAACCGCGTCCGGGCGAGTTTGGTTCCGTGCGTTCACTCGAATGCCGGTATCGCGACGGCGCACTCCTGCGCGATATCGGCGGAGGGACTTCTTGAGGCCCTCCGCCGATGGTGCAGATCGTTGTGCCCGGATGCGCCATGACAATAGGAGGCATGGCTGCCCCACGACGCAGTGCGCCGTCGGCTGGAGGCGTACACCCGGAGCAGATATCGTGCACGGTCTGCACGTTCATTTGACCACGGCTCGATGATCTACAGGGCCCGGTTTCATCCGTTTGCCGAATGGACTTTGGCGGGCATTCGCCATTCTGGATTGAGGCACGGTCAGGTCCCCAGTTCGCTATCAGAACGGTGAAACCATATGACAATTACAGCGACCGGACCGGTGCCCCATGGGAGAAGGCGACGGGCTGTCGAGAGAGAAGTCGGCGGCAGTCGTGGCTTGGCGTGGCTTCTGGTGATCACGGGTGCGGCCGGGCTGCTGGCTTCGTGGGTCATCACGATCGACAAGTTCAAGCTGATCGAGGACCCGTCCTTCACGCCGGGGTGCAGTCTGAATCCGGTGGTGTCCTGCGGGAACATCATGAAGAGCGAGCAGGCGTCGGCGTTCGGGTTCCCGAATCCGATGCTCGGGCTTGTGGCCTACGCGACGGTGATCGCCATCGGTGTCGCGCTCTTGGCAGGTGCGCGTTACCGGCGCTGGTACTGGCTGGGTCTCAACGCCGGCTGCCTGTTCGGCGCCGGCTTCTGCAGCTGGCTCCAGTACCAGTCGCTGTACAGCATCAACGCGCTCTGCCTGTGGTGCTGTCTGGCCTGGGCCGCCACGATCGTGATGTTCAGCTACGTCACCGTGCACAACATCAAGCACCGGATCATCAGGGTCCCGGAGGGCCTGCGCAAGGGGCTGCTGGAGTTCCACTGGATGCCGCCGGTGCTGTGGACCGGCGGCATCGGGATGCTCATCCTGACCCGCTGGTGGACCTTCTGGACCAGTTGACCCGGACAGCGGCGTACGCAGACGCAGCGAAGTCCCCGGCAACTGGCGCCGGGGACTTCGGTCTGCCGCTGGGACTCAGCCGTTGCCCTCGCCATTGCCCGACAGGACGGGGATGCTGCTGAGGACGTGCGACAGCGGCTCGTCACCCTTGACCTGGGTGGAGTTCTCGCTGCACTGCTGGGTCTGCGGGGCGGACAGGATCGGGATGTCCTGGGCCGAGACCGGTACGACGCCGACGAGGGAGCCGACGTCGGCCTTGGCGGGAAGACCGACGCAGGGCTTGTTGAGCGAGCCCTGGACGAGGCCGATCTGCGGGCTCATGTCCCCGAAGGTCTCGGAGTTGCCGAACGTCTGCTGGGCGTCGTTTCCGCTCTGCGACATCGTACCGCCGTCGTCGCCGATGGCCATGGCCTGCGGCGCCATTGTCGCTCCCGCGGCCGCCACGGAAAGGGTAAGTGCCGCAGTCGTCATAACCTTCTTGAGCATGATCCGTCCTTCTGTTGCATGGTCGCGTGGTCGCGTCGATGCCCGCTACTGGAGCGCCCTGGAGAACTACTCCCTCGGGAGGTTGGTTCTCCGGGTTCACCCAAATGGCCCGTACGACGCGACGCGCCGGCAAGCGGATCACATATTGCGCTGCTAATAAGGGCGTTGGGCCGAACAGGGGGTACCGACGTCGTGAGCCGTGTCATCTGTGGGGGGCAATCCGTTTCGATTCGTGTGAGCCCTACGTCGGGCAAAACATCGAACAGAAGGTGCTATCCATGAATTCTGTCAAGAAGGCCGCCCTGGTTCTCGCCACCGCTGGTCTCGCTGCCGGATCCGCTGCCGGATCCGCCTTCGCCGACGCCGGCGCGACTGGCGTTGCCCAGAACTCACCGGGTGCGCTGTCCGGCAACCTGGCGGAGGTCCCGCTGCACCTGCCGGTCAACCTGTCGGGCAACAGCGTCAATGTCATCGGCGCCCTCAACCCGGCCTTCGGCAACATCGCGGAAAACAGCTGACCGCGCTTCGCATCGGGGTGGTGTCGCCGGTACTGGCCGGTGGCACCACCCCGGCATTGTGTCCCTGGCCTGGACGCACAGAACGGCCGGCCTGGACGCACAGAACGGCAGGGGGTGCAGCCGCTGACGGCTGCACCCCCTGCCGAACGCGCTGTCAGAGAACGCCGGTTCAGCCACCCAGCTCGACGCCACCCAGCAGCGGGGTGACTTCGGCGGCAGTCTTGAGGGCCTGCTGCGGGGTGGCGCCCTTGACGCTGTTGAGGCCGGTCGCGGTGTCGGCGGCCGAGTTCACCGCGGAGCGCCCGTCGGTCAGATCCAGAGCCGATGCCGAGCCGAGGGTCTCAAGGCCACCGTTGAGGCTCATGGGAGGCATGGGCGTCGTACTGGCGGCGAAGGCGGGAGACGCCCCCATCGCCACGACGGAACCGGCAACGACTGCGGCAACCCGCGAGTACTTCATCTTTTCGCATCCCTTTCTCCGGCCGCGTTCGTCGCCGCCGTCGTCATGGGTAACGAGTTCCGGCTGCAGCGGAAACCCCCGCATTCCACGGCCTGGGCGGGATCAGACCGGGTGCCGGTCATGGAGCCAGCCTCTGCGCTGAGGCGGCTGACCGGATCGGCCGTCGGGTTCGCCGCCCGACTGGGCCGGATAGTGGGCGAGCAGGCTCCACTCCATGTCGGGCAGGCCTGGCAGCGTGCGGTCGGCGGCAGCCCACTCCCGTACGAGCTGTTCGTAGATCGGGGTCCCGGTCGGTGAACTCACCGGGTTCGGCACTGTGGCCGTCTGGACGCGCTGCCATCGGGCAGATGCGGTAGTCCTTGCCATAAGTCGGCCAACGCGCGCCCGCGGGGCGAAGTCACTGCCGTGGTACGGAGGTGGAGTACGGCGGGAACGGATTTTCGCCCTCTGTGAGGCACGATGCGGAATTGCGGATCTGGCGACTGATGCCTTCGGCCATCCAGGTGAACGGGTGGAGTGAAGGGCGTGGGCAGGGCACTAGGGTGCCGGACCATGACCACAGCCCGCTCTTCCAAGAACGCTGTTCGGCGCAGCCAGTTGGGCACCCTTTCGGTGCTCGCATGGACCGGTGACCCCGATGAGGGGCATGACATGCCTTATCTGCTCGCCTACTCCCTCGGCGACGGCGCCGACGGTGCACAGGCTGGGGAGGCGGCCGTGCTGGCGGTGATCGAGGAGGTCGGGCTCTCGGCCGGTGGCGACATGGCCGACAAGACCCGCTCACCCAGTTCCCCGATCAGGCTGCTCGTCGAAGGCGGCCGGGCCGTCCTCAACATGCCCTACCTGAGCGCCCAGTGCCCCGCCCCGCGGGAGTGGCTTCGTGCCGCGGAAGAGCGCGGTCATGCGCACCTCCTGATCGCCAGCCGCCCCTGGCCGGACGCGGTACCGGGCAGGCCCGTCACCGAGGAAGCGCTGCAGTCCTACCTCGGCGACGAGCGGACGCTCACCACCGCGGCCCACGTTCTGCTGCCGGTGAGCCAACTACGCGGCTGACAGCTGCAGTTCCCCTTGTACGACGGAGCGCCTGACCGGAATCCGTCCCTTGTCGACCGCGGCTGATCCCCTAACAATGCGCATGACAAACCGAAGGAATTCTTCGGTCAGAAGTCGCAAGAGGGGACCCCCACATGAACAAGCCTCTCGCCGGCGCCCTGCTCGTCCTCGGACTCCTCGGGGCAAGCACGGCACCCGCGGTCGCGGCCGCCGGCCAGGACGCGGCGTCGCGCGCCACGGCCACCGCTTCCCAAGTCGACGCCAGAGCAGTCGACTTCGCCGGGACGGTGGCGCTCAGTAACTGTTCCGGATCGGTGGTGCGCATGCCGGCCTCGGAGCCCGACGACCCCGCCCTCGTACTCTCCAACGGGCACTGCATAGAGAGCGGATTCCCGGCCGCGGGAGAGGTCATCGTCGACCAGCCGTCCAGCCGCAGCTTCGGCCTGCTCAACTCCGCGGGCAGCAGAGTCGCCACACTGCGGGCCAGCAAGATCGCGTACGCGACGATGACGGACACCGACGTCTCGCTGTACCAACTCACCAGCACCTACCAGCAGATACAGAGCCGGTACGGCATCAAGGCGCTCGAACTGGGCGCCGCGCACCCGGTGCAGGGCACCGCCATCAAGGTGGTCTCCGGGTACTGGAAGCGCATCTACAGCTGCAACATCGACGGCTTCGCGTACCGCCTCAAAGAAGGTGAGTGGACCTGGAAGGACTCGGTCCGCTACACCTCCAGCTGCGACACCATCGGCGGCACCTCGGGCTCGCCCGTCATCGACAACGCCACCGGCAAGGTCGTCGCCGTCAACAACACGGGCAACGAGGACGGCCGGCGCTGCACCGACAACAACCCGTGCGAGGTGGACGAGAACGGCACGGTCACGGTCCGCCACGGGATCAATTACGCCCAGGAGACGTACGGGATAGTCCCCTGCGTCGGCCTCGACAACAAGATCGACCTGGGTCGGCCGGGCTGCGTGCTGCCCAGGCCGTGAGCTGATTCGGCAGCATGTTCGATTATCTGGGTACCCTGGAGGTATGCCAGCACACCTCCAGGGTTCGCTCTTCGATCAGACCGACGAGATCCGGCTCGGTCCGCTGAAGGACGTACGGCGGACCGTGCTCGGGGACGGGGCGTGGATCGACGTGCTCCCCGGGTGGCTCGGCGGTGCGGACGCCCTCTTCGAGGAGCTCGCCGCCGGCGTGTCGTGGCGTGCCGAGCGGCGGCAGATGTACGAGCACGTGGTGGCGGTGCCGCGGCTGCTCGCCTTCTACGGGGTGCGGGATGTCCTCCCGCACCCCGTCCTGGACGAGGCCCGCGCTGCCCTTTGCGCGCATTACGCCTCCGAGCTCGGAGAGCCGTTCACCACGGCCGGGCTCTGCTACTACCGGGACGGCCGCGACAGCGTGGCCTGGCACGGCGACACCCTGGGGCGCGGCTCCCGGGAGGACACCATGGTCGCCATCCTGTCGGTCGGCGCACCGCGCGATCTGGTGCTGCGGCCTCGCACGGGCGGCCGCGCCCCGCTGCGCCGGCCGCTGGGGCACGGCGATCTGATCGTGATGGGCGGCTCCTGCCAGCGGACCTGGGAGCACGCCGTGCCGAAGACGGCGCGCGCCGTGGGGCCGCGCATCAGCATCCAGTTCCGGCCGCGGGGAGTGAGCTGACTACGCGGGCGTGCGGTCCGTCCGGCGGACCGAGCGGCCGGCCAGCACGTCCGTACGCGATCCGTCCTCGATCACGAACTTGCCGTCGATCAGCACATGCGGAATGCCGACCGGCAGCGTACGAGGGGCCTCGAAGGTCGAGCCCGCCGCGACCGTGTCCGGATCGAACAGCACCAGGTCGGCGCGGTAGCCCTCGCGGACCAGACCGCGGTCCGGCAGCCGCAGTCGGGCCGCCGGGCGGGAGGTGAGGTGGGCGACCGTCTCCTCCAGGGTGAGGATGCCCAGCTCCCTTGCGTACCGGCCGAGATAGTGCGGGAAGGTGCCGTACGCCCGCGGGTGCGGCTTGTAACCCTGCAGGATGCCGTCGCTGCCGCCGGTGTGGATCCGGTGGCGCATGATCTGCCGGACGTTCTCCTCGTGGCCGACGTGCTGGAGGATCGTCGAGCCGAGACCGTCGCTGATCAGCAGCCGGCGGGCGGTGATCCACGGGGCCTCGCCGCGCTGGGCGGCCGACTGCGCGATCGTCTTGCCGACGCAGCTCGCGAGCCCCGGGTCGCTCACGCCCGAGATCTCGATCGTGTCCCATTCGATGGGCACGCCGTGGCATCCGTCCGCGCCGATCTCCTCCATGTGGTGGCGGATCTTCTCGGCGGTCTCGTCGTCCTGGAGGCGGGCGAGCACCGCCTCCGGACCACCCTCGCTCGCCCAGCTCGGCAGCATCGCGACGAGCGTGGTGCAGCCGGGGGTGTACGGGTACGTGTCGAGGCTGATGTCCGCACCGGCGTCCAGCGCCTGGTCGAGAAGGGCGAGCAGATCCGGCGCCTTGCCTTTGTTCACGCCGAAGTTCATCGTGGCGTGCGCGAGATGGAGGGCACAGCCGGCGTCGCGGGTGAGGGAGATCATCTCCTCGTACGCGTGCAGGGCGCCTGCGCCGTACGAGCGGTGGTGCGGGCAGTAATAACCGTCGTAGCGGGCCACCACCCGGCACAGCTCGGTCAGTTCGGAGTCGCCCGCGTACATGCCGGGGGTGTAGGTCAGGCCGGACGACATGCCGACCGCGCCCTGTTCCAGGCCCTCTGCGACGAGCTGCTTCATGCGAGTGAGCTCTTCGGCGGTGGCGGGGCGGTCGTCCCAGCCCACGGCGTACATCCGGACGGTGCCCTGCGGGACGAGGTATGCGGCGTTGACCGCGATGCCGCGGTCGAGGCGGTCCAGGTACTCGCCGACCGTACGCCAGTCGAAGTCGATGGAGGTGTCCCCGGGCGCACCGCCGTTCCAGCCGGTGATGGCTTTGCGGACCGCGTCGAGGGTGCGGTCGTCGACCGGCGCGTAGGAGAGGCCGTCCTGGCCGAGGACTTCGAGAGTCACGCCCTGCGCGGCCTTCGCCTCGTGCGCGGGGTCACGGAGCAGCGCGAGGTCGCTGTGCGCGTGCATGTCGATGAAGCCGGGGGACAGGGCGAGGCCGTGCGCGTCGAGGGTGCGGCGGGCGCTGAGGCGGGGGCCGCGGTCTCGCCGGATCTCGGCGATGCGGCCGGCGTCGACGCCGACGTCTGCGCTGTAGGGGGCACCGCCGGTGCCGTCGATGACGCGGGCGTCGCGGATGACCAGGTCCATGGGTGTCACCTTTCAGCGGCGGGGCCTGTTCCCCTGCCCTCCCCTTCCCGAACCGGGGCTCCGCCCCGGACCCCGCTCCTCGCTCGAAGGGCGTACGGAGGTCCGGGGGCTTGCCCCCAGTTGCGGGAAGGGGCGGGGTGGGGGAGCAGCCCCCGCAGAGTCAGAAGAACGTGCGGATGTAGTCCGTGACCGTCCCGTCCGCCTCCACCAACGGGATCAACTGCCATTTGTCGAAGCTCGTGCACGGGTGGGACAGGCCCATACCGATCCAGTCGCCCACCTCCAGCTCCGCCTCCTCCGTCGTACGCACCCAGCCGTGCTGGTCGGACAGGCCGCTCACCGTGATGCCGTGCGCCGGCCGGATCTCGCCGGTGCGGGCGTCGCGTACGACCTGGGCCTCGGGGAGATCGAGGTCGTACGCCGCGTCGCGCTTGCCCGCGTTGACGAAGGCCTGCTCCGGCGTGGGGCGGGAGACGACCTGGGCCCAGAGGCGGAAGGCGGGCTGGAGGGCGCCCTCGTCGGGGACGCGGTTGAAGGGCGTGAGGTGGCGGTAGTGGCCGTCGTCGTGCGAGACGTATGCGCCGGAGCGGAGCAACTTCAGTACGGGGAGGGAGAGTTCGGGGATCTCGGCGAAGACGTCCGCGACCGCGTCGAACCAGGCGCTGCCGCCCGCGCTGACGACGATCTCTTCCGTCTCCGAAAGGGCGGCGAAGCGGCCGGCCTTGTCGAAGTCCGCGGCGAGGGAGACCAGGCGGTGCAGCCAGGCGCGGACGCGGTCGCCGTCGGCCTGGGGGACCTCGCCCTCGTAGCCGGCGACGCCGACGAGGCGGAGGGTACGGGTGGCGGCCACGGCGTCGGCGACCGCCGCGCAGTCGGATTCCGTACGTGCTCCGGTGCGGGCGGCCTCGCCGGCGCCGAGTTCGACGACGACGTCGAGGGGGCGGGTGCTGCCCGCGGACCGGAGAGCCTCGTCCATCAGCTCGACGCCGCGTACGGAGTCGACGTAACAGATGAAGCGGAAGTCGGGGTCGGCCTCCAGCTCGTGCGCGAGCCAGCGGAGGGCGGCGGGGTCGACGACCTCGTTGGCGAGGAAGATCCGCTGGATGCCGTAGGCGCGGTAGACGCGGGCCTGGTGGGGGACGGCGGCGGTGATGCCCCAGGCGCCGTAGGCCAGTTGGCGGGCGAAGAGCTGGGGGGACATGGAGGTCTTGCCGTGTGGGGCGAAGGCGAGGCCGTGGCGCTCGGAGTACGTCTCGAGGAGGGCGAGGTTGTGCTCGACGGACTCGGCGGAGAGGGCGAGGACGGGGGTGGTGAAGCCGCCGGTGAAGAGGTTGCGGCGCTCGGCGGCGAGGTCGCCGACGGTGAGGCCGGCGGTTGCGGCGTCCGGGGGAAGTGCCTTGAAGCGGTGGTCGACCGGTTCGTCGGCGAGTCGTCCGACTGCGTTGTCGGCTGCCATGGGGCCTCCTCGAGGTCGCCTGCCTTGATTGCGTTGCATCATGCGCAACGGTCATTGCGTACTTCGCTTAGCGCTGTCTAACATCCCAGCCAACGCCGGGTCAATGATGTCCGGCGGCCGACCAATGAGGAGCTCGAGCGATCGTGACCGCGACCGTGACCGCGACGGCGACCGTGCCCGGACCCGTGGACATCGTCTGTCTTGGCGAGTCCATGGTCACGTTTGTGCCCACGGCTCCGGGCCGCCTCGCCGACGTGCCGTCGTTCGTACGCGGCATCGGCGGAGCCGAGTCCAATGTGGCGTGCGGCCTGGCGGCGTCCGGGCACCGCGCGAAGTGGGTCGGCCGGGTGGGCGCGGACGGGTTCGGCGAGCATCTCGTCGCGGCGATCGCGTCGTACGGCGTCGACACGTCGGCGGTCCAGCGTGATCCGAACCGGCCGACGGGGATCTACTTCCGTACGGCGGGCGAGCGGGCGACAGGCACGGCGGGCGAGGAGCCGGACCGCGCGGAAGTCGTCTACTACCGAGCCGGTTCGGCGGCGTCGGCGATGTCACCGTCGACGATGCGGTACGAGGACCTGTGGTCCGGGCGGATCCTGCACCTGTCCGGCATCACGGCGGCCCTCTCCGGGGACTGCCTGTCCCTGATGCGCGCCCTCACGACGCGGAGCCCGAGCCGTCCGCTCGTCTCGTTCGACGTGAACTACCGCGTCAACCTGTGGCAGGACGCGGCGGACCCGCGGGTGCTCCTGGACCTGGCGCGGGGTGCGGACATCGTCTTCGTCGGCGAGGACGAGGCGGAGGCGGCCTGGGGTGTACGGGGCGCGGTGGCGATCCGCGAGGCGCTGCCGGAACCGGAGGTCCTGGTGGTGAAGAGGGGCGCGCGGGGGGCGGTGGCGTACGCCCGCTGCGCGGAGCCTTTCCGCTACCCGCCCCGGCCCGAACCGGGGGCTCCGCCCCCAAACCCCCGCGCTTCAAACGCCCTCGGGGCTGGTCTTCCCCCCGACACCGTCACGGACGAGCCCGCGCCCCGCGTCGACGTCGTCGCACCCGTCGGTGCCGGGGACGCCTTTGCAGCCGGGTTTCTCTCCGCCACCCTGCGAGGGCTCTCAGCCCACCAACGGCTGCGATACGGGCATCTCATGGCCGCCGCCACCCTCACCGTCGCCGGGGACCTCGCCGTGCCGCCCGCTCGGGCGTATGCCGACCGACTGGTCACACTCGACGCGCGTGACTGGGGGAGACTGCGACTCGGCCCCGGCTGGACCGCGACCGCGGAGCAGCACCCGCAGGGCACGCAGGACCCGCAGGAGGTACGTATCCCATGAGCCAGACCGTCGACCGCGCGCTGAGCATCCTTCCGCTGCTCGCCCAGGGACCAGCCGACCTCGGACAGGTCGCCGAGCGCCTCGGTGTGCACAAGTCCACCGCGTTGCGGCTGCTGCGTACGCTCCACGAGCACGGACTCGTCTACCGCCAGCAGGACCAGCGCTACCGCCTGGGCGCCCGGCTCTTCGCCCTCGCCCAGGAGGCCGTCGAGAATCTCGACGTACGCGAGATCGCCCACCCCCACCTCGTCGCGCTCAACGAGCAGATCGGACACACCATCCACCTCGCCGTGTACGAGGAGAGCGAAGTCCTCTACATCGACAAGGTCGAGAGCCGCTATCCCGTCCGGATGTACTCGCGGATCGGCAAGCCCGTGGCCATTACCGTCGCCGCGGTGGCGAAGCTGCTGCTCGCCGACCTTCCCGAGGCCGAGCGGCGCACCGTCGCCGAGAAGCTCGACTACCCCATGTACACATCCCGTTCGATCCCGAACTCCGCCGCGTTCCTCAAGGAGCTCGCCGTCGTCCGCGAACAGGGATGGGCCACCGACCTCGGCGGCCACGAGGAATCCATCAACTGCATCGGCGCCCCCATCCGCGGTGCGGACGGCCGCGCCGTCGCCGCCATGTCGGTCTCCGCGCCGAATGTCGTCGTCACGGCCGAGGAACTCCTCACTCTCCTCCCGGTGGTGCGCCGCACGGCCGACGCCATCAGCCGGGAGTACTCAGGCGCTGTATCCCCTCAGCAAAAGACTGGCCCGCAGAAGGAAGTCTCATGACCGAGAAGACCGCGATCACCCCCGCCACGCACACCGCCCCGCCCGCCAAGTTCTCGCACGGCGTCCGCAAGGGGAACATCCTCCAGGTCGCCGGTCAGGTCGGTTTCCTGCCCGCCGTCGAGGGACAGCCGCCGACGCCCGCCGGGCCGACCCTGCGCGAGCAGACCCTCCAGACCCTCGCCAACGTCAAGGCGGTCCTCGAAGAGGGCGGCGCGGGCTGGGACGACGTGATGATGATGCGCGTCTACCTCACGGACGTGGACCACTTCGCCGAGATGAACGCGATCTACAACACGTACTTCGAGGAGCAGGGCCTCAAGGCGCCCGCCTCCGCCCGTACGACGGTGTACGTCGGCCTCCCCCAGGGCCTCCTCATCGAGATCGACGCCCTGGCAGTCCTCGGCTGACCTCCGGTTGATCTTGCTCTACCCCGCACTTCACGGCGCGGCGCGCTTCCCCGAAGCGCCGCGCCGTGATCCCCCACACCCAAAATCCCCCGAACAACGAGGTCCCCCGCCATGCTCATAGCCGCTGACTCCCCACCACCAGCCCCGCCCCACACCGGCGGACTGCTCCTGCTCATCGACGGCACCGCCGGTCTGCTGACCGTCGCCGCCCTCGGCATCGCGCTCCTCCTCTTCCTGATCATCAAGGTCAGGCTGCAGCCGTTCGTCGCGCTGCTCGCCGTCTCCATAGCCGTCGGCCTCGCCGCCGGTCTCTCCGTCACCGAACTCTTCGGCACCGTCCAGAGGTCCGCCGCCGTCTCGGTCATCGAGCAGGGCATGGGCGGCATCCTCGGGCACGTAGCGATCATCATCGGACTCGGCACCATGCTCGGCGCGATACTCGAAGTGTCCGGCGGCGCCGAGGTGTTGAGCGGCCGTCTGCTCCACCTCTTCGGCGAGAAGCGCGCCCCGCTCGCCATGGGCCTCACCGGCCTGATCTTCGGCATCCCGGTCTTCTTCGACGTAGGCATCTTCGTCCTCGCGCCGATCGTGTACGCCGCCGCCAAGCGCTCCGGCAAGTCGATCATCCTCTACGCGATGCCGCTGCTCGCCGGTCTGTCGATGACGCACGCCTTCCTGCCGCCGCACCCCGGCCCGGTCGCCGCCGCCGGACTGCTCCATGTCTCGCTGGGCTGGGTCATCCTGATGGGCATCGTCGTCGGCCTCCCGGCGGTCCTGGCCGCCTGGGTCTACGCCGCCTGGATCGGCAGGCGCCTGTTCGTCGAGGTCCCGCAGGACATGGTGGAGGCCGCGGAGGACGCGAAGGCCGCCGTCGCCGCCGAGCAGTCCGCCGCCGGACGCACCGCGCAGGAGCGTCCGGTCTCCCTCGGCACGGTCCTCACCATCATCGGCACGCCGCTCGTCCTGATCCTCGCCGCGACGTTCTCCTCCATCGCGCTGGACCCTTCCACGCTGCGCTCGGTCATCGAGTTCTTCGGCAGCCCCTTCGTCGCACTGACGATCGCGCTGCTGATGGCGTACTACCTGCTCGGCTTCCGGCGCGGCTGGTCCCGCAAGTCCCTGGAGACCGTGTCGACCTCCTCGCTGAAGCCGGTCGGCAACATCCTGCTCGTGGTCGGCGCGGGCGGCGTCTTCGGCGCCGTACTGAAGGCCAGTGGCGTCGCCCAGGCGCTGTCCGACACCTTCAACGACATCGGTCTGCCGATCATCGTGCTCGCCTATCTGATCTCGCTGGTGCTGCGCGTGGCACAGGGCTCGGCAACGGTCGCGATCGTCACCACGGCCGGCATCGTGCTGCCACTGGTCGAGGGCGGTGACCACTCGCAGGCCTTCCTGGCGCTGGTCATCATGGCTATCTCGGCCGGCTCGATCTTCGCCTCGCACGTCAACGACGGCGGCTTCTGGATCGTGGCGAAATACTTCGGGATTTCGGAGCGGGACACGCTGAAGTCGTGGACGGTCCTGGAGTCGGTGCTGTCTGTCGCGGGCTTCGCCGTCGCGGCGGCGCTGAGTCTGGTGGTCTAGCGCGGGGACACGTACGTAAGAGGGCGCCCCGGGACGACACTGTCCCGGGGCGCCCTCCGTCCGTCAGCTCGCGCAGTACTGCTGCTCCTTGCCAATCGACCGATACATGCAATCTGAATTTTCCAGAAGCTGCAGAACCGCGTCCCGGTTGCGGCTCGTCTCGCGCTCGATCACCTCGTCGGGCGGGTAGAAGCCGCCGCCGCCGAAGCCCGTCGGGTACATCTCGAAGGTGTACGCGAAGATCTTCTGGTTGCCCCACAGCCAGTCGTCGATCGAACCGTCCGTGATGTAGAGGTCGCTCGACTGCTCGGGGGTGTAGCCGTTGCTCGCGGCCATCTTCTTGCCGACCGCGGCGAAGGCGTCCCGGTCGTCCTGGGTCAGACCGGGGGCGGTGTCGGCGTTCGTGTAGCCGTACGGCCAGAGAACCAGCTCGCTGTACGTGTGGAAGTCGATGCCCGCCTTGATCTGCTGCTTGCCGCCGACGACCCGGCTGCGGGTGAAGTCGGCGACCACCTTGACCTCGGGCGCGGACTCGGCCCGCGCGCCGCGGAACGTCTCGGAGCTCGGGGAGCCCGAAGAGCCGTTGCAGCAGCCCCACTTGAAGTTCCAGTTGCGGTTGGGGTCCGTGCCGATCGCCGAGGAGCCGGAGTTGGGCTGGCGGTTCTTGCGCCAGCTGCGGTAGGAGCCGGTGGCGATGTCGTACTCGCCGCCGTCCGGGTTGACGTCCGGGATGATCCAGATCTCGCGGTTGTTCACGGCGTTGGTGACCCGCGAGTCGGTGCCGTAGTCGTCGCCGAGTTCGCGCACCAGATACAGCGCCATCTCGACGGTGAGGTGCTCGCGCGCGTGCTGGTGGTGCGTGAAGAGCACCTCGGGCTCGTTCTCGTCCGTCGCGACGTTGTCGCTGATCTTGATCGCGATGATGTCCCGGCCCTGGTAGCTCTTGCCGATGACGCGCTTGCTGATGATGTTCGGGTGCGCGGCGATCCGCTGGTTGATCTCGGCGTTCATCTCGGCGTAGTTGTGATAGCGCGCGTCGGCCGACGGGAAGTCGAATGGCTCGACGGCCCGTCCGTTGGTCCTGGCCGGCGGCGCGGGCAGCGCCTCGATTTGGTAGCCGAGTGCGCGCAGCCGCTTCGCCTGGGTGGCGGTGGCGCTGACGACGGCCGAATGGGCGTCCGCCTCGTCCACCGATACACCGGTGGCGGCGAGTGCGGTACGGGCCGCGGCGTCGGCCGCGCCATGGATCTCGTACTGCCGGATCTGCTCCTCGGCGGGGGCGGCCGGTGAGGGCGCGGCCTTCGGGTCCGGGGACGCGGCCTCGGCCGTGAAGGGGGCGGCTACTGCGAGCGCCAGCAAGGCCGCGAGGGTCGCGGTCTTTCTGCCGCGAATGCGAAGTCGCATGCTGTCTCCTGGGTGGGGAGTGTGGGGGGTTGTTCAGGTGCGACGCCATGTCGTGTGCGGGTGTTCGGGCTGATGTTCGGTCTGTTCGGTTGTTGGGACCGGTTGTTCGGTTGTTCGCGCACATCGTGGGGCCATGGCATGGCCCGGTCAAGGGGCCACCTTCAGCCATACCTTCGCCCGCGGAAAATATCGGCATATATATGGCGGAGCCCAAGCCCGAAGAGCGCGGGGCCGCAGACCCTCTTGCGCGATCTCTTCCGTCCCGCTTTGGTGACCCAGTCACATCCTGGGGCGAGTGGGAAGGCGGCCAAGCTCATGGCAGGCACCACCGACGGCAGTACTGACGAATCCATCTCCCTTCCGCGCAAGTCGAGTTGGAAGTACATCGGTCCCGGAATCGTCGTCGCGGCGACCGGGGTCGGAGCGGGTGACCTCGTCGCCACGCTCATCGCCGGCAGCAACTTCGGCTACACACTCCTGTGGGCCGCCGTGATCGGCTGTGTCGTCAAGATCTCCCTCGCCGAGGCGGCCGGCCGCTGGCATCTGTCCACCGGGCGCACGCTCTTCGACGGCTGGGCCAGCCTCGGCCGCTGGAGCACCTGGTTCTTCGTCGTCTACGTCGTCGTCTGGGGCTTCGTGTACGGAGCCGCCGCCATGTCGTCCAGCGGCCTGCCCCTCCAGGCGCTCTTCCCCGACGTCATGGGCCTGAAGTGGTGGGCGATGCTGACCGGCGTCGTCGGCCTGGTCTTCGTCTGGTTCAACAAGTACGACGTCTTCGAAAAGGTCATGACGGTCCTGGTCGGCGTGATGTTCGTGGTCACCGTCTATCTGGCGATCCGGGTCACGCCGAACCTCGGTGACGCCTTCGCCGGACTGCTGCCGGTCCTCCCCGACGAGAAGGACTCGATTCTCAACACCCTCGGCCTGATCGGCGGCGTCGGCGGCACCATCACCCTTGCCGCGTACGGCTATTGGGTCAACGCCAAGGGCTGGACCAACGCCGGATGGATGAAGGTGATGCGCTTCGACAACCGCGTCGCGTACCTCACCACCGGCATCTTCGTCGTCGCGATGCTGTTCGTCGGCGCCGAGCTGCTGCACTCCGCCGGCGTCGCCATCGCCAGCGGCGACAAGGGCCTGATCCAGCTCGGCGACATCCTGGAGAAGGAGTACGGCGACGCGACCGCGAAGCTGTTCCTCATCGGCTTCTTCGCCACGTCCTTCACCTCGCTGATCGGCGTATGGCACGGCGTGAGCCTGATGTTCGCGGACTTCGTCGAGCGCTACCGCAAGGACCGTGCGGGCGCGGGTGAACAGGCCGTCACCGGCGAGGAAGTGGCCTCGGGCGCCCGTGAGAAGTCGGTGCCGTTCAGGGCGTATCTGCTGTGGCTGACCTTCCCGCCGATGATCCTGCTGTTCCAGGGCCAGCCGTTCCGACTGGTGATCATTTACGGAGTGCTGGGCGCCGCCTTCATGCCGTTCCTCGCCCTCACACTGGTCTGGCTGCTCAACTCCGGGCGTACGCCGAGGGAGTGGCGCAACGGCATGCTGAGCAACGCGATGCTGGTCATCGCGGGCCTGCTGTTCCTGGTGCTGTGTGTGAAGCAGATCGCCGACCAGCCGTGGGCCCAGTTCTTCTGATCCACCCGGCACTGTGGAAAAACGGGTCAGCAGCGCCGCCGGGGGAGCGGCGGCGCTGCTGAATCACTCTCGTACTACGGGAGGCCGTGCACGTGCGGTCCCACCGCGTTCGACCAGGCGTTGCCCGACTTCGCGTCCCAGTTCGTGGACCACGTCATCGCACCGCGCAGCGACGGGTACGTCTTCGACGGCTTGAACGATCCGCAGTTCGTGCCCCGGGCCAGGCAGTCCAGGGCGTTGTTCACGATCGTGGGGGAGACATAGCCGCTGCCCGCGCCGCTGGTCGAGGCAGGCAGGCCGAGCCCGACCTGGGACGGCGCGAGACCGCCCTCCAGCTGGATGCAGGCGAGCGCGGTGAGGAAGTCCACCGAGCCCTGCGAGTAGACCTTGCCGTCGCAGCCGAGCATCGAACCGCTGTTGTAGTACTGCATGTTGACGACGGTCAGGATGTCCTTGATGTTGAGCGCCGTCTTGAAGTACTCGTTCGACGTCGACTGCATGTCGATGGTCTGCGGCGCCATCGTGATGACGAGCTTCGAGCCCGCCTTCGACGAGAGGGACCTGAGCGCCTGCGTCATATAGGTGGCGTTGAGGCCGTTCTCCAGATCGATGTCGACGCCGTCGAAGCCGTAGGTCTGCATCAGTGAGTAGACGGAGTTGGCGAAGTTCGTGGCGGAGGCCGAGTCGTTGATCGTCACGGTGCCGTTCTGGCCGCCGATCGAGATGATCACGGACTTGCCGGCGGACTGCTTGGCCTTGATGTCGGCCTTGAACTGGTCGACGGTGTAGCCGCCGAGCCCGGCCGAGTCGAGGTTGAAGGTGACACCGCCAGGTGTGCCGGTCGCGTCGGCGAAGGAGACCGCGATGATGTCGTAGTTGGCGGGCACATCGCTGATCTTCTGGACGGTGGCGCCGTTGTTGAAGTTCTGCCAGTAGCCGGTCACCGCGTGCTTGGGCACGGTCCCTCCGCCCCCGCCGCCGGTGCCCGAGGTGGTACCGGTCACCGCCGCGGACTTCGCGGACTCACCGGCCGCGTTGGTCGCGGTCACCTGGAACTGGTACGAGGTGGAGGCGCTCAGTCCGGTCGCGGTGGCCGAGGCCCCGGTCACCGACTGCACCTTGGTGCCGTTCTGGTAGAGGTTGTAGCCCGTCGCGCCCGACACCGGGCTCCAGGACAGGGCCACGGACGACGAGGTCACGGCCCCGGTGCTCAGCCCGGCGGGCGTGGGCGGCACCACCGGGTCGGGGTCACCGCCGCCGCCACCGTCCGGACCGAAGACGCTGACATCGTCCGCGTAGTACGCGGCCTGGCCGTACCAGCCGTGCGTGTACACGGTGACGGAGGTGGTGCTCGCGCCGGTGGTGAAGCGGGTGGTCAGCTGCTTCCAGCCGGAGGAGTCCGGTGTCCAGGTGGAGACGTCGGTGGTGCCGGTGCCGGTCGCGCCGAGGTAGGTGTAGCCGCCCTGCACCCAGGCGCTGAGTGTGTACGTCGAGTTGGGCTTGACGGCCACGGTCTGCGTGCACTTGGCGTTGTCCTGCCCGGCGGGGGTCGCCTTGAGGGCGGAGGCGCCGCCGTGCACGGGGGAGGAGGTGGTGGCGCCGCTGCCCCCGGAACAGGTCCAGTTGGTGAGTCCGGACTCGAAGCCGGCGTTCTTGGCGACATTGACGTCGGCGGCCTGCGCGGTCCCTGTGGCGCCCATGAGGGTGAGACCGGTCCCGACGGCCAGCGCCAGCGCTCCGCCGAGCCATCTCCGTGAGCGTGTGGTGCGGTCCACTTGCTGCCTCCGGTGGGGGAGTTGGGGGTGTGGAGGGGAATGGGAACGGTGGCCACCGCTGGGCGTACAAACTGGTCCAGACCAATAGGGTTGTCAAGACCTCTGGCAGTCTTGATACGCAAAACAGCGCCGCCGGCACCCCGAAGGTGCTGACGGCGCTGTAGCGCGGGTCAGTTGCCGCTCTGCAGCCGGTCGGCGCAGAGCCCGATCGTGCAGCCGACGGCAAGCACGGCAACCGACAGGAAGACCGCCAGGGCGGTGAGGCTGATCCAGGGAGTCGTCAAGGCGAGGGCGTACGTCACGAGCTGGGCGGTGACCGGCACCAGGAGGGCGGCAATGAGGTGCCGTGCCCGCGAATCCCGGTAGGGCTTGGGGTGGATTCGGGCCGCGGCCCAGACCGCGAGCGCGATGGCCACGGCGTTCGGCAGATGACTGAGCAGCAGTTCGCCGCCAAAACTCTCCGGCTCGTCGGTTGAAGCGAAGGCGCCGTGGATGTAAGTGACATGCAGGTACGAGGTCACGGCCAGCACGATGATCCCGGCGGCCCAGGACCGCATCATGGCGAACATGCCGGCGCTACTGCCCTCGTCCCGGCCGGCGGGTGCGCCCGGATAGCCGTAGCGCGTCATCACTGACCTCCAAAGACGTTGAAGAGAAGAACCGTGGTGAATCCGATCGTCGCCATCCCGCACCCGGCCACCAGCGCTGTGCACTGCAGAACCGGCGACCAGCTGCCACGGCCCGCAATGGTCGCGGTCTTCCGGGGGTTCTCCGGGTCGTAGGTGACCGTGACGGGACTCCCGGTCTTCATGCCCCAGCCCGCGAGGTCCTCGAACTCCACCTCAGTGCCGTCGGCCGTGCGGAAGACGAAGAAGTGGCGCTTGGCGTCCGAGCGGTTGTACGGCTCGGTCTCGACTCGTACGCACTCGCCCGCCGTCCGCGCACCACGGCGCAGCGTCCGGGCCAGCGTTGCCAGTCGGCGGACGTACTTCACCGTCAGGCTGCCGAAGAGAACGGTCAGAAGACCGAAGACGAGGTACTCGCCGCCGGGGACCTGCATGCCTAGCGCACCTCGACCGAGTCGATGATCTTCTTCAGGTCGGCGTCGTCGAGCTTGCCTTTCTGGGCGTCGATGCGGACCGCGAAGGTCTTGTCCTTGGAGTCCAGGCCGGTCACGATGACGCCACCGATCCGCGTGCCCTTGGGCGGGGTGTTGGCTTCCCCCGTCGAGCTGAACTCGAAGTCGATGCGCTTGGCATCGTCGGTGCCGGCGACCTTGACGTCCTGCTGCCCCTTGAGCGTGGAGCCGAGCTGGACACCGGCCTTGGCGCCGATGGCTGCCTCTTCCGCGGAGTCCGCATTGGTGAAGTCGAGCTGCACGCTGATCACGCCGACGGCCTTGCCGGCCTCGGTGAGGGTGGCCGCCGCCGCGTTGAACTTGCTGCGCTCGGCGTCGCCCTGCTCGGTGAAGCCTGGGGGACAGGAAACGCTGACGCTCGAGGTCTTCAGCGTCTTCCAGCCCTCGGGAACGGTGCTCGCTGCCCAGTCTTCACCACCGCAGCCCGTGAGGATCGCGCTCGCGAAGATCCCCGCGCCCAGCGCAGCGGCGGCGCGCCTGACAGTGGTCGTCATCATCTGTGCATACTCCTGTCGCCGGGTTACTTCGCACAGTAGCTGTACGGAACATAGGAACGCTGATCGTTCCTGGGGGCACCCAGGAACTGAGCGTCGTTGAGCATCTCCTCCTTCTTCTCGGTGCTCACCGAGAAGCCGAGGCTGAGCCCCAGGTTCAGCTCGAATCCGTACTCCGCCGCGTCGGTCTGCCCCGTGTAGACCGTCTTGCTGGACTTGCCCTTGTCGAAGAGGAGCTGACCGAACGGGTCGTCGGCGCCCGGGCGCGTGGTCGGCGCGTGGTCGTCGAACATGTAGGTGAACGGGGCGGCATTGTCGCCGTAGCCGTCCAGCCACTTCTCCCCGACAGCGCGGTCGGCGTCGCCCTTGGCGCCGGGATCGAAGGTGACCGAGTTGGTCACGACTTCGATGCCCGTTTCGTCGTCGGTGCCCTTGACGCCGCCGCTGCCCCCGCGCTTGTCGTCGTCCTTCTTGCCGTTGTCGCCGCCGACCTTGACACCGTCCTTGGTCGCACCCTTCTCAACCGTGCGCGTCATGTCGATCCGGATCAGCTTGCCGGTCTTCTTGTCGTGGGTGACGGTGATGGTGCCGGTCTGGGTGGTGGACGCAGAGGACTCGCCGCTGATCGGGCCCGCCTCGTAGCCGACCTTGGTGCCGTACTCGATGGACGAGGAGTATGTGTACGACTCGGTGCCCTTGTACTTGTTGTCGGTCCAGGTCACATCGGGAGTGAACTTGAAGTTGCCACCGAGCGTGGCGCTCAGCTTCTTCTCGTCCCCGGCCGAGAGTTTCAGTCCGCCCGCGGCCGAGGCCTCCAGGCCCAGCTTCCCGTAGGTGATCTGCCGGTCCCCGCCGAGGCCCTTCTTGACGCGGTCGTACGTCTCCTCCTCGTCCTTGAGCGGGCCCTTACCGAACAGGTACAGCACGCTGTCGCCGACACTCGCCTCTGCCCCGCCCGGGGACTTGCGGCGCATGTCGTACATCTTGAGCTTCTCGATGTCGTCGCGGAACCGCTTGGCCTCGTCGTCGCTCTCGAACACCCAGGTGTCACCGTTGGTCACCTTGATTCCCACTCCGAGCTCGACCTTGTCGGCACCGAACTTGCCGACCTTGGCTCCGGGCTTCCAGTCCTTCTTGGCGGCGATGGAAGCGGCGTCGGTGAAGGTCACATAGACGAGCTCGTCCTTGTCGTCGACCTTGCCGTCCTTGTTGACATCCGTGTTGGCCTTGAACCTCTGCTCTTGGAACCCGTACTCCTGGCCCCACTCGATGAAGAGGATCTTCGCCTTGGCGCCGGCCTTGTCGGTGATCGAGGAGATCTGGCAAAGCGGCGGCTCGTAGTCGGCATCGGTGGCCAGGTCCCCGGACCCCGGCTTGCCGCTGTCACAGTTGCTGCCGCCCGTCAGCCGGCAGATCTGAGCACTGATCCCGCCGGCGAGTTGTTGCCCGACGCCGGTCCCTCCCAGGGCAGCAACGATCGCGGTGACGACGACGATCGAGCCCAGATACTCGGTTGCGGTCGCGCCCCGGTCATTCCGCCTGAATAACAGCGGTATGCCACCCTTCCCAAACATGCGACGCCCCTCTGCCCTGGGTTGGTTCCCGTGCCTCTCCGGCACGAAGCTGCACGATTGGCCACCGGCCGCGAGCAGCATAAGGAGACAGGGGGAGCCCCGGCGTGGGCCCCGGGACCCAATTCCGGTCCCAGGCGAATGCCTGCGAACAGGCCCCGGCGGGCCCAGGGCGCGGGTGTCAGCCGGTGATGACGACGGACTCGACGGCCCAGCCGATCGCCGCGTGGAGGCTTGCCGACGCTGCTGGCATCCGTCGGTGTCGGTGAACTCGAAGACGTGGGTCCACTCGTCGGGGTATTACCAGAAGGAAGCCGACGACTTCCGGAACAAGTTCGAACAGTCGCGCTTCAGTGATCCATTTGATCTGCCGGCAGGAGCGCCAGGAGCGAGAACTGCGAATTCGCCTCAGTTACAGGTAAGTTACCCATCGGTGCGTCGGACCGCTTCCTCCCGAGTTTGTCGAGCATTCAATTTCCTCAGCGGTCACGGAGGCCTGCGCCACAGGACCTTCACGAGCCACTTGTCCGGGTTTGGCCGCTAAGGGCGCTTGTTGGCCGCCCTGGGGGGCGGGAAGAGTGTTCTCTCGCGCCATAAGGGGTGGATAAAGTGCTGGTGCAGTACCGCAGAGCAGTGATGATCTGACGTACTGCGAGACCACGGCAGCCGGAGTGAACGGGGAACTCGACGTGCCGACAGCGATTGCGGTGACCAGCGCTGATCTCGTGCTGCCACCGACTGATCAACAAACGCCCACGGCAGCTGTGTTACAGGCACCAGAGGCGCAGCCGCTGGAATCCGCGCTCATGGACATGCGGGTCCTGCTGGACCAGCACGGATACGTCATCGCGGTCTATCCGTCCTCGGTTCCGATCGCCCTCCAGCAGCGTCTGCACACCATCCGCTCCGTGATGGAGAGCGACCGCATCGCCCTCCTCAAGCTGGACCTGCCGCCGCTCGCCGTCGCCGTACTGGTCCGTCAACTGCGCCAGCTCTCCATCTGCGACTTCAGTCCGGGAGTGATCGCATCCGCCGCGCGGCTGCTGTCCCACTACATCCACGCAGGCGCGCTGCTCAACTCGGTCGCCAAGCTCGACCGGGTCCCGGTCAGCCTCAAGTCGCACGCCAAGTCCTGGGTGCCGGGAACCCAGTTCGGCGTACTGGCCAACCCGAACCCGCAGCTGATCAAAATCGGAACGGGCTCCCTGGCCGGACCGGAGTTCGGGACCCAACTACTGGTGGCCAAGGGCCAGTTGCAGTCCGACTGGCCAATTGCGAGCCTTGCGCCTGCCTGGCAGGTGCAAGGCGTACAGGAGGCCGCCCTCCCCTCCGACTCCCCGCGCTGGTGGGGGACCAGCAAGCTGATCGAGTTCGCCGCTTATCTGCCGGACATCTCCGTGCTCTATCAGTTGGTGTCGTCTGTGCGGAGGGAGGAGTGCCACTGGTGCGGAATGGAGCTCATTGGTGACCGCTGCGGCTTCTGCACTGCCCCACTGCCCTCTCACGAGAACCAAACCGACGCGCCAGGTGTCCTGAACCAAGGGGCGCCCCTGCATCGGGGGGCGTAGGAGTCCACCAGATCCACAACGGACGCGAGAACCGCTCGACTCGCAACACCCGCAACGGACCGGCTACCGCAGACCACGACAGCACCAAGCGCGCACGACTGAGTCGTACCATGCCCGATTCGTCTACGTCCCTAACGAGGTTGTTCGTTCCATGAATTCCCGCCAGCGCCGCGGCGTCATACTCCTGCTCCTGTCGGTCCTCTGCGCTTTCGGTGCATTCGCCGGCGTGCTCTCGGTGATCAGTGATGTGAACTCGAAGGTGGGGCCCGAGGCATCGGCGTACCGGGTGAAGTCCGATGTTGCTCCCTATACGCAGCTGAACTCCGGGCAGTTCGAGAAGATCTCGATGCCGAAGCGCTGGCTTTCGGACAACGCAGTGACCGATCTCGCCGAGGTGAACGGGAAGATCGCGGTCACCCAGCTCCGCAAAGGCTCCCTGCTGCAGACCGACATGATTGTGAAGCGCCCTGCTCTCCAGCCCGGTGAGCAGGAGATCGCCATCATGATCGACGCTGCGACTGGCGTTGCGGGCAAGATCACCCCGGGTGCCGCGGTGAACATCTTTGCCACCTTCGCGGGGGCGAAGGAGGGCGAGCCGGCCATGTCGAAGATCATCGTGGCAAACGCCCACGTCATAGACGTCGGCCGGCTGACGGCTCTTGAGCCCAAGAACGACGACCAGCGTCAGGCCTCCGAGGCCGTGCCGATCACGTTCGCGTTGAGTACCAAGGACGCACAACGCGTGGCATACGCGGAGTCATTCGCCGACCACGTACGCCTCGCTCTCATCGCGCCGGGCAGCGACACCACGATCCGTCCGGGCGAGCGCAACTACACCCTCGACGGGGACAAGTGAGGCTTGGATGACCACCAGAATCCTCCCGGTCGTCAACGACGCAGACGCCGCCCGGTCCATCACGACGCTGCTCAGCCAGCTCCCCGATGCGGAACCCGCTGCACCGGTAGGTGACTCGACCTCGCTGCTCGACACCCTCGCCCGCCTGGCGGGGGAGTCACTCGACGAGCTGCCCGAGGTTGTACTGGTGCATGAGCGGATCGGGCCGGTGCCGGCGCTGGAGTTGATCCGGGAGGTCGCCCTCCGCTTTCCCGCGGTCGGCGTCGTACTGATCACCGCGGACGCCAGTCCTGGACTGTTCTCGGCGGCGATGGACTCCGGCGCGCGAGGCCTGATAGGGCTGCCGCTGTCGTACGAGGAACTGACGGCCCGGGTCCAGGCAGCGGCCCAGTGGTCGATCGGAGTGCGGCGCCACCTGGGAGCGAGCGGGGACGTCTTCACCGGCCCCGGTGGCACCGTGGTCGCGGTCACCGGCGCGAAGGGCGGTGTCGGCACAACGGTCACGGCTGTCCAACTGGCGCTCGCGGCACAGGCCTCAGGCAAGAGTGCCGCGCTTGTCGACATGGATCTGCAGACAGGGGACATCGCGTCCTACCTCGACGTCCAGTTCCGCAGGTCGATCGCCGACCTGGCCGCGATCACCGACATCTCGCCCCGCGTGCTGCAGGACGCCGTCTTCAGCCACCAGACCGGTCTGGCCCTGCTGCTCGCCCCTGGCGAGGGCGAGCGCGGCGAAGAGGTCAGTGACAGGGCAGCGCGACAGATCGTCAGTGCCCTGCGCAATCGTTACGAGGTAGTCGTCGTCGACTGCGGCACCCAGATGAACGGTGCCAACGCCGCAGCCATCGAGATGGCGGACGTGGCGCTGCTGATCACCACCCCGGACGTGGTGGCGGTGCGTGCCGCCAAGCGCACCGTGCGGCTGTGGGAGCGGCTGCAGATCCGCAAGGCGGAGGAGACCACGACCGTGGTCAACCGCTACTCCCGGAGCACCGAGATCCAGCCCCCGTTGATTGAGCGCATCACCGGAACTCGCGTGGCGCACGTCGCGGTGCCTGCGAACTTCAAGGAGTTGCAGGCCGTGGTGGACGCCGGCCGCATGCAGGACCTGGAGAGCAAGAGTGTCGTCAAGCAGGCTCTGTGGGGGCTGGCGGGAGAGCTGGGAATCGTGAAGGCCCCCGAGGGGGCCGAGAAAGCCGGTAAGTTCCGCAACGATCGCGGATCCGTGGGTCCGCGCCGCCGTCGCGGGACGCTAGGCGCCGAAAACGCGCACAACACGTCACGAAGGGGCGAGGGGGAGGGCTGAACAATGCTGCGTCCGGAAGCACGAACGGGCAACACACGAACGGGCTGCGGACAGGATCGCGGTCAGGTGTCCATCGAGTTTCTGGGCATGGTGCCGGTCATCCTGTTGACCTTGGTTCTGCTGTGGCAGTTCGTTCTGGTCGGCTATACCTACACGCTCGCCGGGAACGCCGCGGACGAGGCCGCTCGGACGGCGGCCGTGACTCAACTCGAGTATCGCCAGGCGGAGTGCGAAAGAGCCGCGCGCGCCAGGCTCGACGGTGCCTGGATGACAGGTGACGTGGCCGACTGTGACACGCATGCGGAGGAGGGCATGGTGACGGCCAAGGTGACGCTTCAGGTCCCGGTGCTGTTCCCCGGAAGCATCGACTTCCCGTTCCCGGTGGTGGCCGACGCAGGTGCCGTTCTGGAAGAGAGGTACTGACACATGTCCGGGGGAACAGAGGCAAGGAAGCGCGGCAAGGACCGCGGCCAGGTCGCGATCGAATACCTTGGGTTCCTCCCCATCCTGCTGTTGTTGGCGGTCGCGGGCGTCCAGTTGGGCCTGGCGGCGTACACGGCACAGCAGGCCGGTACCGCGGCACGCGCGGCCGCGCGTGCCGCGGCGGACGACAATGCCCGCTCGACTTCGCGGCAGGCGGGCAGAGCGGCCATGAGTGACTGGCTGGCCAATGACCGACGCACCCACATCGACCCCGCCCGGAACGGTGACGAGGCCGAGGTGACGGTGAGAGTGCACATCCCGTCGGTCGTCCCCGGCTGGGACTTCGGTGACGTGGTGAAGTCCGCCACCATGCCCGTCGGCTGAAGCACCCGAAGTACGAAACTGAGGAGCACGGATCCATGAGCCTGCGGGCACGCATCAGCGCCCCTGAGGAGAACGGCGGGGGGCGGGAGGACGGCCATTTGGTCGCCACGTACCGCTCCAAGCTGCTCGAGGAGATCGACCTCGCCGAGATGTCCGCGCTCGCCGCCACCGAGCGCCGGGCCAGGCTGGAGCGCGTGCTCGGGCACATCATCAGCCGGGAGGGCCCGGTCCTCTCCACGGTGGAGCGTGCCCAGCTGATCCGCCGGGTCGTCGACGAAGCCCTCGGGCTCGGGGTCCTCGAACCTCTCCTCGAAGACGCCTCCATCACCGAGATCATGGTCAACGGTCCCGATCAGATCTTCGTCGAGCGGGCCGGCCGGGTTGAACAGCTCCCGCTTCGCTTCGCCTCCAACGAGCAGCTGATGCAGACGATCGAGCGCATCGTGTCAACCGTCAACAGGCGCGTGGACGAGTCGAATCCGATGGTCGACGCCCGTCTGCCGTCCGGCGAGCGTGTGAACGTCATCATCCCGCCGCTGTCGCTGACAGGCGCGACGCTCACCATTCGGCGCTTCCCCCGGGCCTACACTCTGCGCGAGTTGATCGGCCTCGGCTCGCTGGACGAGCCCATGCTGCTCCTGCTCTCCAGCCTCGTGCAGGCCAAGTTCAATGTGATCGTCTCGGGTGCGACCGGTACGGGCAAGACCACTCTGCTCAATGCGCTCTCAGGGCTGATCCCCGAGGGTGAGCGGGTCATCACGATCGAGGACTCCGCGGAGCTCCAGCTCCAGCAATCCCATGTCATCCGGCTGGAGACCCGCCCCCCGAACGTCGAGGGCAAGGGGCAGGTCACCATCCGCGACCTGGTCCGCAACTCACTGCGTATGCGGCCCGACCGCATCATCGTCGGTGAGGTCCGCGGCGGCGAGACCCTCGACATGCTCCAGGCGATGTCCACCGGTCACGACGGCTCGCTTGCGACCGTCCACGCCAACACGGCCGAGGACGCGCTGATGCGCCTGCAGACGCTGGCGTCCATGTCCGAAGTGAAGGTTCCCTTCGAGGCGCTCCAGGACCAGATCAACAGTGCTCTTGATGTCATTGTCCAGCTGACCCGTAACGCCGATGGCTCCCGAAAGATCACCGAGATCGCCATTCTGGCCTCGAACGGACGTGAGCAGTTCAAGATCGCCACCGTCTGCCGGTTCGCCGCCCAGCCCTTGGCCGCAGACGGAAGGGTCTACGGCAAGTTCGAGTACTACCCGCTCCCACGACGCGTTGCCGAACGCATGTACATGGCGGGCCAGCCGATACCCCAGGCCTTCGGTGTGGCCTCGTCCGACGAACAGCTCGCCACCCGAGAGGCCAAGTAGGTAGCCGGACATGAACAATCTCGCTCTGCTGACGATCGGTGTCACGCTGATCTGCTGCACGCTCGGCGTCATGGGTGTGCATGCCTACTCTTCCGGCAAGGATCAGCAAGCTGCTCTTGTCGAACGCCTCTCCCAGACCGGGCAGATACCCGTGGTCGGTCGCCGACGACGATTCCGCGGTGTGGACCGGAGGGTTCGGCGTACCAAGCTCGGCAAGAAGCTCGAACTGCGTATCGGCGTCACCGGCCTCGACATCACACCGGGCGAATTCTTCATCTACATGACGGCGACGGTGGTGGGTCTGTGGTTGATCGGCCAGGCCATGCTCGCCTCGTTCTTCGGTCCGATCTGCGGACTCCTCGGTATTTACGTCGCGGTCGCTTTCCTCAACTGGCAGCGGCAGAAGCGTATTGAGAAGTTCATCAACCAACTGCCCGACCTGTCACGCATCCTCGCCAACGCCACCCAGGCCGGCCTCGCGCTGCGGATGGCGCTCAGTATGGCGGCGGACGAACTCGAGGCTCCGGCCGGCGAAGAACTGGAGAAGGTGGCCAACCAGCTGGCGGTCGGTCACTCCATCGACGACGCGCTGGGTGAACTCGCCGACCGGCTGCCCTCACGCGAACTCGTGGTTCTGGTCACCACTCTTGTGCTCTCCAACAAGGCGGGAGGTACGGTCGTCGGCTCACTGCGCAACCTCACCGAGACGCTGGAGGAGCGCAAGGAAACCCGTCGGGAAGTCCGTACTCAACTGTCGCAGGTGAGCATGACCGCCTACGCCGTCCCTGTGATCGGCGTGGGCTCACTGCTCCTCATCGACAACATGCAACCGGGTGCGCTCGACAAGATGACGGGATCAGGCATCGGCCAGATTTGCGTCATCGTTGCGTTCGCTCTCTACGCAGTGGGCTTCGCCATCATTCGCCGCTTTTCCAAGATCGACGTCTGACAGGGGGACCATGGACCTGCTGCTTGCACTGATATTCGGACTCTCTGTGGCCGGAGTGTTCTACAGCATCCGGATGTACCGGGCCGAGACCAAACTCCCTGGCGACCTTGCCGTTGCCCTGGAAGTGGGCTCGACCCGCACCGGTGCCATGGACTCGGCCGTGGACCGGCTCGGCATGCGCTACTCCCCAGCGGTGCTGCGCATGATGGGACCCAAGCGAGTCAGCATCGTCCGGCGAAAGATCGACCTCGCCGGTAACCCCGGCGGTCTCACGATCGACCGGTACGGTGCCCGTCGCGCGGTCTACGGATTCCTCGGCGGCCTCGGTGGTCTGGTCATGCTGTCGAAGGGCAGCGTGTTCGTTGCCCTGCTGCTCTTCGCCTTCGGCGCCTTCTGGACCGAAGTCGGTATCTGGTCCGCAATCAGGGTCCGCAAGGACCAGATCGAACGCACCCTGCCCGACTTCCTCGATGTGCTTGCCGTCGTCGTCAGCGCCGGTCTCGGGTTCCGGCAGGCACTCGACCGCGTGGCGGAAAAGTACGAAGGCCCATGGTCCGACGAACTCCGCATCACCCTGCGGCAGATGGACATGGGTGTCAGCCGTCGTCAGGCCTTCGAGGAGCTGCGCAAGCGCAATGACTCGGAGCAGGTCGCCCAGTTCGTCACCGCCCTTCAGCAGGGCGAGGAGCTCGGTGCCCCGATCGTCGACACTCTGATCCAGATCGCCAATGACATGCGCAGGACAGATGCGCAGAACGCCCGCCGCAAGGCTGCGAAGGCGGTGCCGAAGGCCACCATGGTGATCACCTCGCTGATGGTCCCGGCGACCATGATCCTGCTGGGCGCCGGCCTCTTCCTCGGCAGCGGCACCAACTTCGGTGCCATTACGGGGGAGTGAGCAGGTCGTGACGTTACGCGTGCCCCGGTCGCTGCGGATGCGACGCAACTCCGCGAACGGCGTGTCTCAGGACGGCATTTCAGCCGCTGCTGCCCGCTCGTGGCCCGTCCGCTCTCGGGACTTGGGCACCGGCGACACTGCGCAGCCGGCCATGCCTGCACCTGCGCTCAACATTCAGATCAGCGCACTCCAGGCCATGTGCCGTCAGGTCTTCGGGTTCCGCCTCGCGATGATCGCGCTGTCTGCGCCGACGGCCCTGGTGAATGCCGCCCCCGGACTCGCCAGTCAACTGGTCGGCGCCGCGGTGCTGGTCACCTTCATGGGCTCCTACGTTCTGTTCCGGGACTGGGAGCGCTTCGGCCCGCTGCTGCTGAAGTATCCGGTGCTACTCGCCGCGGACACCCTTTTCGGATCGCTGCTGCTGGTGGCGGCCGGCCCGCAGAGCACACTCGCCTACGTCGGCGTCTGCACCCCGCTCCTCGCCGGAATTGTCTACAGCTGGCGGGGTGCGGCGTTCTTCGCGGTGATGCAGTCCTTGATCCTCTTCGCGGCGTACGCCGCCGACCCCCGCCTCGACGCGAGCCTCGCCCAATCCACCATGCTGCCCGGGCTCTGCATCGTGGCCGGCGCGGCGGGTGTGACCCTGCGCAATCTGCTCCTGCGCTTCGGGACTGCCACACAAGCCCTCACCGAAGTACGGGCGCGGCTGGCCGTCACCGAAGCAGTCGACGGTGAACGGACCCGGCTGGCACGCGAGATGCACGACTCGGTCGCCAAGACCCTGCACGGCCTGGCCCTCGCCGCCGACGGACTCGCCTCTTCCGTGGACCGGATGGATCCGCTCACGGTGAAGCACCAAGCCGAGATTGTCGCCCGCTCTGCCCGCCGCGCCGCGTCCGAGTCGCGGGAGCTGCTCGCGGATCTGCGTCGTGAGGGCGATTTCGACACGACGGGCGTGCTGCTCGTCGACGAACTGTCCGCCCGAGTCTCCGACTTCGCCCGCCGGACGGGGATCTCCGCCGACTTCCGGGCGATCGGCTCCCAGGTTGTCCCGGCCATTCCCCATGCGGTGGCCCGGCAATTGCTGACAGTGGCCTCGGAAGCCCTGGAGAACACCCACCGCCACGCCCACGCTGCGCATGTGACCGTCGAGACCGGCATCGTGGCGGGCCTGCTGCGGGTCAGCGTGCAGGACGACGGGCGCGGTCTGCCGCCGGGTACCACCCTCGATGAACTGCGCCGGTCTGGTCATTTCGGGCTCGTCGGCATGGTCGAGCGGGCGGCCGGCATCGGTGCCCGTATCCGCATCGGGAAGGGCCGTGCCACCTCCGGCACCGAAGTCCGCCTCGATTTCCCGGTCACGGCACTGCCGGCGCCCGGTGCACCACCACCACTACCGCTTACGCACTGACCTCGTCCCCCACGCCTTCCGAGAGGAGGCCGCACCATGCCGGATGAATCGTCCCGCACCTCGGGGCAGCACTCGGTGTCGCCGCACGTGTCTCAGCACACGTCCTCACACACCGCTCCGCTCCGCTCCGAGCACACCCCTGCGCAGGTTCCCCTTCCCCCGCCGGCCGCTGCGTTCCCCGATCCTTCCCGGGCCCCCTTCACCACGGCTGCCCTCAGAGTCGTGGTTGCCGACGACAATCCGGTGGTACGGGCGGGACTCTCCGTTCTGCTCACAGACCGCGCCGACATCGAGGTCGTCGCCGAGGCCGCCGACGGCCGCCAGGCCTACGAGATGGCACAGCACCACCAGCCGGATGTTGTTCTGCTCGATGTCCGAATGCCCGGGGTGGACGGCATTTCCGTACTGCCGTACCTGGTTCAGGTCGCGCCGGTGGTGATGCTGACCTACAGCCGGGAGAGCGAGATCGTCCGCGAGGCACTGCGTCTCGGTGCGGGCGGGTACCTGGTGCATGGGGAGTTCACAGCGGAGCAACTCGTGGGCGCGATACGGGACATCAAGGAGGGTCGCGCCCCTTTCACCGCGACGGCCGCGAGCGCGCTCCTCGCCCAGGTGCGGGACGGATTGCAGCGGCAGTCGCTCCCGGAAGGCCTGGGGCAGTCCTATGCCTCAACGCTGCCGCATTCAGGAGGCGACCAGGCGCCGGCCGCTCCGTACCAACAGGTTCCTCCTGCGCATGGCGTACCGCCCCAACCGTCACAGTCCTGGCTCCCTGGATCGCCTCAGCAGGCTGTACCCGATGTGTCAGGTCCACCAAATCCTGGCCAGTCCTCTTCGCAAAAGCAACGAGATGTGGCAGGGTGGTCCGGGCAGCTTCGCAACAGGGCGGAGTTCGGGCTCAGTTCGAGGGAGGCGGAGGTGATGGACCTGATCGCGTCGGGTATGAGCAATCAGCAGATCGCCGCCACCTGCTTCATCAGTGAGAAGACCGTCAAGAACCACATCAATCGTATCTTCGCGAAGCTGCACAGTACGAGTCGCAGCGAAGCGGTGGCGGTGTGGCTCGGCACGGTCCGTGGCACGGGCAACGGGGGAAACGGGAAGGGGCTCGGCGGTGATGACTGAGCGGGGGGAGCGGGGCATGGGGCGAAAGACCCACGCCGGAAGGGGAAAGGCCCAATCCTCGTTTTGGGCCCTGGAATGGGCCCTGGGACCCTGTGGTGGGCCGGTTGCTCCGGCGTACGTTTCTCGTGTCGAAAGCGGCACCGGCCAGGAGGAAGCCGGAGCCGCGGAAGACGCCACAGAGACTTGCGTGTCGGCAGGCCGAGGATCGGCCGAATCCGGAGGGGACCATCATGAACGACCTGATGCTGAAGAGCATTGCCACCTACTCGGTTTACATGAACAGCTGGACGGACTCCGCTGCGACCCGCTTCCAGAAGCGCTACGAGAACAAGGACCGGGGTCAGACAGCGGTCGAGTATCTGGGCATCATCGTGGTGGTTGTGGCGATCGTGGTGGCGCTCTCGGGTACGTCGATCGGCGGCAAGATCAAGGGCGCAATCACCAAGAAGATCGGCGAGCTCACGGGCGGAGGCGGGGGCGAGGAGGAGTGACCTCGCGCTCCTCCAGGGATTCAGGGCAGGCCTTCCCCATCTACATCACGGTGGTGGCGGGTCTGCTCTTTCTCGCGTTCGCCTACTTTGCGGTAGGCCAGGCCGCCGCTACTCGTAACGGTGCTCAGACGGCGGCGGACGCTGCCGCCTTGGCCGCCGCTCAGGACGCGAGGGAGCAGCTTCGCACGGGGTGGCTCGAGGTCATCCTGAATCCTGCCGAGTGGGAAGACTTCCTTGAGGGCAGGCGCTTCGGCGAGTACACGGCCTGCAGGAAGGCAGAGGACTTCGCGGCCAGGAATGACGCGGAGGTCGTGAAGCCGCTCGACTGCAGATCCCTCCCAGGCGCGGGTGAGCAAGGCTTCACCGTCAAGGTGCGCACTCGCGGCACGGTCGGTGAATCCGTAGTCCCGGGTACGGAGACCAAGCACGCCACGGCGAAGGCGAAGGCTGTCATCAAGCCTCGCTGCACCTTCGATGAGCCGGAGCCGGAGCCGGAGGAGACCGGGGAGCCGGATCCGGGGGAGACCGGCAAGCCGGATCCGGACGAGGACAAGGATGAGAAGCCGATCCTCGGTCTTTCGTGCGACGGCGTTCCTTGGGACATCGATCCGAAGCACCCCAACCTCCCGAGCGCTGCAGACCTCTTCACTGTCCGGCTGGCCGACTGACAGGCGAACGACGAACAAAGGAAGCACACTTCATGAGCATTCGGTACACGACGAAGGCCCGTAGGGGGATGGCCGCAGCCGCGATCGCGGTCGGCTTGGCCCTTGCTGTGGCCGGCTGCGGTGGAGACGACGAGCCGAAAAATGAGGCCAATGGGACTGCCTCTTCGGCCTCCAAGGGCAACGGATCCAACAAGGACAAGAAGTCCGAAGAGCCATCCGAAACTCTGGCTGTGCTCAAAGGCCAGGAGGGGCTTGAACTCACCCTCAATTCCGCAAAGCGGGACTCCGGTGGCTTCCTTACGGTGACCGGAGTACTGAAGAACACCTCTGATGACTTGGTTGTACTCCCACCTGCGATGCGAGGGGATGAGACCGAGATCGTGAAGCACGACACCTCATTCGGTGGGGCGACTCTGGTGGACTCCGTCGGTAAGAAGCGTTACTACGTGCTGCGTGACACTGAGGGGCGCCCACTCACGACAATTGGGCTGGACGACCTTGCGGCCGGTGCGCATACATCCGTCTTCCTTCAGTTCCCTGCCCCTCCGTCCACCACGACCGAGGTCAACTTCCAACTGCCGACGTTCCGTCCCGGCACGATCAAGCTTTCCAAGTGAGTGCCGCCATGACGACGACCCGCTTCCCCAAAAAGCTCGCCCGCCACCACTGCATGGCGGCCTTCGCTACTGCCGTCATCGGCGCATCCGTGCTCACAGGCGTGACTGCGGGCACCGCCTTCGCCGACGATCCCCCCGGCTCCACGACCAGTGCTTCTCCACCAGTGGAGGTCGACCCGAACGCGCCTGGTCTCATGCTTCCGGACGGTGCGACTCTGGCCCCGCCCAAGGTCCTTGACATCAAGCAGATCGTCGAGGACGAGGGCGGTGAAGAGCGCCGCGAGGACACGAACGTGGATGTGACCTTCGCCCTCCAGGCCGAGGTCCTCTTCGGTAAGGACAGCGCGACTCTCAATGCTCGGGCCAACGCCCGCATCGCGGCGATCGCCGCGGAGATCAACAAGCAGGGTGCGAAGCGCGTCCGCGTCTTCGGCTTCACCGACAACCTTGGCTCGTACGAACACGGTTCGAAACTTTCCAAGCAACGAGCCGAAGCCGTGCAGAAGCAATTGGCCACGACTCTGGATCCGGGTGTGACGTTCGAGATCCGTGGATACAGCGAGGATTACCCCATCGCCAGCAACAGCACTGAAGAGGGCCGTAAGAAGAACCGCCGAGTCGAGATTTCCTTCCCGCGCGGAGCCGGCAACTGAGAGTCGGTCCTGGTCCTGACGGAATGGCCGTGGAAGACTGCGGGCCGCTCTCTTCATTGTGGAGACAGGGGGCGGAACCCCCGCCGTCAAGTCGGAGGAGTTGAGCGATGGCAAGGAGCGGAGCCGGTGTCGTCGCCATGAAGGCCGTGTGCGTACTCATGCTGGTTCCGGGCGTCGCGGGGGCGGCCTCCCAGGACCCATCCGGCGACGTCCCCAGGTACAGAATGGGCAAGGACGCGAGTCCCGTCCATGGCGCAGCAACCAACACCGGCGGGCCAGTGCTGGTTGCGGGTACGTACACAGATACCATCGCCGCGGGGGACAAGAAGTACTACAGGGTGAGACTCGACGCGAAATCCAATGCCTTCGTCTCGACGGTGCTCGCGCCACCCCCTGCGACCAAGGTCGGACTCATGGACGGAATCCGCGTTTCATTGGCGTCCCTGGACGGCACGGAATGCAGTTCCGGCGACACCGTCGTGTTCGCAAGCAACACTGCCCGTCCGCTTGCGGGGTACGGCACCCGCCGCATCCAAGCGAACGGGCCGTGCCAGAGAGCAGGAGAATACCTGTACACGGTGGCGCGGACCGGTTCGGCCAACTCCGGCTCGAAGGCGTGGCCGATTGAGCTGAAGTACATGTCAGAGCCGGGCCTCAAGTCTGATGCGGTGGCGCCGACGGCCCCGACGAAGTGGAGCTCGAAGGCTCCGGTGCCGCCGAAGACGTTGGCGAAGCCCGTGATTGGGGGCACGGGCTTCAACGATGCAGCACCAGTGGGTGAGGGGGCCTGGAAGGACGAGATCCGCCCTGGCGAGAGCCGCTTCTACAAGGTTCCTGTCGGCTGGGGGCAGCAACTCTTCGTCGACGCGGAGATGGCCAATTCCGGCACTGACCAGCAGCCCGTTGTTGTCGACGGCGTCAGGATGGCGCTCTACAACACGGCCCGAGGGTTGGCGGACAGTGAGCAGACCCAGTATTCCGGCAAGCCGTCGGTACTCGAACTCGGTACGGCCCCTGCGTCCTTCTCCAATCGATTCGGGGCAAAGCCCGAGGCGGTGAGCGCCCTGCGCTTCTCCGGCTGGTACTACGTGCAGCTCACCCTTGACCGCCAAGTCGCACAGAGCGTGCCCATGAGGCTGAGCGTGTCTGTCGAGGGTGATGAGCGGCCGGGACCGGAGTACGACGGGGATCCGGTCAAGGCCGGGTTCGGCATCTCGGACGCAGACAAGGAAGCGGTTCGGCCAGGTGGTGAAAGCCTGACAATGCAGACGATCGGTTTCACCGGGATCGGTATCGGGACACTCCTGCTGCTGAGCCTCGGCGGGTGGACGATCGTCGCGCACCGCAGGCACCTGCAGTAACTGCTCGCGGACGGCATGCTGCTGGGCCGGCCGGGTCGGTCATCACAGCAGTGAGAGGCCCGCTGTCGTGAGGAGTTGAGCCCGGTGTTGGGCCCAGGGGCCCATGACGGGTGCCCCGTCCACACCTAGCGTGGCGTCATGTCTGTTCTGGGGGATGTACGCCGAGGGGGCCGCCGGCTACTGCGGGCCCTCACTCCGCGGACCGATGCGCGGTTGCTCGGACTGCGCAAGCGCCGCCGGCGCGATCGGGGCCAGACCGCGATCGAGTACGTCGGCCTGGTGGTCGTCGTGGCGGCGATCGTCGGCGCTCTCGTGGGTACCGGCATCGGGCCGACGCTGGCGGAGGGGATCAGCAACCAGGTCTGCCGCATCACCGGCGGGGGCGAATGCGGCGGAGGCGGGCAGCCCGAGGCGCAGGACGACCGGACGACCGGTGACGACGATCCCGGCGGCGACAAGCCGGTCAACGACAACACGGGCACGCCGAAGTCACCGGAACAGATCGCGTACGAGAAAGCCCTGAAGGGCCTTCAGGATGCGCAGGACGCGGAAAAGGCGGACCGGGACAAGGCGATCGAGGCAGCCAAGGAGCTGGCGAAGATCCTGGCCGATGAGCTCGGCATCACGGACGCCCTCGACTGTGTCATCAAGGGCGACATGGGGGCGTGCACCGAAACGCTCGTCAATGTGCTGCTGAGTCTGGTCGGTGGCGCGGTCGGCAAGCTGGCCGCGAAGTACGGGGCGCCGTGGAAGTGGAAGAAGGCCGTGGAGCTCGTCAAGAAGCTCAAGAAGCACGGCGGCGACCTGTACGACGGCCTCAAAGGGCTGATCAAGAACCGCAAGAAAGTCAAGGACGCCGAGAAGGCGCTCGAGGACGCGAAGAAGAAGTACGACCCCAACCAGAAGAAACCGGATGAGAAGAAACCGGACGACAAGCCGACGACCTGCCCCGCCCGGCACAGCTTCCTGCCGGGCACGCTCGTCCTCCTCGCCGACGGGCGCCGGGTCCCGATCGAGACCGTACGCGCCGGTATGCGGGTGGAGGCGGCCGACCCTGGGACAGGGGTGGCCGGCGGGCGACAGGTCACGCGGACCTTCACGACGTACGACGACAAGGAGTTCACCCGGCTGACGGTGCGGACTCCGTCCGGTACGGCGCTCGTCACGGCCACGGACACGCACCCCTTCTGGCTCACCGACGAGCGCCGCTGGGCGGACGCCGGCGACATCCGGCCCGGCGCGCGACTGCGTACGGACATCGGCAGCAGCCTGCAGGTCCTGACCGCCCGCCACTATGTGCAGCGGCAGACGACGCACGACCTCGCCGTCGAAGGAGTGCACACCTACTTCGTCGGCGTGGGCGGGGCCAATGCCCTCGTGCACAACAACGACTGCGACATGTCGGACGGTGAGGTCGAGGCGGCGCGGAACCCGGATGTCGGTGAAGGGGACGCCAAGAAGTTCAAGGACCACTTCCTGCGGCACAAGAAGCTCGTCGAGGACGCGCTGGGCACCAAGTACAAGAAGCTCAAGGAGGACGGCCCGCGGTTCCGGGAGGACATCGCGAAGGCGATCAAGGACGGCACGTTCGAACTCGTAGGCAAGGGCACGCTGAAGAAGGGCGAGCCGGAGGGCCTGATCTATCGTGGCAAGGGTGTGACGGTCGTCCTGAGGGAGAACGGTGACTTCTGGACCGCCCTCAAGTCCGGCGAGGGCATGGACACCGGGATCGAGATCACCAAAAAGGTGCCGAAGAAGAAGGGCTGACCCATGAGCAGCGTGGCGCGGCAGGTCGCTGAGATGCTCACGGGGCGCCGTGTCCGTGACGTCCTCGTCCCGGGGTGGATCGACCGGGACGACGACCTCCCTGAATTCCGCCCGCAGCCACTGGTCCTCTGGCTGCGCCTGGACCAGGGCCTGATTCGGCTCGCGTCCGAAGGGCAGTTCGGCCACTTGGCCGCCCGCCCGGTCACGGCCGCCGGGTGGACCGATGTCGACCTGCTCGCCGAGGCGGAGGACGAGGTCGTCCTGGCCTCGTGCGGCGAGCAGCTGTTCGGCGACGGACGGGACCAGCTGACCTGCACGGAACTGCGCGGGTACGGGGGAGACGCCGGAACCACCATCGGCCTCGCACTCGACTTCGAGGGCGGACACACCCTCTTCCTCGACCCGGCGTGGACGTTCGGCATCCGCATGGGCAACAGGGCGGACGAGGCCCGCTGGGTGGAGGAGTACGGCAGTGACACCGTGCGGGAAACGCTGGTTCCGGGCGCGCCGAACGGCGCGTGAGGAATGGGCCCGTGGACCCATGCGCCGCCGGGAGCACCGTTGCTAGCGTGCGACGCATAAACACGATCAGATGGGAACGGGATGAGCACGGGGACCCGGAGTAAAACGCGGCGCGTCGTGACGGCCGTTGCCGCCGCCGCGCTCGCGATCGGAACGGCTACCGCCTGCGAGGGCGACGACAAGGGCATGAGCGAGGGCAAGCCCGCCAAGACGTCCGCGGCCCCGTCCGACCCCGCGACGGACGCCTCGCCGCCGTCCGAGTCCACCGCGCCGCCCGTCCCCGAGAAGCCGAGCAGCGGCAAGACCCTGACCAAGGCCGAACTGACGAAGGCGGCGCTGGTCAGCGGAGAAGTGGCAGGCTTCGACGTCACCCCGATGCAGGGCGGCGAGGGACCCGGCACGGAAAAGTCGGACAAGCCTGCCTGTGAGCCGCTCGCCGCCGTGATCAACGGAGCGCCCGAGCCCGCTGCCGCCGCCACCTTGTACCGCACGGCGGTCGACTCGACAGAGGAGGGCGAGGAGACCCAGACCGTGGTCACCTTGATTCTCACCTCCCACGCGGACGGGGGAGCACAGCAGGTCATCACGTCCCTACGAACTGCCGTGGACGCCTGCGCCGGTGGATTCACCACTCACGGCGGGGACGGGGTGTCGACCTACTCCGAGGCGAAGAAGCTCCCCACCCCGAAGGCCGGCGACGAGTCGATCGCCTACCAGGTGACGGGCGCGGTCGAAGGTGACAAGGTGCCGCTCGTGTTCTATGTCGTACGACGGGGAGCGAGCCTCGTCACGTTCTACACGGCCAACTTCATCGACGAGACGACGCCCGAGGTCCCGTCTGAGCTCATCCGGAAGCAGTCGGGGAAGCTTCCCTGAGGCCGCTGATACTGCAACCACATTCCGGGAATCGCCGCAGGTCGGGATAGGTCGGACACCCGCCCTTGCGTGACGGGGCGTAGTGCTCCGTCGGCGCGGCGCCGACCAGGCGGTTCGCGTCCCTTGGCCGGACACCGCGGAGTCGCCGACGGAGCCCGAAGGGCGAGTCCGGTTTGCAGTACTAATCCGCGTGCGACGCAGCCTCGATCGCCACCCGGACACCTGGCCGCAGCCCCCACTCCGCCATGGCGCCGGCTTCCGCCTCCAGCACATGACGCCCCCGGAAGCGGACCATCCCGAGCCGCCCCGGCTCCATCGTCCGCACGTCCACGACCTTCAACTCCTTGTCCAGATAGGCCACGTCGATGGTGAACCGCATCCGGAAGGTGTGAACGCTATTGCACGGCGTGAGCATGATCGCGCCGTCGATCCCGTCCCGCCCCAGCAGGCCGCGCCGCCTCGCCTTGTACGACGCGGCGATTTCCACCTTCACTGCCGTGTCCGTGTCCGCGGCGTCGACCTGTCCCGGGACGGTCATCGTGCCCACCCCATTGCGCCATTTCCTCATGGACGAAGACGGTAGCGGTAGTTGGCCGGCCGCTACGGTTCTGGGCCCCTGGTGCCCCGAACGTGGGCCCCCGGGCCCATGACCGTGCCCCAGGCACCGCTTACGCTCGCTGCGTGTACGCCACGTTGATCGCCGCCGCTGCCCTGTGGGGCGCCGCCGCCGGGCTGCTCGTCCCGCGCGCCGTGTACCGGCTCTCCGTCGAGCCTGAGGAGGCGTGGCGCGAGAGCTGCCCCGCCGGGCACGCGTTCACGGGGCCCGCGCGGGGCTGGCTGGGCGGCGCGCGTTGTGCGGACTGCGCCGCGGCCGTTCCGGTCCGCAAGACGGCCCGGAAGACGGCCCGGACCGCGGCACCCCGCGACACCGAAGCGCCCACACCGCGTCCCGTCCCCCTCGTCCCCCTCGTCACCGCCCTCAGCTGCGCCGCCCTCGCCGCCGCCACCGGGCCGCGCCCCGAGCTCGCCGTCTGGCTGCTCCTCACGCCCTTCGCCGTACTGCTCGCCCTCGTCGACCGCAACGTCCACCGGCTGCCCGACCAGCTGACCCTCCCGCTCGCCGCCGCGGCCGCCACGCTCCTCGGGCTCGCCGCGCTGCTCCCCGGTGACGCGGGCTCCTGGCCCGCGGCGCTGCTCGGCGGACTCGTCCTCGGCGCCGCCTACTTCTTGCTCTTCCTCATCCACCCCAACGGCATGGGCTTCGGCGACGTCAAACTCGCCCTCTCGCTGGGCGTCGTCCTCGGTTGGTACGGCTGGGCGGTGCTCTTCACCGGTGCCTTCGCCGGCTTTCTGCTCGGCTCGGTCTATGGGCTCGGGCTCATCGTCCTGCGTCGCGCCGGCCGCAGGACCGCGATCCCGTTCGGGCCTTTCATGATCGTGGGGTCGCTTGCGGGACTGCTGCTCGGCGGCCTTGCGGTGTCTGGTTTCTGATGTCCCCTTCCATGTGTTGTGGCCCCTGTCTGGCTCAGGGGACAGGGAAGTTGGACGTGCAGGTGTGCCGGAGTTCCCCTGCTCTGCGATCTACGAGTCGCGGCTCGAGCTGACACGACTGCTCTATGCGGAATTTGCCCGCGAGGTGACGGGCTTCTTCGCGCAGCCGTTCCTCCTCACCGCCGATGTGTCGCGCAAGATGTGCAGGCACATCCCTGACCTGCCGATCCTGCGGGACGGCGATGTCCCGCCAGTGGTGGACGTCAGCCCCATGGTCCGCGCCGCATACCGGGACGATGGCAGATCCGGTGGCGACTGGCCCGGAGCTTCAGCGTTCGGGGGCGTCGGCCCTGGCGGTCACCTTGATCACGAGCTTCTTCGCCCTATGCGGAACTGTAATGCGCCGCGCCACAACCCCACCCGCCCCCCGCGTGTCAGTTCTGTGCGCGGATAACGGAATCCGCGCCTCAGGTCTCGTGGGGGGACCCTTTGGAAACGCAGGACACACAGGCGCTGGAGCCCGTGCCGCAGCCCGCGCAGGAGCTCGCGGCGTTGCCGGTGCCGACAGCGGCCCCGGCCCCGGAGCCGGTAGCCGAGGGCGAGCCCGTGAGCCGACCCGCCCGCCGCCGCGGCCGCACCGCGCTGATCGTCGCCGCTGCCGCCGTCATCGGCCTCGTCGGCGGTACGGCCGTCGGCTACGGAGTGCAGGCCGACCGCGAGCCCACGCCGCTGCCCGCGCTGAGCCGGGCGGATGTGGCGTACCCGGCGAAGCCGCTCCCGGAGAACAAGCGCCCGGCGCCGCTGTCCGCCGGCGAGGACCGCAAGGTCAAGACGGACGGCGATCTGCGCAGGCTGCTGCTCGCCAAGCCGTCGGGTGCCCGCAAGACCGACATGTGGTCGGGAGACGCCGGCTGGGTGGATACGGCGAGCTACGTCCTCGTCTTCGAGAGCGAGGCCTACATGTTCGAGACTCTCGTGGAGTCGGACATCCGCCGGGTCGCTGCGGTCGCCTGGCAGCAGGGCGAGTTCAAGAAGACGAACATCAGGCTCGTCCAGTTCCGCTCGGGCGAGGGCGCCAGGGACCACGCAGAGGGCCAGCACGACTACATGCCGGAGGCCGAGGACGGCGCGGGCAACGAGGGCGACGCGCTGAAGGGCAGCGGGAACGGGCGGTACTACCTCTACAAGGTCCATGAGAAGGCGGGGTATCTGCCGCTTTACCGGGCCCGTGCCATCTTCCAGCGCGGCGACATCATGGTCGACATCAACATCTTCGACACCAAGCGCATCAGCAAAAGCGACATCCGCACCCTGGCCGAGCGACAGCTGGAGCGCCTGTGAACGAGGACCGGACACCCCAGGACCAGCTCGCCGAGCCGGTCGCGGAGCCCGAGGCCCAGTCCGTGCCGGAGCCCCAGGCCCGGCCGGTCGCGGCAGCTGACGCCCGGCCAGTTGCGGAAGCCGATGCCCCGCTGCCCGTACCGGAGCCGGAGGCCCAGCCCGTCGCGGAGCCCGAGGTCGCACAAGTACTCAAGCCCACGCGCGTGCGCCGCCTCCTCGCCACCGTGCTTCCCTCCGTGCTCGTCCTCGGCGCCGTCGCCGGCGGACTCACCTACACCGGGCTCACCGTCGACCGCGCCGACCGCACCGCCCCGACCACCACATGGGGCCCGGCCGATGACGACCCGGCCAAGGACCCGGCGAGCAACGCCGGGCGCGGCCGGGCAGCGACGCCACTCAGCAAGCTGCTGCTGCCGGTGCCGCTCGGCTACCGCCTCGGCCCGGACATCGACTCGTACGGAAACGACGGCGAGATCGGGGACAAGGAGGCCGTCGCCCTCATCAAGGAGGGAGGCCGCGGTCTGTCCGGCAAGAAGCGCCGCGACTTCGAGAAGCGGATCGACAAGCTGGGCGTCAAGGGCATCGCCCTGCGCTCGTTCGCCTCGGACGCGAACGACCTCGTCATCGAGGTGCAGATCACGCAGATGAAGGACAAGAAGCGGATCCACGATCTGTTCGAGCTCAGGACGGAGCTGGCCGAACTGCTCGAGTTCCGCAAGGGCCCGAAGATCAAGGATCACAAGAAGTCCGCCTGCTTCCTCTTGCCTCAGGGCAACACGGACGGGGAGGACAAGGACAAGTCCGACCTGGAGGCGATGGCCTGCTCGGCATACGACTCCGAGCTGTTCGTGAGCGTCACCGCCTACGGCACCAAGCCGTTCGACAAGTCCGCCGTCGCCGAGCTGGTGAAGAAGCAGCTCGACCACATCGCGTCTCCTGGGGAGTACGTATGACCGAGCCGACCACGGAAACGGCACCCGTGCCCCCGATGCCGGTGGCGCCACCCGCCGAGCCCGCAGAGCCCGTCGGCCCGGAAGCCCCCGCTGCCGCCCCCGCAGCCCCCGTTCCCGTACGCGACCGCCGGGTCCTGCGGGCAGTGGCCCGCTGGACCGTCGCGGTGCTCGTCTGCGGCGGCCTCGGCGCAGGGACCGCCGTGGGCATCACGTCGATGGAGCGCACGGACGTCCCGGGACTCGCCACCGAGAGCGACGGCCGCTGGGACTATCCCAAGCTGTCGCTGCCCGCGCTCCCGAAGGACACCCCGCGTCCCTTCACCGAAGGGAACAGGGAAGAGATCCATTACGCCGACGAGCGGAAACTCCTGCTGCCCGCGCCGGCGACGGCGACCGTCGACAAGAAGCTCAACGGCGGATGGGTGACGGCGAAGCAGTTCACCGCCGAATACGAGGAGGGGAAGCGGGCCGAGCTTGAGCTCGCGCTCAAGGACTACGCGGTGCGGCACATCGCGGCCCGCGGCTGGACCATGCCCGACGGCACGGCTTCCCGGGTGTATCTACTCCAGTTCGACTCGGCCGCCTCCGCGGACTCGTTCAATGACGACGAGATCCGTACCGGCGCGAAGCCCGGAGCCGCGCTGGCCGGCACGGCCGAGTTCAAGCTCGACCCCGACTGGGACACCTCGGGCAACGTCCTGCCGACCGCGACGTACGTCTACGTGGAGAACCCGCCCGCAGGCGCGCAAGAGACCCGCCAGGCCTATGTCGTCGCGGGCGACACCCTCGCCGTGATCGTCCAGTCCCGGAAGGACAAGGCCCACGCGGTCCCCTTCCACCAGACCGTCGTGCTGCAGAACCAGCTGCTGAGCTGACCTCGCAGAGAGGGCCGGGCCACCGCCCACCGGGCTCAGGTCCGGCCCGTTCTGCCGCCACTGCGCGTCTTGATCTTCAATCCTGTCCGCCGTCTGCAGAACGCGACGGGCGGTCAGAGGATGCTCGGTGACGCAGGTTGTGCGGGAGGGCAGGGCCTGTCCAGCCCAGGACGGCATGCAAAGCCCACGAAGCCGGCCGTCGGCCCCGGTGCCGCCAGGGGACACAAGACTCAGACGAACCAACGGGGACATCGGGGACATCGGGGACAACGGGCGAGACAGTCCGCTCCGCAGCAGACCAGACGCCTGCCGGGGGACTCTGAGATCTGGCACCTACAGCCTCGCCGCAGCGTGAGATTCGCCCAGCAGGCCCTCGGCGACATCGGGGCGGTCAAGCCCGTCCAGTACGGGCTGCCCGTCTAGCATCTGGACGCATGCGGACATTTTCTGACAATGCGGCGACTCGGCGTGGACTGCTGCGCTCTCTCGTTCCCGTCCCCTCTCCGGAGCCCGGATCCCGCCCCACTGCCCGCTTCCCCGCCGCCCTGCTCCCCTGGAGCTGGGCGGCGGCGTTCTTTCTGCTCTACGCCACCGTCTCCGTACGCCGTCATACGCTGCTCCGCACCACCGGCTACGACCTCGGCATCTTCGACCAGGCCGTCCGCTCCTACTCCCAACTGCGTCCGCCCGTCGTCCCGTTGCGCGGCGAGCAGTTCAATCTGCTCGGCGACCACTTCCACCCCGCGCTCGCCGTCCTCGCCCCCCTCTACCGCGTCTGGCCGTCCCCCGTCTGTCTTCTTGTCGCCCAGTCCGCGCTCCTCGCCCTCGCCGCCGTGCCGCTCGTACGCTGGGCCCTGCGGGTGCTCGGCCGGCGCTCCGCGCATGTCGTCGCCCTCGGCTACGGACTGAGCTGGGGCATCGCATCGGCCGCCGCCTTCGACTTCCACGAGGTCGCGCTCGCCGTTCCGCTGCTCGCCTTCGCCCTGGAGGCGATGGGCCGGCGGCGCTGGGGGCCGGCCGTCGCCTGGGCCGCCCCACTGGTCCTGGTCAAGGAGGACCTCGGGCTGACCCTCGCCGCCCTCGGCTGCTACATCGCCTGGAAGGGCCCGCGACGCCTCGGCGTCGTCACCGCGGTGGCCGGTCTGCTCGCATCGGCCGTCGAGATCAAGCTGCTGCTGCCCGCCTTCAATTCCGCGGGCGGGTACGCACACGGCGGCCTCCTCGCCGAGGGCGCGCACAGCTCCCTGCTCAGCACCCTCGCCTTCGCCCCGCTCGACGCGCTGCGCCCCGACATCAAGGCCATGACCATGATCCTGGTCTTCGCCCCGTCCGCGTTGCTCGCCCTGCGCTCGCCGCTCGCGCTCCTGGCCCTGCCCACGCTCGCCTGGCGCATGCTGTCGCAGAACGGCTTCCACTGGGGCACCTCCTTCCACTACAGCGCCGTACTGATGCCGATCGTCTTCGCCGGCCTCATCGACTCCCTGCGACAGTGGCGGGACTGTGACCATCCGCTGGCCACCCGCCAGATCCGCGCCTCGCTCGCCACCGTCCTGGCCGTCACCGCCGTCATGGCGCCGTCGTTCCCGCTGGCCCAGCTGGCCCAGCGCGCCACCTGGCGCACGACGCCACACATCGAGGCGGCCCGCTCGCTGCTCGACAGGATCCCCGACGGCGCGACCGTCGCCGCCTCCAACCGCCTCGCTCCGCAGCTCACCTCGCGCTGCGAGGTCGTCCTCTTCCCGGCCTTCCCCGTCGACGCGCGGCTCTATGAGTACGACAGGAAGCAGCTGCCCCGCCCCACCGCCGAGTGGATCATCCATGACAGTAAGGCGCCCGAGGCCTGGCCGTACAAGACGGGCCACTGGCCCTACCCGCCCGCGCAGCAGGCGGCCGAACTGGAGGCCGCGCAGCGGAAGTACGGCTACGAGCGCATCGCCCAGCGCGACGGCGTCACCCTGCTGCGCCTCAGGTATGCGCCCCGACCGTGACCTTCCCCGCCGTCAACTCGGCCGGCCCTTCGAGGACTTCCCCGACCCGCTCCACCTGCTCTTCGAGCTCCCGGCGCCGCGCGGCGCCGAGTGTCTTCCCGATCTGCTCCACCGTCACCGCGATCCGCCGTCCGGAGCGCCGCTGGTGCCACACTGCGCGTCGTCATGCGAACGACTGCAGGATTCATCTAGGACAGTTCTTGTCCTCATTGTGACTCCCGTAGAGTGACGTACTGGCGAAAAGGTAAGTGTTGGACGCATCGGAGGAGTTGCGGTGGCCAAGGTCAAGCCTTCCTACACCTGCGGTCTCGACGCCGCCGTGGACGTCGTCGGCGGGAAGTGGAAGCCGCTCATTCTCTGGGTGCTGCACGACGGGACGTACCGCTTCGGGGAGCTGAAGCGCCATGTGAGCGGCGTCAGCGAGAAGATGCTCATCCAGCAACTGCGCGAGCTGGAGTCGGACGGCATCGTGCACCGCGAGGTGTACCGGGAGGTGCCGCCACGCGTGGAGTACTCCCTCACCGAACTCGGACAGGCGCTCAACACCGCTCTGCTGCCGCTCGGCGAGTGGGGCGACATCTTCATGGAGCGGATTGTCGCCAACAAGACCAAGGAACCGGTGGCCTGACGAGTTGTCGGAACGGCACTGCGTCAATCCGGCGCCCGCGCCCGGGGGTCACCCTTGGGGGGTACGGCTCCGAGCCGCCGCGAGGCCGGCACCAGGCACTTTCCGCCCCGGGTCACCGGCCGCCCCGCCGTCTGCCGCATTCGGAGCGTAGTTACGGCATGGCGTGGCAGTCAGCACCACATGCGAAGGGTTATGGTGGAAACCCCCCCTCGGGCCGGTCCGTATCCCCCCCACGGACCGGCCCGTTTTCTCTTCTCCGGCCTTGTGTCAGCTCCGCCCGGCCCAGATGTTGGTGCCCTCGGTGTCCACGGCGAAGGCGTCGATCTCCTTCAACTCGTCGGCGCTCAGCGGCTGTCCGGCCAGCGCCGCGACGTTCTCCTCAAGCTGCTGCACGCTGGAGGCGCCGATCAGCGCGGAGGTCATCCGCGGGTCCCGCAGCACCCAGGAGATGGCCAGCTGGGCGAGCGACTGGCCGCGCCGGGCGGCGATGTCGTTCAGCCCGTTCAGCCGCCGTACGACCTCGTCGGAGAGCAGGCCCGGGTCCAGGGACTTGCCCTGTGTGGCCCGCGAACCCTCCGGGATGCCCTTGAGGTACTTGCCGGTGAGCAGGCCCTGCGCGAGCGGCACGAAGGAGATGCAGCCCATGCCGGCGCTCTCCAGCGTGTCGAGCAGTCCGTCGTCCTCGATCCAGCGGTTGATCATCGAGTAAGAGGGCTGGTGGATGAGGGCCGGGACGCCCATCTCCTTCAGCAGCCCGGCCGCCTCGGCGGTCTGCTCCGCGTTGTACGACGACACACCCACGTACAGCGCCTTGCCCTGCTGCACGGCGGAGGCCAGCGCGCCCATCGTCTCCTCGAGCGGAGTGTTCGCGTCGAAGCGGTGGGAGTAGAAGATGTCGACGTAGTCCAGCCCCATCCGCTTCAGGGACGCGTCGAGCGAGGACAGCAGATACTTCCGCGAGCCCCACTCGCCGTAGGGGCCGGGGTGCATGAGATAGCCCGCTTTGGTCGAAATGGCCATTTCGTCGCGGTACGGCGTGAAGTCCTGCGCAAAGATCTTGCCGAAATTCAGCTCGGCCGAACCGGGCGGCGGGCCGTAGTTGTTTGCCAGGTCGAAGTTCGTCACGCCCAGGTCAAAAGCGCGGCGCAGGATCGCGCGCTGCGAGTCGAGCGTGCGGTCGTCGCCGAAGTTGTGCCAGAGGCCGAGCGAAAGGGCGGGGAGCTTGAGCCCGGAGCGGCCGGTACGCCGGTACTCCATCGACTCGTAGCGGCTCGCGGCGGCTTGGTAGGGGGAGGAATCAGTCACGCATCCCTCCCTATCACGGACTTGTGACAGGCCGGGTTGGGCCGCTGTGGCCCGTGCGCAGTAATGTGGCGGCTTCGGGGACTGCCGCACGGAGGGTACAAGAACAGTGAACCTGCGCGACCTGGTGTACGGGCTCTACGCACGCCGGGTGGAAGGCCGACTCGACCACGCCCAGGTGCCCAAGCACATCGGCGTCATCCTCGATGGCAACCGGCGCTGGGCCAAGGCGTCGGGCGGCACGGCCGAGCAGGGGCACAAGGCCGGCGCGAGCAAGATCCAGGAGCTCCTCGGCTGGTGCGCCGAGACCGATGTCGAGGTCGTCACCCTCTGGCTGCTGTCCACGGACAACCTGGACCGCCCCGAGGAGGAGCTCATCCCGCTCCTCGGCATCATCGAGAACGCGGTCCGCGACCTCGCCGCCGACGGCCGCTGGCGTGTGCACCACGTCGGCACGCTGGACCTGCTGCCCGACCGCACCCAGTCCGTACTGAAGGAAGCCGAGCAGACGACCGTAGGACGGGACGGCATACTCGTGAATGTCGCCGTGGGCTACGGCGGCCGCCAGGAGATCGCGGACGCCGTGCGCTCCCTCCTCCTGGAGCACGCCGACAAGGGCACGAGTTTCGAGGAGCTCGCCGAGATCGTCGACGTCGAACACATCTCCGAGCACCTCTACACCCGTGGCCAGCCCGACCCCGACCTGGTCATCCGCACCAGCGGTGAGCAGCGCCTGTCCGGTTTCATGCTCTGGCAGAGCGCCCACTCGGAGTACTACTTCTGCGAAGTTTTCTGGCCGGCCTTCCGCAAGGTCGACTTCCTCCGCGCGCTGCGCGACTACGCCGCACGCCACCGCCGCTACGGCAATTGAGGCACCGCAGTCCCTCCCTTCCGTAGGCCCCCAGCAGAGGCAATCACCCTCTGTTCATCTACGCGTCGTCATATGCCATGGCATGGCTGCGCATGTTCGAGGGAATATCCCTTCCAGGTCGACGTCCGATCCACGAACGTCGTATCTCAGTGAGCGGCCCAGACCGTTCACCCGGGAGGCCCTTTGCACACGAAGGACCGCACCTCTGGTGCGGACTACGGGCCGGGCCGGAGCTCGGCCCGTGCATCGTGGCCGGAGCCCGGTCCCATCGCCCGCGACGCCGTCGCACCCCGACCTCATCCGAGGGGGTACGTCCTTCCGTGGTGAACAGCACAAAGCGCCGCATGCCCGACAGGCGCACCTACGTTCTCGACACCAGCGTCCTGCTGGCCGACCCGAATGCCCTGACCCGCTTCGACGAGCACGAAGTCGTGCTCCCGATCGTGGTGATCACGGAGCTGGAGGCCAAGAGGCACCACCCGGAGCTCGGTTACTTCGCCCGGCAGGCGCTGCGCCTGCTGGACGATTTCCGGATCCGGTACGGACGCCTCGACGCCCCCATCCCCATGGGCGACCTCGGCGGCACGCTCCGTGTCGAGCTCAACCACTCCGATCCCGGCGTCCTTCCGGCCGGCTTCCGATTGGGGGACAACGACTCACGGATTTTGGCGGTAGCGCGCAATCTGCAGGCCGAGGGGTACGACGTCACGGTCGTCTCCAAGGATCTGCCCCTCCGTATCAAGGCCTCGTCCGTCGGCCTGCTGGCCGAGGAGTACCGGGCCGAGCTGGCCATCACCGACTCCGGCTGGACCGGTATGGCCGAACTGCCCCTCTCCGCCGAACAGGTGGATCTGCTGTACGGAGAGGAGACGCTGTACGTTCCCGAGGCGACCGACCTTCCCGTCCACACCGGTCTCGTCCTGCAGTCCGAGCGCGGCAAGGCGCTGGGCAGGATCACGGCCGAGGGCAATGTCCAGCTGGTGCGCGGCGACCGGGAGGCCTTCGGCATCCACGGCCGCAGCGCCGAGCAGCGCATCGCCCTCGATCTGCTCCTCGACCCGGACGTCGGGATCGTCTCGCTCGGCGGCCGGGCCGGCACGGGAAAGTCGGCGCTGGCGCTGTGCGCAGGCCTCGAGGCGGTCCTGGAGCGCAGGCAGCATCAGAAGGTGATGGTCTTCCGGCCGCTGTACGCGGTGGGCGGGCAGGAGCTCGGCTATCTGCCCGGCACCGAGGCCGAGAAGATGAGCCCCTGGGCACAGGCGGTCTTCGACACTCTCTCGGCCGTGGCGGGCCGTGAAGTGATCGAGGAGGTGCTGGGGCGCGGCATGCTCGAGGTCCTGCCGCTCACCCACATCCGGGGCCGCTCGCTGCATGACGCGTTCGTCATCGTCGACGAGGCCCAGTCCCTCGAACGGAACGTCCTGTTGACTGTTCTGTCCCGAATCGGGGCGAATTCCCGGGTCGTTCTTACTCATGACGTGGCACAGCGGGACAATCTGCGCGTCGGCCGATATGACGGAGTCGTCGCCGTTGTCGAGAAGTTGAAGGGCCATCCGCTTTTCGCGCATGTCACCCTCACCCGCTCCGAGCGCTCGCAGATCGCGGCGCTCGTGACCGAAATGCTGGAGGAAGGCCACATCTAGTACGGAATAAGGCAGTTGACGCCGCCCGGCAGGAGCGCAAGAGCGTAGCCGGGCGGCGTCTTGCTGTCCGCCGTTTTCCGTAAAACTCCTGGCCCAAACAGGGTGTGAGCTTTCACACGCAACGAAGAATTGCCTTGCGGTGTCTGCTTCCGGCAGAGTCTTGCTTCCGTCAGGCCCCGCATACGGCACACCCGCACCACCAGAGGTGCACAGCACCACACAACTCAAGACCTGCCGTCGTATGCCGCCCGCGAGCATCATGCGGCTGCTCCCGCAAGGGAGTTGCCCACCGGGCCCGCGCCTCCCGTGACCCAGGAAATGGGGAGGCCAGCGTCAGGGGCACGATTGCGCCCGCGAGGTCACCTATGCGGGCGATGCTGGAAGGACACCGTGTGAGCCGGATCTCGGTCCGGGGATTCGCAGTGGCATCTGCCACCGCGGTCACCACCGTCGGCGCCGTAGTGGGCGTTGCGTCGGGCAATACCCAGCCCTCGGGGGACAACCTCGAGGCAGCGGCAGCCGACGGAACGCTCCTCGCAGACATACCCGTGGGCCAGCAGGCCCAGGTTCAGGTCTCGTCCCTGACGCAGCAGGCCGACGCACAGGCCGCTGCGGCCGACGCGGCCGCGAAGAAGTCTGCCGAGGAAGCCGCCCGCATCCAGGCTGCCAAGACCGCCAAGGCGAAGAAGGAAGCCGCCGAGGAGGAGGCCGAGCGCGAGCGGGAGGCCGCGGAAGCGCGCGCCAACCGTGACGCGGTGCGCGACGCTTCGAGCTTCTCCGCGCAGAGCTCCTACACCGTCGCCGAGGTCAAGGCGATCGCACGACAGATGGTCCCCGCGGACCAGTTCCAGTGCTTCAGCAACATCGTGGACCACGAGTCCACCTGGAACTACCGCGCGCAGAACCCGTCTTCAGGCGCGTACGGTCTCGTCCAGGCACTGCCGGGCTCGAAGATGGCCTCGGCCGGCGACGACTGGCAGACCAACCCGGCCACCCAGATCAAGTGGGGCCTCAACTACATGAACAGCCGCTACGACAGCCCCTGTGGCGCGTGGTCGTTCTGGCAGGCCAACCACTGGTACTAGGATCCGCCGGCACTCAACTTCGCGGAGCCCCTCACCGTCCTACGGTGGGGGGCTCCGTGCGTGTACGGTCGGTCCCGGGAAGCTCCCGGGGGGAGTGGTAGGGGGAAGAGGAAGCATCATGTCGACACTGCCAGGGTGGCTCGCCGGGCTGGGCGCCGGTCTGACCCGGATCTCGGAACGCCTGGACGAGCGCCGTGAGGCCGCGGCGGACGAGTTGTCCGATGTGCCCGATGACGTCATGCCAGCCCGGGACAGCGTCCCGCCGCCGCCCGCGTACGCGCCCACGATCGCGGCCAGGCCCGACCCGGTCGTCGCGATCCCCTGGGGCATCCGCGTCGCGGCCGAGGCCGGCTGGCGGCTGCTCGTACTGGCAGGCACGCTCTGGGTGTTGATGCGCATCATCAGCGCCGTACAGCTGGTGGTCCTCGCCTTCGTAGCCGCTCTGCTCGTCACCGCAATGCTTCAGCCCACCGTGGCCCGTTTGAAGAACCTCGGCCTGCCGCGCGGGCTCGCCACCGCGGTCACCGCGATCGCCGGCTTCGTCATCATGGGCCTGGTCGGCTGGTTCGTGGTCTGGCAGGTCATGGACAACCTCGACAATCTCTCCGACCGGGTCAGGGACGGTATCGAGGAGCTCAAGCGCTGGTTGCTCGACAGCCCCTTCCATGTCACCGAGTCCCAGATCAACGACATAGCGAAGAACCTCAGCGACACCATCGGGACCAACACCGAGGAGATCACCTCGGCCGGTCTGCAGGGCGTGACGGTGATGGTCGAGATACTCACCGGGATTCTGCTGGCGATGTTCTCCACGCTCTTCCTGCTGTACGACGGGAAGCGCATCTGGGAGTGGGTGCTCAAGCTGGTCCCGGCGCAGGCGCGTGAGGGAGTCGCCGGAGCCGGGCCGCGTGCCTGGCGCACGCTGACGGCCTATGTGCGCGGCACGGTGATAGTGGCTCTCATCGACGCGATCTTCATCGGCCTCGGCATCTACTTCCTCGATGTTCCGATGGCCGTGCCGCTCGCCGTCTTCATTTTCCTGTTCGCCTTCATCCCGCTGGTCGGCGCGGTCGTCTCGGGCGCGCTCGCGGTCGTCGTCGCGCTGGTCACGCAGGGCGTGTTCACCGCTCTGATGGTGCTGATCGTCGTCCTGGCCGTACAGCAGCTCGAGGGCCATGTGCTGCAGCCCTTCATCCTGGGCCGCGCGGTACGGGTGCATCCCCTCGCCGTCGTGCTGGCTGTCGCGGCGGGCGGGCTGACCGCAGGGATCGGCGGCGCGGTGGTGGCGGTGCCGCTGGTGGCGGTGACCAATACGGTCGTCGGCTATCTGCGCGCGTACGGCAAGGAGCAGGCTGCCCTGCGGAGTACGCCGCCCGCCGGGGCGCCGGCGGTCGAGGTCGCGCCTACTCCGGCGCCGTCCGCAGTGTCTGCGGAGGAGGGCGCGTGATCGGCGTTCAGGACTGGGGCTTCCCGGCCTGCGGCTCAGCGGCGCTGAGTAGCGCCTCGACATCGAGGGTGACGGCGGCACCGATCGAGTCGGGCAGAGTGACCTGCTCGCCCGGGGCGTGGAGGCGGTGGGTGGCGTAGCCGTTCTCCATGGGCTCGGTCAGGACGTGCAGGCGCTTGTGCTTGCGATCGACGATCACATAGACCGGGACGTTCGCGTTGCCGTAGGCGACGACCTTGGACTGTAGGTCGTTGCGGTGGTTGCCCGAGGTCACCTCGAGGACGAGGCGGAAGACCGCGGGGTCGTAGCAATTGTGCTCGACCAGGTGTTCCTCGGCGTCCGCGTCGATCACACAGAGGTCCGGTACGGCGAAGTCCTCGGGGCCGTCCGGCAGCCACAGGCCGACGCCTTCCAGGACCTCAGTCTCGCCGCCGTCCAGTCCGGCGGCCGCGAAGGGCCGCCTGAGACGGGCCAATGCCCTGGCGTGAGCGAGGTCAGGGGGTGGGGTCACGGTGAGGACGCCGCCGAGGATCTCGACGCGATACCCAGGAAGCTGATCCGTGAGCCGGTCCGCCTGCTCAAGCAACGTCAGCCGACGCCGCTGCTCCGGCGGCTCCGGGCAGGTGTACTCGACAGGTGCTGCGGACATCTCGTCCCTCCCATGGGCTGGTGCCGAGAGCATCATCGTAGGCCGGTCCGCCGCAGTGTGTCCGGTGCGCGACCATCCGCCCGTACGAGTGAACGAAGGGCCCCGTTGGCCAGGAGGTCAGCGGGGCCCTTCACGTACGTACGCGGACTACTCGGCCAGCGCCGCTTCCGCGTCCAGCGTCGTGCCCACCGCCTGGATCACCGCGGCGATTTTGAAGGCCTCCTGGATCGTCTCGCGGTCCACGCCGGCCTTGCGGAGCACCTGCTCGTGCGAGTCGAGGCACTGGCCGCAGCCGTTGATGGCGGAGACGGCGAGCGACCACAGCTCGAAGTCGGCCTTCTCCACGCCCGGGTTGCCGATGACGTTCATCCGCAGACCAGCGCGCAGCGTCCCGTACTCCGGGTCCGACAGCAGGTGCCGGGTCCGGTAGAAGACGTTGTTCATCGCCATGACGGCGGCGGCCGACTTGGCGGCGGTGTACGCCTCGGGTGAGAGGTTGGCCTTGGCCTCGGGCTCCAGCTCGCGCAGCACCTTCGGCGAGCGCGAGGCGATCGCGCAGGCCAGGACGGTGCCCCAGAGCTGCTGCTGCGGCAGCTCGCTGTTGCCGATCACCGAACCGAGGTTCAGCTTCAGGTCCTTGGCGAAGTCCGGTACCGCGGACTTGAGTTCATCGAGAGACATTCCGGATCACTCGCCCGACAGGAGCGCGACCGCGTCCAGGGTGCTCTCGCCCTTGTTCCAGTTGCACGGGCACAGCTCGTCGGTCTGCAGGGCGTCGAGCACCCGCAGGACCTCCTTGGGGTTACGGCCGACGGAGCCGGCGGTCACCATGGTGAACTGGATCTCGTTGTTCGGGTCGACGATGAAGACGGCGCGCTGCGCGAAGCCGTCCTCGCCCTCGATGCCGAGGTCGCGCATCAGCTCGTGCTTGGAGTCGGCCAGCATCGGGAAGGGCAGGTCACGCAGGTCGGCGTGGTCCTTGCGCCAGGCGTGGTGGACGAACTCGGAGTCGCCCGAGAAACCGAGGATCTGGGCGTCACGGTCGGCGAACTCTTCGTTCAGCTTGCCGAACGCCGCTATCTCGGTGGGGCAGACGAAGGTGAAGTCCTTGGGCCACGCGAAGACGACCTTCCACTTGCCCTCGTAGGACTTGTGGGTGATCTCCGCGAACTCCTTGCCACTCTCCATCGAGACGCAGGCGGTCAGTTCGAACGTGGGGAACTGGTCACCGACAGTGAGCACGCGCTCTCCTTGCATATAGGAAGTCCCTTTTGGGGTCTTCCGGGGGTTGGACGGATCTTGATAGTGGCACAGAGTGCATTGATCACGGAAATAGCTAGACTCGGTCATCGTGATCGGAGGTACTTATCAGTGTCCCAGTCAAACAGGGGTAAACAGCCCAGTCTCGCTCAGCTGCGCGCCTTCGCCGCCGTCGCAGAGCATCTGCACTTCCGGGACGCGGCGACCGCAATCGGGATGAGTCAGCCCGCGCTCTCCGGTGCCGTATCGGCGCTGGAGGAGACACTCGGTGTCCAGCTCCTGGAGCGTACGACCCGTAAGGTGCTGCTCTCCCCGGCCGGCGAGCGGCTCGCGGTGCGGGCCAGGGCGGTGCTGGACGCGGTCGGCGGGCTGCTGGAGGAGGCCGATGCGGTACGGGCTCCCTTCACCGGGGTCCTCCGGCTGGGCGTGATCCCGACCGTCGCGCCGTATCTGCTGCCGACCGTGCTGCGGCTGGTGCACGACACGTACCCCGATCTCGACCTCCAGGTCCACGAGGAGCAGACGTCGTCGCTGCTGGACGGGCTGGCAGGCGGGCGTCTTGATCTGCTGCTGCTCGCCGTGCCGCTCGGAGTGCCGGGCGTCACCGAGCTGCCGCTCTTCGACGAGGACTTCGTCCTGGTCACGCCCGACGACCACTGGCTGGGCGGCCGCCAGGACATCCCGCGCGAGGCACTGCGCGAGCTGCACCTGCTGCTGCTCGACGAGGGCCACTGCCTGCGTGACCAGGCACTGGACATCTGCCGGGAGGCGGGCCGTACCGAAGGCGCCCCGGTGACCACCACCGCCGCCGGTCTGTCGACCCTGGTGCAGCTGGTCGCGGGCGGGCTCGGCGTGACGCTGCTGCCGCGTACCGCGGTCGAGGTGGAGACCGGCCGGGGCGGGCGGCTGCAGACCGGGTACTTCGCCGAGCCGGCCCCCGCTCGCCGGGTCGCCCTGGCGATGCGCGCGGGTGCTGCACGTCAGGGCGAGTTCGAGGAGTTCGCACAGGCACTGCGGGACGCGATGCGAGCGCTGCCGGTACGAGTGGTGCGCTGACCGACGGCGCTGCGCCGACTACTCCGTACGCAGCCCGTCCGGGCGCATCATGCGCCACAGCGGCGGCAGGCTGAGCACCGTCACCAGCAGGATCAGCGCGGCCCCGACCCCGGTGATGGGCAGGAAGGCCCACCAGTCGGCGACCTGCTTGTCGACCAGCTTCAGCAGGACAAGACCGAGCCCGATGCCGCCCGTGACCGCGAGGGCGAGACCCAGCACGATCGGCACGGCCGTCTGCCACAGCACTGACCAGCTCAGAGTGGCGCGCCGGGTGCCGAAGGCGACCAGCACCGACAGCAGCCGCTTGCGGTCGCGGAGCTGCTCCAGAGTGGAGACGAGCATCGACGCGGCGATCAGCAGCATCGTCGCGGTCGCGCCGACGAACAGGCCGGTGCGCACGCTGGAGAACTGGCTGTCACGCTCGAAGTTCTGCATCGTGAAGACGCTGGTCAGCGGATCGATGGCGGCCGCGGTGTTACGGGCGTACTCGGCCGCATCCGGCACGTCCGGGTCGAGCCGGATCATCGCCTTGGCCGTCGGGCTCACCAGCTTCGACACATCGATGGTGGACGGCGTCGCCATGACGCCGAAGGAGACCTGCCCCACCGGGTCGGTACGCGATTCCACCGTCCTGGTGGATGCGGGGATACGCCACAGCACCGGCTTGGTCGTCTTCGCCTCGCCTCCCGGGCCGAACTGCTCCGAGTTGAGGTTGACCTGGGCGCCGGGCCGGGCGGTCTCGGCGAGAAATTCGTCCGGGGGTCCCTGATTGCCGTGTGTACGGGCGATGAAGACGTCGCCGTCCTTGCAGGAGGGCAGCTTCGCCAGCTCCCGCAGCGACGGGCAGTCGGCGACAGTGATCTGGGTGCTGGGGATGTAGCCCTCGCCCTTGCGTATCGGTCCCGGCCGGTCGACGGACGCCTGGATCATCCCGATCACGCTGGAGACGCCCTTGGTCGCCGAGTACTTCTCGATCATCCTGCGCGCCACGGAGCCGTCCGTGGCCTTCGCGCTGGTCTCGAGCTGGGCGCGGGCCGCGTCCATACCGGTCGGCTTCATGAAGTCGCTCTGCACGGAGCTGAAGAGCATCTGCAGCGCGATGGCGCCGGCCGCCGCGACGACGATGCCGCTCACCGCACGGGCCGCCGTTCCGCTGCTCAGCTGGAGCCGCCGTATGGCCAGTTGCCAGGGCACGGGCCCGCCGCGCAGTCGGCCGACCACTGCCTCCACCAGCCACGGCAGCAGCGCGGTGACCCCGGTCAGCACCAGCAGCGCGCCGCCGGCGATCTGATAGGTGGCGATTTCGGTGTCCGCCAGGCCGACCCGGCCAGACTGGGGCAGCAGCAGGGCGAGACCGGCGGCCGGCATCAGCAGCCGCCACCACAGCCGGCGGCGCCGCGGAGCGGTGTTCCGCACAACACCGAGCGGCTCGATCGTCACACCACGCAGCGTGAAGAGGGTGACTCCGATCGCGGAGGCCGGTACGGCGACGGCGATCAACGCGGTCAGCACCGGGCTCGGCACGATGTCGGAGGGGAAGGCGTTGACGTTCCAGACGGTCACCGAGCCGATGAACTGCCGTATCAGCGCGAGGAATCCGGCGCCGGCGACCAGCCCGAGCAGCGCGCCGCACAGTGACTCACCGGCCGCGATCCGCCGTGTCATCGCCTGGTCGGAGCCGACCAGGCGGAGCGCGGCGAGCCGCCGGTCGCGCTGCTCGCCGCCGAACCGCACGGCGGTGGCGATGAACACGGCCACCGGCAGGAGCAGGGCCACACAGGCCATCACGATGATGAGCAGGAGCACCGCGCTCATCGGGTCGCCCTTGCCCTGGTTGCCGCCGTAGCTGTCCGCGCGCCAGTTTGCCGCCGCCTGGGAGAGGGTGGAACTGCCTGCGTAGTAGAACAACTCACCGGGGCCGATCAGGCCGCGGTCCCCGATGGTGGCGGTGACCCGGTACGGCAGCCGGTCCTTCAGCAGCGTCCCTCCGGGGGAGCTGAGCAGGTCGGCGAGGGCGGGAGAGACAGCCATCTCGCCGGGGCCCGGCAGCTTCGCGAGGCCGGGCGGCGCCGGGGCGTCGCTGCCGTCGGTCCGGATCACGGCGCCGTTGACGGTGTCCGAGTGGTAGAGCGTGCTGGTCTGGGCGAAGAGGAACGAGCGCTCGGAACGCTTCACCTCGTCGTTGAAGGTGACCGTGCGGTCCGCTTCGCGGGTGTCGCGGCTCTCGATGAGATGCGGCACGGACGCGGCGACCAGCAGCAGCGAGACGCCCAGGCCGACGCCGATGGCGGTGAGGATCGTACGGGTCCAACCGCGCCGACCGCCGGTGACGGCGAACCGGGCGCCCAGGGTGAGATCCCGTATCCAGGTGGCGCCGCCGCTCATGCCACGCCCGCCATGTCGCGCACCTTGCCGTCGCGGACGATGACTTCGCGGTCGGAGTACGCGGCCACCCGGGCCTCGTGCGTCACCAGGACGACCGCGGCATTGGTGTCCCGTGCCGCGTCGGTGAGCAACTCCATCACGCGCTCGCCGTTGAGGGAGTCCAGCGCGCCGGTCGGCTCGTCCGCGAAGATCACCCGGGGCGATGTGACCAGCGCCCGGGCGACGGCGACCCGCTGGCACTGTCCGCCGGAGACCTCGCCGGGCCGCTTCTGGCCGACGTCGGAGACCTCGAGCCGCTCCATCCACTCCTGGGCGGTGCGCTCGGCGGCCTTGCGCCTGACGCCGGTGAGCCGGAGGGGCAGCGCCACATTCTCCGTACAGCTCAACTCCGGTACGAGCTGCCCGAACTGGAACACGAACCCGAACTCGGTACGGCGCAGGGTGCTGCGCTCGGCGTCCGACATCTCGGTGAGCTCGCGCTCGCCGTACCGGATGGATCCCGAGTCGGGCGGGACGATCCCGGCGAGGCAGTGGAGGAGGGTCGACTTGCCGGAGCCGGACGGCCCCATGACCGCGACGACCTCACCGGGGTGGATGGAGAACGATGCGCCGTCGAGTGCGGGGGTCGGGCCGTACGCCTTGTGCAGATCGCCCGCGACGAGGAGGGAGCCTGCGGGGGTCATCCGCGCACCGCCTTGGCGAGCTGGTCGAGGCGGGCGGCGGCCAGTTCCAGCCAGCGCAGATCAGCTTCGAGATGGAAGAGGGCGTGGTCGCAGATGAGCTGATCGGCGAGATCGCCGCGGCGCTTGCGGTCGGTGAGGACGCGCATCAGCCGCAGATGCTCGGCCCGCTGCGAATCGAGCAGATCGGCGGCACTGCGGCCGGTGAGCAGGGCGAGGACGACCTTGGTGTAGAGGGTCGACTGAAGATACGGCTCGGGCTTTTCGGGTTGCGCGAGCCACCGCGACACGTCGGTGATCCCGGCGTCGGTAATGGCGTACCGCTTGCGCTCGGGCCCGCCGCCGGCCTCTATGCCGTCGACCTCGACGAGGCCGTTCTTGAGGAGGCGGGACATGGTGGAGTAGACCTGCCCGTAGTGCAGGGGCCGGTCGTGGCCGAACTTTTCGTCGAAGGCGCGCTTGAGGTCGTAGCCGTGGCGTGGGCCGGATTCGAGGAGCCCGAGGAGGGTGTGACCGATGGACATGAGGAGCACTGTACACGCGGTGTATACCCCGTGTGTATACCGGGGATCCGCCCCGGGCCCCGCGCCTCAGTCACGGGGCTTGAATTTCCCGCCGGCCGGCCTGGACTTTCAGGCCGACCGACCGCGGGGTGGGGGACTACCCCTCCTCCGGTGGCTTCGGGGGGCGGCCCCGTCGCGGGATCGGGCGCACCGTGCCCGGCAAGCGGCCCGCGTCCGACAGGGCGCGGCGGAGGATGAATTCGATCTGCGCGTTCGCGCTGCGCAGCTCGTCGGACGCCCAGCGCGCCAGCGCCTCGTACACCGCAGGGTCCAGCCGCAGCAGCACCTGCTTCCGCTCGGGGGGCGTCACTGGTAGAGCGTGCCCGTGTTGAGGACCGGCTGCGCCGCGCGGTCACCGCACAGCACCACCATCAGGTTCGACACCATCGCCGCCTTCCGCTCCGCGTCCAGCTCCACGATGTCCTGCTCCTGGATCCGGACCAGCGCCGCCTCGACCATTCCCACCGCGCCGTCCACGATCTGCCGCCGTGCCGCGACCACCGCGCCCGCCTGCTGGCGCTGCAGCATCGCGGAGGCGATCTCCGGCGCGTACGCGAGATGCGTGAAGCGGGACTCGATGATGTGGACGCCCGCCGCCTCGACCCGCGCGTGCAGCTCCACCGCCAGCTTCTCGGTGATCTCCTCCGCGTTGCCGCGCAGCGACAGGCCGTCCTCGTCATGCGCGTCGTACGGGTACTCGATGGCGATGTGCCGTACGGCCGCCTCCGTCTGCGTGGAGACGAACTCCAGGAAGTCGTCCACCTCGAACATCGCCTGTGCGGTGTCCTCCACCTTCCATACGACCACCGCCGCCAGCTCGATCGGGTTGCCGTATGCGTCGTTCACCTTGAGTACCGCGGTCTCGTGGTTCCGCACCCGCGTCGAGATCTTGACCCGCGAGGTGAGCGGGTTGACCCAGCGCAGTCCGTCCGTACGGATCGTGCCCCGGTAGCGGCCGAAGAGCTGGACCACTCGCGCCTCGCCCGGCGCGACCATGTTCAGCCCGCACATCGCGAAGAAGGCCGCGATCGCGGCCAGGATGCCGATCACTATGAGAGCGGCCTTCGCGCCGGTCGAGCCGGCCGTGGCCCCGACGACGATGAGCAACACCCCCGCGGCGAGGCCGAGCAGGCCGAGTAGCAGCGCGAGGCCCCCGCCGATGCTGTGTGCCGGAATTTCACGGACCTGCGGGGTGGGCATCTCCGGCAGGTCGTCCGTGGTTGTCGTGCTGGTGGCAGGCATGGTCGCTCCCCGTTTTCGGCAGTCCGGCAGCAGTCGGCGACCCTCGCCGACGCTGCAATCATTCTGCTATCACTTTAACTTTCGTCGCAACCCTGTGTGCCTCTCGTGAGTCGGTTCCTTGAGACGGGGTGCTCATTGTCACGTCCGGAAAAGACCGGATGAGTGGGCCTTTGTCCGTACCAGCGGTGTTAGCTTTCTGAGCTGATCTGAGACCGAGCAGACCGAGTAGTGAGAGCGGAGCAACGAAGCGATGGGCCGAGCGGAAGCACGACGGGCCCGGCAGGGTGGGGCGCGCCGGGCGAAGAAGGCGGGGCCCACGGGCATACGGCGGTTCTTCACCTGGAGGAAGCTGCTGGGCACCTTCTTCGGCTTCTGCCTGCTGGCGATGGGCGCGTTCTTCGTGATCTATCTGATCGTGCCGGTGCCCACGGCCAACGCCCAGGCCGAGATGCAGAGCAACGTCTACAAGTACAGCGACGGCAAGATCCTCACCCGCACCGGCACTGTCAACCGCGAGATCGTCGGGCTCGAGCAGATCCCGAAGGACGTCCAGTACACCTTCGTCGCCGCCGAGAACAAGACCTTCTTCAAGGACTCCGGAGTCGACTTCAAGGGCACCGCCCGCGGCCTGATGAACACCCTCACCGGCAAGGGCAAGCAGGGCGGCTCGACGATCACACAGCAGTACGTCAAGAACTACTACCTCGACCAGGACCAGACGGTCACCCGCAAGCTCAAAGAGCTGGTGATCTCGCTCAAGGTGGACAGGAACGAGGAAAAGAGCGAGATCCTCGCCGGGTACATCAACACCAGTTACTACGGGCGCGGTGCATACGGAATCCAGGCGGCGGCCCAGGCGTACTACCGCGTCGACGCGTCCAAGCTGACCGTCGCCCAGGGCGCGTACCTCGCCTCCCTCCTCCAGGCCCCCAGCCAGTACGACTGGGCGGTCGCCTCCGACACCGGCAAAAAGCTGGTCACCGAGCGCTGGAACTACGTACTCGACAACATGGTCGAGGAGAACTGGCTCGACTCCGGCAAGCGCGGCGCCCTGAAGTTCCCCTTCCCCAAGGCCCCGAAGGCGGCCCCCGGCATGGGCGGCCAGACCGGCTACCTCGTCGACGCGGCCAACGCCGAGCTGGAACGCCAGGGCATCAGCGAGGACGAGATCGAGGCAGGCGGCTGGACGATCACCCTCAACATCGACGAGAAGCGCCAGAAGCAGCTGGTCAAGGCGGTCGACAAGCAGCTCGAGGAGAAGCTCGAGCGCAAGAGCGACAAGGCCGACGCGACCGTCCAGGCGGGTGCGACCTCCGTCGACCCGAAAACCGGCCATGTCGTCGCGCTGTACGGCGGCATCGGCGCCACCGAGCACTGGCTGTCCAACGCCACCCGCCGCGACTACCAGCCCGCCTCGACCTTCAAGCCCGTCGTCCTCGCCTCCGCCCTGGAGAACGGGTCCAAGACCCAGGACGGCGAACCGATCGGTCTCAAGACCACCTACGACGGCACCAGCAAGCGGCCCGTCGAGGGCAGCGACACCCCCTTCGCCCCGGAGAACGAGGACGACCGGGACTACGGCCCGGTCACCGTCCAGAGGGCCACGAACAGCTCGATCAACTCCGTCTTCGCGCAGATGATCGTGGATGTGAGCCCGGAGAAGGCGAAGAAGACCGCACTCGACCTCGGCATGAAGGACGGCAAGGGCTGGCCGGAAAGGCCCGCGATGTCGCTCGGCACGATGGGCGCCTCCACCTGGGACATGGCCGCGGTGTACGCGACTCTCGACAACCACGGCAAGAAGGTCACGCCGACGATCGTGAAGTCCGCCGAGCACCAGGTCCGCGAGGCCGACCTGGCGGACCCGATCGGCGACCAGGTCATCAGCCGCGAGGCGGCGGACACCACCACGGCGGCCATGACGGGCGTCGTGAAGAGCGGCTCGGGCCAGAACGCGGCCGGCGAGTACGAGGCTGCGGGCAAGACCGGTACCTCGGAGAACAACCGCTCGGCGTGGTTCGTGGGCTACACCCCCGAACTCGTCACCGCCGTCGCCCTGTTCGGCGAGGACCCCAAGGGCGGGCAGGTCACGCTGACCGACACGGTCAACGCGGGCCGTGCCAACGGCGGTGGCGTGCCGGCCAAGATCTGGAAGCAGTACACGACGGGTGCGCTGGACGGCGGCTCGGACGCCGAGTTCGAGCTGGAGGTCGACGAGACCGCGACCGCGGACCCGGATCCGAAGCCGTCGGACACCCCGACCCAGACGCCCTCTCCGACGGCGACCCGGGAGCCGGAGGAGACTCCGACCCATACTCCGACGAAGACACCCGTCGAGACGCCGACGGACGATCCGACGCAGACACCGACCAAGACGCCGACGGGTGAGCCGACCTTCACGCCGCCGACCGATCCGACCGACGGCGGCCCGGGCGGGCCGGACGGCGACCAGGGCGTCCTCAGGCCGTAATGCCACAACTGCATGCCATGGCCGTCATGCATGGCCGTCGCGACATGACTGTGCCCGCGGCACCCGGCTTCCGGGTCCGCGGGCACAGTCGTATCCGCTGTCAGCCGCCGTTCACAATGTTGGCGATACCGGTCGCCCGACTGCTTGTCGATGTTGCGCCAGTACTGCAGTGCCCGGTCCACGATCGGCCGGGTCATCCCCTGCAGCAGGTGCCCGCTGACGTTCGACACCAGCCGGTCACGCGCGGCGTCGTCGAGGACCTGGCGGACCATGGTGCCCGGCCGGCCCCAGTCGTCGTCCTCGCGGTGCAGCCTGTAGGCCTCGCGCACCATCTCGACCCCGGCCGCACAGCCCGCCGGGTCGCCGAAGTCCGCCACGCCGGCCGCCGGGCCGCCGTAGGAGTTCGGGGGCGCAGGGCCGTGCCGTGTTCGCCGGCTCGTACCGCATCGGGCCGTCCTTCGCGTACGAATTCACCTGCGAGCGCGCCCTGTTGGGAGGCGGCTGGGCGTAGTTCGGACCGATCCGGCAGCGGTGGGTGTCCGGATACGATCGGTCGATCCAGGGATGTGGTCGCTTCGGCCGCTTGCCCGGTCAACTCCGCAGATGCGATGTCGGCAACACTGGGACGGGGTCCAGATTTGGGCTATGTACGGGTGGGTAGCTCGAACCAGACCACCTTGCCGGTCGAGAGCCGGGTCGCTCCCCACCGTCTGGCCAGCCGGTTCACCAGGAACAGTCCGCGTCCGCCCTCGTCCGTGTCCCTTGCCCGCCGCTGCCTCGGCAGCTGCGGAGAGTCGTCGCCGACCTCGCAGCGCAGCACGTCCGTACGCAGCAGCCGCAGGGTCACCGGACGCTCGGCATACCGCACGGCATTGGTCACGACCTCGCTGACCAGCAGCTCCACCGAGTCGCTCAGCTCCTCCAGACCCCAGCGGGTGAGTGCGCGGCGGGCCAGTCTGCGGGCGCGGCCGGGAGCCGCGTCCTCCGGATCCAGGTACCAGTACGCGACGTCACTCGGCGCGATCCCGTCGAAGCGGGCCGCGAGCAGCGCGATGTCGTCGTCCCGGTCGCCCGGTCCGAGCATGTCCAGCACGTCGTCGCAGAGCGCCTCCAGCGGGGGCGAGTGATCGGGACCGGTCAGCTGGGCGGTGGCGGCCAGGCGCTCCCGCAGCTGCTCGATGCCGGTCCACACGTCCCGAAGCCGGGACTCGACCAGGCCGTCGGTGTAAAGGAGCAGGGTGGCGCCGGACGGGGCGTCCAGCTCGACGGCCTCGAAGTCCACGCCGCCGACCCCGATGGGCGCGCCGGGCGGTACGCGCAGCACCTCGGCCCGGCCACCCAGGTGCAGCAGGATGGGCGGCGGGTGGCCCGCGTTGGCGATGGTGATCCGGTGCGCGACGGGGTCGTACACGGCGTACATGCAGGTCGCCATCCGGTCGGTGCCGAGCCGCTGGGCCTGCTCGTCCAGATGGTGCAGGACCTCCTGTGGCGGAAGATCCAGCCCGGCGAGGGTCTGCGCGGTCGTCCGCAGCTGGCCCATGATCGCGGCGGAGGTCATGGAGTGCCCCATGACGTCGCCGACGACGAGCGCCACGCGGCTGCCCGGCAGCGGGATCGCGTCGTACCAGTCGCCGCCGACGCGGGCGGTCTCGGCGGCCGGGAGGTACCGGCTGGCGAGCCGTACGCCGGTCGGCTGGGGCAGCGAGTCCGGCAGCATGGTGCGCTGCAGCTCGTCGGCGATGTATGCCTCGCGGCCGTACAGCACGGCCTTGTCGATGCCGAGCGCGGTGTGCGTCGCCAACTGGGCTGCCACCAGCAGGTCGTTGGGCTCGAACGCGGGCCGGTCGGGCCGGCGCAGGAAGACCGCGGCACCGATCACGCGCCGCCTGCCGCGGAGCGGGGCCAGTATCGCGCGATGGCCGCCCGGCACGGTCCGGCCGTCGCCGAGCAGCTCGGGCAGCGCGGCCCGGGCGGCGGCGGAGTCGCCGAAGACGGGCCGCACGCCGCGCAGCACCTCGGAGAGCGCACCGCCGGAACGCACCTGGCACAGCTCGGCGGCCGGCGTGAGGTCGTTCTGCAGGTCGATGACCGGGATCGGGACGGTGGCACCGAAGTCGGCGTCCTCACCGGCTAAACGCAGCCGGTCGGTGCGGCGCAGCCGCAGCACGAACGGCGAGACCGGACGCTCGTCGCCCACCGGCAGCGGGTCACGCAGATAGACGAGGATCGCGTCGGAGAAGGTCGGCACGGTGGCCCGGCACAGCCCCAGCACGATCTCGTCCAGATCTATGCCGCGCGCGATCCGCCGCGTCGCGGCCCCCACGAACCGCAGCCGGTCCCCCTCCCGTCGCGCGGTCCCCGCCAACTCCTGCGTGGGCCCGGACGGCGCGGGCACGGCCGATGGCCCGGGCGTGGGCACGGCCGAGGGCCCGGTCGCCTCTGCCCGCGGCCGGGTGCGTTCCTGCGGCCGGGCAGCCAGGGGCTGTCGGCCTTCGTGGGAGGTGGGCTGCTCCGTCACGCGTGGGATTCCGTCCGTCCGGGCCGGTTGTGCGATGCAATCGCCTCGTGAGGCGGTATACCCGCTCTGCGGGCGGCGTCGACAGGGTGGCAGGCATCCGGCACAGCTCCACCCCCTAATGGTGACTTTGAGATGACTTACGGTCAGGTCGTGTGCTGCGCTCAATGGTTGCTGAAACGGCGCAGCCTTGCGGACGACGATCCTACGTTTGCCCCCAGGGGGCGCATCAAGAGTCTCACGAGGTCGTATGCGCCGGAGCGGGTTCCCGGGCCGGAATCAGTCACTTCGCTCACCGCCCGCGCCGGGCGCTCACGAGGCCAGCTCCGCGGCCGTCCGCCCCCAGTCCGCCGGCAGCTCGGGCACCTGCCACGCGGGGTCCGGCCGCCAGCGCTCCCAGCCGTCGGAGAACGGGGCTCCCCAGGCCCGGATCGCCTCGACGGCCGCCTCGCCCGCCTCACGTACCCCTCGCGCCTTCTCCGCGTCCATCAGGCCGACCCGCTGGGCCTGGTCGAACTCGTCCTCGTCCAGCCAGCTCCAGCTGCGGTCGGGCCGGACCGCGATGTCCAGGAAGTGGTCTTCGGAGTCGACGCCGCCCGCCCAGCGCGTATGCGGCTCCTCGAGGTTCACGTACCAGTTCTTGAACCGCCAGCCGCGCTCCCAGAACAGCCAGACCGACCACGGCTCGCCGGGCCGTGCCAGCTTCAGGACGCCCGTGCCGAACCAGCGGGACAGGGCGGTGGTGCGCGGGGCCGTGTAACGGGTCGCGAGCGGCTCCTGGTGGACCGGCGTGCCGTCCGCGAGCACCGGTCTCACGCACTCGGTGCCCGGCGCCATCCACACCGCGAGCAGCTCTTCGGTGTCCTGTACGACGGTCACGGGGCGGCAGATGTGGACGGTGGCGCCCGACAGGACCGGGGCATGGCCGCGATAGCGCCAGAGGATGTGGTCCCCGCGCGTCCAGCGTGCGATGCGTTCTGTGCCTGTCATGAGCAGATCCTAGGAGCACGGTCGGGGCCCAGCTGCGACGCAGATCACGGACGTCGCGTCATGGATGCGTCATACGCAGCACGTCGAGCGCCTCGTCGAGCTGTTCCAGGGTCAGCGCTCCACGCTCCACATAGCCGGACTCGAGGACGACCTCGCGGATTGTCTTCCGTTCGGCCAGCGACTTCTTGGCGACCTTCGCCGCTTCCTCGTAGCCGATGTACTTGTTCAGCGGTGTGACCACGGACGGCGAGGACTCGGCGTACTCCCGGGCCCGCTCTGCGTTCGCCGTGATGCCGTCGACGGTACGGTCCGCCAGCAGACGCGAGGCGTTGGTGAGGAGCCTGACCGACTCCAGCAGGTTCTTGGCGATGACCGGGAGCATGACGTTCAGCTCGAAGTTCCCCGCGGCGCCCGCGGTCGCGACCGTGGCGTCGTTGCCGGTCACCTGGGCCGCGACCATCAGCACGGCCTCCGGGATCACCGGGTTGACCTTGCCGGGCATGATCGAGGAGCCGGGCTGGAGGTCGGGGAGGTTGATCTCCGCCAGACCGGTACGTGGGCCCGATGCCATCCAGCGCAGGTCATTGGAGATCTTGGTGAGCGAGACCGCGATGGTGCGGAGCTGACCGCTCGTCTCCACCAGACCGTCCCGCGCGCCCTGCGCCTCGAAGTGGTCGCGGGCCTCGGTCAGCGGCAGCCCGGTCGCGCGCGCGACCTCGGCGATGACCGCGGCCGAGAAACCGGGCGGGGTGTTGATGCCGGTGCCCACCGCCGTACCGCCCAGGGGGAGTTCGGCGAGCCGGGGCAGCGAGGCCGTCAGTCGCTCCACGCCGTACCGGATCTGCGCTGCATAGCCGCCGAACTCCTGGCCCAGCGTGACGGGAGTCGCGTCCATCAGATGCGTACGACCGGACTTCACGACGTCCGCGAACTCGGCGGACTTGCGCTCCAGCGAGGCCGCCAGATGCTCCAGCGCCGGGATCAGATCGCCCGTCACGGCCGCCGTCGCCGCGATGTGGATGGAGGAGGGGAAGACGTCGTTGGACGACTGGGAGGCGTTCACATGGTCGTTGGGGTGCACCTCGCGGCCGAGGCGCTCGGTGGCCAGCGTCGCGATGACCTCGTTGGTGTTCATGTTCGACGAGGTGCCGGAGCCCGTCTGGAAAACGTCTACCGGGAAGTGCTCGTCCCAGCGGCCCTCGGCGACCTCCGCGGCGGCGTCGGCGATCGCGCCCGCGATGTCCTTGTCGAGCACACCCAGTTCGGCGTTGACCTGGGCAGCGGCCGCCTTGATCCGGGCCAGGGCCTCGATGTGGGACCGCTCGAGACGCTGCCCCGAGATGGGGAAGTTCTCCACGGCCCGCTGCGTCTGGGCCCGCCACTTGGCGTGTGCGGGCACCCGCACCTCACCCATGGAGTCGTGCTCGATCCGGTACTCGCTCGCGTCGCTCATCGTCTTCGTACCTCCCAGAAAAGGTGAGCACTTGTCTTGTTCTGTCTATTCCCAAGTGCGCTACCCGCCAGTAAATACCGGTGACAACCACAAACCGGGGAGGCGCAATGAGGCGCACCAGACGCAGACTTCGCTGTACGGTCGCGGCCGCCGCCGCACTGGCGGCAGGACTTGGCGGGGTGGCGGCCACGACCGCCGAGGCCGACGAGACCCGCACCGTCGCATCTGTACCGCTCCCTCCCGAACTGGAGTCCATCCGCGCGGCCGAGGCCGTCAAGCTCTACGGCAGCCCCGCCGAGCGCCCGCTCGCGGACCGCAAGTCTGGCCTGATCTCGCTCGGCGACAGCGAGATTTCGGGAGAGGGCGTCGGCACGTACGAGCCCGGCACCAACGGCCCCGACAACTGGTGCCACCGCTCGCCCGACGCCGCCATCCACCGCACGGGCATCGCGGCGGACGTCACGTACAACGTCTCCTGCTCCGGCGCGTACTCCGGGAACATCCGGATCGGCGGCTCGAAGCAGTACGCCGACGAACTCGTCCAGAGCGACAATCTGGCCATCAAAGCGCGCAACACCCGCATAAAGATGGTGCTGCTGGTGGCCGGCGCCAATGACGATCTGCGGTTCGGGCCGGTGATGACCGACTGCGTCACGCGCTTTCTGCTCATTCAGGGACCGTGCGAGCCCAAGTACGCACCGGGCTGGCAGGCCCGCATCGACGGCCTCGTCCCCAAGGTCGAGCAGACCGTACGGGACCTGCGCACCGTGATGCGCGACGCCGGATACACCGACGAGGACTACAAACTGGTCGTGATGGGCTACCCGAGTCCCATCGGCCCGGACTTCCGCGACAACCCCGGCTTCCCCGGCAAGCTGATCTGCGGCGGCATGGGCTACGACTCCGACACCGTCTGGGGCCGCAACACAGCCGTCCCCGCCTTCCAGCGCGGCATGCGCAAGGCCGCGCAGTCCACCGGAGCCGTCTACCTCGACAACTCGCGCCTCTTCCACGGCCATGAGGTCTGCATGGAGAACACCTGGGTGCGCGGGCTGTACGTGGACATCACCAACCCCTTCCCGCCGGACTCCAATTCGGTCCGCCAGTCCTTCCACCCCAATGTGCGCGGACACGCGGCGTTCGCCTCGTGCCTCACGCAGCTCTACAACTCAGGGCTGCGCGAGGCGAGTTGCGCGGATGTGGCGTCGGGCGGGAAGCCCGAGCTGTACGCGGGAGCGTGGGACGACGCGTACAAGCCGCTGAGGAACGAGGCGACGGGCTCCTGTGTGGACGTGTCGGGCGCCGTCACCCGCAACGGCACCGGAGTCGTCGGGTGGGACTGCCACGGCGGACGTAATCAGGGCTGGTGGTACGACGCGGCGCGGAGGTCGCTGCACACGGAGCTGACGCAGGACCGGTGCGTCGACGTGCCGGGTGGCCGCTATGCGGCGGGCGCGGCGCTGGTCGTGTGGGACTGCCACGGTGCCGCGAACCAGCAGTTCGTCCGCACCGGCGGCACGATCCGCCCGGCGGCGGCGCAAGGGCTGTGCGTGACACTGGCGGCGCCGAGGGATGCGGTGCGGTTGCGGGCGTGCACGGGCGGGCCGGACCAGCGCTTCGCCTGAACGAACCGGGGCGCCGCCCTCGGACCCCCGCTCCTCAATCTCCCCCCGGACTTCGTCCGGGGGGACCCCCAACGGGCTGAAAATCAGCCCCTCCGGCGATTGAGGAGCGGGGTCAGCGGGGTCTGGGGCGGAGCCCCAGTTCGGGAAGGGGGCGGGTAGGGCTGTGTCCGATTTTGCGGCTCCGCCGCGGGGCCCGCCGCAGGCGTTACGCCAGCCCCGGTCCCCGCACCGGGATCGACGTGAACGTCGGCGCCGGCGCCGGCTCCGTGAAGAAGTCGTTGCCCTTGTCGTCCACGACGATGAACGCGGGGAAGTCCTCGACCTCGATCCTCCACACCGCCTCCATCCCGAGCTCCTCGTACTCGACGACCTCGACCTTCTTGATGCAGTCCTGCGCAAGCCGCGCCGCCGGACCACCGATCGAGCCCAGGTAGAAGCCGCCGTGCGAACCGCACGCGTCGGTGACCTGGTTGCTCCGGTTGCCCTTGGCGAGCATGACCTTGGAGCCGCCCGCCGCCTGGAACTGCTCGACGTACGAGTCCATCCGGCCTGCCGTGGTCGGACCGAACGAGCCCGACGCGTAACCCTCCGGCGTCTTCGCCGGGCCCGCGTAGTAGACCGGGTGGTCCTTCAGGTACTGCGGCATCTCCTCGCCCGCGTCGAGCCGCTCCTTGATCTTGGCGTGCGCGATGTCGCGGGCGACGACGAGCGGGCCGGTCAGCGAGAGCCGGGTCTTGACCGGGTACTTGGTGAGCTCGGCCAGCACCTCGTCCATCGGCCGGTTCAGGTCGATGCGTACAGCGGCTTCGCCGCGGGCACCCGCCTCGTCGAGGTGCTCGTCCGTCGTGTCCGGCAGGAAGCGCGCCGGATCCGTCTCCAACTGCTCCAGGAACACGCCCTCCGCGGTGATCTTCGCGGTCGCCTGGCGGTCGGCCGAGCAGGACACGGCGATCGCGACGGGCAGCGACGCGCCGTGCCGTGGCAGCCGGACCACGCGGACGTCGTGGCAGAAGTACTTGCCGCCGAATTGCGCGCCGATGCCGATCTTCTGGGTGAGCTCGAAGACCTTCTCCTCCAGCTCCTTGTCGCGGAAGCCGTGGCCGGTCGGGGAGCCCTCGGCGGGCAGCTCGTCGAGGTAGTGCGCGGAGGCGTACTTCGCGGTCTTCAGCGCGAACTCGGCGGACGTGCCGCCGACGACGATCGCGAGGTGGTACGGCGGGCACGCCGCCGTACCGAGCGAGCGGATCTTCTCCTCCAGGAACTTCATCATGGAGGCCTCGTTCAGGACCGCCTTGGTCTCCTGGTAGAGGAACGACTTGTTGGCCGACCCACCGCCCTTGGCCATGAACAGGAACTTGTACGCGCCGCCGTCGGTCGCGTACAGCTCGATCTGGGCGGGGAGGTTGGAGCCGGTGTTCTTCTCCTCCCACATGGTGAGCGGAGCCATCTGCGAGTAGCGCAGGTTGAGCTTGGTGTACGCGTCGTAGATGCCGCGGGAGAGGGCTTCCTCGTCGCCGCCTGCCGTCAGCACGTTCTGGCCACGCTTGCCCATCACGATCGCCGTGCCGGTGTCCTGGCACATGGGGAGGACGCCGGCGGCGGCGATGTTCGCGTTCTTGAGCAGGTCGAGCGCGACGAACTTGTCGTTGGAGGAGGCCTCGGGATCGTCGACGATACGGCGCAACTGCGCGAGGTGGGCGGGCCGCAGGTAGTGCGAGATGTCGTGCATGGCCTCGGCGGCGAGCGTGCGCAGCGCCTCCGGCTCGACCTTGAGGAACGTACGCCCGTCGGCTTCGAAGGTGGAGACTCCCTCGGCGGTCACCAGCCGATACGGCGTGGTGTCCTCTCCCAGCGGGAGCAGATCGGAGTACGCAAACTCTGGCATTACGGCCATTCCTCACTCAGCAGACGGCGACGCGGCCTCCATTGGCAGCGCGCACCCCAGCGTAGAACGCCGCGCGGGAGCCGGGCTTGTGAGGTAGGGCTCACTGAAATCAAGCACTTGGGGGTCTCCCTGGACGGAGTCCCGAGGAGTTTGGGGACAACCGGCGTGGGCCACTAGTCGCGATCTATCGCGTTTCGCTACGCTGGATCCGTGGACCTCGACAAGCACCCCCAGAAGCCGGTCGCCCACGCGGAACCCGGCGCTGCCATCCGTGCCTCCGATGCCGACCGTGACCGGATCGCGGACATCCTCAGGGACGCCCTGGCCGAGGGCCGGCTGGACGCCGAGGAGCACTCCGAGCGGATCGAGGCCGTCTACCGCGCCAAGACCGTCGGCGAGCTCGAACCGATCGTCCAGGACCTGCCGGCGACCCGCAGGCGCCCGGACGCCACCTCGCACGCGTACGGGCCAGAAGGGTCCCCCGGACCCGGCGGACCCGCCGACAACCTGATCGCCGTCTTCTCCAGCTCCACCCGCAAGGGCCGCTGGCGCGTCGGCCGCCGCACCAACGCCTTCTCGCTGTTCGGCAACATCGAGATCGACCTCACCGAGGCGCTCTTCGGGCAGCGGCTGACCGTGATCAACGCGACCTCCATCTTCGGCAATGTCGAGGTCCGGGTTCCGGAGAACATCTCGCTGCGCGGCAGCGGCACCGGCTTCTTCGGCAACTTCGACGTCCTCACGCTGGAGGCCGAGGATCCAGAGGCCCCGGTCGTCGTCGTCAACGGGTACGCGGTTTTCGGCAATGTCGAGGCCAAGCCCAAGCGCGGCCGCCGCATCTCCGATCTCCATGACCGCCTGCGCAAACACCTCGGCTGACGACTGCGCTCCGGAGCGTTTTTCGGCCGCGAGCGCCGGTGCGCAATTCCGTGCGTCGGAACTGAGTGCCACTCAGTGAATAGGAGTGCGCACAGCGGGTAGGGAGTGCTGCATCGTCTCTCGCTCGCGAAGCCGTCGTCAGGAGTAGACCGTGCTGCAACTGCCGCATCAGTCCTTGCAGGTCGCCGCCGTTCCGCCCCAGCGAATTCCCGCTCGGGAAGATCAGGCCGGACCCTGGCATGCGGAGGCGGTGTGCCGCCGGGACGAAGCGGGACTGTTCTTCGCCCCGTCCAAGGAACCAACGGCAGCGCGGCTGTCACGCGAGGAGGCAGCCAAACGGGTCTGCGCCCGCTGCCCCGTGATGGTCGAGTGCCGGGAACATGCCTTGCTCCAGCCCGAGCCGTACGGCGTGTGGGGCGGGCTCACCGCGGCCGAGCGCCGCGTGGTGCTGGCCCGGCGCAGGCGGCGCGAGATCGAGCTCAAGAAGTCGGCGTCGGCGGCCTGACGGTCGACGAGGCGTCGGACGCGTAGGCACGGGAAGGGGCGCCCCACCGCACATGGGGCGCCCCTTCCCGTACCTACGACTGGTACCTACTTCGCGCGGTCGAAGTCGATGGCGCTGTACGCGCGCAGCTTCGACAGTCGGTGGGTCGAGTCGATCTGGCGGATCGTGCCGGACTTGGAGCGCATCACCAGCGACTGGGTGGTCGCGGTCTCCGCGCGGTAACGCACTCCGCGCAGCAGCTCGCCGTCCGTGATTCCGGTGGCGACGAAGAACACGTTGTCGCCGCTGACCAGGTCGTTCGTGTGCAGCACCCGGTCCAGGTCGTGCCCCGCGTCGAGCGCGCGCTGCCGCTCGGCGTCGTCCTTCGGCCAGAGCTTGCCCTGGATCGTGCCGCCGAGGCACTTGATCGCGCAGGCGGAGATGATGCCCTCGGGCGTGCCACCGATGCCCATGAGCATGTCGACGCCGGTGCCTTCGCGTACGGCCATGACCGAACCCGCGACATCGCCGTCCGAGATGAACTTGATCCGTGCGCCGGTCTCGCGGATCTCCTTGACGATGCCCTCGTGGCGCGGGCGGTCCAGGATGACGACCGTGACGTCCTCGGGCGTCGAGTGCTTGGCCTTGGCGACCCGGCGGATGTTGACAGAGACGGGGGCGTTGATGTCCACGAAGTCCGCGGCCTCGGGGCCGGTGACCAGCTTGTCCATGTAGAAGACCGCGGACGGGTCGAACATGGTGCCGCGGTCGGCGGCGGCGAGCACGGCGATGGCGTTCGGCATGCCCTTGGCGTTGAGCGTGGTGCCGTCGATCGGGTCCACGGCGATGTCGACCTCGGCGCCGGTCCCGTCGCCGACCCGCTCGCCGTTGAACAGCATCGGGGCTTCGTCCTTCTCGCCCTCGCCGATGACGACGACGCCGTTCATCGAGACGGTGGAGACCAGGGTCCGCATGGCCTTGACGGCCGCTCCGTCCGCGCCGATCTTGTCTCCGCGGCCGACCCACCGGCCTGCGGCCATGGCGGCGGCCTCGGTGACCCGGACGAGCTCCAGGGCCAGGTTGCGGTCGGGGGCCTCGGGGGAGACCTCGAGCTGGGACGGCAGATTGTGCTCGGTCATCGGAGCGCACCTTTCTGTACGACGACGGCCGGAAAAGAGGGTGATCCGACTCTATCTGTACGTCGACAAATTGAGCAGAGGGGGCCACGTTTGAGCACGCCACCATGATGCGACGATGGGGGCGTGGCAAGTATGCGAGGCAGACAGACGGTGCGCGACATGGTGCTGTCGATGGCGGTCATCGGGGCCGTCGTCGCGGTGATCTATGTGTTCATTCCGCACGATGACAAGGCCGACCCGATCAAGGCGGTCGACTACCGGGTGGAATTGCTTACCGCACGGCGTGCGGCGCCGTACCCGGTGGCGGCGCCGGAGGGCCTTGCGAAGGGGTGGAAGCCGACGTCGGTCTCGTACAAGGGGACCGACGGCAACGCCTGGCACCTCGGCTTCCTGGACCCGGACGGCGAGTACGTCGCGGTCGAGCAGTCCACGGCGCCGGCCCGCAAGTACATCCCGCAGGTCAGCCAGCAGGCCACGAAGACGGACCGCACGCAGCAGATCGCGGGCGCGGCCTGGGAGCGCTGGGAGGGGCCGAAGTACGACGCCCTGGTGCGCCACGACAAGGGTGGGACGACGGTCGTCACGGGCACGGCGTCGGCGCAGCGGCTCGCGGAAATGGCGGCCGCGCTGCGTACGTCATGACGAATCTCGAAGGCCGCCGCACCCGCTTCGGGTGCGGCGGCCTTCGCGTGATGACTGCGTGACGGCTCAGACAGTGGTGATGACCTCGTCGTACGCCAGTCGCGGGGAGCGCGGGAACGAGGCGTCCTCGCCCGGCTTGCCGATGTTGATGACCATCAGCGGGGTGTGGTCGTCGTCCAGGAACTCCTTCTGGACGCCCGCGAAGTCGAAGCCGGTCATCGGGCCCGCGGCCAGACCGGCGGCGCGGACGCCGACGATGAAGTACGCGGCCTGCAGTGCGGCGTTCAGGGCGGCGGCCTGCTCACGGACCGGGCGCTCGGCGAAGAACATGTCCTTGGCCTGCGGGAAGTGCGGGAACAGGGTCGGAAGCTCCTCGTGGAACTCGTTGTCGGCGGCGAGGATCGCGACCAGCGGCGCGGACGCGGTCTTCGCCTGGTTGCCCTCGGCCATGTGACTTACCAGGCGCTCGCGGGCCTCGTCGGAGCGGACGAGGACGACGCGCAGGGGGCTCTGGTTGAAGGCGGTGGGTCCGAACTTGACGAGGTCGTAGATCGCCTGGACCTGCTCCTCGGTCACCGGCTCGTCGGTGAACGTGTTGGCGGTGCGGGCCTCACGGAAGAGGAGGTCCTGAGCGGCGGAGTCAAGGGCGAGGGTCATTGCTGACGTACCTTCCGGGGCGTGCGGCGGATCATTACGACGGGTGTAACCACATCCCGGTAGATTAAATTTCAACTACACGTCCGGAGTGCCCCGGCTCACAGGGGAAGGGCCCCTGACCTGCTCAGTCCTCGGCGGGCTGGGCGGCACCGGCCTCGTGCTCGCCCTCGGACAGCGCCGCGTCGAGCCGGGCGCGGGCGCCCTCCAGCCAGCGGCGGCAGACCTTCGCCAGCTCCTCGCCGCGCTCCCACAGGGCCAGCGACTCCTCGAGCGTCGTGCCGCCCGCCTCCAGGCGACGTACGACCTCGATCAGCTCGTCCCGCGCCTGCTCGTAGCCGAGCGCGGCCTCGTCCGTGTTGGCAGCCATGCGATCCACCCTATGTGTGAGGTACGACAACGACGTTCAGCTCGCCCTCCGAGACCCGCGCGCGCAGCTCGTCGCCCGCCGCGACCTCCTCCGGCGAGCGGACGACCGCCCCGTCCGCCCGCTGCAGCACCGCGTACCCCCGCTCCAGGGTCGCCGCCGGCGACAGCGAGACCACCCGGGCCCGGGTGTGCGCCAGCTCCGAGTCGGCGCGGTCAAGGAGGTGGCCGAGCACCCGCCGGCTACGGGCCACCAGCGCGTCCACCTCCGCCCCGCGCTCGTCCACCATCCGGTGCGGATGCTCCATCGACGGACGGGCCAGCGCATGGGCAAGACCCCGCTCCTCGCGGTCGAGCAGCCCCTGGACGGTGCGCAGCGCACGGTCGCGCAACTGCCGCACCCGGTCCAGCTCCTCGCCGACGTCCGGCACGACCTTCTTCGCCGCGTCCGTCGGCGTCGACGCCCGCAGATCCGCCACCAGGTCGAGCAGCGGCGAGTCCGGCTCGTGCCCGATCGCCGACACCACGGGCGTACGGCACTCGGACACGGTGCGGATCAGCTGTTCGTCCGAGAACGGCAGCAGATCCTCCACGCTGCCGCCGCCCCTCGCCACGATGATCACGTCCACGTCCGTGAGCTCGTCCAGCTCCTTGACCGCCTGGACGACCTGGGTCACCGCGTGCACCCCCTGCACGGCCACATTGCGCACCTCGAAGCGGACGGCCGGCCACCGCCGCCGCGCGTTCTCCAGGACGTCGCGCTCGGCCGCCGATGCCCGCCCGCAGACCAGCCCCACCCGGTGCGGCAGGAACGGCAGCGCCTTCTTGCGCTCGACGGCGAACAGCCCCTCCGCTCCCAGGGTCCGTTTCAGTTGCTCCAGGCGCGCGAGCAGTTCGCCGATTCCTACCGGCTTTATCTCCACGGCCCGCAGCGACAGCTGCCCCCGCGGTGCGTACCACTCCGGCTTGGCGTGCACCACCACGCGCGCGCCCTCCGCCACGACGTCCGCGACCGCGTCGAAGACCTGCCGGAAGCAGGTGACGCTCACGGAGATGTCGTACGAGGGATCGCGCAGGGTCATGAAGACGACCCCGGCGCCCGGCCGCCGCGACAGCTGGGTGATCTGCCCCTCCACCCAGACGGCGCCGAGCCGGTCGATCCACCCTCCGATGAGCCGTGACACCTCGCCGACCGGCAGAGGAGCTTCCGCGGACGTATTGAGAGCCATACGGGCGAGCGTATCGGCCGGGTGCGACAACGCGGCTGATAGCGACGGTGGCACGAGTCTTCCCCTGGCGGGCGGCTCTCTCGCCCCTTCTGGGCGGCCTTACGATGGGGGGCATGACTGCTACGACTCCCGCCCGACGCGTCCTGCTCGCCGCTCCCCGTGGCTACTGCGCGGGCGTGGACCGTGCCGTGATCGCCGTGGAGAAGGCCCTGGAGCAGTACGGGTCGCCGATCTATGTCCGCCACGAGATCGTCCACAACAAGTACGTCGTACAGACCCTGGAGAAGAAGGGCGCGATCTTCGTCGACGAGACGGCGGAGGTCCCCGAGGGGTCGATCGTCATGTTCTCCGCGCACGGCGTGGCGCCGGTCGTCCACGAGGAGGCGGCGCAGCGCAAGCTCGCGACGATCGACGCGACCTGCCCGCTGGTCACCAAGGTCCACAAGGAAGCCGTCCGCTTCGCGGACGAGGACTACGACATCCTGCTGATCGGCCACGACGGCCACGAGGAAGTCATCGGCACGTCCGGCGAGGCCCCCGACCACATCACGCTCGTGGACGGCCCCGAAGACGTCGCGAATGTGTCCGTGCGGGACGAGTCGAAGGTCGTCTGGCTCTCGCAGACCACGCTGTCGGTCGACGAGACGATGGAGACGGTGGACAAGCTGAAGGAGAAGTTTCCGCAGCTGATCTCGCCGCCGAGCGACGACATCTGCTACGCCACGCAGAACCGCCAGGTCGCGGTGAAGCAGATGGGCGCGGAGGCGGACCTGGTCATCGTGGTCGGCTCCAAGAACTCCTCGAACTCGGTGCGGCTCGTCGAGGTGGCGCTGGGCGCGGGAGCGGGCGACGCCCATCTGGTGGACTTCGCGGACGAGATCGACGAGGCCTGGCTGGACGGCGTCTCGACGGTCGGCGTCACGTCGGGCGCGTCCGTGCCTGAGGTGCTGGTCGAGGGCGTACTGGAGTGGCTTTCGCAGCGCGGCTTCGAGGACGTCGAGATCGTGAAGGCAGCGGAGGAGTCGATCACCTTCTCGCTGCCGAAGGAGCTCCGGCGCGATCTGCGCGCGGAGGCGGCGGAGCTGTCCGGGAAGTAACTGACGGAGGCTGCCCGTAACGTTGTGTCCATGGACGTGTTCGGAGTGGACATCGGCGGATCCGGCATCAAGGGCGCACCTGTGGACCTTGAGCGCGGCGAACTGGCGCAGGAGCGCTACAAAGTCCTGACCCCGCACCCGGCGACGCCCGACGCGGTGGCGGACGGCGTGGCCGAGGTGGTCGGCAATTTCGGCTGGTCGGGCCCGGTCGGTATCACCTTTCCCGGCGTCGTCATGGACGGCGTTACGCGTACGGCGGCGAATGTCGACAAGCGCTGGGTCGACATGGACGCCGCGAAACTGCTGGGCGACCGCCTCGGGGGCCTGCCGGTGACGGTCCTGAACGACGCGGACGCGGCGGGCATCGCGGAGATGAGGTTCGGCGCGGGGCACGGCCGCAAGGGCACGGTGATACTGCTGACGCTCGGCACGGGCATCGGCAGCGCGGTCTTCATCGACGGCCGCCTGGTGCCGAACACCGAGCTCGGCCACCTAGAACTGCACGGTCACGACGCGGAGAAGCGCGCGTCGACGAAGGTCAAGGACGACGAGGGCCTGAGCTGGCAGCAGTGGGCGCACCGGGTGCAGAAGTATCTGGCGCACGTGGAGATGCTGTTCTCGCCCGAACTGTTCATCATCGGCGGCGGGGTGAGCCGCAAGGCGGACAAGTTCGTGCCGCTGATCGAGGGAATCAGGGCGGAGATCATCCCGGCGGAGCTCCGGAACAACGCGGGAATCGTGGGCGCGGCGATGGCAGCGGTTGGAAGGTAGCGGGCGAGCGGGCGGCGCCGGGTGCGCGGTACGAGCGGCGGCTGAGCCCGCCCCGGCCGGTCCCGTGCCGCCGGACTGCGTGGCCGCGGACGCCGGCCTCGGTCTGGCGGACGCCGGCCGTGATCTAGCTGCGGCGCGGCGGGGGACCCCCACGGGTGCGGCGCTGGCGGCGGGTCATCATGCGGATCTTCCGGACGCACGTGATGAGCCCCGCGATCAGCGTGCCGCCGTACAGCCAGCCGGCGTGCACCGCGAGTGCGGTGATCACCGCCATCGTCTGGCCGCCGAAGCCACCCGTGCCGCCGGAGATCGGCACGATCCCGACCGCGAACGCGATCGGCACGCTGATCGGCGCGGTGACCAGGTCCGCGTCCCGGACCCACAGCGCCGTCATTGCACTCACGGGCAGGAACAGCAGTCCGTACACCACGGCGGAGCCGCCGAGCAGCAGCCAGTCCAGGCAGCCGAGCGCGAACATCGTCGCGGCTCCGAACAGTCCGCCACCGAGGCCGGTCAGCCGGGGCTTGGGCAGTCTGCGCAGCGCGAGGACCACAGGCGGCACGGTGCGCGCGGGCCGGGCGGCAACCCGGTACACGGGGGTGCCTTCCGCCAGCGTGCCCTCGGCAAGCGCGCTCTGCGGAGTAAGGGGGACCTTCGGGGAGAGAGGGGGCTGCGGCCGCTGCCGGCGCTGAGATTGACTTGTCCTGGGCTGCTCCACCCGAACAAAGTAGGTCGCGAGTGGGGAGGAATCAGGCATGGGACACGCCCTTTGGCTGACCTTGGCGTTGAGTTCGACTCCGAGCTCCCCGTCGATGCCCGGCTTGACCCGCCCGTAAACTGGGGGATCGGCCCACCTCCGGGCCGTACGGCCATCAGCCAGTCCTCACTCCAGGAAGTCGCCAACGTGTCGCTCACGATCGGAATCGTCGGCCTGCCGAATGTCGGCAAGTCGACCCTGTTCAACGCCCTGACCAAGAACGACGTGCTGGCGGCCAACTACCCGTTCGCCACCATCGAGCCGAACGTCGGCGTCGTCGGCGTCCCGGACGCCCGCCTCGCCACGCTCGCCGAGATCTTCGGCTCGCAGCGGATCCTCCCGGCGACGGTCGACTTCGTCGACATCGCGGGCATTGTGCGCGGCGCGAGTGAGGGCGAGGGCCTGGGCAACAAGTTCTTGGCGAACATCCGTGAGTCCGACGCGATCTGCCAGGTCATCCGTGCCTTCAAGGACGAGAACGTCGTCCATGTCGACGGCAAGGTCTCGCCGAAGGACGACATCGAGACGATCAACACCGAGCTGATCCTCGCCGACCTCCAGTCGATCGAGAAGGCGGTCCCGCGTCTGACGAAGGAGTCCCGCCTCCAGAAGGACAAGGTCGCGGTCCTTGCCGCGGTCGAGGAGGCGCAGAAGATCCTCGAGGCCGGCACGACGCTCTTCGGCGCGGGCATCACCGCCGGCACGGAGAAGGGCCGTCTGCTGCACGAGCTGCACCTGCTCACCACCAAGCCCTTCCTCTACGTCTTCAACGTGGACGAGGACGAACTGGTCGACGAGGACTTCAAGAACGAGCAGCGCGTGCTGGTCGCCCCGGCCGAGGCGATCTTCCTGAACGCGAAGATCGAGTCCGAGCTGATCGAGCTCGACGATGACGAGGCGCTGGAGCTTCTCCAGTCGATGGGCCAGGAGGAGCCGGGGCTGGCGACGCTGGGCCGGGTCGGCTTCGACACGCTCGGCCTGCAGACGTACCTGACGGCGGGCCCGAAGGAGACCCGCGCCTGGACCATCAAGAAGGGCGCGACGGCCCCCGAGGCGGCCGGTGTGATCCACACCGACTTCCAGAAGGGCTTCATCAAGGCCGAGGTCATCTCCTTCGCCGACCTGGTGGAGACGGGCTCGGTCGCGGAGGCCCGCGCGAAGGGCAAGGCGCGCATGGAGGGCAAGGACTACGTGATGCAGGACGGCGACGTGGTGGAGTTCCGCTTCAACGTGTAGCGGGTGACGTAACGGCACGTCGTTGATCTGGCAAACATACAGGTCAGGTGGGGTCCGACTCTTCGGAGTCGGGCCCCTTGTTGTTCCCGTGCTGGGATGGTCCTGGGAGATCTGACCCCTCGTCACCCATGATCACACCTGCTCACCTCTACCGTGCTGGGTTTTGGGCAGGGCTTGCGCGCTAAGCGGCCCGCGTCCGTGCGCTCACCCGTCACCCTTGCCGAGCAGGATGCAGAGGCTCCAATCCGCAATCTCGCACTCCGTGCCCGCTTCTGCACTCGATCCACTAGGCCGCTTGAGGTGAAGTAAGATTCAATCTACGTAATACTCTATCTACGTTAATCCCATGGGGTGTGTCGTGGAGTTCCAAGGCCGGGTCGGCGATCTTGAACTGCTGGCCGAGCAGTACCGGACAGTGGCAGAGAGCGTTGGAGCCACCCGAGGGCGGGCTGTGATCATGACGGGTCGGCGGCGAGTGGGGAAGTCGCGACTGGTCCAGGAATTCTGCGACCGCTCGGGAGCGCCGTACGTGGTGTTCCAGGCCACCCGGGGGCGTAACCCTGTGACGGAGCGCGCCGACTTTGCAGCGACCCTCGCGCAGTCACTACTGCCGGGGGCGGAGCTGGTCGCCGGCCTCCAGGCGCAGGACTGGAACCAGGCCCTGCGCTCGCTGGCGCTCGCGGTACCCGATGACTCACCCAGCATCGCGGTGATCGACGAGGTGCCCTGGCTGGTCGAGCAGGATCAGGAATTCGAGGGCGCACTCCAGACTGCCTGGGACCGTCACCTGTCTTCCAGGCCCGTGCTTCTGCTGCTGGTTGGCAGCGATACATCGGTGATGGAGGCACTGCAGTCGTACGGACGCCCATTCTTCGGCCGGGCGGCGAAAATGACCGTCCACCCCCTGAACCTGGCCGACGTGCAGGCCGTGACCGAACTCGACGCCGCAGGGGCCGTGGACGCCCAGTTGATCACTGGTGGATTCCCCGAGATCGTGCAGTCCTGGCGGCCGGGAATGGGGCGTACGGCCTTCCTGCAGGCTTCCGTCGCCAACCCTCTCTCGCCCCTGCTGGTGGCCGGCGAGCTGTCCCTGCTGGGCGAATTCCCCGAGGCTTCGCACTCACGGGCCGTACTGGAAGCGGTAGGCAGCGGTGAGCGCACGTTCAGCGCAATCGCAGCCCAGGCCGGCGGCGCTAGCGCGCTGCCGTCCGGCACGCTCTCCCCGCTGCTGGCCATGCTGCAGGCCAAGCGAGTCCTGGCCGCTGATCTCCCCCTGTCCGTCAAGCCGGATAGCAAGAACAAGCGCTATCGGATCGCCGACCCGTATCTGCGGTTCTGGCTGGCGTTCCTGGCACGCGCCATCCCACTCATCGAGCGAGGCCGCGGCGACTTGGCACTGGAACGCATCGAGCGGTCATGGACCACTTGGCGCGGGCGAGCGGTCGAGCCACTGATCCGCGAGTCCTTGCTGCGTCTGATGCCCAATGATGAGTGGCCCGAGACCGAGGCCATCGGCGGTTGGTGGAACCGTCAGAACAACCCCGAGATCGACCTCATCGGTGCAGACCGCGAGCCGGTGGCCCGCCAGGTGCACTTCGTCGGGTCGGTCAAGTGGCTGGAGACCCAGCCCTTCGGCCGTCGTGAGTATGACGCCTTGGTACGCGACATGCTCGCCGTCCCCGGTACCGCCCCGGACACTCCACTGGTCGCGGTCTCCCGCTGCGGGGTGGCCGATGATCTGCCGCTGACCGCGCACTGGGGGCCGGAGGACCTCGTACGGGCGTGGCAGTCCCGATAGCCGCGGAGCAGCGATGTGACCGTCGTCGGCCGCGATGCGGCGCCAAGGCCGAGGGTGGTGTGAACATCGGGCGAGCTCAGAGTTCAGCTATATGGACGGCATATGGAGTGCTTACAAAAAGAAGAATTCATCTCTAATCTTGACTTACTCCAGAACAGGCATACGCTGGCGATAACAAGCCCAAATCACGCAAAACGGGCTTCCGGTAGTGGAGGTGCACGAACATGGGTCCCCTGAAAGACCCGGTCGATCAGCGCAGTGAGCAGACACGCGCATGGTCGGAGCCTTCGGGCGGCGTGGCCGGCGCGGCGCTGTTGGACCAGGAGCCTGCCTGCCCGCCTTCTCCCTGGCAGGATGGCGCGGGCGTGTCCTCGTGGCCGCTGCCCTGGACGCCGACCGCGGTCGCTCAGGCGCGCCGCGACATCCGCGGCGACCTGATGGCCGCATGGGTCCCCGCCACGCTGGTCGAGACGGCGGAACTGCTCGTCAGTGAGCTGGTCGGGAACGCACTGCGCCACGCGGTGGGGCCGCTGCATCTCTCCCTGGTGCTGGCCGACGTGATCCTCTGCTCGGTCGAGGACGGCAGCAGCGTGCTGCCGCGACTGCGGTGTGCCGCGCCCGACGACGAGTGGGGACGCGGTCTGGCACTTGTCGAGGCGCTGTCCCGACGGTGGGGCTGCTACCCGACCGCCCATGGGAAGATCACTTGGTTCGAGCTGGGCCCCTCCGGTGACCGCACCCGCTCCCCGGTGTGATGTGCCGCGAGACAGCGGGAAGGCGGTGGCCATGAGCGAGGCCGTGCAGGAACCGATGGCGCGCGCGGCGTCCCGGCTGCGTGAAGCGGGCCTGCGGGTGACCGCGCAGCGCATGGCCGTCCTGACGGCGGTGGAGGCGCTGCCGGAGCACCCCGACGCCGACTCGGTCCGGTCCCGGGCGCGCGAGGTGACCGGCCGGCTCTCCCTCCAGGCGACGTACGACGTGCTGCGCGCGCTGACCGAGGCGGGCCTGACCCGCTGCACCCAGCTCGCCGGCCATCCCGCCCGCTACGAGATCGAACGGGGCGACAACCACCACCATTTCGTCTGCCGGGAGTGCGGCGACGTAGCGGACGTGGAGTGTGTGATCGGGGCCGCCCCGTGCCTGGAAGCCCGTCTGCCCGCCACATACAGCGTGGACGAGGCGGCGGTGACGTTCTGGGGCCGCTGCCCGGCGTGCGCGGACGGCCCGTCCGAATGAGCGCGCTGCCCGCGGCCCGGGATCCCGGCTCGGACCACCGCCGGAGAGGCCCCGTCCCACAGTCGGTTCGGGCCGCCTTGGCGGACGAAGCAATCTCCCTTCGAGTCGTACCGCGTCAGCGGGCCTTCGCTGTGCGCTGCCCGGCCGCGTCCGCCAGTTCCGCGAGCACCTCCGCGTGGCAGCGCTGCGGGACGCACCAGCAGCCGAGGCGGCGGCCGCGCAGGGACGGGAGGTGGGCGAGGAGGTCGGGGCGGGCCAGTAGATACGCGCGGTACTTTTCGACCACCTCTTCGCGCGTGCCGTCCGGGCCCGGGCGGAATGGGCTGGCCAGAGGGGAGGCGTCGAGGTGCCAGCCGCCGCGGTGCATGGCGCGGCCCACGTAGACGACGTCCGCGTACTCGGGGTCGTCGCGATGGCCTTTGAGGTTGACGACTGTCGTCCTGTCCATGTGCTGGATCCTCCGGCCTCAGGCCGCGCCCGGCAACGTGAAGACCGGCGCGGGGTCGTCGTGGCGTGGCGCGTACGGCTTGGTCCCACGGGCAGCAGCTCGCGGCCCGCGGGACCTCGTCCTCGAGAAACGGTCAGGGAATCTTGACCGCCAGGAGGTCCACAGGGCGGATGTCCGGGGCCGAGCTCAGCATCGTCTCCGCCGCCTCCATCAGCGCCGCGGCGATCCGTCCCTGCAGATGACCGGACCGTCCCCGCTCGTCCTCGAACGTGTCGAAGACGCCGAAGGCCGTGGCGCTCTCCCGGAACGAGAACCAGGTGACCGTGTGCTCCTCCTCGCGGGCGAGCTGGAGCGCGTCGCGCAGCATGGCCTCCACCTTGTCGGCGTACTCGGGCTTGGCCTCGATGCGGGCCAGCAGACCGATGTTCATGGTGAGTCACTCCGTGGGTCGGCGTCGGTTTCCCCCGTCCCCGTCGTCGGGGACATCGGTAAACCTCGGGTGGTGATCAGCACCTTCCCAGTGTCGTAAACGACGCTTCACATATGGTTTCCGACATGGACGTGGCGGTGCTGGTCTACGACGGCGTGTTCGACTCCGGACTCTCGGCGATCCTCGACGTGCTCGACGCGGCGAACGCCATGCGCACCGAGCTTCCGCAGCCGCCGCCCGCCTGGGAGGTCACCACCGTCGGTTTCCGCCGCCGCGTCCGCACCGGCGCAGGACACGTCGTCACCACCCAGCCGACCGCCGAGGCCCGGCGAGCGGACCTGCTGCTGGTGCCGGCGCTCGCCGAGCGGCGGCCGGAGGCGTTGCTCGACCATGTCTCCGGCCCCGCATCCGCGGCGGTAAGGACGCTGGTGGCCGACACCCGTGAGCGGGGCACACCCGTCGCCTCGGCCTGTACGGGTACCTTCCTGCTGGCCGAGTCGGGAGTGCTCGACGGGCGGAAGGCGACGACGAGTTGGTGGCTTGCACCCGTCTTCCGGCAGCGCTACCCGGCTGTCACGATCGACGAGACCAGGATGGTCACCACATCGGACGGTGTGATGACCGCAGGAGCGGCCTTCGGGCATGTCGATCTGGCGCTCGCCATCGTCCGGATGAGCAGTCCGGCCGTGGCCGACCTCGTCGCCCGCTACTGGTCGTCGACGAGCGCCCTTCGCAGTCCTCGTACACCATTCCGAGCGCGCTCGCGCAGAGCGACCCGCTCGTTGCCGCCTTCGAGCGCTGGGCGAGGCTGCATCTGGAGGAGCCGATCAGCGTCGTCGACGCGGCGCGCTCGCTGGGCGTCAGCGAACGCACCCTTCAGCGGACCGTACGCCGCGTGCTCGGCATGTCTCCCGTGCGATTCGTCCAGGACCTGCGGGTCGAGCAGGCCTCGCACCTGCTGCGGACCACTGCCCTCTCGCTGGACTCGATCGCCCGCAAGGTCGGCTACGAGCACGCGAACACGCTGCGGGTCCTGCTGCGCGAGCGCACCGGCAGTACTACGGGCGCACTGCGCGGCCGCTGACGGCCCGCGCCCCTTTGACGGCCCGCGCCCGCTGCGCCGAGACCGTCAGGCTGCTCGACCAGCGACCCGTGGGCGCGCATCTCCTCGTACGTGACAACCCTCTCCGGGCGCGGCAGGGCCGAGTTAGTAGGTTTGAAGTTCAAACCGAGGCTGGGCTGGGGAGGTTGGTGCCGGCTTACGCGCTCCCCCTGAACGTCTGGATTCGCAGCCGACCGACCTAGAATGAAACGCATGTCCAAGAGCATTCAGCCCCGAGAGTGCTCCATCGCCGACACGCTCGACCTGGTCGGCGAGCGGTGGACGCTGCTCGCGGTGCGCGAACTGAGCCACGGGGTGCGGCGCTTCGACCAGATCGTCCGTAACACCGGGGCGTCCCGCGACATCCTCACGGCGCGACTGCGCAAGCTGGAGGCGGCGGGGGCGGTCCGCCGCAAGCAGTACAACGAGCACCCGCCCCGCTACGAATACCACCTGACGCCGGCCGGTCAGGAACTCGGAGACGTACTGCTCACGCTGATGAATTGGGGCGACCGGCACCTCAACTCCGATGATCCGCCGCTGAAGTGGCAGCACAGTTGCGGAGAGACGCTGGAGCCGAAGTTGATCTGCGCGCACTGCGGCGAGGCGGCGCGCAAGGGTGTGCACTCGCCGACGGGGCGCGGGGCGCTGCCCGTCGGCTGACACGCTCACGTGCTCAGCCGACCGCAAGTCCCGGAACCGGCCCAGCCGCCCGTGCGTCCGGGGCGGGTATGGGTATCGAACGCACGCGTGGGTGGGCCGGATGCCTGGCTGTGGTGGCCGGGTTCTGCACCGGGTTCTTCGTCTGGGAGTCGGGCGCCGAGCCCGGGCTGCGCGGCGGCTTCGAAGGGGAGCGGGACTGGAGCCTGCTCTATGTCGAGGGGCCGCTGATGGTGTTCGGGGTGCCCGCCCTGGCGCTCGCGGCCTGGGCCCTGGTGGGCGGGGTGCTGCGGGCGCGGGACTCGGTGGCCGCGGTGGTGGTTGTGCTCGTGCTGGCCGGAGCGGGGTGGGGATGCCTGGAGTGGCTGGAGATACGGACCGAGCCCTTCACCAAGAGATACGGGTGGTGACACGGGTGATGGAAGGCCGGGCGGTGCGGGAGGCGAGGTCGCCATCGAGTGGTCGCCGGGAGAACAGGCGGAGTTCTTCATCAAGCACGACACCTACTGGGCCGACGGAGGCTACGGCCCGGGCGCCAGGCCTGTCTTCAGGCCCGCCCCGCAGAGCGGCACTACGGCGTTGCGGTCGGTCCAACCGCCCGCTGCCGCCCAGCACGCGACGCCCGTGGACTCGACGAACAGCCCTCGGGCGGCCAGATCCAGCTGGGCGGCCCGGATCTGGTCCTCCGTCACCGTGAGGAAGGTGCCGCCGGATTCGCGTACGGCCCGCAGGATCTGCCGGGCGCGCGGAGGACGGGGGATCGCGATGCCCTCGGCGAGTGTCGGCCGCGGCGCCGGGCCGTCGTCGAGCAGTTCCTCGGCACCGGCGTGGAAAGCGGCCGCGAGCGGGGAGACCCTCTCGGTCTGGACCGCGATCAGCGCGGGACGCTCGGCGATCATGCCGTGGGCGTGCAGCTCGCCGATGCCGAGGGCCGCGCCGAGGAGCAGGGTGCCGTTGCCGACGGGGACGACGATCGCCTCGGGGAGCGTGCCGCCGAGGTCCTCCCACAGTTCGTAGACGTACGTCTTCGTGCCGTGCAGGAAGTACGGGTTGTAGACGTGGCTCGCATAGAACGTGCCGGGAAGGTCGGCGGCGCCGCGGGCGGCCTCAGCGGCGGCCTCGCGGTCGCCGGGGACGAGTTCGAGGTGCGCGCCGTGCGCCCGGATCTGCTCCACCTTCTTGGCGGAGGTGGCCTCGGGGACGTACACCGTGCAGTCGAGACCGGCGCGTGCGCAGTACGCGGCGATCGCCGTGCCCGCGTTGCCACTGCTGTCGGCGATCACCCGCCGCGGCGCGAGCCGGCGGGCCAGCTCCGCAAGCAGCACCGCGCCGCGGTCCTTGAAGGAGAGCGTCGGCATCAGGAAGTCGAGCTTGACGGAGACGGTTTCGGTGAGCGGTACGAGCGGGGTGCGGCCCTCGCCGAGGGAGACGGCGGGTGCGGAGACCGGCAGCGCCTCCTCGTAACGCCACAGTGAATTGACCCTGGCGGACAGCGACTTGAGGTCGACCGGAGCGGCGGTGAAGTCCAGATCCCAGGGGCCGCGGCAGTCCGGGCAGCACCAGGATGCCGACTCGACGGGGGCGCGGGTGGCGCAGTCCGGACAGCGGTACGAGCTCATGGGTCGCCAGCATGGCAGTTGTGTGGCGCATGTGTTACACCACTCTCCGGACTCTTGTGTGATTCCTATGGATCCGCCAATCTTTCGCTCGGCAGGCAAGACGAGGGCACGACAGATTCAACTGTCAGGCATTGTCATGGGCCTGCCGGTATCCCCCACAGAAGCGCACCACCAATGAGGAGGACCCCTCACATGTCAGTGATGCGTAATTCGCGTCGAAGACTTGCCGCGGCCACTGCGATAGCCGCCACCGCGCTCTCGCTCGGCGCGACTTCCGCCCTCACGGCCACCGCGGCCGAGACGGCCCGTGAAGGCGTCATTCAGAACGCCGGCGCACCCGGAGTCATCAAGGGCAGCTACATCGTCACCCTCGACGAGTCGGCGCCCGAAGCGGACTCCAAGGCAGGCAAGGCGCTCGCGGCCGAGTACGGTGCGAAGATCAAGAAGACGTACGAAGCCGCGCTGAACGGCTACGCCGTCGAGCTCTCCGAGGCGCAGGCGAAGAAGTTCGCCGCGGACCCGGACGTAGCGTCCGTCGTGCAGAACCGTGTCTTCAAGGCGACCGGCACCCAGCCGAACCCACCGTCCTGGGGCCTGGACCGGATCGACCAGAGGACCCTCCCGCTGAACCAGAGTTACACCTACCCGGACACCGCGGGTGAGGGTGTGACCGCGTACATCATCGACACCGGTGTACGGATCACCCACAGCGACTTCGGCGGCCGGGCGTCGTACGGCTATGACGCCATCGACAACGACAACACCGCGCAGGACGGCAACGGCCACGGCACGCATGTGGCCGGCACCGTCGCCGGTTCGTCCTACGGCGTGGCCAAGAAGGCCAAGGTCGTCGGCGTCCGCGTGCTCAACAACCAGGGCTCGGGCACGACCGCGCAGGTCGTCGCCGGCATCGACTGGGTGACGCAGAACGCCGTCAAGCCGGCGGTCGCCAACATGAGCCTGGGCGGCGGCATCGACACCGCTCTCGACACGGCGGTGCGCAACTCCATCGCCTCCGGCGTCACCTACGCGGTCGCGGCGGGCAACGACAGCTCCAACGCCTCCAACTACTCGCCCGCGCGCGTCGCGGAGGCCATCACCGTCGGCTCCACGACCAGCACCGACGCCCGCTCCAGCTTCTCCAACTTCGGCAGCGTGCTGGACATCTTCGCCCCGGGCTCGTCAATCACCTCGTCCTGGAACACCAGCGACTCGGCGACGAACACGATCTCCGGCACGTCGATGGCGACCCCGCACGTCGCGGGCGCGGCGGCGCTCTACCTCGCGGCCAACAAGACCGCGACCCCGGCTCAGGTCTCCACGGCTCTGACCACCGCCGCGACGAGCGGCGCGGTGAGCAACCCGGGCACCGGTTCGCCGAACCGCCTGCTGTTCATCGGCAGCGGTGACACCCAGCCGCCCGGCAAGAAGTTCGAGAACACCGCGGACTTCACGATCAGAGACTTCGCCACCGCCGAGTCGCCGATCACCGTCAGTGGCGTCACCGGGAACGCTCCGGCCGCCCTGCAGGTGCCCGTTGCCATCCAGCACACGTACATCGGTGACCTCCAGGTCCAGCTGATCGCGCCGGACGGCACCGCGTACACGCTGAAGGCGTACGGCTCCGGCGGCAGCACGGACAACATCAACACCACGTACACGGTCAACGCCTCGTCCGAGGTCGCGAACGGCACGTGGAAGCTGCGGGTCAGCGACAACGCGGCACAGGACGTCGGCAAGATCGACTCCTGGGCGCTTCAGTTCTGAGCTGTGCGGTTCTGAGCTGTGCAGTTCTGAACTCTGAGTGAGACGGAGGGGGCGGTCGCCACGGCGGCCGCCCCCTCCCGTCTGCGTGGGCGTATGATCCGCGCGCCTGTTCGTACGATCTCCATGAGGAGCGCCGTAGTTGTGGACCCATCCACCCAGGGCTGGCAGCCATATCCGCAGTACGCCCCCAGGCCGTCCGTGAACGGCCTCTCCATCGCCTCCCTCGTCGTCGGGATCGTCTGCTGTGTGCCGCCGCTCGGCCTGGTCCTCGGGCTGACAGCCCTCTCTCAGATCAAGAAGAGGGGAGAGCGCGGGAAGGGCATGGCGATCGCGGGCATCGCTCTCTCCTCGATCAGTACGGCGCTGCTGCTCGTCGTGGTTGCCAACGGCGGGATCGGCGAGGCCTGGGACGGGTTCCGCAAGGGCATGGACGAGGCCGCCCGCTCGCGCAGCACCCTGGATCTGCGCAAGGGCGACTGTTTCAACCTCCCCGGCAGCGGCGTTCAGGAGCAGGAGACAACGGACGTCGCTGTGGTGGACTGCGCGGACAAGCACGAGGCGGAGGTCTCCGGCGGCTTCCAGGTCCGCGGCTATGACTCCTATCCCGGCGAGAGCCGCCTCGACGAGCTCGCCTACGAGCGCTGCCAGGAGATCAACGACGCGTACGCACTGGACCCGTGGGCGGTGCCGAAGGGGACCGAGACGTACTACTACCTGCCGACCAAGCAGAGCTGGCGGCTCGGTGACGATGCCGTGACCTGTGCATTCGCCACCGACGGTGCCAAGATCCAAGGCTCGGTACGGCGCGATGCCACCACACTCGACCCGCACCAACTCGCTTATCTGAAGGCAGAGTCGGCTGTCCATGTGGCCGACCCGGACGGGGGATTCACCGACGACCCCGAGGGGTACCGGGGCTGGGCCAAGAAGACCTCCCTCGCGCTCGCCGCACAGGCGAAGAACCTGCGCGAGCACCGCTGGCCGGCAGCCGCGGCGGGAGGGGCACAGGCGCGGGCGAAGGAGTACGACCGGGCACGCGCCCACTGGGACAAGGCTGCCCTCGCGCAGGACGAGGACACCTTCTGGGACCACGGCTACGAGGGCGAGGACGCGCTCACGGGGAGCACCGAGATCTCGGTCCGCCGCACGCTCGGCCTGGAAACCGCCCCGCCGGCCGAAGAGTCCACGCAGGAGTCCACCGAGGGGCCCGCGGACGAGGCCACGACAGCGTCCGGCGCCTGAGCCCCGACAGCCCAGGCACCGGACTCGTCCGGGTACCCCGCCCGGCTGCTAGCGGCGCGAGAGCCCGCGGTCGACGGCGGTCATCAGCTCGCCGTCCGCGGTGTCCCCGTCCAGGGACCAGAACATCGCGCCGCCCAGACCGTGTTCACGGATGTACGAGGTCTTGGCGCGCAGCACCTGCGGATCGTCGTACGTCCACAGGGTGGTGCCGTCGAAGAGCCAGGCGTGGCCGCCGCGCCGGTCCCGGTGGAGTGTGTACGTCCCCGAGTCCGCCAGCTTCTTGAGAGCCTTGTAGTCCTCGTAACCGGCCGCCCAGGTCGCGGGCGCCGGCGCTGTCGCAGGCCGGCCCAGGCCGTCGCCGCCGCCGGTCACGCCCGTCCAGCCCTGTCCGTAGAAGGGCATGCCCATCACCAGCTTGCGGGCGGGCGCGCCGCGGCGCTGCCAGTCGCGGACGGTCTGGTCGACGCTGAAGTCGCCGCGTGCGTACAGCGCGGACTGCTGGGCGGTGGTCTTCTCGCCCGAGACATGGAAGTCGTAGCCCTGGAGGTTGACGAAGTCGAGGTCGCGCATGATCTTGCGGACCTCGAAGCCCGCGTCGATCTTGGCGGGGGCGGTCGGGACGAAGGCGGTCAGCTCGTAGTGCTTGCGCCCCTTCTTCCCGAGTGTGTCGAGCTGCGTCCTGAACTCCCGTACCAGCGCGGTGAAGTTCTGCTTGTCCTCGGGCCGGTACACGGTGTCCGTGTCGCCCGCCGAGCCCGGCCACTCCCAGTCGAGGTCGACGCCGTCGAAGAGCCCGGCCGCCGCGCCCGCGCCGCCGCGGGCTCCGTCGACGGGCAGATTGCCCTTGATGTAGAGGTCGATGCAGGAGGAGACGAACGCCTTGCGGGACGCGGGGGTGCGGGACGCGTCGGAGAAGTGGGTGGACCAGCTCCAGCCGCCCAGGGAGATCAGCACTTTGAGGCCGGGGTGCTTGGCCTTGAGCTCGCGCAGCTGGTTGAAGTTGCCCGCGAGCGGCTGCTCGGCGGTGTCGGCCACACCGTCCACCGAGTCGGCGGCGTCCAGCGGGCGGGCGTAGTCGGCCCAGGCGTCCGCCTCGCCGGGGACGCTGCCGGTGAAGCACTTGCCGTCGGAACTCACGTTCCCGAAGGCGTAGTTGATGTGGGTGAGCCTGGCCGCCTGGCTGCTGGTGTCCATGTCCTTGACCTGGAAGTCCCGGCCGTAGACGCCCCACTGGGTGAAGTATCCGACGCGCTTGTACGAGTGCTTTTGGTGCTGGCCGTGCCCGGGGGTGGCGGTGGCGGCGGGCGCGAGGGTGGCGAGGAGGGAGAGGGAGAAGGCGGCAACGGCTGCCCTGGCAAGGGATCTTCGGCAGTTTCGACGCATGGTCAGCAACGTATTGGTCTGGACCATTGCGGGTCAATGGTTCGACTCGAATCGATGGCCATACCTGCGGTAAGAGCCTGCTTAAACGCAAGTCATCACTTCGAGTGAAACTATGGCCCACGCTTGCGGTCAACAACCCACGGTTGCCAGTCTGTTGCTGTCTGTCAACCTGTTGGGAGTGGCCCGTGACATTCGGTGAGCAGCCCGCCTATCTGCGCGTTGCGAGCGATCTCCGACAGCAGATCGTCAACGGCTCGCTGCCGCCGCACACCCGACTTCCCTCGCAGGCCCGCATCCGCGAGGAGTACGGAGTCTCGGACACCGTCGCCCTGGAAGCCCGCAAGGTCCTGATGGCAGAGGGTCTGGTCGAGGGCCGCTCGGGCTCGGGCACGTATGTCCGCGAGCGGCCGGTCCCGCGCCGGATCGCCCGCTCCGGCTACCGACCGCCGACGGGCGCCAGCCCCTTTCGTCAGGAGCAGGCCGAGGAGGGGGCCCGGGGCACCTGGGAATCGAGCAGCGAACAGGAGGAGGCGGGCCCGGAGATCGCGTCCCGGCTCGGCATTCAGCTCGGCGACCGGGTGATGCGTACGCGCTATGTGTTCCGCGACGGGGGCGAGGCGATGATGCTCTCCACCTCCTGGGAGCCGATCGAAGTCACCGGGCGCACCCCCGTGATGCTGCCGGAGGAGGGCCCGCTCGGCGGCTGCGGCGTCGTCGAGCGGATGGCCGCCATCGACGTCGTCGTGGACAACGTCGCGGAGGAGGTCGGCGCCCGGCCGGGGCTTGCGGAGGAGCTTTTGGCCCTCGGCGGCGTACCGGGCCATGTGGTGATGGTCGTTGAGCGGACCTACTACGCATCGGGGCGGCCGGTCGAGACGGCGGACGTCGTCGTCCCGGCGGACCGCTACCGGATCGCATACCACCTTCCGGTGAAGTGACCGGTCCGCGAACAGTGCGTCCGCCCCCGTGATCACGAGTTGACGACCGCTCGCGTCCCGTAACGCCCGGGCAATCGCCCGCTGCGACGCGCTGTCATGTCCGGCTCCTGCCTTCCGGTCCGTACGCGCCCCCCCGCACCCGCACCCGGACCCGGAGTCGGGCCCGGTGCTGATGCCGGTGCCGACGATGCCGAAGGCCGTGGCGAAGGCCGGGTCGGCGGTCGTGCCGGAGGTCGTACCGGAGGCGCCGTCGTCCGGCGCGTAGAGGGGCTGGAACCAGCCAGAAGGGGTGCATCCAGACGGGTGCGCTCCTCTTCTTATCTCTTTGTGTAAATCCGTATCCGCTGAGTGAAGGTCAGGCGTAGGCTCGGGCATATGCGTAGTGCGGTTTCCTGGCGATCGTTACAGACCTGCAGGCCGGCCGAGGGAGGGGCGCGATGAACGACAGTGCCGCTGTGCTGCCCTGGCTCGTCATACGGCAGGACGACAACGGCAATCGCTATCGCGTTGGCAGATACGCCACCAGGGACGAGGCGCAGCAGATCGCGGACACGCTCGACGGCCGCGAACACAAGCAGCTGTACTGGGTCGAGCGCATCGGGCAGACGACGCACTAGCCGTCCGGCGCCGACGCGCGGCGGCCGACTGACCCGACCGTGCCGGGCGGGCCGCAGGCGGGCGCGAAGTACGCTCCGGCGCATGAATGAGCGTCACGTAGTGGTGGTGGCCGGGGCCGTCTTCGACCGGGGGCGGCTGCTTGCCGCTCGCCGCAGCGCCCCCGAAGAGCTCGCCGGCCGCTGGGAACTGCCCGGCGGCAAGCTGGAGCCGGGGGAGAGCCCCGAGCAGGCGCTGGTGCGCGAGCTGCGCGAGGAGCTGGGCGTCGAGACGGAGCCGTTGGCGCGGATCCCCGGCGAGTGGGTGCTGAAGCCCGGCTACGTACTCCAGGTGTGGACGGCTCGGCTGCTCTCCGGGGAGCCGCAACCGCTTGAGGACCACGACGCGCTGCGCTGGCTGGCTCCGCACGAGACCGATGCCGTCGACTGGCTCGATCAGGACCTGCCCGCCGTGGCCGAGGCCGCGCGACTGCTGCGGGAAGGCGAACGGGACGGCGCGCGCGACTGACGCATACGCCGTTCGTGCCACGGTGCGCCCATTGCTGCCCTCGCCGCGATACCTCGCCCCGAATATCGGGTATGTGCTGATTAACCGCTCTAAATAGGGCGCGTGTCTGCTGCCGGTCTGGGAAGTGAGCGGTGTGATCGACACCGAAGGCGAAGTCGCCGAGTGGACCTTTCCTGCCGAGCTCGGCGCCGTGGGTACCGCCCGGCACGCCGTGCGTGACACCCTGCGCGCCTGGGGGCTGGACCAGGTCATTGGTGATGTCACCGAGCTCCTGGTCAGCGAGCTGGTGACCAATTCTCTACGGTATGCATCGGGTCCGATCGGGGTCCGGCTGGTCCGCCCCGGGCTCGACCAGACCGCCCCCAGCCTGCTTGTCGAAGTCTCCGACCCGCTTCCGGATCCCCCCACCGAACGCGCCGCGGAGCCCGACGACGAGGGTGGACGCGGGCTGCAACTGGTGGCTTGTACTGCCCGCCGATGGGGCACCCGGCGTGGGAGGACCGGTAAGACCGTGTGGTTCGAGCTGCCCGTCACTGGTTAGAAGTGTGAGGGGACAACGATCACGCGAGGCCCGGCTCAAAATGAACGAGACCGTGCTGTGATCGTGAACGCCGTGTCGGTCGGGGCCGTAGTGCTGAATACTGCGGTCATGGCCGGTCCGGTGCGGTGAGCTGGAGGGGACGGTCGCGTGAGCGAAATACCTGAGACGGCGAGCGGTGTCGTATGGCAGAGCAGCCCGCCTGGCTCGATCTATGACTACATCAAGGTTGCCTCTTTCTCGATCGGTCCGGACGGGCTGGTCGACCAGTGGAGTCAGCGTGCCGTAGATCTCTTCGGTATCACCGCAGACGAGGTCAGGGGCAAGGACCCGGTCGAGGTCTTCATGCCCGCCGATCTGCGCCCGCGCGGCCGCCGTCATGTGGCCGAGATCCTTGACGGCAAGGAGTGGACCGGCCTGGTCCCCTTCCGCATGCCCAGGCAGCGCGGAGCGCACGGCGTCGCCGAGGTCTATGTGATGCCGAGTGAGACGGAGAGTGGCGACAAGGCTGCGCTCTGTATCGTCGTGGACGTCCGTGCACTGCGCCGGATCGAGACTGATCTCGCCGCCTCGCAGGCGATTTTCGGCCAATCTCCTTTCGGCTTCCTCCTGTTCGGCACGGACCTCACCGTCCAGCGCGCCAACCAGCGCTTCGCCACCGTCTTCGGGGGCGCCGCCGAAGACCACCGCGGACGCACCGTCCACGACTATCTCTCCCGCCCCGAGGCCGAGCGGATGAACGCATCGCTGCGCCGGGTCCTGGAGACCGGCGAATCCGCCATCGACCTCCAGATCGTCGGGGCGCCGCCGGGCAGCACGGAACGCAGGCACTGGTCGATCAACCTCTACCGGGTGCACAGCGGATCCGGCCGCGCCATCGGCGTGGCCGGAATCGGCACCGACGTGACCCGTCGTCAAAACGCCGCCCGCGAGGCCGCCAGCGCCCGCCGCAACCTTGCCCTCCTCAATGAGGCGAGCGCCCGCATCGGCAACTCCCTCGATCTGGAAACCACCGCCCGCGAACTCCTCGACGTCGCCGTCCCCGGCTTCTGTGACCTCGCATCGGTCGACCTCTATCAAGGACTCCTCACCGGTGACGAGGCTCCCCCCGGCAGTGCGGACGGCAGCGCCGAGCTGCGCCGGGTCGCCTTCGCCAGCGCCGTCTCGGACGCGCCACTGGTCACCACTCCGGGCTGCGGCCACAACGCAAGCATCCCCACCGCGGTCGGCGAGGTCCACCACTATCCCTTCAACTCGCCCTGCGCCAGCGCCCTGCGCACCGCCCGGGTCCAGTCGATCCCGGGTGAGGACGGCACCCTCGTCCAGTCCACGTTCGCGGTGCCGATGGTCGCGCACGACACCGTCGTCGGCCTGGTGCAGTTCTCCCGTACGAAGGGCAGCGAGCCCTTCGGGGAACGGGACCGGGCGCTCGCCGTCGAGCTCGCCGCCCGCGCCGCCGTCTGCATCGACAACGCCCGGCTCTACCGCAGGGAACACGAGCGCGCGCTGATCCTCCAGCGCAGTCTGCTCCCGCCCGGAGACCCGGAGGCCGCCGGCCTGGACATCGCCTGCCGCTATCTCCCGGGCAATACGGCCACCGAGGTGGGCGGAGACTGGTTCGACGTCATCGAACTGCCGGGCCACCGCACCGCCCTGGTGGTGGGCGATGTGATGGGGCGAGGGCTGCGGGCCGCGGTCGCCATGGGTGAACTGCGCACGGCCGTAAGGACCTTGGCCCTGCTGGACCTGGAGCCGGCCGAAGTGCTCTCCGCGCTCGACGAGATCGCCCGCGGCCTCGGCAGCCCGAGCGGGGCGCAGCAGGCCTCGCGCGTCGCCCACAAATCCCGCGAGGCCGACCTCTCCGAGGTCTATCTCGCCACCTGCGTCTACGCCGTCTACGACCCGGTCACCCGTCGCTGCACCTTCGCCAACGCCGGCCATCTGCCGCCTGTGCTCGTCGAACCGGGCGAGGAGGCGCTGCTGCTCGACGTGCCGCCGGGGATGCCGCTCGGGGTGGGCGGCGAGCCCTTCGAAGAGGTCGAGGTCGAGCTCCCGGAAGGGGCGCTGCTCGCGCTCTACACCGACGGGCTCGTCGAATCCCGTGACCACCCCCTCGACGAGGGGCTGCGCGCCTTCCGCACCGCGCTCACCGATCCAGTACGTCCCCTCGAAGACGTCTGTGACCATGTGCTGAACACCCTCGACACCCGGCACGGCGAGGACGACATCGCGCTCTTGATGGCCCGCATCCAGGGACTGCCCGTCGATGCCGTCGGCGACTGGCGGCTGCCGCGCGAGCCCCGCTCGGTGGGCAGGGCCCGCGAACTCGCCCGGGCCCAGCTGGTCGCCTGGAACCTCGAAGCGCTCGTCGACACGGTCGAGCTGCTGGTCAGCGAGCTGGTCACCAACGCGCTGCGGTACGGCGAGGGCGAGATCCGGCTGCGCCTGCTGCGCGACCGCACCCTGGTCTGCGAGGTGTGGGACTCGGGGCTGGTCCAGCCGAGAAGACGACGGGCGCGCGACACCGACGAGGGTGGCCGCGGACTGCAACTGGTCGGCCTGCTCAGCGCGGCCTGGGGCTCGCGCCGGACCCCGCGCGGCAAGACGGTCTGGTTCGAACTCGCCCTGCCCGACGGGGACTCGACGTCCGAGCCCACGGTCGAGCAGTTGCTCAGCATGTTCTGAGGCCCCCAGGAAGGCCGGCGGCCCGGGCCGAAGGGTCCGGGCCGGGCGGCGCGCCACCGACGCCTGCTTGAGCCAACGGCCGTCGCTCATCCGGCCGTGGGTCCTCCCGCCGCCGAAACTGCCGGGCCCGCCCCGCGCGAGCCGACGCGGGCCCGCAAGATGCCGCTGTCCATCGCCGCGCACCAGATCGACCCCCCGCCCGCCCTCCACTCACTCGCGGGTGGGGCGGTCCTGCCTGAGCCGCTAATCCTCCGCGTCACGCCGCCTGATCTTGTTGCCCAGCCACACCAGCGGGTCGTACTTCCGGTCCACCGCGCGCTCCTTCAGCGGGATCAGTGCATTGTCGGTGATCTTGATGCCCTCGGGGCACACCTCCGTGCAGCACTTTGTGATGTTGCAGTAGCCCAGACCGTGCTCGTCCTGGGCGGCCTTCTTGCGGTCCAGGCCCACCTCGGCGGCCGCGTCCAGCGGGTGCATGTCCAGCTCCGCCACCCGCATCAGAAAGCGAGGACCGGCGAACGCCGCCTTGTTCTCCTCGTGGTCGCGCACCACATGGCAGGTGTCCTGGCAAAGGAAGCACTCGATGCACTTGCGGAACTCCTGCGAGCGGTCCACATCCATCTGCTGCATCCGGTACTCGCCCGCCCGCAACCCCTGCGGGGGCACGAACGAGGGCACCTCGCGCGCCTTCGTGTAGTTGAAGGACACATCCGTCACCAGGTCCCGCACCACCGGGAACGCCCGCAGCGGTGTCACCGTGATCGTCTCCTCGCGCGAGAAGACCGACATCCGGGTCATGCACAACAGCCGCGGCCGGCCGTTGATCTCCGCGCTGCACGAACCGCACTTGCCCGCCTTGCAGTTCCAGCGGACCGCGAGATCGGATGCCTGGGTGGCCTGGAGGCGGTGGATGATGTCGAGGACGACTTCCCCGTCATTGACCTCGACGGCGAAGTCCTCCAGCTCCCCGCCGTCCGCGTCACCGCGCCAGACCCTGAAGGCCGCTGTGTAGCTGCTCACTCGTAGAGCTCCTCTTCGGCGAGGTACTTGACCAGCTCCTCCTTCTCGAAGAGGGCAAGCAAGTCGGGACGGATGGGATCGGTCGTCTTGCGTACGAGCGCGATCTGGCCGCGCACGGGGTCGGTGGCCGCCAAGCCGCCGGTGGGGTCGACGAGTTGGCACAGCAGGTTGGCCCGCCGCCACTCGCGCTCCATGGTCGGACAGTCCTCGCGGGTGTGCCCGCCGCGGCTCTCCGTGCGCTCCAGCGCCGCCCGCGCGATGCACTCGCTGACCAGCAGCATGTTCCGCAGGTCCAGCGCGAGGTGCCAGCCGGGGTTGAACTGCCGGTGCCCCTCGACCCCGGCGCGCCGCGCCCGTACCCGCAGACCCGCCAGCTTCTCCAGTGCCTGCTCCATCTCGGCCCCGCGCCGGATGATGCCGACCAGGTCGTTCATCGTCTGCTGGAGCTCCTGGTGGAGGGTGTACGGATTCTCCGGCGGCTTCCCGTTCTCCTCGCCCGGCTGCGGTCCCTCGGCGCTGAACGGACGCAGCGCCTCAGCCGCGGCTTCGTCGATCTGCCCGTCCTCCACCGCCGGGCGGTCGCTGAGCCCCTGCGCGTACCCGGCCGCGTGCAGACCCGCCCGCCGACCGAAGACCAGCAGGTCGGACAACGAATTCCCGCCGAGGCGGTTGGAGCCGTGCATCCCGCCGGCGACCTCGCCCGCCGCGAACAGGCCGGGAACCCCGACCGCGGCCGCGGTGTCGGACGCGACGGCGATGCCGCCCATCACGTAGTGACAGGTCGGTCCGACCTCCATCGCCTCCGCCGTGATGTCGACGTCCGCCAGCTCCTTGAACTGGTGGTACATCGACGGCAGCCGGCGCCGGATGACCTCGGCCGGCATCCGGGTCGAGACATCCAGGAACACGCCGCCGTGCGGGGAGCCGCGGCCGGCCTTGACCTCGGAGTTGATGGCACGGGCCACCTCGTCGCGCGGCAGCAGTTCCGGAGGACGCCGGTTGTTGTCCGGGTCCTCGTACCAGCGGTCGCCCTCCTCCTCCGACTGTGCGTACTTCTCCTTGAAGACATCGGGGACGTAGTCGAACATGAACCGCTTGCCCTCGGAGTTGCGCAGCACACCGCCGTCGCCGCGCACCGATTCGGTGACGAGGATCCCCTTCACCGAAGGCGGCCAGACCATCCCGGTCGGATGGAACTGCACAAACTCCATGTTGAGCAGCGGTGCGCCCGCGAGCAGCGCCAGCGCGTGCCCGTCGCCGGTGTACTCCCACGAATTGGACGTCACCTTGAACGACTTGCCGATGCCGCCGGTGGACAGCACCACGGACGGCGCTTCGAGAACGAAGAAGCGCCCGGACTCGCGCTCGTAGCAGAAGGTCCCGGAGACCCTGTCGCCATCCTTGAGTACGCGGGTGACCGTGCACTCCTGGAAGATCTTCAACCGGGCTTCGTAGTCGCCGAATTCTTCCTTGTCCTCCTGCTGAAGCGAGACGATCTTCTGCTGGAGCGTACGGATCAGCTCCAGGCCGGTCCGGTCGCCGACGTGCGCGAGCCGCGGGTACTCGTGCCCGCCGAAGTTGCGCTGAGAGATCTTCCCGTCGGCCGTGCGGTCGAAAAGCGCCCCCCAGGTCTCCAGCTCCCAGACCCGGTCGGGCGCCTCACGCGCGTGCAGCTCCGCCATCCGCCACTGGTTGAGGAACTTCCCGCCGCGCATGGTGTCGCGGAAGTGCACCTCCCAGCTGTCCCCGGGGTTCACATTGCCCATGGAGGCCGCGATGCCGCCCTCGGCCATCACGGTGTGGGCCTTGCCGAAGAGGGACTTGCAGATGACCGCCGTGCGTGCGCCCCGCTCGCGCGCTTCGATGGCGGCCCGCAGGCCCGCGCCGCCCGCGCCCACCACCACGACGTCCCACTGCTGTCGTTCGAGTTGCGTCATGTCAGAACAACCTCGGATCGTCGAAGGCACCGGACGCGACGAGAAAGACGTAGAAGTCGGCGAGCGCGACGCTGAACAGCGAGGTCCATGCGAGCAGCATGTGGCGCTCATTCAGCTTGCCGACCCAGCCCCACAGGCGGTAGCGCACCGGGTGTCTGGAGAAGTGCTTCAGCCGGCCGCCGATGATGTGCCGACAGGAGTGGCAGGAGAGGGTGTACGCCCAGATCAGCACGATGTTGACCAGGAAGACGAGGGTGCCGAGGCCCATATGGCCCCACTCGTAGTGCTCGTCGCGGAAGGCGAGCACGGTGTCGTACGTGAGGATCCCGGCGACCGGAATCGCCGCGTAGAAGAAGTACCGGTGGATGTTCTGCAGGATCAGCGGGAAGCGGGTCTCGCCGGTGTACTTCGTGTGCGGCTCGGCGACCGCGCAGGCCGGGGGCGAGGCCCAGAAGCCCCGGTAGTAGGCCTTGCGGTAGTAGTAGCAGGTCAGCCGGAAGCCGAGCGGGAAGATCAGGATCAGCAGGGCCGGGGACAGGCCCCACCAGCTGCCGAAGATCTCCCAGTTGGGGCCGTTCCGCATCGGCTCGCAGTTCTCCGCGAGACAGGGCGAGTAGAACGGCGAGACATACGGCGCTGCGTAGTAGTCGGCGTTGGCGAAGGCCCGCCAGGTCGAGTAGACGACGAAGGCGAGCAGTCCGCCGGCGGTCAGGGCGGGCGACAGCCACCAGCGGTCGGTGCGCAGATGGCGCGGTCCGATGGCGGCGCGCGTGGCACCGTGCACGCCCGTATTGACTTGTGGTGGTTCAGTACCTGTGGCCAACGAGGTCTCCTAGGGAGCGTGCCGGTCTCGGACGCCCAGGCCCTCGTCGTCCGAATCCGTCCACAGCGCGTTGTTGTACGGGACGTCGGGAATGGTGACCAGCTCGGGGCGGCCCGGTGTCTTCGTGCCCGGTGTGATCGGCTCGGCAGTCGTGGCCGGGCCGGCGCCTCGCAGCTGATCGACGGTCCGCTCCAGCTCTCCGACACGCTGGACCAGCTCGTCGAGGCGTCGCTGAATCACCATCAGGTCTTCCTGCTGGGACATGACTTGCCCTCACTTCCGCAGGGTGCGGTGGCATGGCTCATGCGCCTGCGAGTGTCGCGCGTCACGTCCCCGCTTGTGAAGGGGACGTACAGGGATTCCCGGCGCATGCGCTTTCAGCGCGCCCCTTGTGGTTCGGATATCACTACCCCCATTTTCTCCCTTTAAGTTGCACTCTGCCCCGTTCTGCGTTGGGCCGCACGGGTGACCTTGGGTCTGGTCGCGCCGTGTCGCCGCCACCTGCCGCGCTCCTTCCACTTCAGTGGACGGGAATCGGTGTGATCATCTCCAAATTCCGCAAAATTGGACGAAGAGGTACAAGCCATGTCCAAGGTCGACGCGCCACGCGGGAGGGCATGCTCCCGCACGCTCCGCTCTGTCGCGCTGCTCACCAGCGGGGTGCTCGCTCTGCCCGTACTGTCCGGCTGCAGCTCGGGTGAGCCCGACACCGGCAAGGCCGCGGCCCAGGACATCGCGGCCGCCGGGCGCGATCTGGTCGCCGACGGAGGGACGCTGCGCTGGGCGATCGACGCCCTGCCCACCACGCTCAACGCCTTCCAGGCCGACGCGGACGCCGCCACGACGCGTATCGCCGGGGCCGTGCTCCCCTCCCTCTTCATCCTCGACCGGAGCGGCCGTCCGCAGCGCAACCCCGACTACGTGGAGTCCGCCGAGGTCGTCAAGCGCGAGCCCAAGCAGGTCGTGCTCTACAAGCTCAACCAGGAGGCGGTGTGGAGCGACGGCCGGGAGATCGACGCGGCCGACTTCGTCTCCCAGTGGCGCGCGCTGAGCGGCAAGGACTCCGCGTACTGGACCGCGCGCAACGCCGGCTATGAGCGGATCGAGAAGATCGAGCGCGGCGCCAACGGCCTCGAGGTCAAGATCACCTTCAAGAAGCCGTACGCGGACTGGCGGTCTCTCTTCACCCCGCTCTACCCGAGGGAGGTCACCGGCACCCCGGCCTCCTTCAACGACGGGGCCCGCAGCATGCTCAAGGTGATGGCCGGCCCGTTCCAGCTGAAATCCGTCGACCGCGCGGCGGGCACGACCACTCTCGTACGCAACCCCCGCTGGTGGGGGGAGCGGGCAAAGCTGGAGCGGCTGGTGCTGACCGCCGTGCCGCGCGACCAGCGCGCCGCCGCGATCACCGCGGGCAGCCTCGATCTCGCTGAGGTCGACCGCGGCACCGCGGACGGGATCGCCCCCGCGGCGGGGGAGAAGAAGAGCACAGGCGGTCAGCCGCTCGCCCACGGCTATGTGGTCCGCAAGTCGCTGGAGCCCGTGTACACCCAGCTCGCGCTGAACGGCGAGAAGGGACCGCTCGCCGACGACCGGGTGCGCCGCGCTGTGGCCCGCGCGCTGAACCGCCAGGAGCTGGCCGAGACCGTACTCACCCCACTCGGCCTGCCCGCCACCCCGCCCGGCAGCCATCTGGCACTGGCCGGGCAGCGGGCGTACGCCGACAACAGCGCAGCGCTCGGTGAGCAGAACACCCAGGAGGCGCAGGCGCTGCTGGCCGACGCCGGCTGGACGCGCGCCGGAGCGCGTATGAAGCCCGACCCGGCCAAGGCGGGCGGCGAGGTCAAGGGCGACAAGAAGCCGTCACCCGGCCCGACCGAGGCGAAGAAGACCGAGGCGAACAAGAAGGACGACAAGGCTTCCGACGAGGGGCTCTACATCGTCGGCGACGACAAACCCGCGAGCGGCGGCCGCGGCCCCGAGTCCGGCAGCAGCGGTACGTATGTCCTCGCGCCCGCCCCCGCCGCGGCCCGCCAGGGCAGGGCCCTGCAACGCCAGGCCGAGGCCCTCGACGACGACCCCGCGACCAGGCCCCGGACGAACGCCGCAGAGAAGCAGGGCGGCCTCGCCGGAGCGTATGCGCCGCGCGGCACGGCCGCCCCCGCCCGGGCGGGCGGCCCGATCGGCAAGGACGGCAAGCCGCTCACCCTGCGCTTCGTCCTCCCCTCTGGCCATGGCTCAGAGGCGCTGCGCACTGTGGGCGACAAGATCGCGCAGATGCTGGCCCGCATCGGCGTGCGCACCGAGATCACCAAGGTCGCCGACGACAGCTACTTCAAGGACCACATCGCATCGGGCGACTACGACCTGGCGCTGTACTCCTGGCCCGCCACCGCCTACCCGGCGACCGACGCCCGCCCGATCTTCGCCAAGCCCGTGCCCGCCACCGACGGCTCACTGCTGGTGGAGCAGAACTACACCCGGGTCGGCTCCGACCACATCGACCAGCTCTTCGATCAGGCGGCCGCGGAGCTGGACGAGGACGCCGCCCGTGACCTGGTGCGCAGGGCCGACGCCCGGATCTGGGCCGCGGCCGGATCCATCCCGCTCTACCAGCGACCCGAGCTGGTCGCGGCCAAGACCCAGGTGGCCAACGCGGGCGCCTTCGGCTTCGCCGCACCCCGCTACCAGGACATCGGCTTCAAGAAGCAAAAGGCTGCCAAAGCTACTAAGAAGTAGCAGGTCAGAACCTCAGAACTGGCTCAAGTCCCTTGCCCGCCGGCGTCGTCGGCGGGCAAGATCGTGATCACCCTTGACCCGGGCTTTCGACCCCGCTCCACTGCACGATTCAGTACACCCCAGTGCTCCACGATCCTTCTCCCGATCGGGCCGGGAAGCCCCCGGCGCGGCGGCCCCGTACCATAGGACTAGCCGTGGCGTGTCCGCCCGGCGGGCGGACGAGGCTACGACCGTCAGACGCCTGATCCCACGATCGAGAGAAGCGCTAGTCAGCATGCCCACGCGCCACGACATCCGTAACGTTGCCATCGTCGCCCACGTCGACCACGGCAAGACCACCTTGGTCGACGCCATGCTGAAGCAGGCCGGCGCGTTCGCCGCGCACGCCGCCGAGCACCTCGACGACCGCATGATGGACTCGAACGACCTGGAGCGTGAGAAGGGCATCACGATCCTGGCGAAGAACACCGCCGTCAAGTACCACCCCAAGGCCGGCGGGGCCCCGATCACCATCAACATCATCGACACCCCCGGTCACGCCGACTTCGGCGGCGAGGTGGAGCGCGGTCTGTCGATGGTGGACGCGGTCGTTCTGCTTGTCGACGCCTCCGAGGGCCCGCTGCCGCAGACCCGTTTCGTGCTCCGCAAGGCTCTCCAGGCCCGGATGCCCGTCATTCTCTGCATCAACAAGACGGACCGCCCGGACTCCCGGATCGACGAGGTCGTCAACGAGACGTACGACCTCTTCCTGGACCTGGACGCGGACGAGGAGCAGATCGAGTTCCCCATCGTCTACGCCTGCGCCCGTGACGGCGTCGCCTCGCTGACCAAGCCGGAGGACGGCACCGTCCCGGCCGACAGCGAGAACCTCGAGCCGTTCTTCAACACGATCCTCGAGCACGTCCCGGCCCCGGAGTACGACGAGGCCGCGCCGCTCCAGGCCCACGTCACCAACCTGGACGCCGACAACTTCCTGGGCCGTATCGCGCTGTGCCGCGTAGAGCAGGGAGAGCTGAAGAAGGGCCAGACCGTCACGTGGATCAAGCGCGACGGCACCATGTCCAACGTCCGGATCACCGAGCTGATGATGACGGAGGCGCTCACCCGCAAGCCGGCCGAGAAGGCAGGCCCGGGCGACATCTGCGCCATCGCCGGTATCCCGGACATCATGATCGGTGAGACCCTCGCCGACCCCGAGAACCCGATCGCGCTCCCGCTGATCACGGTCGACGAGCCCGCCATCTCCATGACCATCGGTACGAACACCTCGCCGCTGGTCGGCAAGGGCGGCAAGGGCCACAAGGTCACCGCCCGCCAGGTGAAGGACCGTCTGGACCGTGAGCTGATCGGTAACGTCTCGCTCCGCGTCCTGGACACCGAGCGTCCCGACGCATGGGAGGTCCAGGGACGAGGCGAGCTCGCGCTGGCCATTCTGGTCGAGCAGATGCGCCGTGAGGGCTTCGAGCTGACCGTCGGCAAGCCCGAGGTGGTCACCAAGGAGATCAACGGCAAGGTCCACGAGCCGATCGAGCGCATGACGATCGACTCGCCCGAGGAGCACCTCGGCGCCATCACCCAGCTGATGGCCACCCGCAAGGGCCGCATGGAGACGATGACCAACCACGGCTCGGGCTGGGTCCGCATGGAGTGGATCGTCCCGTCCCGCGGACTCATCGGCTTCCGTACGGAGTTCCTCACCCAGACCCGCGGTACGGGCATCGCGCACTCCATCTTCGAGGGCCACGAGCCCTGGTTCGGCGAGCTGCGCACCCGTCACAACGGTTCCCTGGTCGCCGACCGCTCGGGCTCGGTCACGCCGTTCGCGATGGTCAACCTCCAGGAGCGCGGTGTCATCTTCACCGAGGCGGGCACCGAGGTGTACGAGGGCATGATCGTCGGCGAGAACTCCCGCGCCGACGACATGGATGTGAACATCACCAAGGAGAAGAAGCTCACCAACATGCGTGCCGCGTCCGCGGACACCACCGAGAACGTGGTGCCCGCCCGGAAGCTGTCGCTGGAGCAGTCCCTGGAGTTCTGCCGCGAGGACGAGTGCATCGAGGTGACCCCGGAGACCGTGCGTATCCGCAAGGTCGTCCTGGACCAGAAGGAGCGCGGCCGCACGGCCTCCCGCGCCAAGCGCAACTGACGCATCATCAGTGACGGTCCGGCCCCCCGCGGAAACTTGCGGGGGGCCGGACCGTTAGTCAACTCGTTTTCGTGGCCCGAGTGTCCGCATATCGGCTAGCGCTCTCCGGAACATGTGTTAACGGTCCGTTTCGCGGGTGTCTGTCTGTGCTCGCTTTGTCCGGATTTCGGGCTGCGAGGGTCCGGCGATGTTGTCAAAACGAGACCCTTTAAGTGTGGTTTACGGCTCGGGCGTACTTAATAGTTGGCTCCATTGAGCTCGGGTCAATGGGTCACGCGCTGTGGGGAGCGCCGACTCACGAGCACACTCGGGGTACTTGACGTGTTCGCTGTCAGGGGTGTCAGCGCGCGTAGATGTGCCCTTCTTGCAGTGACAAGTGGACTCATGAGGAGGAACCCATGCGCGGTGCCAAGAGCGCCAAGTGGGTAGCGGGTGCGATAGTCGTCGCTCTGGCAGCGACCGCCTGTGGTGGCGGTGGCGACAGCGGCTCCGACGCCAAGGGTGAAGTGGACCCCAACGGGATTTTCTCCATCGAGCTGGGTGAGCCGGAGAAGCTCCTGCACACCGGCGACACGATGGAGTCCAACGGCTCCGCCGTCATGGCCGGTCTGTTCTCGACCCTGGTCGACTACAAGGCCGACGGCTCGCTGGAGATGATCAACGCCGAGTCGGTGGAGACCACCGACTCCAAGACGTGGACCGTCAAGCTCAAGAAGGGCTGGACCTTCCACGACGGCACCCCGGTGACCGCCAAGTCCTATGTGGACGCGTGGAACTGGAACGCCAACATCACCAACGCCCAGGGGCTGTCCTCCTGGTTCGCGGACATCAAGGGCTTCGACGCCCTGCACCCGGAGAAGGAAGGCGCCAAGCCGACCGCCAAGGCCATGGAGGGCCTGAAGGTCGTCGACGACAGCACCTTCACCATCGAGCTGAAGAGTGCGGTCCCGGCCTTCGGTCACAAGCTTGCCTACATCGTCTTCGCGCCGCTGCCCGCGTCCTTCTACGCGAACCCGAAGGCTGCGGGCGAGAAGCCGGTCGGCAACGGTCCCTACAAGTTCGACAGCTGGGACCACAAGAAGCAGATCAAGATCGTCCGTTACGACGCCTACAAGGGTCCGAACAAGGCGAAGAACGGTGGTGTGCTCTTCAAGAACTACACCACCCTCGAGGCCGCCTACGAGGACCTGAAGTCCGGCAACGTCGACGTCCTGCGTCAGATCGGCCCGAAGGACCTCCCGGTCTACCGCGCCGACCTCGGCGACCGCGCCGTCGACCAGGCGTACTCCGCGATCCAGACGCTGGCCATCGCCTTCTACGCGGACCAGTGGAAGAAGCCGAAGCAGGTCGACCCGAAGGTCGTCCAGGGTCTGTCCATGGCCATCGACCGCGCCACCATCACCAAGACGGTGCTGCAGGGTACGCGTGAGCCGGCCACGGGCTGGGTCGCCAAGGGCGTCGTGGGCTACCAGGACAACGCCGCGGGCGACGTCACCAAGTTCGACCCCGCCAAGGCCAAGGAGCTCATCAAGGCCGGCGGCGGCGTCCCGAAGAACGAGATCTTCATCCAGTTCAACGCCGACGGCGGCCACAAGGAGTGGGTCGACGCGGTCTGCAACAGCATCACCCAGGCCACCGGTGTCAAGTGCACCGGTGACAGCAAGCCGGACTTCCAGGCCGACCTGACCGCTCGTAAGAGCAAGCAGGTCAAGTCGATCTACCGCTCCGGCTGGGTGCTGGACTACCCCGTCAACTCCAACTTCATCAGCGACCTGTTCCGTACGGGCGCGGCGGGCAACCAGGGTGACTTCTCCAACAAGGCGCTGGACGCCAAGATCGCGGCTGCTGACGGCGCCGCGACGCTCGACGAGTCGGTGAAGCAGTTCCAGGCCATCGAGAAGGACCTGGTCAACTACATGCCGTCGATCCCGCTCTGGTACTACAAGGTCAACGCGGGCTACTCGGAGAAGGTCTCCGGCGTGCAGTACGGCCAGGACGGTGACCCGATCCTGACCGGCGTCGAGGTCAAGAAGTAATCGCCCAGGCGTAGTCCGAAAGCCGTTGCGGGGCTGACGAATCGCCAGCTCCGCAACGGCGCCTTACGCAGCGGCCGGGGGGCCCTTCCACGACATTCGCGTACCCATTGGGGCGCGGTTGCCGGGGGAGGGCCCGTCGGCTGCGGCTGTCACATCTCAACGGAGGCATGATGGGGCGCTATGTCGCACGACGACTGCTCCAGATGATCCCGGTATTCCTCGGGACAACCTTTCTGATCTTCTTCATGGTCTACAGCCTGCCTGGCGACCCCGTGGCGGGTCTGTTCGGCGACAAGGGCGTCGACCCCGCGACTCTCGCCGCGAAGAGACACGAACTGGGGCTGGACCTCCCGATCTGGGAGCAGTACTGGAACTACATGACCAATATCGTCCTGCACTTCGACTTCGGTAACCAGATCCGCAACGGGCGGCCGGTCACCGAGGTGCTGGGCGACGCGTTCCCCATCACGCTGCAACTCGCGGCGCTGGCCTTCGCCTTCGAGCTCATCTTCGGCATCGGCCTCGGTGTCATCGCCGGCCTGCGGGCCGGTCGCCTCGCCGACAACGCGATCCTGATCTTCACTCTGCTGATCATCTCGATCCCGGTCTTCGTCCTCGGCTTCATCATCAAGATGGTCTTCGCCTTCGAGCTGGGCTGGATGGCGCCGAACGTCAGCAACGAGCAGAAGTGGTCCGAGCTGATCGCGCCGGCCATCGTGCTCGGCGGCCTCTCGCTCGCGTACGTCGCCCGGCTCACCCGCACCTCGATGGCGGAGAACCTGCGCGCCGACTACATGCGCACGGCTGTGGCCAAGGGTCTGCCCAGGAGCCGGGTCATCGGTGTCCACCTGATGCGCAACTCGATGATCCCCGTCGTCACCTTCCTCGGCACCGATGTCGGCGCCCTGATGGGCGGCGCGGTCGTCACCGAAGGCATCTTCAACGTCAAGGGCATCGGCGGCGTCATCTACGAGTCGATCAGCCGACGTGAGGGCACCACCCTGGTCGGCCTCGTCACCATCCTGGTGCTCGTCTACCTCGCCACCAGCCTGCTCATCGACCTGCTGTATGCGGTCCTGGACCCGAGGATCCGTTATGCCTGACGTGACCAAGACCGCGGCTGTCGCGACCGAGGACGCCATCGCGCCGCCCTCCGCCGCCGAGCCCGCGCCCCAGAAGCGTGACAAGGCGCGCAGCCTGTGGGGAGACGCCTGGCAGGACCTCCGCCGCAACCCCTACTTCCTGGTCGCGTCAGTCCTGATCTTCTTCCTGCTGGTCATCACGGCCTTCCCGAGCCTGTTCACCAGCGCCTCGCCCACTGTCGGCGACCTGGTGCATCACTATCTCGGCAAGCCTGACCTGGGCAGCGTCGGCTCGGAGGGTTGGCTCGGATATGACGGCCAGGGCCGCTCCGTGTACGCCCGCCTCATCCACGGCACCCGTGCCTCCGTCATCGTCGGCATCTGCGTCACGCTGATCGTCACCATCGTCGGCGGCATCACGGGCATGATCGCCGGCTACTTCGGCGGCATCACGGACGCGATCCTCTCCCGGGTCACCGACATCTTCTTCGGTATCCCGTTCCTGCTCGGTGCCATGGTCGTGCTGCAGTCCTTCACCGAGCGCACCATCTGGGTGGTCGTCTTCGCCCTCGCGTTCCTCGGCTGGACCCAGATCACCCGCGTCATGCGCGGAGCGGTGATAACCATCAAGCAGGCCGACTACGTCCAGGCCGCCAAGGCCCTCGGCGCCGGCACCACCCGGATCCTGTTCCGGCACATTCTGCCGAACGCCATGGCCCCGGTCATTGTCGTCGCGACCATCGCGCTCGGTGGCTACATCTCGGCCGAGGCGACCCTGTCGTACCTGGGTCTGGGCCTCTCCTCGCCCATCGTTTCCTGGGGCGTCGACATCTCCACCGGTGTCCAGCAGATCCGTACGGCGCAGCACATTCTGCTGTACCCCTCGATCATGCTGAGCATCACCGTTCTGGCGTTCATCATGCTCGGCGAAGCCGTGCGCAACGCCCTCGACCCCAAGCTGCGCTGAGGAGGGCGTAAGACATGACCATCATCGACAAGACCGCGTCTGTCCCCGCCCCGCGCGACGGCGACGATTACGAGGGCTCGCTGCTCGAAGTCCGCGACCTGCATGTGGAGTTCCACACCCGTGACGGTGTGGCCAAGGCGGTCAACGGCGTCAACTACAGCGTGAACGCCGGTGAGACGCTCGCGGTGCTCGGCGAGTCCGGCTCCGGCAAGTCCGTGACCGCGCAGGCGATCATGGGCATCCTCGACATGCCGCCCGGCAAGATCCCGCAGGGCGAGATCTTCTTCCGCGGCGAGGACATGCTCAAGATGTCCTACGAGGAGCGACGGCAGATCCGTGGCCGCAAGATCGCCATGATCTTCCAGGACGCGCTCTCCTCGCTGAACCCCGTCCTCACCGTGGGCTACCAGCTCGGCGAGATGTTCCGTGTCCACCAGGGCCTGTCCAAGAAGGACGCCAAGGCCAGGGCCATCGAGCTGATGGACAAGGTCAAGATCCCGGCCGCCAAGGCCAGGGTCAACGACTACCCGCACCAGTTCTCGGGCGGTATGCGCCAGCGCATCATGATCGCGATGGCGCTCGCCCTGGAGCCGGACCTGATCATCGCCGACGAGCCCACGACCGCGCTGGACGTCACCGTCCAGGCCCAGGTCATGGAACTGCTCGCGGAGTTGCAGCGCGAGTACAACATGGGCCTGATCCTGATCACCCACGACCTCGGCGTCGTCGCCGACGTCGCGGACAAGATCGCGGTCATGTACGCGGGCCGGATCGTCGAGACCGCCCCGGTGCACGAGCTGTACAAGCGCCCCGCGCACCCGTACACCCGTGGCCTTCTCGACTCCATTCCGCGCCTGGACCAGAAGGGCCAGGAGCTCTTCGCCATCAAGGGCCTGCCGCCCAACCTGCTGCGCGTACCGTCCGGTTGTGCGTTCAACCCGCGCTGCACCAAGGCGGAGGACATCTGCCGCTCCGAGATCCCGGCACTGCTTCCGGTCACCGAGCAGGACGGCACGGAACTGGTCGGCCGCGGCAGCGCGTGCCACTTCTGGAAGGAGACGATCCATGGCTGAGCTCAAGAAGACTGACGAGCCGACGGACGCCGTGGACGCCACCCCGAACGTCACCGACGTCGAGACGGTCGACGCCGCCACCGAGGCCGAGGCGGTGGCCGCCATCGAGGCGCCCGTCTCGCAGGGTGAGCCGATCCTTCAGGTCCGCAACCTGGTCAAGCACTTCCCGCTGACCCAGGGCATCCTGTTCAAGAAGAAGGTCGGCGCGGTCAAAGCCGTGGACGGGATCTCCTTCGACCTCTACCAGGGCGAGACCCTCGGCATCGTCGGCGAGTCCGGCTGTGGCAAGTCCACCGTCGCCAAGCTGCTGATGACGCTGGAGACGGCGACCGCCGGCGAGGTGTTCTACAAGGGCCAGGACATCACCAGGCTCTCCGGCCGTGCGCTCAAAGCCGTACGCCGCAACATCCAGATGGTGTTCCAGGACCCGTACACCTCGCTGAACCCCCGTATGACGGTCGGCGACATCATCGGGGAGCCCTTCGACATCCACCCGGAGGTGGCACCCAAGGGCGACCGCCGCCGCAAGGTCCAGGAGCTCCTGGACGTCGTGGGCCTCAACCCGGAGTACATCAACCGGTACCCGCACCAGTTCTCGGGCGGTCAGCGCCAGCGCATCGGCATCGCCCGCGGCCTGGCGCTCAACCCGGAGATCATCATCTGCGACGAGCCGGTCTCGGCCCTGGACGTCTCCGTCCAGGCGCAGGTCATCAACCTGATGGAGAAGCTGCAGGACGAGTTCAACCTCTCCTACATCTTCATCGCCCACGACCTGTCGATCGTCCGGCACATCTCGGACCGGGTCGGCGTGATGTACCTCGGCAAGATGGCCGAGATCGGTACGGACACGCAGATCTACGACCACCCGACGCACCCCTATACCCAGGCGCTGCTGTCGGCGGTCCCGGTCCCCGACCCGGAGGCCCGCGAGGGCCGCGAGCGGATCATTCTCACCGGCGACGTGCCGTCCCCGGCGAACCCGCCGTCCGGCTGCCGCTTCCGCACCCGTTGCTGGAAGGCGGAGGACAAGTGCGCCGAGGAGATCCCGCTGCTGGCGGTCCCGGAGCGCTTCAAGGGCGCGGACACGCCGGCGGCGCACGAGTCCGCGTGCCACTTCGCCGAGGAGAAGGACGTCGTCCACGCGGTGTAGTGCTGCGCAGTACGTGAACGGGGGCGTCCCGGGCCCATATCGGCCCGGGACGCCCCCGTCGTCGTACGCGACTGCGTCCGCTCGTCCGGACGGGCGATAAGAACTCGTCCGGACGGGCGATGAGAATATGCGCGCGATGGCGTGTGAGGTGATATTTGGGCCTAAGTGAGACTCGGGACACTGGAGGCGACCTCATGCGTGGAGCCACGCACGCCAGATGGGCCGCATGCGCCGTGGCCGTCGCCCTCGTGGCCACGGCCTGCGGCGGCGGCGACAGCGGTGGCAGTGGCGCCGACGGGATCGTGAGCTCCTCGTGGGGCGACCCGCAGAACCCGCTGGAGCCCGCGAACACGAACGAGGTACAGGGCGGCAAGGTCCTCGACATGCTCTTCCGTGGCCTCAAGCAGTACGACCCGAAGACCGGCGAGGCCAAGGACATGCTCGCCGAGAAGATCGACACGACGGATTCCACAACCTTCACGGTCACGGTCAAGGACGGCTGGACTTTCAGCAACGGCGAGAAGGTCACCGCCAAGTCCTTCGTGGACGCGTGGAACTACGGCGCCAACCTCAAGAACAACCAGAAGAACGCGTACTTCTTCGGCTACATCGAGGGCTACGAGCAGGTCCACCCGGAGCAGGGCCAGCCCACCGCCGAGACCCTCTCCGGGCTCAAGGTCGTCGACGACAAGACCTTCACGGTCAAGCTCTCCCAGAAGTTCTCCACCTGGCCCGACACCCTCGGCTACGCCGCCTTCTCCCCGCTGCCCAGCGCGTTCTTCGACGACCACGCCGCCTGGCTGTCCAAGCCCGTCGGCAACGGCCCGTACATGGTCGACTCGTACGCCAAGGGCTCGAAGATCTCGATGCGCAAGTGGGACGGCTACCCGGGCAGCGACAAGGCACAGAACGGCGGCGTCGACCTCAATGTGTACACGGACAACAACACCGCCTACACCGACCTGACCGCGGGGAACCTCGACCTCGTCGACGATGTGCCGGCCTCGCAGCTGAAGAATGTGCAGGCGGACCTCGGCGACCGGTACATCAACACCCCGGCCGGCATCATCCAGACCATCGCCTTCCCCTTCTACGACAAGGCATGGAACACCCCGGGCGCCGCGAAGGTCCGCACGGGCCTGTCCATGGCGATCAACCGCGAGCAGATCACCGACACGATCTTCCAGAAGACGCGTACGCCCGCGAAGGACTGGACCTCGCCGGTGCTCGGCGCGGACGGCGGCTTCAGCGAGACCCTGTGCGGTGACGCCTGCACCTACAACCCCACCGAGGCGAAGAAGCTGATCACCGAAGGCGGCGGCATCCCCGGCGGCCGGCTGAAGCTCTCGTACAACGCGGACAGCGGCTCGCACAAGGAGTGGGTCGATGCCGTCTGCAACAGCATCAACAATGTGCTGGGCAAGGACACGGCGTGCGTCGGCAACCCGGTCGGCACCTTCGCCGACTTCCGCAACCAGATCGGGCAGCACAAGATGCCCGGCCCCTTCCGGGCCGGCTGGCAGATGGACTACCCGCTCATCCAGAACTTCCTGCAGCCGCTCTACTACACCAAGGCCTCGTCCAACGACGGCCTGTGGAGCAACCCGGAGTTCGACAAACTCGTCGACGAGGCCAACGCCGAGTCCGACACGAAGAAGGCCGTCGAGACCTTCCAGAAGGCCGAAGAGGTCCTACGCGACCAGATGGCCGCCATCCCGCTCTGGTACCAGAACGGCAGTGCCGGCTACTCGGAGCGGGTCTCCAATGTCTCGCTGAACCCCTTCAGCGTCCCCGTCTACAACGAGATCAAGGTCAACTGACGGCGGAAGGCGACCGGCCCGGCGTGCCCTACGCGCCGGGCCGTCCCCCTTCCCACGACCCCCGGAGCCCTTCATGGGACGTTATGTGATCCGGCGTCTGCTGCAGATGATCCCTGTCTTCTTCGGCGCCACACTGCTGATCTTCCTCATGGTGAACGTGATGGGCGACCCCATCGCGGGCCTCTGCGGCGACCGGCAGTGCGACCCGGCGACGGCCGCCCAGCTGCGCAAGGAGTTCGGCCTCGACAAGCCGGTGTGGCAGCAATACCTGACGTACATGGGCAATGTCTTCACCGGCGACTTCGGCACCGCCTTCAACGGGCAGAAGGTCACCGAGCTGATGGGCGAAGCCTTCCCGGTCACGATCCGGCTGACGATCGTCGCGATCGTCTTCGAGATCGTCATCGGCGTCACGCTCGGAGTGATCACGGGCCTGCGGCGCGGCCGTCCCGTGGACACCTCCGTGCTGCTGCTCACGCTGGTCGTCATCTCGGTCCCGACCTTCGTCACCGGTCTGATCCTCCAGCTGCTGCTGGGCGTCGAGTGGGGCGTCATCAAGCCCGCCGTCTCACCGGAAGCGCCCATAAACGAGCTGCTCATCCCCGGACTCGTGCTCGCCTCGGTCTCTCTCGCGTACGTCACCCGGCTCACCCGGACCTCGATCGCCGAGAACGCCCGCTCCGACTACGTCCGCACCGCGAAGGCGAAAGGGCTCCCCAGAGGGCGTGTGATCAGCCGTCATCTGCTGCGCAATTCACTGATCCCGGTGGTCACCTTCATCGGCACCGACATCGGCGCCCTGATGGGCGGCGCGATCGTCACCGAGCGCATCTTCAACATCCACGGCGTCGGCTACCAGCTCTACCAGGGCATTCTGCGCCAGAACACCCAGACCGTCGTCGGCTTTGTGACCGTGCTCGTCATCGTCTTCCTGCTGGCGAATCTGCTGGTCGATCTTCTGTACGCCGTTCTCGACCCGAGGATCCGGTATGCCTGAGCGATACGATCCGGGCGAAGCCATCGCTCCCACCGGAGCGGGTGGCGCGATGGACCTCGCGACCAGCGAGGGGACGACGCTGGAGCTGGATGCGTCAGCCGCCTCCGGCGGACGGGCACCCGGCGGCCCGATGGGCACCAGGCCCGCCGAGCGGCCCCGCAGTCTGTGGTCCGACGCGTGGCGCGATCTGCGGCGCAACCCGGTCTTCATCGTCTCCGGCCTGGTCATCCTCTTTCTGGTCGTCATCTCCATCTGGCCCTCGCTGATCGCCACCCAGAACCCGCTTCAGTGCGACCTCGCCAAGGCCCAGCAGGGTTCCCAGCCGGGCCACCCCTTCGGCTTCAACGGACAGGGCTGTGACGTGTACACGCGCACGGTCTACGGCGCCCGCGCCTCGGTCACGGTCGGCGTCTGCGCCACCCTCGGTGTCGCGCTGATCGGTTCCGTCTTCGGCGGTCTCGCGGGCTTCTTCGGCGGGGCGTCGGACGCGATCCTGTCCCGCGTCACCGACATCTTCTTCGGCATCCCGGTCGTCCTCGGCGGACTGGTTCTGCTGTCCGTCGTCACCAGCTCCACCGTCTGGCCGGTCATCGGCTTCATGGTGCTGCTCGGCTGGCCCCAGCTCTCCCGTATCGCGCGCGGCTCGGTCATCACCGCGAAGCAGAACGACTACGTCCAGGCGGCGCGGGCGCTCGGCGCGTCCAACTCCCGGATGCTGCTGCGGCACATCGCCCCCAACGCCGTCGCTCCCGTGATCGTCGTGGCGACCATCGCGCTCGGCACCTATATCTCCCTGGAGGCGACCCTCTCGTTCCTCGGTGTCGGCCTCAAGCCACCGACCGTGTCCTGGGGCATCGACATCTCCTCCGCCTCGCCCTACATCCGCAACGCCCCGCACATGCTGCTCTGGCCGGCCGGTGCGCTGGCGATCACCGTGCTCGCGTTCATCATGCTCGGCGACGCGGTGCGCGACGCCCTCGACCCCAAGCTGCGCTGAGGAGCCCGCCATGTTGCTCGAAGTGCGCGATCTGCACGTGGAGTTCCTTACGAGGGACGGGGTGGCCAAGGCCGTCAACGGTGTCAGCTACACGGTGGACGAGGGCGAGACGCTCGCCGTCCTGGGCGAGTCCGGCTCCGGCAAGTCCGTCACGGCGCAGGCGGTCATGGGCATCCTGGACACGCCCCCGGGGAAGATCGCCGGCGGCGAGGTGCTCTTCCGGGGGCAGGATCTGCTGAAGCTCAAGGAGGACGAGCGACGGAAGATCCGTGGGGCCGGGATGGCCATGATCTTCCAGGACGCGCTCTCGTCCCTGAACCCGGTGCTGAGCGTGGGCGACCAGCTCGGCGAGATGTTTGTCGTCCACCGCAAGATGTCGCGGAAGGACGCGCGCGCCAAGGCCGTCGAGCTGATGGAGCGGGTGGGCATCCCGGCGGCGAAGGAGCGGGTGGGGCAGTATCCGCACCAGTTCAGCGGCGGTATGCGCCAGCGCATCATGATCGCCATGGCGCTCGCCCTGGAGCCCTCGCTGATCATCGCGGACGAGCCGACGACCGCGCTGGACGTCACCGTCCAGGCCCAGGTGATGGATCTGCTGGCCAAGCTCCGGAGCGAGCTGAACATGGGGCTGATCCTGATCACCCACGACCTCGGTGTGGTCGCCGACGTCGCGGACAGGATCGCGGTGATGTACGCGGGGCGGATCGTCGAGACGGCCCCGGTTCACGACATCTACAAGGCCCCGGCGCATCCGTACACCAAGGGGCTGCTCGAATCGATCCCGCGCCTGGACCAGAAGGGCCAGGAGCTGTACGCGATCAAGGGCCTGCCGCCGAACCTGATGAACATCCCGCCCGGCTGCGCCTTCAACCCGCGCTGCCCGCTGGCTCGGGACGTGTGCCGGACCGACGTGCCGCCGCTGTACGAGGTGTCGCAGGACCGCAGGAGCGCGTGCCACTTCTGGCAGGAGGCGCTCAATGGCTGAGCAGGCCGGGCAGGCTGAGGCGATTTTGGAAGTGCGCGACCTGTACAAGCACTATCCGCTCACCCGGGGCATTCTCTTCAAGAAGCAGGTCGGCTTGGTGAAGGCGGTCGACGGCGTCGACCTCGACCTGGCGGCGGGCGAGACGCTCGGCATCGTGGGGGAGTCGGGCTGTGGCAAGTCCACCCTCGCCAAGCTGCTGGTCCATCTGGAGCGGCCGACGGCCGGGGTGATCCGGTACAAGGGCGACGACATCACCAAGCTGTCGGGGCGTGCGCTCAAAGCCGTGCGCCGGAACATCCAGATTGTGTTCCAGGACCCGTATACGTCCTTGAACCCACGGATGACGGTCGGCGACATCATCGGTGAGCCGTACGAGATCCACCCGGAGGTGGCACCGAAGGGCTCGCGCCGGAAGAAGGTCCAGGACCTGCTGGATGTGGTGGGGCTCAACCCGGAGTACATCAACCGCTATCCGCACCAGTTCAGCGGAGGCCAGCGGCAGCGCATCGGCATCGCGCGCGGGCTCGCCCTCCGGCCGGAGATCATCATCTGCGACGAGCCGGTTTCGGCGCTCGACGTCTCTGTCCAGGCGCAGGTGATCAATCTGCTGGACAAGCTGCAGAGCGAGTTCAGCCTGAGCTATGTGTTCATCGCACACGACCTGTCGATCGTGCGGCACATCTCCGACCGGGTCGGCGTGATGTACCTGGGCCGGATCGTGGAGATCGGCAAGGACGAGGAGATCTACGACCACCCGACGCATCCGTACACCCAGGCACTGCTGTCGGCGGTCCCGGTGCCGGACCCGGAGGCCCGTGAACGCCGCGAACGGATCATCCTGCGCGGTGATGTCCCGTCGCCCGCGAACATCCCGTCGGGATGCCGGTTCCGCACGCGGTGCTGGAAGGCGCAGGAGCGCTGCGAACTGGAGGTGCCGCTGCTGGCGGTGCCGGCGGAGTTCCGGCTGCAGGAAGGGCCCGCGCAGCATCCGTCGGCGTGCCACTTCGCGGAGGAGAAACGCGTGGTCCCGTCGGAACCCGAGGCGGAGTGATGTCTCTCTCCGCGCCCCCGCCGTTCATGACCCTGGATTCATCACGCAGCCCGCATCGGGGCATGCAAAATCAAACAAATAACCATCAATTTCGTTAACACGCAGGCAACTTGACCGTCGCAACTCCGATATACGAACGCGCCACGCTGGACAGCGTACGGCCGTGCGGGTGCCGTAGACCGGCTGGGGCTCGCCATGTGGCCCCGGCCGGTCGCCCACCCGGTGCAGGGGCCCTTGTTCAACGGTGCACAGCGATGCAACATCGCACCTGTGACTCTTACCCGGGGGGCTCGGATCACTGGAGCGGTGCTGTGCGCCGCGCTTGCTCTCATCGTGGGCGGCTGGATCGGCCGGGATCTCACCACCGTGGACGACCCGCTCGATCTCTGGCGGTACTGGACCGGGAACGGCAGCGCAGGGGCCTCGGACCCGCTGACGACGTCCCTGGAGGACCTGCTGCTCTTGGCGGTGTACGTCACCGTGGTCGTCGCTGCCCTGCGCTCGGCCGTCGCGGCCGCCGCGCTGGTGGCCGTCGGAGTGATCACCCTCGCCCTGCGGCTGCCTGGCCTGTGGGTCCTCAGCACCTCCTGGATGGGCCTGCGGGCCACCGACGAACTGCGCACCCGGGCGCTGTACTGCGCCTTCGCGGCCCTCGGGCTCGGCCTCGGGCTGATGATCACGGCCGCCGCGGGCCGCCGTGCGCCCGGCGGCTACGACCCGTACGTCACGCACGACGCCCACCCCGCCCATGAGTTGACGCCGACCCGGCCCACCCAGGGCGTGTCCGTGCTCGCCTTTCTGCTGCTGGGCGCGTCGGCAGGGATCCTGGCGGCCTGGGAGGTCTACACGGCGACGGAGATCGGCGGCTCGCGCTATCTCGACCGGTTCACCGGCAGCGAGACGGTCCTGCTGCCGCTGCTCGGTACCCCGCCCGGCTGGCTGGTCGCGGTGATCGTCGTGCTCGCACTGGTGGCAGCGTTCGGCGCGCTCTTCCACGCGGTCTTCTCACGGCCGCTGGGGTTGGTGGTGGCGGTGTTCCTGCTGGGTACGGGCGGGCGGGGCGTCGACATCGCGGTCCGGAACGAACTCGTCTCCCGGCTCGGCGATCTGCCGATCCGCGATCAACTGCTGGTCCTGTCCTGGCTGTTCGAGCTGGCGGCGGGGGTGGTGCTGATGATGGCGCTGGCCCGGCGGGGCGAGAGGGACGAGGTGTCGGGGGGTGCGCCGGTGTGGCAGCAGCCGCGGGCCGGCTATGGCTATCCGCAGAGCGGCGGGGGGCCGCCGCCGCCGACGTCGCCGCCGCCGGGTTGGTGACGGGGCTGCTTTTCCCCTACCCTCCCCCTACGCCCTGGCGGGCGTGGGGGGACCCCCACTTCCCGACCTGGGGGCAAGCCCCCAGACCCCGGTACTCCCCCTACGGGCTTGATTTCCGCCGGTCCGGCCGAAACTAGCGGCCGCCCGGGCAAATCCAGCCCCGTGGGGGTCCCCCCGGACGAAGTCTGGGGGAGTTTGAGGCGCGGGGTCCGGGACGGAGCCCCGGCCGGGCGGACCCGGTCACCCCCCCGCACCCCCGCTACCGCCTCGCCAACGACCGCTTCAAGAAGTCCACCTGAAGCAGCAGCAGATTCTCCGCGATCTGCTCCTGCGGCGTCATATGCGTCACCCCACTCAGCGGCAGCACCTCATGCGCTCGCCCCGCCGCCAGCAGCGCCGACGAGAGCCGCAACGTATGTGCCATCACCACATTGTCGTCCGCCAGACCATGGATGATCATCAGCGGCCTGGCCGGATTCTCCGGCGTCGTCAACCCGTCCTCCGTGACAAGCGAGTTGGCCGCGTACACCTCGGGCCGCCCAGCCGGATCGCCCAGATAGCGCTCCGTGTAATGCGTGTCGTACAGCCGGAGATCCGACACCGGCGCGCCCGCGACCGCCGCATGGAACACGTCCGGGCGGCGCAGCACCGCCATCGCCGCCAGATAACCGCCGTACGACCAGCCGCGGATCGCCACCCGGTCGAGGTCCAGCGGGAACGCTCCCGCCAGTGCGTGCAGCGCCTCGATCTGGTCGTCGAGGGTGAGCGGGAAGTTGTCCTTGATCGCCTTCTCCCAGCCGGGGGAGCGGCCGGGCGCGCCCCGGCCGTCCGCCACGATCACCGCGAAACCCTGGTCGGCGAACCACTGCGAGGTGAGGTATGGATTCTGCGCGGCGAAGACACGCTGGCCGTGCGGGCCCCCATAGGGATCCATCAGCACCGGCAGCGGACCGTCCGACTCCTGGTAGCCCTCGGGAAGCAGCACGCCGCACGGAATCCGCAGCCTTCCCGCCTCGCAGAGCCGCACCCGGGCAGTCAGCACCGGCTGCTCCGCGTACGAGGCGACGGTCGCGACCGGCTTGCCTTCCCGCAGCACCTGCACGGACGCGCCGCTCACCTCCGTACGCGACGAGGCAAGCACCGTCACCGGGCCGGAGCGTACGGCCGAGTGCACCCCGGGGCCCTCCGAGATGCGCTCGATCCCCAGCTCGTTGACCCGGTACACATGGATCTCGCCGACCTCCGGATCAGTGGCCTCCTCGCCCGCCGCCGCGGACACCAGCACATCGTTCTCGCCGATGTCCAGCACCGCCCGCAGCTGCAACTGGGCCCCGGTCAGCGCCCGGTCGCCCACCGCGAGCACCCGCGCGCCGCCCTCGTCCGCGATCCGCACAAGTCGCCCGTCCGGCGCCCAGGCCGGCACCCCGGGGAACAGATCAAGCCACACCGGATCCTCGTCGACATGCACCGTCCGGGTCACGCCCGTCTCCGGATCAACCGCCAGATATAGCTGCGTGCGCTGGTCACGAGCCTGTACGAGCAGCAGCGGGGCGCCCGCCGCCGACCAGTGCACCCGGGCCAGATACGGATACCGGGACCGGTCCCAGCCCACTTCCGTACGCTCCCCGTCCAGCGTGACCAGATACAGCCGGACCTCCGCGTTGGGCGTCCCGGCCGACGGATAGGCGACCTGCTCCGGCTCCCGGTCCGGATGCGCGGGATCGGAGATCCACCAGCGCCGCACCTCCCGCTCGTCGACCCGGGCGACCAGCAGCCGGTCCGACTCGGGCGACCACCAGAAGCCGCGCGAGCGGTCCATCTCCTCGGCCGCGATGAACTCCGCGAGTCCGTACGTGGTGTGCTCGTCCTCCGGCTCGGCCAGCGCCCGGTCCTGCTCGCCCTCCGCACCGGCCACCCGAAGCGCGCCCCGCGCCACATACGCGATGTGCCGGCCGTCTGGGGACGGCCGCGGGTCGATCACCGGGCCGGGCACGGGCAGTTCGCGCGCGGTCCCGGCCCGCAGCTCCGCGGCGTACAGCCGCCCTGAGAGCGTGAACGCCGCCAACTCGACCGCCTGGTCCACCGCATAGCCGACGATGCCCGCAGACCCCTCACGGCTGCGTTCCCGCCGGGCCCGCTCCTGCGCGGACAGCTTCTCCTCCGCCCCGCCCAGCAGCGCGTCCGGATCCGCGGCCAGCCGCTCCTGCGGCCGGCGTGCGTCGCCGTCGAGATCGAGCACCCAGAGCCGGCCCGCCCGGTCGGTCCCCGAGGCCGACCTGAGGAACACCACCCGGGATCCGTCCGGCGACACCGTGAAGGCGCGCGGGGCGCCGAGAGTGAAGCGCTGGGTCCTGGCGTACTGACGCGGGAAGGAGAGCTGCAGCCTCGTGGTCATGCGACCGAACCTAGCGTTCGTGCGCCCCCGTGTGCTGCCGTGCACCGATCGATGCGTTCGTACGGATAGTTATGATCCGTAGCGCAAGGTGGGTATGACCCCCCTGGCACATGCAACCTGCCCGTCCCGACCGAATATCTGTGGAGGTGAACCGCCGTGGCACTCTCGATTTCGGCGGTGGTGCTGCTGGCGATCGTCGTCTTCCTGCTGGTCCGGAAGTCCGGGCTGAAAGGTGGGCATGCGGCGGTCTGCGTGTTGCTCGGGTTCTATCTCGCAAGCTCGTCCATCGCCCCCACCATCACCGAACTGACCACCAATGTGGCCGGGATGATCGGGGGCATCAAGTTCTAGCGCGGCGGGTCCGGCCTCGTAGGCTGTCCGCATGAAGGATCTTCCCGCCCGTCGTCTGCTCCTGGTGCACGCGCACCCGGACGACGAGTCGATCAACAACGGCGCGACGATGGCCCTGTACGCGGCCGCCGGCGCCCAGGTCACGCTGGTGACCTGCACCCTCGGGGAGGAGGGCGAGGTCATTCCGCCGGATCTCGCCCACCTCGCGTCCGACCGGGAGGACCGTCTCGGGCCCCATCGCGCCGGAGAACTGGCCGCCGCGATGAAGGAGCTGGGCGTCACCGATCACCGCTTCCTCGGCGGCCCGGGCCGGTTCCGGGACTCCGGGATGATGGGCGTCCCGCAGAACCGCCGCGCGGGTGCGTTCTGGAACACCGACGTGGACGCCGCCGCCCCGTACCTCGTCGAGATCATCCGTTCCGTACGTCCCCAGGTGCTCGTCACGTACGACCCGGACGGCGGCTACGGACATCCCGACCACATCCAGGCCCACCGGATCGCGATGCGCGCCGCCGAGCTGGCCGCGGAGCGCGCCTTCCGGCGCGACCTGGGCGACCCGCACACCATCGCCAAGATCTACTGGAACCGGGTGCCGCACTCGGTGGCCGAGGAGGGCTTCGCCCGGCTGCGCGCCGCGGGCGGAGTGAACTTCCCGGGCATCGCCGAGATCGACGACATTCCGGGCGTCGTGGACGACTCCGAGATCACCACGGAGATCGACGGCACTGCGTACGCGCAGCGGAAGACGGCGGCGATGCGCGCCCATGACACCCAAATCGCCGTGGACGGCCCCTTCTTCGCACTTTCGAACTATCTGGGGCAGCCGATCTTCGCGACGGAGTACTACCAGTTGGTGCGGGGCGAGCCGGGCGCGCCGCCCGGAGAGCGTGAGCACGACCTCTTCACAGGAGTTGCACCATGAGCGGGAGTTGCGGGATTTCAGGAGTTGCGGCATGAGCGGACACGACGTACCCGGCTCCTGGCTCACCCAGTCGCCGAAGCCCGGCAGGATCGCCGCCTACCTCGGTCTCGCCGTGCTCGGCGCGCTCGTCGGCATCGCGGGCTCCCTGGTCCAAGGCGCCTGGTTCCCGGGCGGGTTGGTGCTCGCGCTGCTCGCCGCGGTGGGGCTGTTCTACGGCTCCCTGCGGGCGACCGAGACGCAGCTCGGGGTCGTCGCGCCCGCCGTCGGCTGGCTGGTGGCGATCGTGCTGCTGAGCATCGGACGCCCCGAGGGCGACGGGGCGTTCTCCGCCGGGATCGGGCCGCTGGTCTACATGCTTGGCGGGATGGCGGTGGCTGTGATGTGCGCCACCATGTCGCGGCCTGCGCAACCGGGCGGCGGGCCCGGCCGACTTGGCAAGTAGGGGGCTGTGGGACCCGCTGGTAGGCAGCAGATGGGGCGGGCCCTATGGTGGGTCGCCCCTAGGGGTGGGAAGCCACTGAACTGACCATGCCCGTACGGTCGGCGGAATGTCGCTTCCCACAGTCCCGGGGCGTCTGTCTTCGGCGGCCAGTATGGTGGTGCGCGCCGCCGAGCCGCCCGCAGCAGTAGCTATCCAGTAAGAAACGGGCGGCGAAGCCAACCGGGAGAACCTGCTTTGAGTCGTGAAACTGACAGTTCGTCCTCCGGCCCCCAGGGGCGCGGTGGAGCCGCGTACCCCTCGGGAACACCGCCGTACGGATCCCGCCAGTATCCGTCGCTGCATCCCACGCAGGACGCTCCGGACGAGGACGGCGCGGCTCCCGAGCCGCAGCCGGACGAGCCCAGGACCGAGACCACGCTGACCACCCGCATCCGGATCAACATCCCGGGTTCGCGGCCGATCCCGCCGGTCGTCATGCGTACGCCGATGAGTGAGGCGGACGCCTCCGCGGCTTCGTCGGGCGGCACCCTGGGCGGGTCTTCGGGCGGACGGGACAGCGAGCGTACGGGCAGCACTCCGCGGCCGGACGTTGCGCAGGACGCCGCGGCGGCGGAGCCGCAGGCGGAGGAGAAGCCGCCGACGAGCGACTGGTTCGCGCCGCGCAAGTCGTCCGGCACGAATTCCGGCACGAATGGGGCGGGTCTGTCGGCTTCGGCCGCGCCTGCCGGTCCTTCCGCACCGGCGCCGGCTTCGGGTCCGGGTCAGGGGGCCGCGAACGGCGGCGCTCCCGGGGCCGGTCATCCGTACTTCTCGGACAGTCCGCAGTCCGGCCCTGCTCAGGGCGGACCCGGTGCGCCCCGCTCCGGTAGCTCGCTGAGCGACCTGGCGGCGAACGCAGACAGCCCGGCATCCGGTACGAACGGATTCGCTCCCGGGAACGAAACGCCTCCGCTGGGTGCACGGCCGCCCGCCGGGCCGACGGCGGGCCCGTCGACCGGCAGCATGCCGATCCGCCCGCGTCCGGCCGCCCAGGGCGGTCCGGGTGGTCCCGGTGCGCCTGGGCACGGCCCCGGCGGACCCGCCGGTCCCGGACAGGGTCCCGCGGCTCCGGGCATCGGCGGTCCCGGTGCTCCCGGTGTTCCTGGTCAGGGGCCCGGTTCCGGCGTGCCCCGGATGTCCGACGACACCGCCGTGCTGACCCCGCAGAAGCCCGCTGGTCCGGCGCCCGATCCCACCGCCGGCCATGTCTCCGGTGACACGCTCACCAGCGGCATCCCCGTCGTACCCCCGGAGCACCGCGCGCCTTCGCCCTTCCCGCCGCTCGGCGCTCCGCAGCACGGCCCCGGCACCGGACCGAACCCCCTCTTGCAGTTCCCCGGCCCGCAGGACGAGGGCGACTTCTCCGCACCGGAGTTCCCTGGCGGCCCGGGCGGTGGCCCCGGCGGCCCCGTGGTGCCGGCCCCGCGCCCCGCCGCGGCCAGGCCCGCCCCCGCCCCCGCCCCCACGCCCGCGCCCCGCCCCGCGCCCGCAAAGAAGGGCCGCTCCAAGCTGGTGCTCGCCGGCGCCGGAGTGGTCGGCCTGCTCGGCATCGCGTACGGCGCGGGACTGCTGATGAACCACTCCGACGTACCGAAGAGCACAACGGTTCTCGGCGTCGACATCGGCGGCGGCACCAAGGAGGACGCGGTCGGCAAGCTCGACGCCGCCCTCGGCAAGCGCGCCGCCAAGCCCCTTCAGCTCACGGTCGGCGGCAAGAAGGAGCAGCTCGCCCCGGACAAGGCCGGACTCTCCCTGGACAGCCAGGAGACCGTCCGCAAGGCCGCGGGCAGCGACTACAACCCCGTCTCGGTGATCGGCTCCCTCTTCGGTGCCGAGCGCGTCTCCGAACCGGTGATCCTGGTCGACGAGGAGAAGCTGGGCGTCGCGCTCACCGACCTCGCGGGCGTCTCGGGATCGGCCACCGAGGGCACGATCAGGTTCGAGCCCGGCAAGGCCGTCGCCATACCGGGCAAGGCGGGCCAGGCACTGGACGTCGGCCGCTCCATGATCTCGGTCAAGGACGCCTACCGCGCCCAGGTCGAGACCGGTCGGCCGAACATCGTCGAACTGCCCGTCGCCACCCGCGAGCCGACTGTCAGCCAGACCGAGCTCGACCGGGCGATGAAGGAGTTCGCGGAGCCCGCGATGTCCGACCTTGTCACGATCAAGGCAGGCGGCAAGCAGATCCAGTTCGGCCCGGCCAAGTCGCTGCCGAAGATCCTTTCGATGAAGGCGATCGACGGCAGGCTGGTCGAGGTCTACGACAAGAAGGCGATCGCCGAGCTGCTGGACGGCGTGTTCGAGGGCGTCCTGATCACCAAGGGCGACGGCAAGAAGCACCAGCTCTCCGAGGACGACGTGGCCCAGGCGATGGGGACGGCCCTGCGCGGCAAGACGCCGGCCGAACGCACCGCCACGATCGAGCTCAACCCGAGCTAGCGGCCGCGTCGTCGCTGAATCAGAGCCCCTGCCCGGTCTCGAGCGGGGGCTCTGCCACATCCCGTGCGGCCTGCGCGCCCGCCCGCACGTTCGCGGTACGGCCGTCCGCCGGGCAGGCGTCAGGCGGCGCCGCTCACGCCGGGGCCACGAAGCGCCGGTGAAGGGGGAAGAACCGGGGCTCGGGCTCACCGGTGATGCCGGTTTCCACAACCGCGGGGGCGAGCCGCTCCGCGAAGAAGCGCTCGAAGTCGTCTTGTGAGTTCCACACGTCGATCACGCGCAGAATGCCGGGCTCGAACCAGGCCACATGCAGGACGGCGCCGTCCGGCGCCTGTTCCTCCCAGCGCACCGCGGTGCGCACCGTGTCGTACTGCTCGGGCGTGACACCGGACCAGCGCAGTGACAGCACAACAGCCATCGGAAACCCTCACTTCTGTTCGGCTCTGCTCGGCGCCCCTTCGCCAGCAGACCGCCCCGGACCGCAGGCCGCATGTCGTCGTATCATGTCCGACTGTCGCCCGGTTTCTGCGGTTGGCCACGGGTCTGCCCATCGGCCGGACCTCGGCCCGTGATCCTCATAGAATCGCCGGATGAGCGCTACGGACCTCGATACCCTGCCCGAGGCGAGTGACGCGCTGCGGGTGCTGCATCGCGTCTTCGGTTATGGCTCCTTCCGGGGGAGTCAGCAGGAGATCATCGAGCATGTCGTCGCAGGTGGTGACGCGCTCGTGCTCATGCCGACCGGTGGCGGCAAGTCGCTCTGCTACCAGATCCCCGCGCTCGTGCGGAAGGGCGTGGGTGTTGTCGTTTCGCCGCTCATCGCGCTCATGCAGGACCAGGTTGATGCGCTGAGGGCGCTCGGGGTGCGGGCGGGGTTTCTCAACTCCACGCAGGATTTCGACGAGCGGCGGCTCGTGGAGGCCGAGTTTCTGGCCGGGGAGCTGGATCTGCTCTATCTCGCGCCGGAGCGGCTGCGCGTCGAGTCGACAGTGCGGTTGTTGGAGCGCGGCACCATCTCGCTGTTCGCCATCGACGAGGCGCACTGTGTGGCCCAGTGGGGGCACGACTTCCGGCCCGACTACCTTGCTCTGTCCGCGCTGCACGAGCGCTGGCCCGATGTGCCGCGGATCGCGCTGACCGCTACCGCCACCGAGGCCACCCATGCCGAGATCGCGTCCCGGCTGAAGCTGCAGGATGCCCGGCACTTCGTGGCCAGCTTCGACCGGCCGAACATTCAGTACCGGATTGTGTCGAAGGACGACCCGAAGCGGCAGCTGCTTGCGCTCCTGCGTGCCGAGCACGGCGGCGACGCGGGGATTGTCTACTGCCTGTCCCGGGCCTCTGTGGAGAAGACCGCCGAGTTCCTGGTGAAGAACGGGATCGAGGCGCTGCCGTACCACGCTGGGCTCGATGCCCGTACGAGAGCCGGGCATCAGGCGCGCTTTCTGCGGGAGGACGGGCTGGTGATGGTGGCGACCATCGCCTTCGGCATGGGGATCGACAAGCCCGATGTGCGCTTCGTCTGCCATCTCGACCTGCCCAAGTCCGTGGAGGGGTACTACCAGGAGACCGGGCGGGCCGGGCGCGACGGGCTGCCGTCCACGGCCTGGCTGGCGTACGGGCTGCAGGACGTTGTGCAGCAGCGGAAGATGATTGAGGGCTCGGAGGGGGACGAAGCACATCGGCGACGGCTTTCCGCGCACGTCGACGCGATGCTCGCGCTGTGCGAGACGGCCGAATGCCGGCGCGTGCAGCTCCTCGCCTACTTCGGGGAGGAGAGCAGCCCGTGCGGCAACTGCGATACGTGCCTGACGCCCCCGGAGTCCTGGGACGGCACCGTCGCCGCCCAGAAGTTCCTGTCGACCGTCGTCCGGCTCAAGCGCGAACGCGGCCAGAAGTTCGGCGCGGGCCAGGTCACGGACATCCTGCTGGGCCGGAAGACGGCCAAGGTCATCCAGTTCGACCACGATGCGCTGAGTGTCTTCGGTATCGGTACGGAGCTGCGCGAGGCCGAATGGCGTGGTGTCGTACGGCAGTTGCTGGCGCAAGGGCTCATCGCCGTCGAGGGCGACTACGGGACGCTCGTACTCACCGAGACGAGTGGTGAGGTGCTGGGCGGGCGGCGTGCCGTCTCGCTGCGGCGCGAGCCCGAGAAGAAAGCGGCGGCGCGGACGGAGAAGGCGTCCAAGAAGCGAGCCCCCGTCGACCTGCCCGAAGAGGCAATGCCCGTCTTCGAGGCGCTGCGCGCTTGGCGGGCCGCCACCGCGAAAGAGCAGGGCGTGCCCGCGTACGTCGTCTTCCACGACGCGACGCTCCGCGAGATCGCGGTCACCTCCCCATCGACCCTGGCGGAACTCGGCACGGTGAACGGGGTCGGCGAGAACAAGCTGGCGAAGTACGGGCAGCCGATCCTGGACACTCTCGCCGAGGCGACGAACGCCCTGTCCGAGTAGCGGCCCCCTTCCCGGGGGAATCCCGCCGGTCCCGGACCCCAACGGCGGCCGTGGTCATGGCATTGAACTCTGCAAATGCCGTTTGCATCGCGGGCGAGGCGAGGACATCAGCCGGACCGCATCGGTCGACTCCACCCTCAGCTCGGGTCAGGCCCCGGAGCGGCGGGTGCGATCGGTACGCCATGTGCGGTGCGCCCTCAGCAGCTCGGCACGCTGCTCGGGGGCGGTGTCGCGCAAGACCATGCGCAGCGTCAGGAGATCCCGCAGGCCGCGGGCGAGGTCGGCCCTGGCCCGCGACACCGGCCTGACGGACAAGCAGCGTCTCAGGGCCGCCGGCTTCCTGGCCGAACTCGGCGACGAACGCGGCGCGGAGCTGCTCATGCGCCTGGCCCGCAACGCCGACGTGGGGTATCGGCAGCGCGCCGAGGCCGCCGCGTGGCTCGCCGACATCGACCGCCACGCCACCGACACCGCAGCCCGGACGAACGCCACCCGGATGCTGACGGCCTTCGGTGACGAGAGCGGCGCCGACATGCTGATCGCCTTCGCGCAGGACAGCACCTGGCGCAGCTCCTGCCGGCTGCTGGCCGCAGACCTGCTGGCCGAGCTCCCTGACGGGCGCGCCGGCGAGACCTACGCCGCGCTGGCGAGTGATGCCACCCTGAAATGGTGGCATCGCAGGCGGGCTCGCCGTACGGCGGAAGCGACCGGGTAGCGGGCCTCAGGGCGGGGCTATCTGCGGAGCCCCCAGCGCGGCCGCCGTCTTCGGGACGCCTGACCTGCGTCGCATCGTCCGACGTGCCTGTGCGGTTCATGGGGTCCAGGGGGTCCCTCCTGCTGCGCCACCCTCTGATACCCCTGAGAGTCGTGTTTCGGCGCGCGAGTGTGACACCGGGACTCAGTTCAGCATCGCCCGCGCCGCCCGCGCCCGCCCCTTGATCGCGTCCGCCGCGGTCTGGTCCACCGCCGCCACCACATCCGCGTACGCGTCCAGCTCCGCCGCCCCCATCGCGAACTCCCCGCGCTGTACGAGCAGTTGGGCCCGTTCGTAGCGCAGGCGCGCCGGGTGGGAGGGCAGCAGCAGGGACAAGTCGACCGCCCACAGAGCGACGTCCGACTGTTCCGGGCGGGTCGCCGCCCAGGCGCGGATGTTGTTCAGGATGCGCACCACCACGTCGAGCGGATCCGCCGGGCTCAGCATCGACGGGTCCAGCGGCGCGCCCGTGGCACCCGCGACCAGCAGTTCCGCGTCCGGGCCCGTCAGCAGGCGGCCGCCCGCGAAGGGGTCCACGAGGACCTGCTCGTGGGGGTCGCCGAAGCCGACCACGAAGTGGCCCGGCAGGGCGACTCCGTACACCGGCGCTCCCGCGCGGCGTGCCACCTCGATCCAGACCACCGAAAGGAGGATCGGCAGGCCCCGGCGGCGCCGCAGGACCTCGTGGAGCAGGGAGGACTCAAGGCGCTGGTAGTCGCCGGGGGTGCCTCTGAAGTCGCAGCGGCCGCCGAGGAGGTCGGCCAGGGCGGATGCCCACTCGCGGGGGCGGGTCAGACCGAAGGGGAGCAGGCCGGCGAGGCGGTCCAGTTCGATCTGGGCCGCGTCCAGAGCCGCCTCGTCCACGGAGGGGTCCGCCTCCGCGCCTAGGAGCAGGCACAGCATCGCGAGGTCGGGCCGCCCGGAGCGGGCCTCCTCGGCGAACAGCCGCCGCCGGTCGGCAGGTCCGCCGGCGGGTGGGTCGGGGGATTCGTCGTGCATACGCGATTCGTACCCGCTTACGCAGATCGGAAGTGGTGGTATCGGTGGTGGGTCGCGAAGCCCATTCCGTCGTACAGCGCACGCGCACCGTCGTTGTCGGACTCCACCTGCAGCCAGGCCGCCGACGCGCCCTCCTCGAGCGCGCGCCGGGCGAGCGCGGTCATCACCGAGGTCGCGAGGCCCTGGCGCCGGTACGCCGGGTCCACCTCCACCGCCATGAAGCCCGCCCAGCGGCCGTCGACCACACACCGCCCGATCGCCGCAGGTGGACCGCCTATGACTCCGGGTACGGATGCGAACCACACAGAGGGGCCGCTCCCCAATACCTTCAGCACATGTGGCCCGGGCACACCGGACCGCTGGTAGCGCTGTAGCCAAGCCTCGTCGACGGTGCGCGCGAGCCGCGCCCGCTCCACATCCGCGTCCAGGTCGCCGATCGGGGCCAGCGCCCCGATCCGCACCTCCGCCGAGACCTCGCGGCGCCAGCCGCGCGCCTCGAGCTCCGCGCAGAGCTCCTCCTGCGTGCCCGCCGCCCCGGTCGCGGTCTGCACATACGCGGGCAGGCCCCGGTGCTCGTACCACGTACGCACCGTGGCCAGCGCCTCGTCGAGCGGCATCCCCGGGTCTCCGAGCGGCAGCACCGAGTTGGCCCGCCGGGTGAACCCGGACGACGCCCGCAGCTCCCACTCGCCGAGCCGCTCGCTCTCCACCGGCTGCCAGGCGCGTGCGGTCACCCTCGCGAGCTCCAGGAAATCCGCCGCGGGCCCCCGCCGCCGGGCCGGTGCGGCGGGCACCACCTTGCCCGCGACCAGCGACGATTCCGGAATGCGGACGCTCTCACCGGTCCGGCGTGTGATCAGCAGCACACCTTCGTTCCAGGATGTGAGAACTCCGACCGTGTCGGTGAACTTCGCGGGCACCCCGCCGGAGCCGGTCAGGCGCCTGACTGATACACGTTTGCCCACGTCAGCGGGTGTAATGCGGACCTCGAGCCGTCCGCCGCGGGTGAATTCCACAGGTCTGCGAGCCCCTCCTGTTCGGATCGTCGCCAAGAACGGAGATACTAGGGGCGGGCATCGACGACGCCGCGCTCCCGCGCAATGCCAGCCCTACCGAGGAGGAACGACAGCGTGACCTACGTCATCGCGCAGCCTTGTGTCGACGTCAAGGACAAGGCGTGCATCGAGGAGTGCCCCGTCGACTGCATCTACGAGGGCTCCAGGTCCTTGTACATCCACCCGGACGAATGCGTCGACTGTGGTGCTTGTGAGCCGGTCTGCCCGGTTGAGGCGATCTTCTACGAGGACGACACCCCGGAGGAGTGGAAGGACTACTACAAGGCGAATGTCGAGTTCTTCGACGAGCTCGGTTCTCCCGGTGGTGCTTCCAAGCTCGGCCTGATCGAGCGCGACCACCCCTTCATTGCTGCACTGCCGCCACAGAACCAGTAGTTCCCGCAGTAGACGGCCTGCAGCAGTGCCGCTCCCGGTCCCGTACGGTTCGTCGTCCGTACGGGACCGAGGCCTTTGCCTGACGTACGAGAAAGAGAAGCCAGTGCCCGCAGTCTCTTCGCGCCTTCCCGTCTTCCCCTGGGACAAGCTCGAGCCTTACAAGGCGACGGCGGCGGCCCACCCGGACGGCATCGTGGACCTCTCCGTCGGCACGCCCGTCGACCCCGTCCCCGAGCTGGTCCAGAAGGCCCTCGTCGCGGCAGCCGACTCGCCCGGCTATCCGACGGTGTGGGGGACGGCCGAGCTGCGGAACGCGCTCACCGGATGGGTGGAGCGGCGGCTCGGCGCCGTCGACGTGGCGCACACGAACGTCCTGCCGGTCGTCGGCTCCAAGGAGCTGGTGGCCTGGCTGCCGACCCAGCTCGGTCTCGGCCCGGGCGACAAGGTCGCCTACCCTCGGCTCGCCTACCCGACGTACGAGGTCGGCGCGCGCCTGGCCCGCGCGGAGGCCGTCGTCTACGACGACCCGACGGACCTCGACCCCGCCGGTCTGAAGCTGCTCTGGCTCAACTCGCCCTCCAACCCCACCGGCCGGGTGCTGGCCAAGGACGAGCTGATCCGCATCGTCGCGTGGGCGCGCGAGCACGGCGTTCTGGTCTTCAGCGACGAGTGCTACCTGGAGCTCGGCTGGGAGGCGGAGCCGGTCTCGGTCCTGCACCCGGATGTCTGCGGCGGTACGTACGAAGGCGTCGTCGCCGTCCACTCCCTGTCCAAGCGTTCCAACCTGGCCGGCTACCGCGCCGCGTTCATCGCCGGTGACGAGGCCGTGCTGGGCGAACTGCTCCAGATCCGCAAGCACGGCGGGATGATGACCCCCGCGCCGGTACAGGCAGCGACCGTCGCGGCGCTCGGTGACGACACGCATGTCACGGAGCAGCGGGCGCGGTACTCAGCCCGGCGCACCGCCCTGCGCACGGCGCTGGAGGGGCGCGGCTTCCGGATCGAGCACAGCGAGGCCAGCCTCTATCTGTGGGCGACGCGCGACGAGCCGTGCTGGGACACGGTCGCGCACCTGGCGGAGCTCGGCATTCTGGTGGCGCCCGGCGACTTTTACGGAACGGCCGGGGAGAGTTTCGTACGGGTGGCATTCACCGCGACCGACGAACGCGTCGAGGCCGCGGTCAAGCGCCTGGGCTGACGGCGACAGGGCAGCGCGGAACAGCGCAGAGAACCGCAGAGAAACGCAGAGAAACGCAGAGAGGGGCCTCGGGAGTTCGCGCTCCCGGGGCCCCTCGGCCGTATCTCCGCCTGTCTCTGCCGATCTCGGCGTATCTGCGCGGACTAGAGCGGGGACTTCACCGGCAGCTGCTCGGTGGGCAGGCCGCTGCCGACGGGCAGGCCGCCGAGCGACTGGGTCGCGGTGCCGGCAGTCTCGCCGCCGAGCGACTGGGTCGCAGTACCGGCGGTCTCGCCGACGACGGCGGCGGCGTTGCCCGCGGTGTCACCGGCGGCCTCCTTGGCGGTGCCGGGCGCCGACCTGCCGGTCTTGCCGACGGTCTTGCCCGCGGCCGGGACGGTCTTCTTGACCGCTTCGGCGCCGGTCTCGCCCGCAGTGCCGGTGGCCTTCTGCGCGGCACCGTCGACAGTGTTGCCGACGCTGTCCGTGTCGAGGGCGGTCAGGCCGCCGAGCGGGCTCTGGGGAAGTTCCACGGCGCTTGCGGAGCCGGCCGCACCGACCACGGGGGCTGCACCCGCCGCGATGAGCAGCGCGGCACGGGCGATCCGACGGGTCAGGGGGAGGGACATGATGCTCCTTGAGACGAGAAGGACGTTGGTTCGTACGCACTGACAACCGCCTGAAGGGCGGGGGAAGTTGCGGTGCACCAAGGTAAAGAGTTGGTAATGCGTCGCATTATCGGCCCTGGATAAAAATGGACAAACATTCCATTGTGCAGGGGTCTGCTGAACCGTCACTTCCCTTTGTGTACAAGGGGTTTGATGGATCATTGGCAACGCGTGCGAATAGCCGTCCGGCTTCTCGTCCGAACGTGACTGAAGCGCCTCCTTCGAGGGAGCGCCCGGATTACTGTGCGATGCGAATTCGGACGTCGGCAGCCTCGGAACCCGGCGCGGAACCCGACGCGGCGCCCGTGGGACGCCAGCCCTCGTCGGACTCGCTCGCGCTCCACACCCGGCCCCCGTACGAGATCTCCTCGATGCGCAGCCCCTCCGCCCGCGCCACCGCCCAGTGCGCCAGCTCCCAGCCGCGCTGCGAGGCTCCGCCGCCGTCCGTCCCGACCGTCGACGGCACCGGTACGGCCACCTCCCGCGGGCCGGGCGCTCCCGCCCTGCCCGAGGTCCTCGCCTCCGGCAGCACCTCGGGGCCGAACGCCCGCACCAGCTCCTCGCGCACCTTCGCCGGATCGCCCGGCTCCCCACCCTTGCCCGATTCGCAGGTCAGAGCCCCGGTCGCGCGGCCGGTCAGGGCGGCGGCCAGCAGCGTCGCGTCCGGCTCGTGCTTCGCGTACGCCTGCGGGAAACCGCTGCGCTGGACGCGCTGCGCCGCGACGGTCAGCGGCAGCCGCGAGTAGCCCGGGACCTCGGCGAGATGCTCGTAGAACTTCCCGGCGGCGTAGACCGGGTCGAGGATCTGCCGGGTCGTGCCCCAACCCTTGGAGGGACGCTGCTGGAACAGGCCGAGCGAGTCCCGGTCGCCGTGGTTGATGTTGCGCAGCCCCGACTCCTGGAGCGCCGTGGCGAGCGCGATGGTGACCGCGCGCTCCGGCAGGCCGCGGGTGGTGCCGACCGCGGAGATCGTCGCGGCGTTCGCGGCCTGCTCGGTGCTCAGTTCGTACGTGGGGCCCTCGCCCTCGGCCGTACGGACGGTGCAGCGGGGGGCGCCGCCGCCGGTGACGTACTGCACCACGACGTAGCTGATGAGTGCCAGCAGCACGGCGAACGCGGCCGCGATACGCAGGAGGCGGCCGCGCCGGACGGGGGAGGCGGTCTCGGACACGCTGCCCACCGTACTGGAGCCCGCGTTAAGGTCGGAGCCATGCCCGACACCGTGCTTGACCTCACTCTTGATGCTCCTGCGCTCACCGCCCGGCTGGTCGACTTCCGGTCGGTCAGCGGCGAGGAGAAGCCCCTCGCCGACGCGATCGAGCAGGCGCTGCGCGCCCTGCCGCACCTCACCGTCGACCGGCACGGCAACAACGTCGTGGCCCGTACGAACCTGGGGCGCGCCGAGCGGGTCATCCTGGCCGGGCACATCGACACGGTTCCCGTCGCCGACAACGTGCCGTCCCGGCTGGACGAGAACGGCGTGCTGTGGGGCTGCGGCACGAGCGACATGAAGTCGGGCGTCGCGCTCCAGCTGCGCATCGCCGCGACCGTCCCCGAGCCCAACCGCGACCTCACATTCGTCTTCTACGACAACGAAGAGGTCGCCGCACACCTCAACGGTCTGGGACATGTGGCCGAGGCCCATGCCGACTGGCTGAAGGGCGACTTGGCGGTCCTCCTCGAACCGTCCGACGCGCAGGTCGAGGGCGGCTGCCAGGGCACGCTGCGGGTCTTTCTCCGTACGACGGGGGAGCGGGCACACTCCGCGCGCAGCTGGATGGGGTCCAACGCCATTCACGCCGCGGCGCCGATCCTGGCCAGGCTCGCCGCGTACGAGCCGCGACGGCCGGTGATCGACGGGCTTGAGTACCGGGAGGGGCTCAACGCCGTGCGGATCGAGGCCGGAGTGGCCAACAACGTCATCCCCGACGAGTGCACCGTGGTGGTCAACTACCGCTACGCGCCCGACCGCAGCGAGGAGGAGGCCCTGGCGCACGTCCACGAGGTCTTCGCGGACTGCGGGGTCGCGGAGTTCGTGGTGGACGACCACACCGGCGGGGCGCTGCCCGGGCTCTCGCACCCGGCGGCGGCCGCGTTCATGGCGGCGGTCGGCGGCACGGCGCAGCCCAAGTTCGGCTGGACGGACGTCTCACGCTTCAGCGCGCTGGGCGTGCCCGCGGTGAACTACGGGCCCGGTGACGCGCTCTTCGCCCACAAGCGGGACGAGCATGTCGCGGTCGACAAGATCACGCACTGCGAGGTACGGCTCCGGGACTGGCTCACTGTCTGACAACCCCGATTTCACATGTCGTAACGTTCACCGACCTACCCTGACTCAAAGCAACAATGTTCGGCCGGAGGGAGCAGGTCATGGGCAACCCCGAGGGTTTGCGGGCGCTGGAGGAACAGCGACTGGGACCGGTGCTGCGCCGTAGGGACCAGGTGCAGCCCGGCACCACCGACCAGCGGCTGCTGGACACCGAGGGCGATTCCGAGTGGGTGCACACAGACCCGTGGCGGGTCATGCGCATCCAGTCGGAGTTCGTGGAGGGCTTCGGCGCGCTGGCCGAACTGCCCAGCGCGATCAGCGTCTTCGGCTCCGCCCGCACGGGGCCCGGGACCCCCGAGTACGACACTGGCGTCCGCATCGGCAAGGCGCTGGTCGACGCCGGCTTCGCGGTGATCACGGGCGGCGGCCCGGGCGCGATGGAGGCGGCGAACAAGGGGGCGCGGGAGGCGGAGGGCATCTCGGTCGGCCTGGGCATCGAGCTCCCCTTCGAGCAGGGCCTCAACCCGCATGTCGACATCGGCGTGAACTTCCGCTACTTCTTCGTCCGCAAGACGATGTTCGTGAAGTACGCGCAGGGCTTCGTGGTGCTGCCGGGCGGACTGGGCACACTGGACGAGCTGTTCGAGGCGCTGACGCTGGTCCAGACCCGGAAGGTCACGCGCTTCCCGATCGTGCTGTTCGGTACGGAGTACTGGAGCGGACTGGTGGACTGGCTCCAGAACACAGTGGTGGCGCAGGGGAAGGCGTCGGCGCACGACCTGCTGCTCTTCCATGTCACGGACGACGTGGAGGAGGCGGTGGCGATGGTGACGAAGGAAACGGGCCACTGACCCGCCGGGTCCGCCCAGGACCCGAGCCGGGGCTCCGCCCCGGATCCCGCTCCTCAATCTCCCCCGGACGAAGTCTAGGGGCGATTGAGGACAATGCCCGAAGGGCGTACCGGGGTCCGGGGGCTTGCCCCCAGTTCGGGAAGTGGGGGTCCCCCCACACTCGCCAGGGTGTAGGGGGAGGGTCGGGGAACAGGCCCGCCGCAGGCGCACCGCACCCGCCGCTACGCCAACCCCCGCCGGGCCACCGCCGGTCCCCGGTGGCCCGCGATCGTCGACACCATGTCCAGCACCTGCTTCGTCTCCGCCACCTCGTGCACGCGATACACCTGCGCCCCCAGCCACGCCGACACCGCCGTCGTCGCCAGCGTGCCGATCACGCGTTCCTTCACCGGCCTGTCGAGCGTCTCGCCGACGAAGTCCTTGTTCGACAGCGAGACCAGCACCGGCCAGCCCGTTGCCGTCAGCTCACCGAGGCGACGCGTCGCCTCCAGCGAATGGCGCGTGTTCTTCCCGAAGTCATGACCGGGGTCGATCATGATCCCGTCCCGCCGGACCCCCAGCTCCACCGCTCGGTCCGCCAGCGAGAGCGTCACCCGCAAAATGTCCGCCACCACGTCGTCGTACGAGATCCGGTGCGGCCGTGTCCTCGGTTCCGTGCCGCCCGCGTGCGTGCACACCAGGCCCGTGCCGTACCGCGCGGCGACCTCCGCCAGCTTCGGGTCCACCCCGCCCCACGCGTCATTGAGCAGGTCCGCGCCCGCCTCGCAGACCGCCTCGCCCACGTCGTGCCGCCAGGTGTCGACGCTGATCACCACGTCCGGGTGGCGCCTGCGCACCTCGGCCACGAAGCCGACCGTCCGACGTGCCTCCTCCTCGGCCGTCACTTCCTCCCCGGGACCCGCCTTCACCCCACCGACGTCGATGATGGCAGCACCCTCCGACACCGCCTGCTCGACGCGGGCGAGGGCCGGCTCGTCGTGGAAGGTCGCGCCCTGGTCGTAGAAGGAGTCAGGCGTACGGTTCACGATCGCCATGATCACCGGCTCGTGCGCGTCGAATTCGCGCCGTCCCAGCCGCAGCATCCGCTGTTTCCTCCTCAGGTCGTTCGCCTGCGACCCTAACTGTCAGAGTCCCGTGGCACGATCAGCACCGGACAGTTTCCGCTTGGGGAGAGGCTCGCTCGTGTTCTTGTTCTTGCTGATCGCGATGGTCGTGGTCGTCGCCGCGGTCACCCTCGCTGTGGTCGGCGGCGGCGACAGCGCGGCCCTGCCCGAGGTGGCGCCCGAGCAGTTGGTCGATCCGCTGCCGGCCACCCGCCCGGTCGGCCGTGCGGACGTCGAGGCGCTGCGGCTGCCGGTCGCGCCCCGCGGCTACCGGATGGCGGACGTGGACGATGTGCTCGGCCGCCTCGGCGCCGAGCTCGCCGAGCGGGACGCGCGCATCGCCGAACTGGAGTCCGCGCTGGCCGGCGCGCAGGCCACCGCTGTGGGCAGGGGCGACCTGTTCACCAAGCCCGGCGAGGACCCCGAGCGGTGACCGGCGGTGTCGCTCCGGGCCCCGACGGGAAGCTGCGCTGCCCCTGGGGCCTGACCACGGACGACTACGTCACGTACCACGACGAGGAGTGGGGCCGCCCCGTCCACGGCGACGACGCGCTCTTCGAACGTCTCTGCCTGGAGGCCTTCCAGTCGGGCCTGTCCTGGATCACCATTCTGCGCAGGCGCGAGGGCTTCCGCCTCGCCTTCGACGGCTTCAAGATCGCTTCTGTCGCGGAGTTCACCGACGCCGACGAGGAGCGCCTCCTCGCCGACGCCGGGATCATCCGTAACCGCGCCAAGATCGAGGCGACCCTCGCCAACGCGCGCGTGCTCGCCGACTGGTCCCCCGGCGAGCTGGACACGCTGATCTGGTCGTACGCCCCCGACCCGGTGGCGCGGCCCGCTCCACGCACGATCGCCGACGTCCCGGCCGTAACGGACGAGTCCACCGCGCTGTCCAAGGCCCTCAAGAAGCGCGGGCTGCGCTTCATCGGACCGACGACGGCGTACGCGCTCATGCAGGCGTGCGGCCTTGTCGACGACCACCTGAGCGGCTGCGTCGCCCGCCGGGCGAGCGCCTAGCCCGCTCCCAGCGTGCTCCCAGCCTGCTCCTGGTCCGCGCCTGGCTCGCCCCTAGCGGCCGAGGTACTTCGGCTTCTCCTTGGCGATGAAGGCCTGGACCGCGATCGCATGGTCCTCGGACGAGCCCGCCCTGGCCTGCAGCTCGTCCTCCTTGTCGAGCGTCTCGCTGAGCGTGTGGCCGGCGCCGTAGGCCAGGGACTCCTTGATCGCCGCGTACGCCACGGTCGGTCCTTCGGCCAGCGCCCGGGCCACCGCGGCGGCCTCTGCGGCCAGGTCGTCAGCGGGGACCAGCTTGTTCGCGATACCCAGCTCGTAGGCCTCCTGCGCGGAGAACGAGCGCGGGAAGAGCAGCAGATCCGCGGCCCGGCTCTGGCCGATCAGCCGGGGCAGCGTCCACGACACCCCGGAGTCGGCGCTCAGCGCGACGCCCGCGAAGGAGGTCGTGAACTTGGCGGTGTCCGCGACGACCCGGTAGTCCGCGGCGAGCGCAAAGCCGAGGCCCGCGCCCGCGGCCACGCCGTTGACCCCGGCCACGACCGGCTTCGGCATCTCGGTCAGGGCCCGCACGATGGGGTTGTAGTGCTCCCGCACGGTGTTCATCGTGTCGCCGCTGCCGGACTCGCGGGCAGCGAGGAGGGTCCCAATGTGCTCCTTGAGATCCTGGCCCACGCAGAAGGCGCGCCCGGCCGCGGTGAGCAGTACCGCCCGTACGGAAGGGTCGGCTGCGGCTGCCCGGGCCGAGTCCCTCAGAGCGACTTTCGCCTCGGTGTTCATCGCGTTCATGGCCTCGGGCCGGTTGATCGTGATCGTCGCGAGTCCGTCGCTCACCTCGTACAGCACGGAGTCGGCCATGGCAGGGTCCCCTTTACGGCTCTGACGTTGGTGTTCAGACGTGTTCAGGGCCCAGCATGACGGAGATCGCCGGGGGCGAACATGTGACCTGCGTCAAACAATCTTCGGGCCCGGCCCGGCGCGCGGTGGCGAAGTATCGCAGGCGGATCGCCGAATTGAGTGGTTTTGAGAGAGCGCGTTGCGCAAGCGATGCCGACTGATGTTGGTCATCGGGTCCCGCCATGCGGGATAATGACCTGGAAGCAATGTGTTCGATGCCGGTGACACCTGGGTTGTCGGCTGCGATGAGCTGGTTTCAGGAAGGGGAACGAGCATGGCGGCCATGAAGCCGCGGACGGGCGACGGCCCGCTCGAGGTGACCAAGGAGGGGCGGGGCATCGTCATGCGCGTTCCGCTCGAAGGCGGCGGTCGGCTTGTGGTCGAGCTGACTCCGGACGAAGCCGATGCCCTCGGCGACGCTCTGAAGAAGGTCGTCGGCTGACGCGGAAGCGCCCACACTTTTCACTGCCCCGGCACTTCGGTGCCGGGGCAGTGCTGTGTTCCGGATCGGATGCGTAACGAGCGTGGCAGCGGTCGCGTCGGCCGACGCGGATACGGGCTCAGCCGCGGCGGACCGCGCAGAGCAGGCCGTCGCCCACCGGCAGTAGCGACGGCAGCAGCTCCTGGCTCTCCCGTACCGCGCGCAGCAGCTCCCGCAGACGCAGCACCTCCGTCGGCTGGGCCGCCGAGTCGACCGTGCGGCCGTCCGCGAAGACGCCCTCGAAGCAGACAAGACCGCCAGGTCGCAGCAGGCGCAACGATTCAGCGAGATAGTCCAGCGACTCCGTACGGTCGCCGTCGCAGAAGACGAGGTCGTAACCGCCGTCCGCCAGCCGCGGAAGTACGTCGAGCGCGCGGCCGGGGATGAAGCGCGCCCGGTTCCCGGCGAAGCCCGCCGCGCGGAAGGCTTCCTTGGCGAACTGCTGCCGGTCCGGCTCCGGGTCCACCGTGGTCAGTACGCCGTCGGGCCGCATCCCGTGCAGCAGATAGATCCCGGAGACACCCGTCCCCGTACCGATTTCGGCCACCGCTTTCGCGTCGGCGGTGGCAGCCAGCAGTCGCAGCGCGGCGCCGGTGCCTGGCGACACCGAGGGGAGCCCTGACTCCCGGGCCCGGTCACGGGCCCAGCGCAGCGCGTCGTCCTCGGCGACAAAGGCGTCGGCGAACGCCCAGCTCGTCTGCCGGTTGGCGGTAATGACCCTCTCCTGTCCCCGTAGTGGCGCGACGCTGACTGTATCCGCTGCGCCCGGGAACCCGCGGATGGGACCAGGCGTTATGGAGGGACAGGGGGAAGCGCATGGATCAGGACCAGAAGCAGGACCCAAATTCGCGTAAAGATTCTTATCCGGAGCTAACGGGCGAGGTGGCTATGGTAGGGGCTCCGCTGGACACCACCAGAGCCGACAGGGGAGGTGCGGCTGCACCTGCGGATCGGAGAGGAGTGCTGAGGCGCTTGCTCAGGTCGGCGGGTGAGCCGAGATCCGTGACCGACATTGCTGACCGTTCTCGCTCCACTGACTCCGCAGCTACCGCGACCTTCGCATCGGATGCGGAATCGCAGGCGTGGACGCCTCCCACCTGGGAGGACATCGTCAGCACGCACAGCGGCCGGGTCTACCGCCTCGCCTACCGGCTGACGGGCAACCAGCACGACGCCGAGGACCTCACCCAGGAGGTCTTCGTGAGGGTCTTCCGCTCGTTGTCGACGTACACGCCGGGCACCTTCGAGGGCTGGCTGCACCGCATCACCACCAACCTCTTCCTGGACATGGTCCGCCGCAAGCAGCGGATCCGCTTCGACGCGCTCGCCGACGACGCCGCCGAGCGGCTGCCCAGCCGCGAGCCGTCCCCGCAGCAGGTCTTCAACGACACCCACTTCGACGCCGATGTGCAGCAGGCGCTGGACACCCTCGCGCCGGAGTTCCGTGCCGCCGTGGTGCTCTGTGACATCGAGGGGCTTTCGTACGAGGAGATCGCCGCGACCCTGGGCGTCAAGCTCGGCACGGTCCGCAGCCGGATCCACCGCGGCCGGTCCCATCTGCGCAAGGCTCTGCAGCACCGTTCCCCGGAGGCACGTGCCGAGCAGCGCTCCCTGGCGGGTGTGGTCGGCCTGGCAGGGGAGGTCGGACCGGCGTGAGTGGCTCAAGCCCCACCCCTGCGGAGCAGCATCTGGGGGACCGGCTCGCCGCGCTTGTCGACGGCGAGCTCAAACACGACGTCCGGGACCGGGTGCTGGCTCATCTGGCGACCTGTCCCAAGTGCAAGGCCGAGGCGGACGCCCAGCGCCGCCTGAAGAACGTCTTCGCCCACACCGCGCCGCCGCCGCCCTCCGAAGGGCTGCTCGCGCGGCTCCAGGGGCTGCCCGCAGGGCCCGGAGGCGACGACGACGGCCGGGGTGGACCTTTTGACGGGGGGCGGCTCGGTGGCGACGGGGTGTTCGGAGCGCTGAGCCCTTCGTCGGAACGGGGCCGGGACTCCGGCGACTCCCGTACGCAGACGTTCGGATACGTTCCCGCGGGCGCCCACGCGACCGTCCTTCCCGGCGGTTCCGGCAGCGGCTTCCGAATTCATGACGTGGGGCGTACGGAAGCGGAGCGCTCGCCCTGGCGCGGGCGGAGGTTCGCCTTCGCGGCCGCCAGCGCCGTGTCGTTCGCGGCGATCGCCCTCGGGGGGGCACTGCCGCTCGACGCCTCGGTCCAGGCCGGACCCAGGGGCGAGGGCGCGGGTCGCAATGTCACGCCGCTGCGGGCCGCGACCCCGACCGCGGGCGCCACCGGCGCGAACACCGGCGCGAACACCGGGGCGGGCAACCTCAGGAGCACCGAGACCGAGCGCCGTCGCACCGGGGGCAACGGCCTGGTCAGGTCGGACAACCGCCCCGTCATCGCAGGGGCGCCCAGCCTGCTGGCCCCGGCGCCGCTGAACCACCCGTTCTCGGCCCCGATGCTGACCGACGCTTCGTACTCCCCGCCGCTGATACGTCCGACGGGCTCGGCATTCCAGCTCGCCACCGCCCCCGGGCTCACCTCGAGCGCCACAGCTGTCCCCACGCATCTCGCTGCCCCGACCCAGTCCGCTCTGCCCCTGTCGTCCCGGCGCTGAGCAGGACTCTGCGCGGAGATTCGCAAACCTGGTTGAATCTTCGGAGGGGTGCCCCGTGGGGGTGCGCAGTGGCCGGCAGTTTGCGGGGAGAGCATGGACGACGGGAAGCCCACCGGACCGAAGGCAAAGTGGTGGAGCCGGCCCAGTGCGGGACGTGCGACCCAGCCCGAGCCGGAGGCGCAGGATCCGGTGTCGGAGGGTGTGCCGGTGCCGGTTCCGGTGCCTGAGGATGCCGCGGTGGCCGCGGACACCGAGGTGACGGCAGAGCTGTCGCCCGCGCCGGCGCCGGGCAGGCCGCAGCCGCTGCACGAGCCCGACGAGTACAGGACCCCGCCATACGGCGGACCCGGGCCGTGGGCGCCCGCACCTCCCGTACAGCGGCCGATGCCGACCCCTGCGCAGGGCACTCCCGTACCGCCGCTGCACTCCGCGACGCCGAACGGCACCGCGCCGGGCACCGGCGGCGGGTACGCCCCGCCGCCTCAGCCCCAAGCGCCGGTGTCCCCGCCACCTCAGCCCCAAGCGCCGCAGCCGCACGCCCACCAGCCCCACACCCAGCTGCCGCAGCCTCCGACCTCCCATTGGCTGCAGTACGACCCCTGGAGCGCGCCAGGTCAGCCGCTGACCCACCCCGGCGAGCCCACCAGGAAGAAACGCGGGCGCGGATCGCTGCTGGTCGGGGCGGTCCTGCTGGCGCTCGTCGCAGGCGTCATCGGCGGTGGCATCGGCGCGTACGTCGAACGCAACGGCGGCATCACCCAGGTCGAACTCCCGCAGGCATCCAAGGACGACGGCAACCGCCCGCCCGACAGCGTCGCGGGCATCGCCGCAAGCGCGCTGCCGAGCGTCGTCACGCTCCATGTCAGCGGCGGCGGCGAACAGGGCACCGGCACCGGCTTCGTGCTCGACCAGCGGGGCCACATCCTGACCAACAACCATGTCGTCGACCCGGCGGGCTCGGCCGGCGACATCTCCGTCACCTTCAGCGGCGGCGAGACCGCCAAGGCGACGCTCGTCGGCAAGGACAGTGGCTACGACCTCGCCGTCGTCAAGGTGTCCGGCGTCTCGGGCCTCAAGCCGCTGCCCCTGGGGAACTCCGACAGCGTCCAGGTCGGCGACCCGGTCGTCGCCATCGGCGCACCCTTCGACCTCCAGAACACCGTGACCTCCGGCATCATCAGCGCCAAGGAGCGCCCCATCACCGCGGGTGGCGAGAAGGGCGACGGCAGCGATGTCAGCTATGTCGACGCGCTGCAGACCGACGCCCCGATAAACCCTGGCAATTCGGGCGGTCCGCTGGTGGACACCAAGGCCCGGGTCATCGGCATCAACAGCGCGATCCGCGCAGCGGACAGCGGCGCGGGCCCCGAGGGCGGCCAGGCCGGCTCCATCGGACTCGGCTTCGCGATCCCCATCAACCAGGGCAAGCGCGTCGCCGAAGAGCTGATCAACACTGGCAAGGCCACCCACCCGGTGATCGGCGTCAGCCTGGACATGAAGTACACCGGCGACGGCGCGCGTGTCGGCGAGAAGGGCAAGGACGGCAGCCCTTCCGTCGCTTCGGGCGGCCCTGGCGCCAAGGCGGGGATCAAGCCGGGCGACATCATCACCAAGGTCGACGGCCAGCGGGTGCACAGCGGCGAGGAGCTGATCGTCAAGATCCGCTCGCACCGCCCGGGCGACCGGCTGGAGCTCACCCTGGTCCGCGGCGGCAGTGAACGGACGATGACGCTCACGCTCGGCTCCGCGGACGGCACATGACGGACAGCGGAACGCCGACGGGGCCGGTCCCGGCACCGGCCGTCGGAAGGTACCGTGCGGACAGTTCCGGCGGGTACCGTGGATCGGGCCCGGACCCCATCCGACCTGCGAGCCGCAGAGAACACGAGGAGCAGCAGGGTGTTCAATGACATAGGCGCACTGGAGCTGGTGGCGCTCGTGGTGCTCGCCGTGCTCATCTTCGGCCCCGACAAGCTGCCGAAAGTCATCCAGGACGCCAGCCGCTTCATCCGGAAGATCCGCGAGTTCTCCGAGAGCGCGAAGCACGACATCCGCAGCGAACTGGGTCCGGAGTTCAAGGACTTCGATTTCGAGGACCTCAACCCCAAGACGTTCATCCGTAAGCAGCTGAACGAGAACGAGGACCTGAAGGAGCTCAAGGACCTCCGCAGCAGCTTCGACCTCAAGAAGGAGATCAACAAGGTCGCCGACGCGGTGAACGGCAAGGAATCCGACACGTCGGTCCCCGCCGCCGTCAACGGCTCGCCGGGCACCCCCGACCTGCTCAAGAAGCGCGAAAAGCCCGTTCAGGACGAGCGCCCGCCCTTCGACGCAGACGCCACCTGAGCACCTCAATCCCTGCGAGCCGGGACAGGGTGGCTATTCTCTCCATCTGTCCGGTAGCGAGGACGCCCGAGGGGGGCGGGTCCGCTCCGGACCTCGGACACAGAGGAGGCGGCCGGGTAGATGGAGACGACAAGTCGGCTAGAAGCGCAAGACACGGTCGGCGACCCCGATGCGCCCGACGGGGAGCCCCCGCTCGCGGCGGCACCTGCGGGGACAGCGGCCCAGCGCGCGGTCGACGACTATCGGCGTGCGTCCTTCCCCTGGTATGGGCTGGACGAGGCATTCACCGGCCCGCGCTGGCTGATGCAGGTCGGCACCGCGGCGGACGGCACGGTCCAGCACGGTGCGGTGGGCCACGGCGACGAGCCGTCGATACGGCCGGAGGCCGCCGGCGCCGAGAGGGAGCGTTTCGCCGCGGTCATCACCGTGGTGGCCAGCCCGGTGCGGCGCAGCGGCGACGGCACGGGCGTACTGGACGCCACCACGGTCTCCTCCGCGGCCTGGCTGGCCGGCTCGGGGCTGCTGGCCTACACCTGGCCCGCCCAGTTGGACCACTCGCTTCGCGACGACTGGCTGGACCAGCAGACCGAGACCGCGTTCGAGCTGGCCGACGATCTGGCCGGACCCGCGTGGTCGATGCTCTCGCTGCCGGTCGACGGCGTGCCGACGACCTTCCACTACCGCGAGTCGGAGTTCGGCTGGGTGCTGGCGGGCTCGACCCGGGCCGGGGTGCACATCGGCGCCTACGGGCGTGGGATGAGCGCGTACGGGCTGGGCTTCTCGGCGGTCCAGGATCTCGGCGCGTACGTCTAGTGCGGTGACCGCGATGGTTGCCGGCGCCGTCCGGCAGCCGGTTCGTCCTCAATCGCCGGACGGGCTTGATTACCAGCCCGTCCGGCGATCGGTGGCAAGCCGCCTAGAACTTGTTGCGCGGGGTGATTCCCAGCGACATGCCCGACAGGCCGCGCTGACGGCCCCCCAGCTTGCCCGCGATGTCCCGCAGCGCCGCGCCCGCCGGTGAGTCCGGGTCGGTCAGGACGACCGGCTTGCCCTCGTCGCCGCCTTCACGCAGCCGTACGTCGATCGGGATGGAGCCCAGCACAGGCACGTTCGCGCCGGTCGTCTTCGTCAGCCCCTCGGCGACCCGCTGGCCCCCGCCCGAGCCGAAGACGTCGACCATCTCGTCGCAGTGCGGGCACGGCAGACCCGACATGTTTTCGACGACGCCGACGATCTTCTGGTGCGTCTGTACGGCGATGGAGCCGGCCCGCTCGGCGACCTCGGCCGCGGCCTGCTGCGGGGTGGTGACCACCAGGATCTCGGCGTTCGGCACCAACTGCGCCACCGAGATCGCGATGTCGCCGGTGCCCGGCGGCAGATCGAGCAGCAGCACGTCCAGGTCGCCCCAGTACACGTCCGCGAGGAACTGCTGGAGCGCGCGGTGCAGCATCGGCCCGCGCCACACCACCGGGGCGTTGCCCGGGGTGAACATGCCGATGGAGATCACGCTCACGCCGTGCGCGGACGGCGGCATGATCATGTTCTCGACCTGGGTGGGACGGCCGTCCACGCCCAGCATTCGCGGCACGCTGTGCCCGTAGATATCGGCGTCGACGACGCCGACCTTCAGCCCGTCGGCCGCCATCGCCGCCGCCAGGTTCACGGTGACGGAGGACTTGCCGACGCCGCCCTTGCCGGAGGCGACCGCGTAGACGCGGGTCAGAGAGCCGGGCTTGGCGAAGGGCACCTCGCGCTCGGCGGTCCCGCCGCGCAGGGAGCTCGCGAGGTTCTTGCGCTGCTCGTCGCTCATCACGTCCAGCGTGACGTCGACGCGCGTGACGCCGTCGACGCGCGCGACCGCGTCGGTCACGTTCTTCGTGATCGTCTCGCGCATCGGGCAGCCGGAGACGGTGAGATACACCGTGACGGCGACCGCACCGTCCGCCCCGATCCCGACCGATTTGACCATGCCGAGTTCGGTAATCGGTTTGTGGATCTCGGGGTCGTTCACCGTCGCCAGTGCTTCAAGCACCGCGTCTTCCGTAGCCATACGGACGATGGTACGGCGCTGACGCCCGCCCCCGGAAAGGGCGGTCAGCGGTCGCCTTCATCACTCCCGCCGGAGGTGTCCTGCGGGAATAGATGCCGGTCGTCCATCTCCTTCATCAGATCCTGGAACTCGGAGCGGATCCAGTCCCGGGTGGCGACCTCGCCGAGACCCATCCGCAGCGCCGCGATCTCCCGGGTCAGATACTCCGTGTCCGCGATGGAGCGCTCGTTCTGCTTGCGTTCCTGCTCCTGCGTGACCCGGTCCCGGTCGGCCTGCCGGTTCTGTGCCAGCAGGATCAGCGGGGCGGCGTACGAGGCCTGGAGCGACAGCATCAGCGTCAGAAAAATGAACGGGTACTCGTCGAAACGCAGATCCCTGGGCGCGAAGATGTTCCAGACGACCCACAGGATGATGATCAACGTCATCCAGACGAGGAACCGTCCGGTTCCGATGAAGCGGGCGATCCGCTCCGAGAACCGGCCGAAGGCCTCGGGGTCGTACTCCGGCAGCAGACTGCGCCGTGGCGCGCGCGGCTGGTCGAGCCGGACCCGGTGACGCGGCGCGGCGCTCGCCCCCGAAGGGATGCGCTCCTTCGGCTCGCCGCGTTCGCTCAGTCCGTACTCGCTGCCGCTACCCATGGGCGGACTCCTCGCGGAGCGACTCCTCGAAGTCCGTCTCCCGCCAGTCCTCCGGCAGCAGATGGTCGAGTACGTCGTCGACGGTCACCGCCCCCAGCAGCGAACCGATCTCGTCGACGACCGGCGCCGCGACCATGTTGTACGCCGCGAGATAGCTGGTGACCGCCGACAGCGGGGTGTTCGGCGAGAGCGGCGGCAGATCGGTGTCCACGATCGAGCTGACCAGCGTGAACGGCGGGTCCCGCAGCAGCCGCTGGAAGTGCACCGTGCCCAGGTACTTGCCGGTCGGCGTCTCGTCCGGCGGCCGGCACACGTACACCTGCGCGGCGAGCGCGGGGGAGAGGTCCTGCTGGCGTACGCGTGCCAGCGCGTCCGCGACCGTCGCGTCCGGCCGCAGCACGATCGGCTCGGTGGTCATCAGACCGCCCGCCGTTCGCTCCTCGTACGACAGCAGCCGGCGCACATCCGCGGCGTCGTCCGGCCGCATCAGCGCCAGCAACCGCTCCTTCTCCTCCTCGGGCAGCTCGGAGAGCAGGTCGGCAGCGTCGTCCGGGTCCATCGCCTCCAGGACGTCCGCGGCCCGCTCCTCCTTGAGCTTGCCGAGGATCTCCACCTGGTCGTCGTCAGGCAGCTCCTCCATCACGTCCGCGAGCCGGTCGTCGTCGAGGGCCGCCGCGACCTCGGCGCGCCGCTTGGGGGACAGGTGGTGCAGCACATTGGCGAGGTCGGCAGGACGGAGCTGCTCGAAGGTCGCCAGCAGGCTCTCGGCGCCCTGTCCGTGCTCCTCCAGCGAGAAGCCGGTGACCGCGGACCACTCGACGGTCAGCGCCGCGCCCTTGCGGCGCAGCGCCCCGGGTTTGCCCTTGCGTACGAAGACCTTGTCGATCTCCCAGTCGCGGCGGGCCGGCAGCTGCTGGATCGAGACGTCGAGCACGGTGACCTCCTCGCCGGTGTCCACGAGCCGTACCCGCCGGTCGAGCAGTTCGCCGAGCACCAGCCGCTCGGTGGGGCGCTGTTCGAAGCGCCGCATGTTGAGCACGCCGGTGGTGATGACCTGACCCGACTCCACGCCGGTCACCCGCGTCATGGGCAGAAAGATCCGGCGGCGGCTGAGCACCTCGACGACCATGCCCAGCAGCCGCGGCGGGCGGCGGCCGACGCGCAACATCGCGACCAGGTCGCGGACGCGTCCCACCTGGTCTCCCTGGGGGTCGAAGACGGGCACGCCGGCGAGGTGGGAGACAAAGATCCGGGGGGCGCCTGCGGGCATGCTCCGCGCCTCCTCTTCACCGGGACATCTGCCGGGAAATACCAGTGTTTGACGGCTTCAGGCTAGCCCGTACGCTTCTGGGCCGCCCTGGCTGGCGTCCGTACGGCTCTCTGCGGATCGGTGCCCTCCGCACAGGTACGCTGCGGTCTGCCACCCACGACACGCAGACGAGAGGCAGCGCGCTTGTGACTCCCCTCCCTCCGGCTTCCCGAGCCCGCCGGGCCGCGCTCCCCCTGGCGCTGTGTGCCGGACTGACCGTGGCGCTCACGGCATGCGGCAGCGAGGATCCGGACGCGGGGACCAATGGTGTCGGCAGGCTCTCGGCCGCCGAGATCGAGACGAAGGCACGCGCGGCGGCGGACGCGGCGGTGTCGGTACGCCTCTCAGGGACGCTGGTCAGCAAGCGCGGCACGTACAAGCTGAACATGCGGCTCAAGCAGGACGGTGGCACCGGTTCCGTCACCTCGAAGGACAACACCTTCGAGCTGCTGCGGGTCGGGAAGGCGCTCTATCTGAAGGCCGACGCCGGTTTCTGGAGCGGCGCGGGCGACAAGGGCGACGAGAAGCCCAGCAAGACGGACGCGGAGGCGGCGGGCAAGCTCGACGACAAGTACGTGAAGGTGCCGGAGGGGGACCCGGCGTACAACCAGTTCCGTGGCTTCACGGACATGGATGTGCTGCTGGAGGGGCTGCTCGGTATGCAGGGCGAGCTCAGCAAGGGCAACCGCACGCAGGTGGGCGGCGTCCGCACGATCAAGGTCATGGCGGGCGAGGGCGCGGGCGGCACGCTCGACGTCTCGCTGGAGGGCAAGCCGTACCCGCTCCAGTTCGCGAGGGCGGGCGGCGCGGGGGTGCTGACGCTGGGGGACTGGGACAAGGACTTCGCGCTGGCGGCGCCGGCGAAGGACGAAACGGTCGACTACGGCCGCCAGCTGCCGAAGACCAGCGACTAGCTGTTCCCCGGGGCTCTCCAGGACCCGGTCCTCAATCTCCTCCAGACTTCGTCCGGGGGACTTCCAACAGGCTTGAAAATCAAGCCCGTCCGGCGATTGAGGACAAAGCCCGGCCGAGGCCGGCTAGCCGTGCCTCTTCTTGCGCTTCAGCAGCAGCCTCGGCAAAGCCGCCGGCACCGGAAGCCGCGTCGTCGCCGTCGTCGGCAGCGGCGCGGCCGCCCCCGAGCCCTCCGGGTGCTCCGTGATCGCGTCCTTCGGCTCCAGCCGCAGCACCCGGCACTCCCGTGCCCATCGCTCCGTCATCTGCTCCGCGTCCGGCGCGTTCAGGCGCTTGCCCTTCAGTTCCGCGACTGCCGACTCCCACGCCTCGGAGTGCGGCTCCAGTTCGCTCACCGCCGCCGTCCAGACGATCAGCCGGCCGCCCTTGTCCTTGCTGCGTACGGTGATCTCCGCCGTACCACCGTTCACCAGCTGCGGCAGTGGCTGCTCGCCCGGGCCGTCGCCGACGATGTGTGCCGCGCCCTCGTGCCACACGTGCCACAGCGCCCTCGCGTGGCCCTCGCCGCGCACCCAGATGAGGCCGGACTTCTTGGTGGCCTCCTCGATGAGGGCCTGGCCGAGCAGCATGTCTGTCATGCCCGCAGCTTAACGACAGCCCCCAGGGCTACAGCCAGCCGTTGCGCTTGAGGGTGCGGTGGATCGCGAGGCAGATGCCGATGATGCCGGTGAGCACCATGGGGTAGCCGTACTTCCAGTGCAGCTCCGGCATGTGGTCGAAGTTCATGCCGTACACCCCGCAGACCGCCGTCGGCACGGCGATGATCGCCGCCCAGGACGTGATCTTGCGCATGTCCTCGTTCTGCGCGACCGTCGCTTGCGCCAGATTGGCCTGGAGGATCGAGTTCAGCAGCTCGTCGAAGCCGATGACCTGTTCCTGCACGCGGGCGAGGTGGTCGGCGACATCGCGGAAGTACTTCTGGATGTCCGGGTCGACCAGCCGCATCGGCCGCTCGCTCAGCAGCTGCATCGGCCGCAGCAGCGGCGACACGGCCCGCTTGAACTCCAGCACCTCACGCTTGAGCTGGTAGATCCGCCCCGCGTCGCTACCGCGCGGGCTGCCCTTCGCGGGCGCGGAGAAGACATCGATCTCTACCTCGTCGATATCGTCCTGAACGGCCGCCGCCACCGCGATGTACCCGTCGACGACATGGTCGGCGATGGCATGCAGCACGGCCGAAGGCCCCTTGGCGAGCAGCTCGACGTCCTTCTGCAGCCCGTGCCGCAGAGCCCGCAGCGAGCCCTTACCGCCGTGTCGCACCGTGATGACGAAGTTCCGGCCGGTGAAGCACATCACCTCGCCGGTCTCGACGACCTCGCTCGTCGCGGTGAGCTCGGCGTGCTCGACGTAGTGGATCGTCTTGAAGACCGTGAAGAGCGTGTCGTCGTACCGCTCCAGCTTGGGCCGCTGATGGGCGTGGACCGCGTCCTCGACGGCCAGCGGGTGCAGCCCGAACTCCGCCGCGATACCGGCGAATTCGGCCTCCGTCGGCTCGTGCAGCCCGATCCACGCGAAGCCGCCGCCCTCGCGCACCCGCAGCATCGCCTCGTGCGGTGTCTGGCAGGTCGCGCTCTCCATCCGCTTTCCATCGCAGTAGACCGCGCAGTCGACGACCGCGCTGGAGGCGGACGGGTCGCGGGTGGCGTCGTACGTGCTGTAGGGGGCGTTGCTCTTGCGCAGGGACGGACGGACCGCTTCACGCAGGTCACGGATCATCGACATGGCAGGCTCCTTCACGGAGAGGCCGTCGTACGAGTGGCGTGGCACAGCCCGGAATGGGGACGTGATGCGTACGTCCGCAAAGCGGGCGGCACCGCGGGGATCGCGGTGACGGCGTTCGCTACAGACAGGCAAAAACGAAGTGCTCTTCCGTCGTGCGAAATGCCATGGGCCCCGTGTGGAAAGGCCTCAGATCACAGAGGAAAGGTGCCGTGCGGAAGAGCGGTTGGTACTGACCGGTCGACTTCGATCCACCGCAGCCCCACCTCCTCCAGCCGGTCCCCCGTGGGGGATGACGTGTCGTCGGGACTTGAGAGCAACTCCCCCAGAGCTCCGCCTGGGGGTACCCCCACCTGCGTGCCCGTCCCGACCAGCGGCCAAGACTATCAGCCGACTGAGGGCCAATCCCTTCGTTTGCCCGTTCCATACGCCATTTATGCTCGCGACATGGAAGACGTTCTTGCTCTGGTCGAGGCCCGGCTGCGTACGGCACTTGGCGAACCGGACGCGCGCGCCGCGGTGACCTTCCTCGGTACGGACCGCGTCGAGGTGCTCCGGTTCCTTGACCGGGGCGGCGACGGGGACATCGTGCGGTACGCCACTCTCGGCATGTCCGCCCACCCGATGACGGACCCCACCGCGGCCCTCGCCGACCCGGTGAAAGGACCGCGCGCGGAGCTGGTTCTCTCCGTACGGGCCGGGCTCGCCGACACCGACAAGGTGCTGCGTCCGCTCGCCGTACTGGCCGCGTCCCCGCAGGTCGAGGGCGTGGTGGTGGCGCCAGGCGCCTCGCTGGACGTCGGCGGTCCGCTGTGGCCGGACGCGCCGTTCAGCTCGGTGCTTGTCGCCGAGTCGGGCGGGCTTGTCGAGGACCTGGAGCTGGACGGGCCGATAGATCCGGTGCGCTTCCTTCCGCTGCTGCCGATGACGTCGAACGAGGCGGCCTGGAAGCGGGTGCACGGCGCGCAGGAGCTCCAGGAGCGGTGGCTGACGCACGGCACGGATCTGCGCGATCCGCTGCGCAGGTCCGTAACTCTGGACTGATTTCAGGTCAGTTGGTGAAGACCGTCACACCGTCCTCGGTCGCGTGGACGGGCTGGAGCGTCGGCGCTGCCCACGCCAACCACCGGCCGCTACTCCGCCGAATGGGTGCGATATGCAAGCAATAGGCTGGACAATCTAATGCTTGCAAGCTGCATCTAGTTTTGCCTGGCGAGGGCACGCGCCGGACGGGTGATCGTCCTTGACGCGACGACGGCCGGGGAGGACCGTTGGACGCTATGAGGGGCGAACCCAGTTGCCCGAAGTGCGGTGGCCGGGTCAGGGCGCCCGGTCTCTTTGCCGACTCCTGGCAGTGCGATGTGCACGGTGCGGTGCACCCGCTGCAGCCGGTGATCCCGCCCAGCGTCGAGGCCCTCGGTGTGGTCGTGCACCGCGCGAAAGTCCCTGTCTGGATGCCCTGGCCGCTGCCCGTCGGCTGGCTCTTCACCGGTGTCACCTATGCGGGGGACGACCGAAGTGGAGGCCGCGCGACCGCAGTTGCCTGCTCGGGTCCCGGCCCGCTCGGCGGCATGGGCGAACTGCTGCTGATCGCCGAGGAGCTGGGCGTCGGCCTCGGTGCGCGTTACGCGGGGATGGACGGACCCGACCCCGGCCCGCACATCTGCGTCGACAAGCCGCCGCAGACCAAGGTGCTCGCCGCGGGACGCCCCACTCCGCTGTGGCTTGTCAGCGACGCCCCCACCGACCGCGCGGTCTTCGCGGGCGAGGCGCTCGGGCTGTGGCTGTGGGCGATCGTCTGGCCGGAGCAGTCAGGGTTGTTGATGTACGACGAGCTGGTGCTGACGGATCTGCGGGACGCGGGCGCGGAGGTGGAACTGGTGCCCTGCGGGGCGCTGTCGCCCCGCCTGCTGTCCTGAACCGGGCTGAAGCGGGGCTGTTCGAATCCCCGATACACTGGACCGTCCCCTTGTCCGTCTGCCGTCCCTGGAGTTACGCGTCGTGCGCATCGATCTGCACACCCACTCCACGGCTTCGGACGGTACGGACACCCCCGCCGAGCTGGTGCTGGGCGCCGCCGCGGCCGGACTGGACGTCGTAGCGCTGACCGACCACGACACCACCCGCGGCCATGCCGAGGCGATCGCCGCGCTCCCCGAGGGCGTGACCCTTGTCACGGGCGCCGAGCTCTCCTGCCGTATCGACGGAGTGAGCCTGCATCTGCTGGCGTATCTCTTCGACGCGGACGAGCCGGAGCTGCTGCGCGAGCGTGAGCTCGTACGGGACGACCGGGTGCCGCGCGCCCAGGCGATGGTGGCCAAGCTCCAGGAACTGGGCGTCCCGATCGAGTGGGCCCAGGTCGCCCGTATCGCCGGGGAGGGCTCGGTCGGCCGACCGCACATCGCGACCGCGCTCGTCGAGCTCGGCGTCGTGCCGACCGTCTCGGACGCTTTCACGCCTCAGTGGATCGCCGACGGCGGCCGTGCACACATCACCAAGCACGAGCTCGACCCCTTCAAGGCGATCCGCCTGGTCAAGGCCGCAGGCGGGGTCACCGTCTTCGCGCACCCGCTCGCCGTCAAGCGCGGCAACACGGTGCCCGAGGCCGCGATAGCCGACCTCGCCGCGTACGGCCTCGACGGCATCGAGGTCGACCATATGGACCACGACGAGGCGACCCGGGCCCATCTGCGCGGCCTCGCCGCCGAACTCGGGCTGCTGACCACGGGATCGAGCGACTACCACGGCAGCCGCAAGACCTGCCGGCTCGGCGAGTACACCACCGACCCGGAGATCTACGGCGAGATCACGCGGCGTGCGACCGGCGCTTTCCCGGTGCCGGGCACGGGCGGACGCCCCGCCTGACCCTCGCCCTCCCTGTTCGACCCCTCTTCCCGCTAGGCCCTCACTGTGTTCGACGCTGCCGTTTTCGGCTCCCTCTTCCTGACCCTCTTTGTGATCATGGATCCCCCTGGGATCACGCCGATTTTCCTCGCCCTGACGTCCGGGCGGCCCGCCAAGGTGCAGCGCCGGATGGCCTGGCAGGCGGTGGCCGTCGCCTTCGGCGTGATCACCGTCTTCGGTATTCTGGGCCAGCAGATCCTGGACTACCTGCATGTCTCCGTACCGGCGCTGATGATCGCGGGAGGTCTGCTTCTGCTGCTCATCGCGCTCGACCTGCTGACCGGCAAGACGGACGAGCCCCAGCAGACGAAGGACGTCAATGTCGCGCTCGTACCGCTCGGCATGCCGCTGCTCGCCGGGCCCGGCGCGATCGTCTCGGTGATCCTGGCCGTGCAGCACGCGGACGGCGCGGCCCAGCAGATCTCGGTCTGGGTGGCGATCGTCGCGATGCACGTCGTGCTCTGGCTGACCATGCGCTACTCACTGCTGATCATCCGGGTGATCAAGGACGGCGGTGTGGTGCTGGTGACCCGGCTCGCGGGCATGATGCTCTCCGCGATCGCCGTGCAGCAGATCATCAACGGCGTCACCCAGGTCATCCAGGCTGCCTGAGGCCGACCTGCCGAACGCACTGCGCCCCCGTACGGATCGTCCGTACGGGGGCGCAGTGCGTCACATCACTACGTCGTCAAGCGTTACGAAGCCATGGATTCGGCCGGTCGGATATAGATGCGCTGGCCTGTCGAGGCGGCCTGCTGCACGATCCGGTTGACGGAGGCGGCGTCTACGACGGTGCTGTCCACGGCGGTGCCGTCGACGTCGTCCAGTCGCATGATCTCGAAGCGCATGGCTTCTCCCTTCGTCTGATCCTCCTGCTGGAGAACTGATGGCGACGGATATCCGTCTGTGTTCTGTGTGTGTTCAACGGGATGCACCCTGCAAACATTCCCTACGCTAAGGAAATTTTTTGGATGCCTAACTACTGGCAGGCTGTGGCGTGACCACGGAGAATGAGCACCGTATGAATGAGCACCGTATGGACGACGCAGAGATCAATGAGATCGGCGCCCGCCTGGAGCGCACCAACGAGCTGCTCCATCGCATGCTCGCCGAGGTCGCCAAGACGCCTTCCACCCACGCCATCTTCGTCGACGCGGGTTACGTCTATGCTGCGGCCGGGTTGCTTGTCGCGGGCACCGAGGACCGGCGCTCCTTCGACCTGGACGCGGAGGGGCTGATCGAGGCCTTCATCGACAAGGCCCGCACGATCTTCGCGGACAGCAGGCTGCTGCGGGTGTACTGGTACGACGGCGCCCGGCGCCGTATCCACACCCCCGAGCAGCAGTCCATCGCCGAGCTGCCGGACGTCAAGGTGCGCTTGGGCAACCTCAACGCGAACAACCAGCAAAAGGGCGTGGACTCACTCATCCGTACGGACCTGGAGTCACTGGCCCGGCACCGGGCGATCAGTGACGCGGCGCTGGTGGGCGGTGACGAGGACCTGGTCTCGGCGGTCGAGGCGGCGCAGGGGTACGGCGCGCGGGTCCATCTGTGGGGCATCGAGGCGGCTGAAGGGCGCAATCAGGCGGAGCCGCTGCTGTGGGAGGTCGACAGCCAGCGGACGTTCGACCTGGACTTCTGCCGCCCCTACATCACGCGCCGCCCGGTCACGACGTACGAGAACGAGGGCGCGCCGCCGCCGTCGCGGGACGAGGTGCGCTTCGTGGGGGCGCAGATCGCGGCGACGTGGCTGGGGGAGCGGGGGCGGGAGGCGATGGGGGAGCTGCTGCCGGGCCATCCCTATCTGCCGGGGCCGGTGGACCAGGACCTGCTGATCGAGGCGGAGAGGGTGCTGCAGCGGTCACTGCGGGGGCACGCGGTGCTGAGGCGGGCGCTGCGGGACGGGTTCTGGCAGCACCTGCAGGCCCAGTACTGACACGCCCAGTACTGGCTCGTTCAGTGTTGATCCCAGAACGCGGCAACGGCTGTGGCGGTCTCGCTGGGGCGGTCGGTGTTCGGTGAGTGCTCGGCGCCGGCGATCACGGTCCGGTGGGCGTCCAGCCGCTGCGCCATCGCGTCGAGCAGCGGCACCGGCCAGGTGTCGTCCCGCTCGCCGGACACCACATGCTTGGGCAGCGGTTGTACGGCGGCGAGTTCGTCGACCCGGTCCGGCTCCACGGTCAGCTGGCGGCCGGTGGCGATCAGCTGGGCGGGGTTGTGGCGCAGCCAGCGGCGACGGAGGTCCTCGCCGTTGCCGGGGCCGGTGTCGGCGTCCTCGGGCGGGTCGAGCGCCCTCATGGCATCCCAGACCTGGTCCATCGTCATGACCGCGAGCGCGTCGCTGAGCAGCTTGACCTTCTGCTGCTGGGCGGGCGAGATCTGGGCGGGCCCGGAGGACACGAGGGTGAGCGTGCGGAAGGGGGTGGGGTCGATGAGGACGGCGGCGCGGGCGATCTGCCCGCCGAGGGAGTGCCCTAGGAGGTGCACGGGCCCGCCGATCGCCTCGGCCTGGGCGAGCACGTCGCGGGCCAACTCCTCCTGGGCGTAGGCCTGTTGGTCGTCCGGCCCGGCGGTCTCGTACTGCCCGCGCCCATCGACGGCGACGGCGCGGTAGCCGGCCTCGGTGAGGGGCTGCAGCAGGGCGATGAAGTCCTCCTTGCTCCCGGTGTACCCGGGAAGGAGAAGGGCGGTGCGGTTGTCGGCGCGGCGACCGGGGTCGGGCTGCGCATCGAGCACGGCGAAGGTGCCGCGGGGGGTGTGGAGGTCGCGGGAGCGGGCGGAGGGGGGCGGGCTGAAGGTGGGCGGGCGACTCATGCGACGAGGCTAACGGGGACGGGGATTCCCCTTAACCGGGGCTCCGCCCCGGGCCCCGCTCCTCCATCGTCGACGAGGCTCCAATGGAGCCCGCTGGGGGTCCCCCCGGACGAACTCTGGGGGAGATTGAGGACAATGCCCGAAGGGCGTTCGGGGGTCTGGGGGCTTGCCCCCAGTTCGGGAAGTGGGGGTCCCCCCACGCCCGCCAGGGCGTAGGGGGAGGGGTGGGGAAAAGCCAATGGCCCGGCCCCCGCAACAGGGGCCGGGCCAATTTGGGGGCGGTCAGCTCTCGGGCTGAGCCGCCTTCACCGTGCGCGTACGGCGGCGCGGCTTCGTCTCGGGCTCGGGCGTGTCGACGACCGCCTCGACCACGGGCTTGGCGGCCCGCGTACGGCGGCGCGGCTTCGTCTCCGGCTCGGTCGCATCCACGACCGCCTCGACGACCGGCTTGGCGGCGCGCGTACGGCGGCGGGGCTTCGTCTCGGGCTCGGCCTCGACCGTGGCCACTGCCTCGACCGGGTCCGCGACCTTCACCGCGCGCGTACGACGCCGCGGCTTCGTCGCGACCTCCGCCTCGACGGCCTCGACCGCGACCTCGGCCAGCTCCACCACGGCCGGCGCTCCCACTCGCGTGCGGCGACGGCGGCGGGGGCTCCGCGGCTCAGCCGGGGCGTCCGGGGCGTCGGGTGCGCTCGTCGCGTCCGGTGTCACCGTCGGCTCCGGGGCGTCGAGCGGCGTGGAGCCGCTCCGCGTCCGGCGGCGCTGGCGCGGCGTGCGCGGTGCGCGCTCTTCCCGCGTCGGGGCCGCGGACGGCGACGACTTGCGGCCGCGGCCGCCCGTCTCGCCCAGGTCCTCGACATCCTCCGCCGCCAGGCCCGCGCGGGTGCGCTCCGCCCGCGGCAGAACACCCTTCGTGCCGGCCGGGATGCCCAGCTCCTCGAACAGGTGCGGCGAGGTGGAGTACGTCTCGACCGGGTCGCTGAAGCCGAGGTCAAGCGCCTTGTTGATCAGCTGCCAGCGAGGGATGTCGTCCCAGTCCACCAGCGTCACGGCTGTACCGGACGCGCCCGCCCGGGCCGTACGGCCGACGCGGTGGAGGTAGGTCTTCTCGTCCTCGGGCGACTGATAGTTGATGACGTGCGTCACGCCCTCGACGTCGATGCCGCGCGCCGCGACATCGGTGCAGACGAGGACATCCACCTTGCCGTTGCGGAAGGCCCGCAGCGCCTGCTCGCGTGCGCCCTGGCCCAGGTCGCCGTGGACCGCGCCGGAGGCGAAGCCTCGACGTGCGAGCTGCTCGGCGATGTCCGCCGCCGTCCGCTTCGTACGGCAGAAGATCATCACGAGCCCGCGGCCGTCGGCCTGCAGTATCCGCGAGACCATCTCCGGCTTGTCCATGGAGTGCGCGCGGTACACACGCTGCGTGATGTTCGCGACGGTCGCGCCCTCGTCGTCCGGCGCGGTCGCGCGGATGTGCGTGGGCTGCGACATGTACCGGCGGGCGAGGCCGATGACCGCACCCGGCATGGTCGCCGAGAACAGCATCGTCTGGCGCTTGGCCGGAAGCATGTTGATGATCTTCTCGACGTCGGGCAGGAAGCCCAGGTCGAGCATCTCGTCTGCCTCGTCGAGCACGAGCGCGCGCACGTGCGAGAGGTCGAGCTTGCGCTGGCCGGCCAGGTCGAGCAGGCGGCCCGGGGTGCCGACGATCACGTCGACGCCCTTGCGGAGCGCCTCGACCTGCGGTTCGTACGCACGGCCGCCGTAGATCGCGAGCACGCGGACGTTACGGACCTTGCCGGCGGTCAGCAGGTCATTGGTGACCTGCTGGCACAGCTCGCGGGTGGGGACGACCACAAGCGCCTGCGGGGCGTCGGTCAGCTGCTCGGGCTTCGCCCGGCCCGCCTCGACGTCCGCGGGGACGGTGACACGCTCCAGCAGCGGCAGGCCGAAACCGAGCGTCTTGCCGGTGCCGGTCTTGGCCTGGCCGATGACATCGCTGCCGGAGAGCGCGACGGGGAGTGTCATTTCTTGGATGGGGAACGGGGACAGAATGCCGACGGCTTCGAGGGCCTCGGCGGTCTCGGGAAGGATCCCAAGATCCCGGAAAGTCGTAGTCAGGGTGCTGCCTCTTCTGTGAGACGCGGCGCGAGGCGAACGATGGGGGTCGTACCGCACCTGGGTACTGGGCCGGCCGTGGGTTGGCCGGATGGCGCGGGACCACTGCCGTCGCTCGAGCGCTCGTGCCGCTGAGGGGGCCCCTCATCTGCGGTCATACGCAACTGTGCGCACGGTCCGCGCGGAGGGCGGTCGGTTCGGAGCCGATCGTGCCACCGACCGGGCATCCTCAAGGGGACTCTGGAGGAGCAAATCCTCCAGTCATACACTGCGATCGCCCGCCGAGTAACCAAAACGCTCGACAGGCGCATTACCACTGTACCCCGGAATCGCGCATGTGTGTTGGGTGAATTCGTAGGAACCGCGGTGCGGGCGGGGCTGACCAGCCCCTTCCGCCCTGCGGTGAGCGGGCTATTGTGCGCTTCATGGAGACGCCTGACAACGCCACTGAACACACCGGGATCGCCGCCCAGGACTGGGCCACGGCGTCCGCCGACCCGCAGTACCGCGCCGCCGTGGTGGATCTGCTGGGCGCGCTCGCGTACGGCGAGCTCGCGGCCTTCGAGCGGCTCGCCGAGGACGCCAAGCTCGCACCGACGCTCGGCGACAAGGCGGAGCTGGCGAAGATGGCCTCCGCCGAGTTCCACCACTTCGAGCAGCTGCGCGACCGGCTCACCGCCATCGACGCCGAGCCGACCGCCGCGATGGAGCCCTTCGCCCAGGCCCTGGACGACTTCCACCGCCAGACCGCGCCGTCCGACTGGCTGGAGGGCCTGGTCAAGGCCTACGTCGGCGACTCGATCGCCAGCGACTTCTACCGTGAGGTCGCGGCCCGGCTGGACACCGACACCCGCGCGCTGGTGCTCGCCGTGCTCGACGACACGGGCCACGGGAATTTTGCGGTCGAGAAGGTCCGCGCCGCGATCGAGGCCGAACCGCGCGTCGGCGGACGGCTCGCGCTGTGGGCGCGCCGGCTGATGGGCGAGGCGCTCTCCCAGGCGCAGCGTGTGGTGGCCGAGCGCGACGCGCTTTCCACGATGCTCGTGGGCGGTGTGGCGGACGGCTTCGACCTCGCGGAGGTGGGCCGGATGTTCTCCAGGATCACCGAGGCGCACACCAAGCGGATGGCGGCCCTGGGCCTCGCGGCCTAGCTTTCCGGCGACTCGGGCGGCCCCGGAGGATTCGCAGACTTCGGCGGCTTCGGCGGCTTCCGCGGCTCCTCGGGCTTCGCGGAAGCCGCGTCATGCGGCCTCAGAAAGGGAACGCTCGGCGCAGACGGCGCGTTGACGGCCGGATCAGCAGCGAGAGCAGTACGGCTCCGATGGCCGCCGCGCCCAACAGCGTCGCCAGGAAGTGACCTGGACCGAGCGCCGCATGCGTCACATACGCGCCGAACAGCGCGCCCACCGGGCCTGTTGTGAAGACCACACGGCGGGCCGGAAGCCGGTCGGGCAGATGACGGGAAACCGCCCAGGAGAGGGCGAGTCCGAGCAGGACTGAACCGAGCGCTTCCAGCAGCACTGCTGATCACCTCACGGACGCCGGTGCGGGCAAAACGGTCGTAGCCCGTACTACCCGGCGTCCGCGGAACGCAACCCTCCCTGAGCAGCGGACCTGAGAGCGGGCTGAGCAGCGGATTGAGCAGCGAAAGAGGGCCCGGCGGGGGAATTCCCGCCGGGCCCTCCTGCGTACTGCTCCAGTGGCTCGAGCCGCCCTGCTACAGCGCGCCGAATCCCACGCGCCGTGCCGCCGGCTCACCGATCTCGATGTACGCGATCCGGTCGGCCGGTACCAGGACCTTGCGGCCCTTGTCGTCCGAGAGGCTGAGCAGCTGCGCCTTGCCGGCCAGCGCGTCTCCCACCGCGCGCTCGACCTCCTCGGCGGACTGCCCGCTCTCCAGAACGATCTCCCGGGGCGCGTGCTGCACGCCGATCTTGACCTCCACGGCTATGTCCCTCCGAACGGTCAGCGATGCGCGGTCAGCCGCGCCGTACGCAGCACACATTAGCCCGGCCGACGGACGGGGCCGACGTCCGCGGGGAACGCCAGGAGCGAACATCCCGCGGCAGCGCCGCCGCCGCGCCTCAGTGCTGCTCTGTGCCGTGCAGCGGGAAGCCCGCGATGCCCCGCCACGCCAGCGAGGTGAGCAGCTGTACCGCCGTGTCGCGCGGGATGCCGGAACCGCTGGAGAGCCAGTACCTGGCCACCACCTGGGAGACCCCGCCGAGGCCTACGGCCAGCAGCATGGATTCCTCTTTGGACAGGCCCGTGTCCTCGGCGATCACGTCCGAGATCGCCTCGGCGCACTGGAGCGAGACCCGGTCCACGCGCTCACGCACCGCGGGCTCGTTCGTCAGGTCGGACTCGAAGACCAGCCGGAAGGCTCCGCCCTCGTCCTCGACATACGCGAAGTACGCGTCCATCGTGGCGGCGACGCGCAGCTTGTTGTCGGTCGTCGACGCCAGCGCCGTACGGACCGCGTGCAGCAGGGACTCACAGTGCTGGTCAAGCAGAGCCAGATAGAGCTCGAGCTTGCCCGGGAAGTGCTGGTAGAGCACCGGCTTGCTGACGCCGGCCCGCTCGGCGATGTCGTCCATGGCGGCCGAGTGGTAGCCCTGGGCCACGAAAACTTCCTGGGCAGCGCCCAGAAGCTGGTTCCTGCGGGCTCGGCGTGGCAGACGTGTGCCCCGCGGGCGCGCTGCCTCTGTCTGCTCGATGGCTGTCACGCCGCCTCCCAAAATTCGTTCCGTGCGCGCTGTGCGCCGCGCCGCCATCGTACTTTTGGGTAACCCGGCTGTGCGTGCTGCGAACGCAGAATTTCACGGACCGGACGGTCTTGGTAGCTCCCGATTCGGGGGCAAAGAGGGGCAGGTCACCGGTAGTCGTCCTCGTCGAGAGAGACGACGCGGGCCTGTTCCGCGGCATCGGCCTCGTTCGCGGTGTCCCGGTCGATGCCGGTCAGCGGGTCGTCGTGCTCCGGTTGTATCTCGGTGTGCTGCTCGGCGGCGTCGGCCTCGGGCACCTCCTCGTCGAGTGCGGCGTCGCCCAGGTCCTCTTCTTCTTCGAAGGTCTCCGGGTCAGTGGGATCGACAGGCATGCGGCACCGCTTTCCATGGAGAGCTGCCTTTCCTACGAGCCTAGGAGGTCCTGATTCATGGCGCTACGCGATGTGTGATGCCGAACACACGATCCAGGGTGTGATCGTCTCGTAACATTGCCGCATGTCTTCGACCGAGCTGCCGGGAGTTCGCGCCATCACCGCCGCGGCGGCCCCCAAGGTCGCGCCCGTGCGGGTCGCCGAGGGGGAGGAGTTGCGCTCCGTCGCGCTGCCCGGACTGTCCCTCACCGTCAGATCCCGGCCCCCGGCGCGCACGGGACTGCCGCCCGCTCTGTACGTGCACGGGCTCGGCGGCTCGTCGCAGAACTGGTCGGCGCTGATGCAGCTGCTCGATGACGTCGTGGACGGCGAGGCGCTCGACCTGCCCGGCTTCGGGGATTCGCCGCCGCCGGACGACGGCAATTACTCGGTCACCGGGCATGCCCGGGCGGTGATCCGACATCTGGACGCGGCCGGGCGCGGGCCCGTGCATCTGCTCGGGAACTCCCTGGGCGGCGCGGTCTCCACCCGGGTCGCGGCCGTCAGGCCCGATCTGGTGCGCACGCTCACCCTCGTCTCGCCCGCGCTGCCCGAGCTGCGTGTCCAGCGTTCCGCCATGCCCACCGCGCTGCTCGCGCTGCCCGGGCTCGCCTCGCTGTTCGGCAGACTCACCAAGGACTGGACGGCCGAGCAGCGCACCAGAGGCGTGATGGCGCTCTGTTACGGAGACCCCAGTCGGGTCGACGAGGAAGCATTGCGCAATGCTGTGGAGGAGATGGAGCGGCGTATGCAGCTCCCGTACTTCTGGGACGTGATGGCCCGGTCGGCGCGCGGCATCGTCGATGCGTACACGCTCGGTGGCCAGCACGGACTGTGGCGGCAGGCCGAGCGGGTGCTCGCGCCGACGCTCCTGGTGTACGGGGGGCGGGACCAACTCGTGGCCTACCGTATGGCGCGCAGGGCGGCGGCGGCGTTCCGGGACTCCCGGTTGCTGTCTCTCCCGGACGCGGGGCACGTTGCCATGATGGAGTACCCGGAAACGGTCGCTCTGGCCTTCCGGGAACTGCTGAACGACTGCGACAGGAGCTGAATCGGGGCCGTGGGACGACACAGCCGCAAAGGCCCCGCACCCAGGGGTTCCGAATCGGACGACAGGTCCGGCATATCGAACGCCGACGGGCCGGAGGGCGTGGTTCCGGACCCCGGCAGCGGGCGGCGCAGGCGGGGGGTCGCGCCCAGGGGCTCCGAGCAGCACGCCTCCTCCGGGTACGGCCCTTCCGGATATGGCCCCTCCGGGTACGGCACGCCGCAGGCCAGGGGCGGGCACCCGGAGCAGCATGAGGCGGGCGGCGGTTGGGGAGTCCCGCAGCGGTACGACAACAGGCAGGGCAGGCAGCGGGTGCAGACACCCGCGGCGCCGCCGCGGATCGCCACGGGGGCGCGAATACCGGGCCCGCGACGGGAGTTCGTCGAGGCCTTCGACCAGCAGTCACAGGCGCAACCACAGCAGGGCAGGATGCCCGGTCCGCGGGGGGCCGATCCGTACGCCTCCGTCACCTCCTGGGACGACGTCCCCGACCTCGTCTCCGAGCGAGATGTCCCCGATGCAGACGAGGAAGCGCCCGAGGAGCCGCCCGCCAAGGCCGGCAAGGGGCGCACCTTCACCGGGATCGCCGCCGCCGCGGTGACCACCGTTCTCGCGGTCGTCGTGGCCGGCCAGGTCGCCACCGACGGCCCGGCCACATCGAGCGCGCAGTCCGCGGGCGAGGACCGGGGGGCCGCGGAGAGCCCGGCGTCCCGCTCCAGAGGCCGGCAGGCGCCGCCGAAGGGCGCGCCGCCCGCCGCTCCGGCTGCCCCGGTCACGTACGCGAAGCTGATGGCCACTCAGTTCTCGATCGATCCGAAGCTGACGGCGAGCGGAAAATTCGAGGCGGTGCCCGGCTTCCAGAAGGCGCCGGGCAAGGGCCGCAAGATCCGCTACCGGGTGGATGTCGAGAAGGGCCTCGGACTGGACGGCGAACTCTTCGCCAAAGCGGTCCAGGAAACTCTCAACGACGAGCGGAGCTGGGCGCACGGCGGGGCAATGACCTTCGAGCGGATCTCGTCCGGCGAGCCGGAATTCGTCATTACGCTGGCGAGTCCGGGGACCACGGCGGACTGGTGCGCCAAATCCGGTCTGGATACGACCGTCGACAATGTCAGCTGCGACTCCGCGTCGACCGACCGCGTGATGATCAACGCGTACCGCTGGGCGCAGGGCTCGGAGACGTACGGCGACAAGGCGATGTTCCCCTACCGCCAGATGCTCATCAATCACGAGGTCGGGCACCGGCTCGGGTACGGGCATGTGAACTGCCGCACGCCGGGAGCGCTCGCGCCGGTGATGCAGCAGCAGACCAAGTCCCTGGACGTCGACGGGATCCAGTGCAAGCCCAACCCCTGGGTGCACCCCGGCAGTTGAGTCCAGTATGCGGGACAGGCGTCTCGCGCACGGCTCCTCGCGCGGCGCTGTTCCATCTCGCGCCGGGTGACTCGGCCAGGCTCGCCTGCGGCGATCGCTGCAACACGCAGAAGGTCGCGCAAGTGCGGGACCAACTCGGCCTGAACGACTCGTTGTCCGCTCAGTACGCGCACTTCCTGCAAGGCGTCGTGGTCGGGCGGGAGATGGCGCTCCAGGATCCCGTCGCCTTCCTCAGTCCGCGGCGGTCCGTCGGCGAGTGCATCGCCGATCCGCGGCGGTCCGTCGGCGAACGCGATGAACGGCGGATCAGGGCACGCGTGCAGGCGCTGCTGGAGCGGGTCGGGCTCGGTCCGGAGCGGTACGAGAGCTGTCCGCGCGAGTTCAGCGGCGGACAGCGGCAGCGGATCGGGATCGCCCGGGCGCTCGTCGCCGAGCCGAAGCCGATTGTCTGCGACGAGCTGGTCTCCGCGCTCGATGTGACCACAAAGGCGCAGGTGATGGAGCTCCTCAGCCGGCTCCAGGGCGAGCTGGGCCTCGCGCTGGTCTTCATCGCGCACGAGCTCGCCGTGGTACGGCAGGTCAGCGACCGCGTCGCCGTCATGCGTGGCGGCCGCATCGTCGAGCAGGGCGACGTCGACGAGGTGTACGGCTCCCCGCAGGACCCGTACACGCAGCAGCTCCTCGCCGCCGTGCCCGCGCTGGATCCGGTGCTCGCCGGGCCCCGCCGCTCCGCCCGCAAGGAGCTGGCCGCAGCCTGACGCTCAGTAACGAGATACCTGCGTAGCGCGACAGAACGCTACCTGGGTGGGAAAGTTACGTGCATTCACCCCTTCCGGTGGCGTGATGGACAACCGTCCGTCGCGCCACCGGAGTACCGGCTTACCGTCTTCCCGCTGCGAGTCACCGGACCAACGGTGGCCGCCCACAAGGGAGATCGGGGGTGCACCGGTGCGGATCGGACTGCTTACGGAAGGTGGTTATCCGTATGCGACGGGTGAGCAAAGGCTGTGGTGCGACCGGCTTGTGCACGGGCTCGCGCAGCACGAGTTCGACATCTACGCGCTGAGCCGCAGCGCGCGGCAGGAGGACCACGGCTGGATCCAGCTCCCGCCGCAGGTGCAGCGTGTGCGCACCGCCCCGCTGTGGGCGCCCGAGGACGACGGGCGCACGTACGGGCGGCGTGAACGGCGGCGCTTCGTCGGCCACTTCAAGGAGCTTGCCACCGCCGTCTGCGGCGAGGGCGATGGCTTCGCCGACGGCCTGTACGGACTCGCCGAGCTCGCCCGCGACAGCGGCGGCCTCTACGCTGCCCTCCGCTCCGAACTCGCCGTACGCGTCCTCGAATCCGCCTGCCGCGCCCACGGCGCACGCCGCACCGTGCACGCCGCCACCGTCCCCGACTACCTCGCCTTCGCCGACCAGCTGGAGCGCGCGCTGCGCCCGCTCTCCCTCGACTGGTACGGCGAGGACGGCCTCGGCGCGGTCGACCTCACTCACGCCGCTTCCGGCGGATCCGCCGCCCTGTCCGGACTTGTGGCCAAACGCTTCTTCGGGGTCCCGCTGCTGGTCACGGAGTACGGCGTACAGCTGCGCGCGCACTATCTGGCCGCGAGCGACGCCGAGCTGACCGCGCCGGTACGGGCCCTGCTCGCCGCCTTCCAGGGACGGCTCGCCGCCGAGGTGTACGCCCAGGCATCCGTCATCACGCCCGGCAACACGCACGCCCGCCGCTGGCAGGAGAAGTGCGGCGCAGACCGCGCCAAGCTGCGGACCGTCTACCCCGGCATGGAGGCGGATCGTTTCGCGGCGGTGGGCGAGCCGGTGGGGGAGGGCTCGGACAGCGGCGACCCGCACACCCTCGTCTGGGTCGGCAGGATCGAGCCCGCCAAGGACCTCATCGCGCTCCTCCACGCCTTCGCCGAGGTGCTCAAGAAGGAGCCGCGGGCGCGGCTGCGGCTGTTCGGCGCGCCGGTGCAGGGGCCCCAGGCGGCGACGTATCTCGCCCACTGCAGGGCGCTGGCCGCCCAGCTCTTCCCGGACGAGGCGGCCGACGCGCACGCCGTCGGCACCAACCCCGTCTCCTTCGAGGAGATCGGCGGACCCGAGGCCCCCGAGCTCGCCGACGCGTACGCCTCAGGGGGCGTGGTCGTCCTGTCCAGCGTCGTCGAGGGCTTCCCGATCAGCCTGGTCGAGGCCATGTTCTGCGGCCGCGCGACGGTGTCGACGGATGTCGGCGCGGTCGTCGAAGTCATCGGCGGTACGGGCCTCGTCGTGCCCCCGCGCAATCCGCGGGCGCTCGCGGACGCCTGCCTCGCGCTGCTGCGCGATCCGGAGCGCCGCGAACGGCTGGGCGCCGCGGCGCGCGCCCGGGCGCTCGAACTCTTCACGATCGAACAGAACCTGACGGCATTTCGCGGCATTTACCTGGAGCTGATCTCGCACTCCCCGGTGCAGCGCGAGGCCGTGAACGAGGACGGCGAACCATTGCCCTTCGCCCATCCCGCCGAGGCGCATGTACCGGGCCACTGGACGGGCGGCGGCACTCCGTCGAAGGGCCGCACACCACGCTGGGCGGACGGGCGGGGGCTCGTCGCCGCGGCTGCCGTCACCGCACAGGAGGCGCGCGCATGAGTACGTCCCGTATCACCGGGGCCGGGGAGGACGCGCCCGCGGAGCCGGGCAAGCCCCCCGCCCCGCGCCGTGGCCCCGCCGACCCCGTCAAGGCGCTCATGCACCGCCACCGGGAACTGTGCGAGCGGGCCGTCGACCCGCTGGAGATCGCCGCGGGCCTCGAAGCCCATGGCGTCACCGACCGGACCGCCTCGCGCTTCCGTCACCGGGACGTCTTCTCGCTCGCCGAGGAGCTGTACGCGCGCGTACCGCGCGGAGCGGAGTCGGATCCCGGCCCCGCACGTACGGGCGCGCGCGTCGCCGAATCGCGCTCCGGGCACGCGGGGCGCGCCGGGCGTGCACTCCTCGCGCTGTTGCCGGGCGCCGTCTGTGCCCTGGCCGTCGTCGCCCTGGAGGCGACCGACGGCGCCGCCCAACTCGCGGCCGGGGCCGCAGGCGCGGCCGGAACCGCCGTCGCGCTCGCCCTCTGTCTGAGGCACGGGCCGCTGCGCGCGGCGGGGCGCACCGTCCCCGCCGTGCGCCTGTGGACGCTATGGCTGGTGGCGTACGCGGCGTACGGCGAAGGCCTGCTGGAGCAGATCGCCGACGGCGGACCAGAAGGACCTCTGCCCCTGACCGCCGCCCCGCTCGTCGCCCTCGCCCTTGCCGTCGCCCCCGCGGCCTGGTGCGCCCGCGTCTTCTCCGTACAGGCCCGGCGCAAGCTGGACGGCAGCCGCGGTCTGGAGGAGTTCGCATCCGGCGCGCGCCCCCTGCTGCTGTCAGTCGTCGCGTTCTACGTCTGCGTCCTCACCGCGCTCCTCGCGCTGGCCGGGCTCGTCCTCCCGCACGAGGCCTTCGCCCCCGCCGTCACCCTCGGCACCCTGCTCTTCCTGGCCCGGCTGCTCATCGTCCACGGCTTCCCCGAATCCGCGGCCGCCGGGCTTGCCGCCGCCTGCGCCGCCGAAGTCGCGGCCCCCGTTCTGCTGCTGGCCGGCCGCCTGCCCGACTGCGGCTTCCTGGCGAGCCCCGTCGAGGCGGCCGTCGGCGCCTGGGGCGCCGGATCCGTACCGGCGATCGCCTGCGGGGCCGCCGCCCTCGGCCTGCTGGCCCACGCCACCGCGGCCCTGTCCCGGGCCTCGGCGCACACCGTCCAGACCGCCCCTGGAGCCGACACCGCGGGCGAACCACGGCAGCACCAGCACCCGCATCGACAGCAACACCCTTAAGGAGAAAGCGACATGACCCCCCAACCCCCAGCTCCGGCCCGTCGGCACCGAGGGGCCGCGCGATGAGGGTGCTGCTGCTCGGTGCCAATGGATTCCTCGGCCGCTTCGTCGCCGACCGGCTGCTCGCCGACCCGGCCGTGCACCTCACCGCCCTCGGCCGCGGCGACGACGCCGATGTGCGCTTCGACCTCGCCGGCGGCAGCCCGGGCGCGCTCACCCGCTTCCTGGGTGCCGTCCACCCCGGCGTCGTCATCAACTGCGCCGGCGCCACTCGCGGCGGCGCCCGCGATCTGACCCGGCACAACACCGTCGCCGTCGCCACCGTCTGCGAGGCCCTGCGCCGCAGCGGCTGCGGGGCCCGGCTCGTCCAGCTCGGCTGCGCCTCCGAGTACGGCCCCTCCCAGCAGGGTTCGTCGACCGCGGAGGACGCGATCCCACGCCCCGGCGGGCCGTACGGCGTCAGCAAGCTCGCCGCCACCGAGCTGGTGCTCGGCTCCGGCCTGGACGCCGTCGTGCTGCGGGTCTTCTCACCCGTCGGCCCCGGCACCCCGGCCGGCTCCCCGCTCGGCCGCCTCGCCGAGGCGATGCGCCGCGCCATGCAGTCCGGCGACGGCGAACTGAAGCTCAGCGGCCTCGGGGTGCAGCGCGATTTCGTCGATGTACGGGACGTGGCGCGCGCCGTGCACGCCGCCTCTCTGTCCGCCGCGCAGGGCGTCGTCAACATCGGCACGGGACGTGCCGTCCGTCTGCGGGACGCGGCCGCCGTGCTGGCCAGGGTCGCGGGCTACGCGGGCGCGCTGCACGAGCTCGACGCGCCCTCCGGCCGCCCGTCCATCGGCGCCCCGCGCTCCGAATCCGTACTGGAGCAGCTGTCCGCGACCCCTGCGCCGTACCCCGACGGCTGCGGCAGCTGGCAGCAGGCGGATGTCCGCACGGCCCGCGACCGGCTCGGCTGGCGTCCCCGTATCAACCTCGAAGAATCCCTTGCCGACATCTGGATGGAGGCAGCATGCCGCATCTGACCACGACCGGCACCCAGCTCGCCGCGACCGGCGCGGAGGGGCTCGGCTTCGGTATCCCCGGCTACGCCCACCCGTTGCTCGCCCCCGTCGAATGGGCCGAACTGACCCGTCCCGGCACACCGCTGCACTGGGTCGTCCTCAATGTCGACGACGGCCCCGGCGACCGCCCCGACCCGCACTGCCTGGAAGCCACGGGCAAGGTGCGCAACGCGGGCGTACGGGTCCTCGGGCACATCGACATGGCGCACGGCTCGCGCTCGTTCGGCGATGTCGTCTCCGATGCGCACCACTACCTCGAGTGGTATCGCGTGGACGGCTTCCTGCTGGACCGATGTCCTACGGACCGGGCCGACCTGCACGGGGTGCGGCGTGTCACGGCGACGCTGGAGGCGGTCCTGGACGGCGGGCATCTAGTCCTCGGCCACGGCTCGCACCCTTACCCCGGATATGCGGAGGTCGCCGACCAACTGGTCACCTTCTCCGGGCCGTGGACCGATTACCGCTGGTCGCAGGTGGCGGAGTGGACGGCGGACTACCCGCCGGAGCGGTTCGCGCACTTCGTCCACGGGGTGCCGCGCACGCATCTGGAGGAAGCCACCCGCATCGCGCGCTGGCAGGGCGCGGGGACGATCTTCTTCACCGACCGGTGCGCACGTTCCGATCACAGGGGACATAGCGCCGCATTCGAGGCACTGCCCGGTTACTGGGACGAAATCGTCTCGCAGATCGGACCGGGTGTCTCGGAATGAGGAGGGCCGTGGCAGTGTTACGGAGAGAACAACCGTACTGACATACCGACCAACGGAGCCCCCGTGTCGCTGCCACCCCTGGTCGAGCCAGCTGCTGAGCTCACCGTCGACGAGGTCCGCAGGTACTCCCGCCACCTGATCATCCCGGATGTCGGGATGGACGGACAGAAGCGGCTGAAGAACGCCCGTGTGCTGTGTGTGGGCGCCGGCGGCCTGGGTTCGCCGGCCCTGATGTACCTTGCCGCGGCCGGTGTCGGCACGCTCGGCATTGTGGAGTTCGACGAGGTCGACGAGTCGAACCTGCAGCGCCAGATCATCCACAGCCAGGCCGACATCGGCCGCTCCAAGGCCCAGTCCGCGAAGGACTCGGTGCTCGGCATCAACCCGTACGTGAACGTGGTCCTGCACGAAGAGCGGCTCGAGGCCGAGAACGTGATGGACATCTTCAGCCAGTACGACCTGATCGTCGACGGCACGGACAACTTCGCGACCCGCTACCTGGTCAATGACGCGTGCGTGCTGCTGAACAAGCCGTACGTCTGGGGCTCCATCTACCGCTTCGACGGCCAGGCGAGCGTGTTCTGGTCGGAGCACGGTCCCTGCTACCGCTGCCTCTACCCCGAGCCCCCGCCGCCCGGCATGGTCCCGAGCTGCGCCGAGGGCGGCGTGCTCGGCGTGCTCTGCGCGTCCATCGGCTCCATCCAGGTCAACGAGGCCATCAAGCTGCTCGCGGGCATCGGTGAGCCGCTGGTCGGCCGACTGATGATCTACGACGCCCTGGAGATGCAGTACCGCCAGGTCAAGGTCCGCAAGGACCCGGACTGCGCGGTCTGCGGCAAGAACCCCACCGTCACCGAGCTCATCGACTACGAGGCCTTCTGCGGCGTCGTGTCCGAGGAGGCCCAGGAGGCGGCGGCCGGTTCGACGATCACTCCCAAGCAGCTCAAGGAGTGGATCGACGACGGCGAGAACATCGACATCATCGACGTCCGTGAGATCAACGAGTACGAGATCGTCTCGATCCCCGGCGCCAGGCTGATCCCGAAGAACGAGTTCCTGATGGGCACCGCCCTGGAGGCGCTGCCGCAGGACAAGAAGATCGTCCTGCATTGCAAGACGGGTGTCCGAAGTGCGGAAGTCCTCGCGGTGCTCAAGTCCGCGGGCTTCGCGGATGCGGTGCACGTCGGCGGCGGCGTGATCGGCTGGGTCAACCAGATCGAGCCGGACAAGCCGATCTACTAATCAGCCCCTGGGCTGACCAGCAAGGCTGAAGAAGCCCACGGCTCTGACCAGGTCAGGTGCCGTGGGCTTCTGTCGTTGTTGGTCGGCGTCGGGCGCCCTCGCACGGCCCAGAGACGGCCCGGACTTCCCGCAGGGCCGTCGTCCGTTTCCCCAGTGCCGGGGCAGCCCTACAGGTCAACACGGGTCTCGATGTCGCCCCGCCTGAGAACGACGTGTGCCGGCCGGATGGGCAGACTGCGCAGAGTCGGCTCCAAGACCTTGAAGAGAGCATCTGCATCAGGCCCGTAGGCGTAGACCACGGCCTTGCCTCCTCCGAACTCATTGCCGTCGACCTCGCCGACACCGGCCTCCTCGGCCGCCGCCGCCATCACTTGCTCAGCCTCGTATACCCGCTCTCGCTGGTCGGCGTCGCCAAAACCGCCAGCAGCAAGCATGAAGTGGGCGATGACGGCGTGCTCCTCATCCCCGATGTCAGGGGCCATGGGTATCTCCATGTCGGACACACTCTCATCGGGCTCTGACATCGCACTGCCTCAGCTCCACCGCTGCTCGAATCCGCCACGACCTCTTCGTCCCGAAGCAACTGGGATGACCGTGTGACAGGGCGGCGTGTAGCTGAGCTGCTGCGATGTTCGTCGTCGTCCGTTGTTGTCCGTGGCTGTTCGCTGGCGTTGTCACGCAGTTAGAACTCACCCACGGCGCTCGATCTTGCGACCAAGCGATTAGAAGGCGCTTGGCATCTGCAGTGCCACCCCCGGCGTGAGCTGGTACGTAGTCCTGCTCAACTGCTGTTGGTTCCGGACTCCGACACGCATTCGACTGCGGCGGCCATCGTGCCTCCTCTTCACTGAGCGTTTTCAGCGTTGCCCCTCCAGGGTGAGGACAGCTTTGGTGATGACGGTCATGCGGTTGGGACTGATGCGGGATCTTCCGAAGATCTGCCAGGACTTCAGCCGTGCCATGCCGCGTTCGACCGGTGCCCGGGCTGCGGCCAGGGCTCGGTTGACGGTGCGCTGGGTGAGGGTGAGCTCGCCGCCCGGTGGCCGTTTGAGTCCGGTGGTGACCCAGGAGCCGGCACCCGTGTAGGCACGGTCGGCGAACAGGGGCCCACCCCGGCGCGGTTCGCATCCTGTCGGGGGCGGGGGCGGGGGCGGGGGCGGGGGACGAGCGGCGAGGCCCCCACCTGTCTTGGTAGGGGGTCTCGTCCAGTAGCGGCGCGGGCGGAGTTGCTGCCCTTCGCGGGCTCAACGGCTCTTGTACATCGTGACCGTGAAGCTGACCTTCTTACCGTTGTGGTAGTCGGTGCTGTCCCACACCGAGATGTGAGACCTATCCTGCATCCGCAGGTGCAGCACCTCATCGGCGTTGCTCCAGTTGTATCCGACGAACTGGAAGTTCGGCTCGGGACTGTCTCCCATTCTCCTGTTTCCCCAGCTGCAGATATGCGACGCGTCGTTCTTGCAGACGGACCAGGCCCTGGCGTACAGGTGGCAGTCCTCTCCCTGCCATATGTCGATACGCTTCAGCCTCGCGTCGGACGAGCGCCACGTTCCGTTGAACCGGTTGGCGGAGCACAAGGCGGCTGCTTCTTTCGTCGAGGTGACGGTGAGCACCACCGAGAGGGAGAGCGTCAGGGCGGCCGTCAAGAGCACGGCCATGATCTGGCGTAGTGGAATGCGGGCAGAAGAGACCTGTGTCATCGTGAACCTCCGATAGCGGGTCGCAGCGCGGGGCATCCCGTCGTCACACGACGCGTCGTCCCCCTACTTCGGCTGAACGCCACCCACTCGGGCCCGGATCATTTAGCCCTTTACCCCCTGCCTATTCCAGAGCAGCACTCCGCAATCCTGATCGCAAGTCGGCAGGATTTTACATTTCGCGCACGATTCAATGATGAATGCGATCCAAAGTAGATCGGTCAATGAGCTTCTTCAGCCTTGACGCTCCAGGGTGAGGATGGCTTTGGCGATTGACGTCATGCGGTTCGGACTGCATCGGGACCTGCGGAAGATCCGCCAGGATTTCAAGCGGGCGACGCCGCGTTCGACCGGTGCCCGTGCCGCGGCCAGGGCCCGGTTGACGGTCTTCTCGGTGGGGGTGAGTTCCTGCAGGGGCCTGCGTTTGATGCCCGTGGTCAGCCAGGGGCCGCCGCCCTGGTAGGCGAGATCGGCCAGGATGGGAACTCCCTGGCGCTCGCAGATGCGGATGATCCGGTGGGTGCGGGCGGCGGTCAGGTCGTGGGCGCGGCCCGGCAGCGCGGGTGAGAGCCACAGCAGCCGGCCGTCCGGATCGGTGACCACCTGTACGTTCACTCCGTGCCGGCGGTGCTTGTGGGAGTAGTCCGCGCGTGAGTCGCCGACCCGGTCGCACTCGGCGAGGGTCCCGTCCAGCAGGACGAAGTCGGGGTCAGCCTCGCGCAGGGCCTTCAGTAGACCTGGCGCACGTTGGGCGAGCAGGTCGGTGACTGCGCTGGTGTAGGCGTGGGCGGTGGACTCGCTGATCCCGAACCCGGCAGCGATCTTTGCCAAGGTTGTGTGCTCACGTAGGTACACCAGTGCCACCATCGCGCGCTGGGACGGGCGGAGCTTGCAGCGTCGGTCGCCCTCACGGGTGACGATGAGCATGGTGACCCACTCCACGAGCGCATGTGGCAGGTCGAGTGCGGCAGGATAGATGACCAACGAGGCCCCTGAGCAGCGTGGTTGAGACGTCAGACATCTCGATCAACTGTCCGGGGGCCTCGCTCGTTGCGCTTGTCGGGTGGCACCTGATCGGGGCCCGGCTCGAAGAAGCTCACTGAGTCCATGGAACTAGTTGAGCCGCCAATCAGGTGGACCCAGGACAAGCATCGCGTGGGCACAGAGTCCCATCGACAGCGCTGTGCTTGGAATGCACCGTGCTCCAACGACGCAGACTGGAGCGTGCATGTTGAGGACAAGGGTGGCGATAGTTGGTGGGCCGTCTGCGAGGAACACCGTGCCGCGTCTTCGGTCTTGGGTGCCAAGCCCCCGGCCCGGTAGCGCACGGCTCCGGAGGCCGTTCTGTCCTAGACGTCTGCGCCGGTTACGGACTCTTGGTCGATCGATTAGCGGACACTCGTCCAGAGACGGCAGCAGCCTTGGAGAGCTACTCGCCGAGCCGGGGGTCAATCGGATCATCGCTGGCGACATCATCTGGCTTCTTGACACCGAGCTGCCGTCGGCCTGCGACGAAGAGTCTGCGCATTGCTTCGCGAAGTCGCTCCTCGGGTGTGGCGTTCGCGTAGTATGCAGCCAATTCGTCCTCTCCGCCTTCGTGGACTTTTCTAACCCACCAGGCGTGGTGTTCTACTTCCCTAGCCGCTTGCTGTAGTTCCCGGCTACCAAGTATGCGTATCTGCTGTACTACGGATCGAAGCCTTGCGTGTTGTTCATCGACCTTCTTTTGGTGTTCCTCCCTATCTTGAATCCGGTTGTACCGGCGTACCAGGTGAACCAAGTGACGTGCTGTCGACGCGCATTGATTACATAAATCATAGAGTGGCAGATCCCATCGCACTTCAAGGGCGTGGCGTTCCCTTTTTCGTTCGATCAAGTATGTCGGGATGAGACCCACCGCGGCACCAATTACCAGCAGGACCACACTGGTTGTGATCGCTGAAGTATCCATACGGAAACCATATACTTGCGCGTCTGGGTTGTTCTTGAAGTTCGTGGAGTTTGGTGTATATGAGGCCTATTGGGGCCCTCAGGGCATGACGCCGAACTGGCCAGGACGTGTGAGTGCGGTTCCGTGCAGATGCGGGCGGAGGAGTCTCAACGACTCAAGTCAGCAACCCGGCTGGGCGGTTTCCTGGGCCGCCTCGACTGGTCAAGGCGCCATGCGGCTGCCGGCGGTCAGTTGGGGGGCGTGCCCTGTCGTACTCGATGTTCTTGAGGAGGGCCCTGGAGGCCACGACAAGCAGTTACTCCCACTCTGCCTCGAATGCGGCTTGCTGGTGACTTGCCGCAGTCACGTCGCGCACGTGTACGCCTACGTAGCCATTTGGAGCGGAGATTACGTAGATCGCCTCTTTGCCCTCGATGCCTAAAACGCGGGAATGCTGGATGTATTTCTCTTTGACTTCTACACCCGAGATGCCTTGTACGCGGCTCTTGAAAGCCAGGCCATCAATTCCCGGGGACACGATGAAACGAAAGGTAACCCCGCGACCTGCAACTTCAGCCATGGCGGCAAAAAAACTATCGGGATAGTCTACGCATCCGCGGCATTGCCCGTAGACCCGAGATGATTCATGCGCCCTGCCCATCATCTCGGCGAAAGCCGCAACGGCCCGTTTGCGTGTGAGATAAATTCGTATTTTGTCACTTACTTCAACAACTTCACTCGGGCTGGGGGTCCGAAATTGGCGCCAGCCAAAATAGGTCCCGATAACGGTAGCCACCGTGGCGATCACGCCCAGCGCAATGTTTAGCAATACGCCCCCGTCTGGCACCGAACCTTCTGGCACCTGTCTATGGGTACGCCAAAGATGGAGTACCCACCCTTGCTAGCTTTGCCTGGTTCAGCTTGGCAGGGGTATGCGCCACGGGGCAAGCAAGACTCAGAAGTATCGGCTGAGCCGTCCACCATAGGCCGCGGGGTCCTGCGGGCGCCGCCAGTGAAGTCGAGCAGCGATCTTGAAACAGTCGTCGCGCAAACTCGTCGTGGGTCTCTCACCATGGGGCGGGACGGCACAGTCCCGGGTCTGACAGAGGGAACGCACACGAAGCAATCGGCCCGGCTGGAGCCGCGCCAGGCGCACGCTTTCCAAGTCTGTTGGTGGGGTGGTGAGTGGCGTGCACGGCCGTTCACCTGCGTTCATGCGCGGTCGGGGCACCAGGGAGAGATGGGTTACTGGCCTTGGCTGAACGTGGGTGAACCTAACTGAATGAGACGGAAACTGAGACGGACGCACCTGTCATCGACGCCTGTAAGCACGTCCGGCCGACGTGGTCATGGCGAGACTTCGCGGTTCTGGGCTACTCAAGGTTCTTTAGGGAGCGCAGTCGCAAAACCAGGCGCCAAAGCAGCGGTGGCTCCGTCACAGTGGCCACATGCCGAGGATTCGCGAGGATGAGCTGTGGGCGCAGGTGTCTTCAGGCTGCGCTGCCAGGTGTCGAAGTGCGCCCCCACGACGACGGCTCCCGGCCGAGCATGCATGACTTCGACCTCGTGCGGGACGGACGCAGGTACGCGGCCCTGGAGGTCACGGCTGCAGCGGACGCAGAGTCGATCGCTCTCTGGAAGAGCATGACCCGTGATGGTCGTTGGATCGAGGCAGGGCTGGCGGGAGGCTGGATCGTCGAGCTGCTACCAACGGCCCGGATGAAGACCGTGAGGATCAAACTTCCACAACTCCTAGCTCAGATGGAGCGGCTTACCTTCCGCACTCTGCGTGACGCGGAGGGGGATGCCAGAAGTCAACTCGTTAGCCAAGCGGAGCGGATGGGGGTCGTCTCTGCCTTCCAGTCACCCGCCACGGAGTTCCCCGGCAGCATCTACTGCCTTATCAGGCAGCCAGCCGAAAAAGCAGGGGGTTGGGCGGCTCCCACGGGGGACGCGTTCGCTCACTGGGTCAGCGGCTGGATAGGTGAGCCGAAGCAGGCAGACAATCTTGCGAAGCTCCAGCTGTCAGGAGCGGACGAGCGGCACTTGTTCGTGGTCCTACCTGGGCACACAGTTGCTCCATTCACGGCGTTTGACTTGCTGATGAGGCCCGCAGCCCCCCTTCCCATAGTGGACCCTGCTCTACCTCGTGAGGTGACGCACCTTTGGGCGATGAGCACCTGGGATTCGGGAGATGGCTTCACTTGGTCGCCAGGGGCTGGCTGGAGCCGATTCCAGAAGATCCCCTGACGACGCTGCTACCTGGTCCGGCCGGCCCAGCGCTCCGCTCTGACCTCTTCGTCCCGAACTATCGGCGGGGCGGTCGCTGAGGTCTGCTCGGCTGGTCAGTCGGTCTCCTGGAGCCGGTGGCGGTCGGCTGCGGTCGCGGTGGTTGCCGTACTTCGCTGCTGTACTGCAACGGCTCCGTAAGGTCTTTCGGCCCTCGACCTGCGCACAGGTCACGAGCCTTTGAGCCGGACGCAGGGGCTGTCCATGGATAGTCCACCCTGGGCGCCATCACCCATCCGGGGCGCGTGCTGGCCCCGCCGCTGTCTTCGACTGACAGCCAATGCCCGGTTGTTCTGGCACGGCAGTGGCACACCGTGAGCGTGTGTGGCCCACCGGCATGCTGGCGCCCAAGCGGTTGGCCGCTTTGGGTGGCAAATTCACCCGCTCAGCCCCTTTCTAGAGTCCAGAACGAGCGTTTGCCGCATCGAGAGCGGATTGTCACAAGGAGGCCGGTAACACCGTGGCCTCCGAGGAGACGAGAAAATGGACAAGAAGGATTGGATTGCGGCCATAATCGGAATTGCTGGCATCGGGGCAACTCTGGGACTAGGTATATCCAATAGCATTGACCAAGAGGCCGCTTCGGCCGAACAAGAGGTGTTGCAGAAGGAACAAACGGAGCTTGCCAAGCGAATGACAGAGTCACAGGAGCAGATCGCTAGCCTCCAGGCTCTGGGTACTGCAACCAAGATCTCATGGTCTGTCGACAGCCCCACATGGCCTACTCAGCTGACCGTAGAAAACCGTTCTGATGGATCGCTACATGGCGGAATGGTCCTACTTCGGCACACACGAAGCCCCAACTCGGCAGTGAAGCAATACATGCACATTGGTAGCATTCCCACCTGTATACGGCTCAAGTTGACTTTCGGTCAGGGGTTGCAACCTCATATCCAGAACATCAACAAGGGGTTCTTCGTATTTCAGCTGGACTCGGGCTTTTGGTCTCGCCCATACACGGCAGGACTGACATACCTCAAATCCTCCGCTCCGGGCGTCAATGAATCAGCATCGGATATATCGAGTTGGGCGAAGCGCAAGGAAGAAAAGATTTTGGGATGCGGTTGAAGAACTTCGCGACCGGGATGCATGCCAGTTAGGGCGGTGGAGTCTTAATGACCCAGTCAAGCTGCCGCGGCAGCCGTCGGCGGGGCTGTGGTGAAGCGGCGGCTGTCTCGGAGTAGGGCCCAGAGGACGTTGACGCGTCGGCGGGCGAGGGCGATCACGGCCTGGACGTGTTTGCAGCCTTCGCCACGCTTCTTCAAGTAGTAGTCACGGTTGGGGCCTTCGCGGATGATGCTGGTCTGGGCGGACAGGTAGAAGACCCGGCGCAGGCGTCGGCTGTAGCGCTTGGGGCGGTGGAGGTTGCCTGTGCGGCGTCCGGAGTCCCTGGGGACGGGCACGAGTCCGGCGGCGGATGCGAGGTGGCCGGCGTCGGGGTAGGCGGCCAGGTCGCCTGCGGCGACGATGAACTCGGCGCCGAGGATGGGGCCCATGCCCGGCAGGGACTCGATGATGTCGGCCTGGGGGTGGGTGTGGAAGGTCTGCCGGATCTGCTGGTCGATGTGCTTGAGCCGGTCGTCCAGGGCCAGGATCTGCATGGCGATGTCTGCGACGATTCCGGCGGCGATGTCCTGGCCCGGCAGCGTGGTGTGCTGGGCCTGCGCGGCGTGGAGTGCGGTGGCGGCGACGGCCTCGGGGTTGCGCACCTTCCGGCCTGCCAGCCAGGCGGTGAGGCGGGCCTGGCCGCGGCGGCGTATGGCTGCCGGGGTTTGGTAGCCGGTGAGCAGGATCAGTGCGCCTTTGTGGTCGGCGTAGTCGAAGGCGCGTTCCAGTGCGGGAAAGATGCCGGTGAGCACGTCGCGGAGCCGGTTGAGCATGCGGACCCGGTCGGCGATCAGATCGGTTCGGCGGGCGGTCAGCAAGGCCAGGTCGGCGGCGAGCTGGGCGGGCACCTCGATAGAGCTGAAGTCTCGCCGCAGGCGCTCGGTGTCGGCGATCACGTAGGCGTCACGGGCGTCGGTCTTGGCTTCACCGCGATAGGCGCCGGACATCCGGTTGACCGTCCGGCCGGGAACGTAGACGACCTGTTGGCCGTGGGCGGCGAGTAAGGCAAGCAACAGCGCGGACGCTGTGCCTGCGATGTCCACGGCCCAGTGCACCTCGTCCGCGAGGTCGAGGATCTCGCCGAGTGCGGTCAGAATCGCGGCTTCGTCGTTGTGAACCTTCCGGCTCCAGGCCGTTGCCCCAGTCTCGTCGACCGCGGCCAGCCAGTGATGGGCCTTGCCTGCGTCGATCCCGACCCAGAGCCGGGTCAGATGCTCGGCCATGTGCTTCTCCTCAGCGTCAGGCGGCATGCCGTTCGGTCCGAGGAACACCCGCCGTCAGCTCCGTAAACAGCGACCAATGCGCACATCTCAATCAGCGGCCAGGGCGTCCCGGAGAGCCGGGCGGCCACTCCACCGGAGCCACCTGCGGGCAAGCGGTTTTAGAGCCACACCCGACTCTCCCGGACCGCCGAACAACTTACGGAGCGGGTTTGGCCGGTGTCCTGCCCGGTTTGGGGTCGGGCATGACCAGGGGGCCGTACGCTTGCCAGCTACTCGGGCAGGTTTCACCCCTGCCCGCAATGTGTCCGAGTGGCCCCCTGGTCTTGCTCGACGCGGGACCCGAATCGGGGAGTGTGGGTAAAGCCGTGGAGCCGACCGTCCCCACCCCCGGCCTGGTCTTTTCGCCCCTTGTGGGCGCGGGCGGGCGACGACGTGCGGCCCCGGTGGCGTAGACATTGAGGGGCAAGCGCGGCGGCGTCCGGCCGGCGCCGCCGCGCTGTGCGCGGCACTCTCTGATCTCTGATCAGACTGCTACCGCAGTTCAGGAGGCCGGGAAAGCAGACGCCCGATGCGTCAACTGTGGTGTTCTCCCGAGCTTCCGCCTGCTCTCCGGTGCTCTGGGGGTCCTGGTGTCTTTGCAGCCTTCTGGGGCCACTCGGGCGCATGGCGGGCATGGGCAGAGCCGGGCCCGTTGTGGCTGGGTTGCGTGGTGGCGGCTGGGCTGCCAACGACCTGGCTCGCTGCCCGAACCCCCTGGTCGAGCAGCGAGCGAAGCGAGCACTTGATAGACGTAGGGAAACTCTGTCCGCGTGCGTCGGACGGACTGATGCTGGCTGTTGATCTTTCGCTGGGCTGGGCTACCGTGCCATTCATGCCTTCTACGCTGGATACGCCCCGGGGAGCGGCCGAGCTGGCCGAGTCGTTGTTGCCGCCGCTCGGGAACCGTTGGCTGCACACTCAGGCTGTCGCCGCGCGGGCCGTCGAAGCGTCGCGCGCTCTGCCCGAGGGCGAACGGGATCTCCTCGTCGCCGCGGCCTGGCTCCATGACATCGGGTACGCGCCCGAGTTGCGTGACACCGGGTTCCATCCGCTCGACGGTGCCCGGTATCTGGTGTCCCTTGGTGCTCCTGACCGACTGGTGCGGCTCGTCGCCCATCACTCCGGCGCGGTGTACGAAGCCGAGCAACGGGGGCTCTCGGTTGAGCTGGCCGCGTACGAGCGTGAAGACTCCCCGCTACTGGACGCGCTGATCTTCGCCGACATGACCACCGGTCCCGCCGGGCAGCGATTCGACTTCGATCGGCGCATGGACGAGATCCTGGTGCGCTACGAACCCGGCAGCGTGGTGCATACCGCGATCAGCAAGGCGAGGCCGTATCTCGGGGCCGCTGTCGAGCGGACTCTTACGCGGCTCGGCGATCAGCCGATGTAGGGCTCTGCCTCGCTGGACAGTCCGCGGTCGATCCGCATCCGCATCGACGGGTGGATGTTGAGCTCGTCGAGCCGGTCCGGCCGTACGAACGCGACTTCCTTGCTCTCGCTGCTGGTGCGCAACTCGCCGCCGGTGATCTTCGCCGTGAAGCAGATCGAGAATTGTTGCCGTACCTCGCCGTCGTCGTACGCCATGACGTGCGCTGGGTTGGTGTAGAGGCCGACTAGCCCGGTCACCTCGACGTCGAACCCGGTCTCCTCCTTCGTCTCGCGTACCGCGGCGTCCGCGACCGACTCGCCGACGTCGACTCCGCCGCCGGGCAGTGCCCACAGGTCGTTGTCGGTCTTGTGGATCAGCAGCACTTCGCCCGCCTCGTTGAGCGCCACAGCCGTGACGGACGGGACAATGCTGTTTGCCTGCGGGGCCTTCGGGTCGTTGAAGTAGTCGATACGGGCCATGGCTCCAGCGTCGCATGACTGCTGGCTCGTCTACGAAGGAGTGCCGAGGTCCCACGCGTAGTCAAAGCTCTTCATGTAGTGACGGAACGTCCGCGCTCCCGGGATGTATCGGAAGTGCAGCACCGGGTTCTGTCCGGCCGGAGCGCCGAGGACGTGGGGGTTCACCAGGATGTCGTCGTCGAACCGGTAGATCGAGTTGTAGAGGATCGTGTCGTGAAGCCGGACCTCGACGCCCGGCGTCTTGGTGGCCTGTTCGAGGTATCGGCGGGTGATCCGAGCCCGGGCGGCAAGGTCGTTGCCGATGCCCTCCTCTTCGCCGCGCTGGCGGACCATCGCAGAGTCCGGGTCACCGAGGAGTATCCGGACCTGCGCCCCCGTTGTGGCCTTGTCCGCAAGCTGATCCGGCAGGTCCGGGTGGCTGTCGAACAGGAAGAGACCGGCGTACACCAGGATCTCGACATGGCTCGTGGCCTGCTCGATGAGCGATGACCAGAGTGTGGCCGGCACTGCGCCGCGGTGCGGGTAGTACGTCACCAGCTCCGAAGTGCTCGCCGTCTCCGCCTGCTTGGTGACCGAGGGCCAGAGATAGACCTCGTCCACGCCGAGGAAGCTGGACGCCTTCCAGCGGTGCCCGCGGTGTGGCGTGCGGTCGGTTGTGATCCAGCGCTCGACGCTCTTCGGGTCCACTCCGACATGCTGCGCGAGCGACTGGACGGTCTCGCCCTTCGCCGAAATCGTCGCGCGCAGACGCTCGTTCGCCATCTCGTACCGCCACCTCAGGGACGCCGGGGACGTTTTGACGATAGCTCAGACGTCCCCAAACGTCCATACGGGCCGTGATGTGTCCGTCACCTCCTGCGGTCTCCTGATCTCACCGCCCGATACGGCGGGTTCAACCAGCCCCAACCACAGGAGATAAGACGATGCGCAGGATCCCCGTGAAAACCGAAGCCATGACGGTGATGCTCATCCAGGCTCCGGAGAAGAAGCTCAAGAACCGGGAGACCGGTGAGGTCGCGGTCGACAAGACGGGCAAGGTGCAGTTCAACGTGAACGTGGCCGTGGTCGTGGATGGCCGGCCGGACGCGGTGACCGTCGTGGTGACCGAGGATGGTGTTCAGCCGGACCTGTTCCCCGGTATGCCGGTGGCGCTGCCTGGTCTGGTGGCTACCCCGTGGGAGAACGACTTCGGGCACGGCATCAGCTTCAAGGCAACCGCGGTGATGGCCGCGCAGGTTCCGGCGGCTGCGAACGGCAAGGGCTGATCGCCGTGACGGAACTGCTGCTGTGCATAGGCGCGTTAGTCGTCTTCGCGCTGATCGTTCGGGTCAAGGCTCCGGCCGTGTACTGGGTGGTGTTCGGTCTTCCGGCCGCGCTGTACCGGATTCAGTCCTCCTACCGTCCGACGATGGAGGCGTGTGAGCTGACGGTCGCTCCGCCGTGGTGGAAGGTCTTCGCCAAGAAGCTGTCCGCCGGTGAGCAGCAGGCCCGTCCCGGTGTTCCGAAGCTGCGCGGTATCCGCCCGACCCGCACCGGTTTGGTGCTGCGTCTGCGGCTGGCTGCGGGCCTGGCCCCGGACGATGTGGTCAAGTCGGCCGAGCGGCTGCGGCACGCGTGGGGTGTGTACTCGGTGCACGTCTTCGAGATCAAGCCGGGTGTGGTCGATCTGCGGATGACCGGCTTCGACATCCTCGACCACGTGCGGATGCCGCGCCGTCCGGCTCCCGGTCCGCTGTCCGCGACGGTCGCTCTGCGGGAAGACGGCCGCCCCTACGTGCGCAACTACCAGCAGATCCCGCACGGCCTCACGCTGGGTGCGAACTATTCGGGCAAGTCGATGCATCAACGCTGTCTGATCAAGGCTCTCGCGCCGCAGAGCGTCGCCCTGGTCGGGATCGACTGTAAGCGCGGTGTGGAACAAGGTCCGTTCGCCCCGCGCCTGTCCGCTCTGGCGACGACTCCGGACCAGGCCGAGGGGCTGCTGGACGCGCTGGTCGCGGAGATGGAAGACCGCTTCGACCTGCTGTGCCTGCACCAGGGCATCGGCCCGGGCACGGCGCTGGAAGACATCACCTCCGACATCTGGGGCCTGCCCAAGCACCTGCGCCCCATGCCCATCGTGGTCCTGATCGATGAGATCGCCGAACTGTTCCTGATCGCCTCCAAGAACGACATGGCCCGCCGGGACCACATGGTCACCCAACTCGTCCGCCTGGCACAGCTGGCCCGCGCAATCGGCATCTACCTCGAGGTGTGCGGGCAGCGCTTCGGCTCCGAACTCGGCAAGGGCGCAACCGCACTGCGAGCCCAGCTCACCGGCCGCGTGGTGCATCGCTGCAACGACAAGCAGACCGCCGAAATGGGCCTGGCCGACGTCAACGAACTCGCCGTCGCCGCTGCGACCAGCATCGCCCCCGAGCGGGCCGGTACCGCGATCGTCGGTGACTCCTCCGGCAACTGGACGCGCATCCGCACACCGAAGACGTCGCTGGGTGAAGTCGCCGCGGTGTGCCGCGAGTTCGCGCACCTGACACCGGACATCCCGGCCCTGGCACCCTTCCGCCCGGCCACCGGGATCCCCGCATCGGCCCCGGCAGCGACGCCTGCGATCGCCTCGGGCACCCCGTAGCCCTTCCCCGCTTCACACGGTCGGCGTGACCGTCTCACGCCAGGTCCCTACCCCCGCCACGCCGAAACGAGGAGGCACGTCATGGCCGCACGAAAGGCGAGCACCACCCGCAAGACCGCGAAGCACCAGCCGTGTCCGGACTGTCAGACCGGTCAGGTCTCCGAAGCCTTCCAGGTCGCCGGTCGTAGCAAGCGGCAGAGCGACGACCGGCAGGAAGCCCTGTGCCTGACCTGCTTCGGCACCGGCCACGCACCCACCGAATGATCCCGCCGGGACCGGACGGCAGGACGTATGAGCCCCGCCCGGCCCCGGCCCCAACCACCTTGTGAAGGAGGTGAAGACTAGTGACCCGCTCGGTCCGCCCCGACGCAGTACTCATCCAAGCCGTGATCGCCGGTGCGCTGTCCTTCGCCCACCTGCACGACATCGCCGCCGCAGCTGGCCAGGACGGCTGGAAAGCCTGGGCCTACCCCATCAGCGTCGACCTGCTGCTCGTCGCCGCCTGGCGACGCCTGCGCATCCTGCGCACCGACGGCGGCCCGACCCGCGCCGCGTGGACCTGGTTCACCGTCGCCCTGGCCGCATCCCTCGGGGCGAACGTCGCGACCGCGGGACTGCTCGACCTGAATGACGTGCCCGCCTGGCTGCGGATCCTGGTGGCCGGCTGGCCCGCCCTCGCCTTCCTCGGCGGCACCCTCCTCGTCCACACCCCCGAACGCCCGGCAGACCGGCTCGACGCTCCTGCTGAGGTACCGGACCCGGCTTCTGACGTCGTCTCCGTGACACGCGACGAACCGGCCACGGCCATGGCTCCCGAGCCCGATCCGGTTCCGGCCCTGCCGCCCGCCGTCCCGGTGCCCGCGGCGCTGCTGGCGCACGCCCGCAAGATCGCCGACGCACACCGTGCCACGACCGGCACGGCGATTGATGCCGACACCCTGCGCGCCCGCCTCGGCGTACCCGGCCCGATGGCCGACCAGCTCACCACCCACCTCACCTGATCCGAAAGGAGACCAGTCGTGCCGAACCGCATCGCCGCATCCATGAACCTGCACCTGCACACGAAACCGTTCGCCATGTGCCACGCCTACGGCACCGAGCGCACTCCGATCCTCGCCATGCAGGACGAGCACGCCTCACTCACGGTCAGCGCAAACAGCAGCACGTCCATCGCTGCTCACCTGCGCTTCGCCCGGGAACTGGTGGCCGCTGCCACCCGCTACGCAGCGGCGGTGGAGACCTACGCCGCTGGCCACTCCACCACCGAGGCCGCACCGGCCACATCCGGGGAGCCGGCGTGAACGTCGAACTGCCCCTGGTCCTCGTGGTCGCCCTTGTCGGCTACTTCGGGATCAAGCTCATGCGCCCGCCGACCTGGCTGATCGTCGTGCTGCTCCTCGGCGGCTTCCTCCTCGCCGACACGTTCCTTGCCCCGGCGATCGAATCCGGCACCAGGACCGGTGTCGACGTCGTCAACGGCACCACCAAGTGACCTGCCCCGGAAGGGAGAACCACCGTGAACCGTCCCGATGCCCAGCTTCGCGCCGGACACGTTCCGGCCGACCTGATCCCTCCGGGCACCGACCCCCGGTCCGTGGTCATCGTCCACACCACGCCCCGCTCATGGACCGGCCCGCTGGTGTTGATCCTCGTGGCCACGGTCGGCGTCTGCGGGCTGGTCTACCTCACCACCGTCGCCGTGCTGTCCCTGGTTCAGGTCGCCGCTACCACAGCGGCAGCGATCAAGACCGCTGTTCCCACGCTGATCGGCGGCGGCGGACTGATCACCCTCGCCGTCAAGGTCCCCAAAAAGAAGCCCAGTAAGTGACCGGCCCCCGGAGCGGCTTCAACCGCCAAGTTTCGCCCGCTCCGGGAGCCGTGACCCCAACCGATCTCACAACCGGAGGGAACTCCATCATGACCCAACCCACACGCACCGCCGATCGGATCTGCCCGAACTGCGACGGCTTCCCGTCCGTCGCCGTTACCCTCGGCGGCCGCAACCGCTCCGGACACCTGCGCACCATCACCGCGCACTGCCCGGCCTGCCACGGCACCGGCACCGCACCTGTCTGGCTCGTCACCACGCGTGTCTCTGTGGCGGGGCGGTGAGCACGGTGACAGAGCTACGTACTTTCAGTTTCGGAGGTGGCTGGCAGTCCACGGCCGCCCTGGTCCTGGCGGCTCAGGAACGGATCGACTTTCGCACCTTCCTGTTCGCCAACGTCGGCTCGGACAGCGAGAACCCCGCCACCCTGCGCTATCTCGAGCAATACGCCGCCCCCTATGCCGCGGCTCACGGACTCGACCTGATCGAGCTGCACCGGGAGGCCAAGGGCACGACCGAGACGATCTGTCAGCGCATCCTGTCCAGCAACGGCAGCCGGCAGACCATCCCGGTCTTCTTGACCAACGGCAAGCCGGGCAAGCGCAACTGCACCTACGACTTCAAGATCCTGGTCACCGGGGCGTGGCTCAAGGCCCATGGCGCGAGTGCCGACCATCGCGCCACCGTTGCCATGGGCATCAGCCTGGACGAGATCGGGCGCGCCAATCCGAACAAGGCCATGCCCTATGAGCGACTGGCCTACCCGCTGCTCGATCTGAAGATCCGCCGGGCCGACTGCCCGCGCATCATCCGCTCCGCCGGCCTGCCCGTGCCGCCTAAGTCATCGTGCGACTTCTGCCCCATGCGGAAGATCCCCGAATGGCAGGCCATGCATCAGCAAGATCCCGTGCGGTTCGAGCGGGCCTGCCATATCGAGGACACCATCAACCGCTTCTTGGCCGGCAAGGGCAAGCCGCCGGTCTACCTCACCCGCACCGGACGGCCACTGCGCCAGCTGTTCAAGGCTGGCACACAGATGTCGCTGTTCGACACCGACGATGAGGGCTGCGACAACGGGTGGTGCTGGACATGACCATCCCCACCTCCGAGGTCTTGGCGCTGACGGTGTGGCAGCCGTGGGCGAGTGCCATCGCCTACGGGACCAAGCGGATCGAGAACCGCACCTGGCCGACCGATCATCGTGGTCTGGTCCTCATCCACGCCGGACGCACCACCGACCCGAACGCCCATGACGCTCCGCTGGCCCGGCCGTTCCTGCGCCGTCCCTTCCCGCGGGGCGCGATCGTCGCCGTCGCCCGTCTGGAGGACTGCCACACCGATGACGGCTGGTGCACGCTCTGGTCCGCCAAGGGCCGCTACCACTGGCGACTCACCCAGGTGACTCCGCTCGCCGCGCCGCTGTTCTGGCCCGGTGCACGTGGTCTGTGGACCCCGCCTCCCGGCCTGCTCGCCGCACCGCTCCTCGCCGATGCGCTGGAGGCGGCCCGTGGCTGACACGCTCGATCCGACCACCCTGGGCGACCTGCTCAGGGTGGCTTCGGCCCCCGACTTCGACCGCTGGCAAGACCAGATCAAGAAGACCGGCGGATGCGCACAGCCCATCCACCTCACCGGCTGGTCCCTGACCCGCGACAAAACCAGTGGGCAGGTCCTGCACACCTACTCCACCGAGGACGAGCCCGGCGGCCGGCTGCGGATCGCCTGCGGCAACCGCCGCGCCTCCCGCTGCCAGCCCTGCGCCTACCTCTACGCAGGCGACGCCTACCGGCTCGTCCGCGCGGGCCTGGCTGGCGACGATGCCATGAACATCCCGGCTGCCGTGCGCGAACGACCTCGGGTCTTCGCCACGCTGACCGCCCCGTCCTTCGGTCCCGTGCACAACATCCCTGACACCGGACGCCGCTGCCGCTGCGGCACCCGCCACACCGAAGACGATCCCGTGCTCGGCACGGCCCTCGACCCGAGCACGTACGACTACGCGGGCGCGGTGCTGTTCAACAATCACGCGGGGGAGTTGTGGCACCGGTTCATCAACCGGCTCCGCCGCGAACTCGCCGCCGCTGCCGGACTCACACAGAAGGCATTCAAGGAGTCGGCCCGGCTGTCGTTCAACAAGGTCGCCGAGTTCCACAAGCGCGGTGCGATCCACTTCCACGCGGTCATCCGCATCGACGGACCAGACGGACCCGACAGCACACCCCCGGCCTGGGCCACGCTCAACCGGCTCACCAACGCGATCCGCGAGGCCAGAGAGCACCCGTACACCACGGTGACGGTTCCCGCTGTCGACGGGCAGCCTGCACGGAAGCTGCAATGGGGCGAGCAGCTCGACGTCCGGCCGATCACGGCCTTCGACTCGGATGACATCACAGAGCAGAAGGTGGCTGCGTACGTCGCCAAGTACGCCACCAAGGCAGCCGAGACCACCGGCACGCTCGACCGCCGTGTCGGCGAACTCGCCGAACTCGACCAGCACCGCGTACCCGACCACGCGCGCCGTCTCATCCGCGCCTGCTGGGACCTCGATGTCCTGTACCCGGACCGCAAGCTGTGGGCCTGGGCACACATGCTCGGCTTCCGCGGCCACTTCCTGACCAAGTCCCGCCGCTACTCCTCGACCTTCGCCGAACGGCGTCAGGTCCGTGCCGACTACCGCGCGGCCGAGCAACGCCAGGCACTCGGCCTGCCTGAGCCGGAAACGACCCTCGTCCTCGCCGACTGGCGCTACGCCGGCCACGGCCACACCCCCGGCGAATCCGCCCTCGCCGCCTCCATCGCCGAAGACATCCGCATCAACCGAGAAACCGCACGCGAAGTCCTACGCGACCAGCTCACCAATGAAGGGGAGTACTGACCATGGCCCCAGAGCTGCCGAACCGGTTCCTGACCCCTGAGAACCTGGTCGAGATGTTCGAGCTTCCCAGCGTCGAGACCGTCTACCAATGGCGGCGCAAGCGCACCGGGCCTCGCGGATTCCGAGTCGGCCGACACCTGCGCTTCGATCCGGGCGACGTGCGGGCCTGGGTGGACTCCAAGCTTGGGGAGGCTGCCTGATGGCCGGGCACATCCAAGACCGCTGGTATCGGACCGAGCCTGGACCCAGCGGCAAGGTCGTCAAGGTCAAGACCCAGCGGTACGGCGTCGGTCTGCGCTACCGCGCCCGCTACATCGGTCCCGACGGCACCGAGAAGTCCAAGAGCTTCCCCGATCGTCAGAAGCGGCTCGCTGAGCAATGGCTCACGCAGATCGAGTCGGACATGTCTCGCGGCCAGTACATTGATCCGCAAGGCGGTCGCCTCACGGTTCGACAGCACGCCCAACGATGGTTGGCGTCGCTCACCATGGACCCCGGCACCTTCGTGGGCACCGAGCAGCGCATCCGCCTGCACGTTCTGCCGTACCTGGGCAGTCGCACGCTGGGATCGCTCCGGCCGACGCACATCCGTGAGTGGCTGCGGAAGCTGCAGGACGGGGGAGTGGCGCCCGCCTATCAGCGAGTGATCTTCGCGAATCTTGGCACCATGCTCACGGCGGCCGTCGATGACCGTCTGATCCCCGACAACCCCTGCCGCTCGTCGTCCGTGCGTGCGCCAAAGCTCGACCTTCGCCGGATCGTTCCGTGGCCGCGAGAGCGCGTGCTCGCGGTGCGCTCGGCGCTGCCTGAGCAGTACCGGCCCATGGTGGACTTGGCCGGCGGCTGTGGCATGCGGCAGGGTGAGGTGCTTGGACTGGCAGTCGACGACGTGGACTTCGTCGACGGGTTGGTTCACGTGGCTCGGCAGGTCAAGCTCATCCGCAACCGGCCGGTGTTCGCGCTCCCCAAGGGGGGCAAGACCCGCACGGTCCCGCTGCCGGAGAGCGTCGCTCGATCGCTTGAGGAGCACATCACGCAGCATCCGCCGACTGCCGTGACGCTGCCGTGGAGGATGGTCGACGCCTCGCCGGTCACGGCCACCATGCTCTTCTACCGCGACCGAGAGCGCCCGGTGAACCGCAACGACTTCAATCGCCACGCGTGGCGCCCCGCGCTCGACGCGGCGGGCATCCCGTATGGACGGGAGAACGGCATGCATGCGCTGAGGCACTTCTACGCGTCCGTGCTGCTGGACGCGGGCGAGAGTGTCAAGGCTGTGTCGGAGTACCTGGGGCACCACGATCCGGGCTTCACGCTGCGGACGTACACGCATCTGATGCCGAGCAGCGAGAAGCGGACTCGGGAGGCGGTGAACCGCGTCTTCGACGACGGCCCGAACGCGGATGACGGCCCCACCACGGCCCAGGGAGGCTGAGGGCGCAGAGAACGCGCAGGTCAGGCTGCAAGTGGCCTGACTTGCCGATCTACTGACGCGAGTGTGCTGGGCCCTGGACCGGAGTGCCGGTCCAGGGCCCTTCGCGCTGCCGTGGACAGCTGTCCGCAGGTCTTGCCGTTCGCCGGGACCTTGCCGTCCAGGAGATACGCGTCCACCGTCCCGGTCACGCACGCGCCGTTCCCGTACGCGCCGTGGCCCTCGCCCTTGTTGGTGAGCAGCACGCCGACGCCCGCGCCGAGCTCGTCCGCCATCTTCTTCGCGCCCTCGTACGGGGTCGCCGGGTCGCCCGTGGTGCCGACGACCAGGATCGGGGCCGCGCCCTCCGCGGCGACCTCGGGAGTCTCCCACTCGCCGGGCACCGGCCAGTTCGCGCACCAGCCCGCCAGGTCCCAGGCCAGATACGGGCCGAAGACCGGGGACACCTTCGTGAACTCGGCCAGATGGCGGGACTTGACCTCGGCGGCCGTCACCCGTCCCGTGGTGTCCGCGCACGATATGGCGCGCTGCGAGTGGTCCTGCGTGCCGTAACTGCCGTCCTCGTCACGGCCGTTGTACGACTCGGCCATCAGCAGCAGCCGACTCCCGTAGCCCCTGTCGGCCTCGTCCAGGGCCTTGGTCAGGGACTGCCACTCGTCCTTGGAGTACAGCGGCGTGATGATGCCGGTGAGCGCGAGGCTCTGGGTGAGCGTGCGGCCCTGCGTGGTGGGCAGTGGCTTGCGGTCGAGCCTGTCGAGCAGCTTCACGACGCGCGCGGTGCCGTCCTTCGCGCCGATGCCGCGGCTCTTGAAGTAGTTCTCCAGAGCGCGCTGGAAGCCGAGGGCCTGGTTGCGCGAGTGTCCCGGGTAGTCGGCGGAGGGGTCGACCACGGCGTCCAGGACCAGGCGTCCGACCCGCGCCGGGAACAAGTGGGCGTAGACGCCGCCCAGTTCGGTGCCGTACGAGAAGCCCAGGTAGTGCAGCTTGTCGTCGCCGAGTACCTGGCGTATCAGGTCCATGTCGCGGGCGGCGTTCGTGGTGCCGACGTGCGGCAGCACCTTGCCCGACTTCTTGGCGCAGCCCGCGCCGAAGGCGGTGGAGTCTTCGAGGTACGCCTTCTCCTCGGCGGGTGTGTCCGGGGTGAAGTCCAGCTGGAACGAAGCCGCCGACTGCTTGCTGTCCCGGCAGACCACCGCGGCGCTCTCCGCGACCCCGCGCGGGTCGAAGCTGACCAGGTCGTAACGGCTGTGCAGGTTCTTGAAGCCTTCTGCCGAGCCGGGCAGTCCGGCCACCCCCGAGCCGCCGGGGCCACCGAAGTTGAAGATCAGCGAGCCGATCCGCTTGTCCGCGTCGAGTGCCTTGGCGCGGATCAGGGCGATCCCGATCGTCTCGCCCGTCGGCTTCTGGTAGTCGAGCGGGGCCCTGAGCAGGGCGCACTGCCATTCCTTGCCCGGCGTCTGTGCGTAGCTGCCCCGGGCCTTCACGGGGGCCTTGCAGCGCTTCCAGTCCAGCTGCTGGCCGGTGAGCGCGGCGGGCAGCGCCGGCTCGCCGGGCTTGCTCGGCGCGGCCTTGCCGGGGGCGGCCTCGGACGCCGAGGGCCTGGCGGTGTTCTTGCCGTCGGTACCCGCCCTGTCCGTACCGCTGTCACAGCCGACGGCCGCCCCTGCCAGCAGCAGCGCGGCCGCGGCCAGGACCCCCGCCCGTACCCGCATGGTCATCCCGTGCCCCCCACGGCTTCGAAGATTCTTTCGGCATCCTATGCGGGCCTACTGACAGACCGTCCCGGCGGCAGGCGTCTTGCCCTGAAGGAGGTAGGCGTCCACGGCCCGCTGCACGCACTTGTTGCCGCCGTTGTACGCGCCATGGCCCTCGCCCCGGTACGTGAGCTCCACGCCGACGCCCTTGCCGAGGGCGTTGACCATCGCCCTCGCGCCTTCGTACGGGGTCGCCGGATCGCCGGTGGTGCCGACGACGAGGATGGGCGGCGCGCCGGGCGCGGACACGTCGGGTGTGTTCCAGGCGCCGGGCACCGGCCATTCGCTGCAGCCCATCAGGCCCCAGCCGAGGTAGTCACCGAAGACCGGCGACACCTTGCGGAACTCCGGCAGCTTCGCCTTCGTCTGCGCCAGGGACCAGCGCTCCTTGGAGTCGACGCAGTTGATGGCTGCGTTGGCCGCCGAGATGTTGCTGTAGTGGCCGTTCTCGCTGCGCCCGTTCATCGCGTCGGAGAGCGCGAGCAGCAGTGCGCCGTTGCCGCCGTCGGCCTCGTCGAGACCCTGTTCCAGCAACTCCCAGTACTCCTTGGAATACAGAGCCTGCGCGATCCCGTTGGTGGCCTGGCTCTGGGTCAGCTTCCGGTCGCCGACGCCGGCGATCGGCTCCTTGTCGAGCTTCGCGAGCAGCGCGATGATCCAGTCCTGGATCTCCTGCGCTGTGGTGCCGGGCAGCAGGCACTGATCGCCCCGGTCCACGCAGTCCTGCGCGAAGTTGGTGAGAGCCAGCTGGAAGCCCTTCGCCTGGCCGAGCGAGCTCTGTTCGTAGTCCTTGGTCGGGTCGACGACGGCGTCGAAGACGGCCCGGCCGACCTTGGTCGGGAACAAGTGGGCGTAGACGCCGCCCAGTTCGGTGCCGTACGAAATGCCGAAGTAGTAGAGCTTGTCGTCGCCGAGTACCTGGCGCATCAGGTCCATGTCGCGGGCGGCGTTGGTGGTGCCGACGTACGGCAGATGCTCGCCGGAGTTCTTCTCGCAGGCATCGGCGAAGTTCTTCAGGTCGTCCGTGTACGTCTCTTCCTCGGCGGTGTCGTCGGGTGTGAAGTCCTGGGCGAAGTACGCGTCGAGCTGCTTGTCGTCCTCGCACTCCACCGCCGCACTGCGGCCGACCCCGCGTGGGTCGAAGCTGACCAGGTCGTAGCGGGTGTGCAGCGTGGCGTAGTCCGCGGCGGCGGCGGGCAGGTTGGCGACCCCGGAGCCGCCGGGGCCGCCGAAGTTGAAGATCAGGGAGCCGATCCGCCGGCTCGTGTCACGGGCCTTCGCCCGGATGAGGGCCAGCTCGATGGTCTCGCCGTCCGGCTTGGCGTAGTCGAGCGGGGCGTCCATGAAGGCGCACTCCCAGGGGATGCCGTCGGGCAGCGGCGAGGGAGCGGTCCCACCGCCCTCCGCCTCTGAGGGCGCCGGGCACTTCTGCCAGTCGAGCGTCTGCGAGGCGAGATCCTTCGCCCGCTCCTCGTCCGCGCCTTCGCCCTTGTCGCCGCTGTCGGAACAGCCGGCGGCCGTGAGCAGCACGGCGACGGAGACAGCGAGTACGGCGGTGCGCGGGGCGGTGGTGCGCAGGGCGGTGGTGCGCACGGCCGCGGAAGAGGTCGGCATGCCGCCATGGTGCGCCGCGGGAGCGCGCGGCGCGCGGGCGGCGGTCCATGCGGGTGGCGCGGGGCGCGGGACGAGGCGGGCGGCCGGGGCGAGCGCGCCCTCCGGGCGCGCTGTCCTCAAGCACCGCCAGACTTCGTCCGGGGGGACCCCCACGCGCTTGAATCCAAGCCCGTCCGGCACCTGAGGACAAAGCGGTCGCCGGACGACCCCGGCGCTACAGCGCGCCCTTGCGCGTGAGGTGGTTGAAGGCGAACCACCCCGGCAGCACCGGCAGCCACAGCGTCATCATGCGGTACAGCAGCACCGCCGGCGCCGCGACCTCCTTCGGCACCCCGGCCACGATCAGACCGAAGGTCAGCGCACCCTCGACCGCGCCCACACCGCCCGGCGTCGGCGCCGCCGAGCCCAGCGCGTTGCCCGCCAGGAAGACCACGGCGATGCTCGCGTAGCTCAGCGGTTGGTTGCCGTTGTCGAAGGCCCGGACCGAGGCGTCCAGGCACATCACGAACACACCGGTCAGCAGCAGCATCCCGCCGATGCCGGTGAGCAGCTTCATCGGCCGCTGCAGTACGTCGAGCATGCGCGGCACCACCCCGGCGAACAGCGAGCGCAACCGCGTCGAGACGAACTTCCGCAGGAACGGGATCGCGGTCACGACCAGCACCAGCACGGCGACCGTCAGCAGACCCGCGATCACCGTCCTGGACGGGGTGAACGACGTCGTCCGCTCCGTACCGGTCAGATAGCCGAAGGCGAGCAGCAGCAGGATGTGCGCGCCGAGCCCGAAGAGCTGGGACGCGCCGACACTGGCCACCGCGAGGCCGGGACGTACTCCCGAACGCTGCAGGAAGCGGGTGTTCAGCGCGACGCCGCCGACCGCCGCCGGGGCGACGATCTTGACGAAGGACCCGGCGACCTGCGCGACGACGGTCCGCAGGAACGACACCCGCTCGGGCACGAAGCCCAGCAGGCTCATCGCCGCCGCGAAGTAGCTGAGCACGGAGAAGGCGACCGCGGCTGCCACCCAGCCCCAGTGGGCCCGGGCGAAGACCGTGCCGAAGTCGATGCCGGCGAGCTGCGAGAGCAGGAAGTACGCGGCGACGGCGCCGGCGATGAAGCTGACGAGCGTACGCGGCCTGATCCGCTCCAGGCGGACCGGCTCGACCGGCGCCTGCGGCCTGATCAGGAGCATCTGCCGGCGGATCTGGGAGAGCAGATCCTCCTCGCGCACCTCGTCCATGGCCTCGTCCATGGCCTTCTTGTCGGCCTGCTTCTCCGCCCGTTCGGACTTGCGGACGGCCTTGCGGTCGTCGATCGTCGTCTCTGCCGTCTCTGCCGTACGGGCCCGCTTGGCGGCCGCGGACGCCTCCAGCACCGCCTCCCGCTCGCGGTGCGACCGCTCGCGGGCGAGTTTGCGCAGCGTCGCCCGGGTCGAGCGGCTCAGGGCGATCGGCTGGAGCAGCGGCAGACAGTCGGCGACCTTGTCGGGGCCGAGTATCTCGACGGCGGTGGCCACCGCACGCTCGGCGCCGACCCGCAGGCCGGTCGTGGTGAGCAGCTGCGCGATGTCCATGCGCAGCACCACATCGCCCGCCGCGATCTCGCCACCGCGCAGATCGGTCAGGATCACCTTGCCGGAACGATCCACCAGAATCGCGTCGCCGGTCAGCCGCCGGTGCGCGATACGCCTCGACTGGAGCGCCTTCACCTGCCGCCAGGCCCCGCGCAACACGTCGTCGGTGATCTCGTCGTCCGGCATGGAGTCGAGGGACCGGCCGCCCAGGTGCTCGTACACCAGCATCACGGCGTCCGGGCCGAGCTCCGACGTCGCGATGAGCTTGGGCGCGTTGGCACCCGCGGCGATCGCCGCGTACGCGAGCAGCGCCTCCTGCTCCAGGGCCTGGCGCAGCGACGGGATGGAGCGGCGGGTGGTGATGGAGCGCAGCGTCAGCCGGCGCCACACCCGGTAGAAGAAGCCCTGTGCCTGCTGTTCACGGTCGACGACGGTGACATCGAGCGGTGCGCCCTCCTCCAGCGTGACCTGGTAGCGGCGGCCGCGGTCGCCCGGCTCGGCGGAGTCGGGGACTTCCTCGGCGCGCATGGCGGTGACCGGGCGGAAGCCGACGTGGCGCAGACCGGCCAGCAGTGTCTGGCCGGTGGGCCGTACGTTCGGCGAGCCGACGGCGTACAGCGTGCCGTAGGCGACGGTCCAGCCGAGCAGCACGGTGAGGATGATCGAGAACGGGGTGGTGTAGCCGGCGACCAGCATCGCGAAGGCGTCGAGCAGCAGGACCACCCACAGGACCACGCGCCAGCGGGGTCTGCGGGACATGCCGACGGCCGTCATGTACGCGATGACGGGCGCGAGATAGCCGTGGACGGGGTCGGTCAGCCCGCCGCCGCTCTGCGCCTGGGTCAGCGCCTCCTGGAGGGGGCCGGGCGCGGCCCTGGCGACCCAGAGGTCGGTGGCGAGGGTGGCGCCGTGCGCGAGCACGGCGGCGAGGACGCCGTCCGCGATCCGCAGTCCGTCCCGCTTGATCAGCCGCTCGATCGCGAAGGCGACCGGGACGAGCAGCACGGCGATGCTGGAGACCAGACCGGCGATCTTGACGAAGAGGTCGGGTGCCTGTCCGGTGCCCTTGTTGATGTCCTGCTCGAGGCCGGATGTGGTGCCGTGGGCGAAGGCGGCGATGGCGAGTACGACGGCGATCGCGAGGATGCCGATGAGCAGGCGCAGCAGGTCGGAGGGGCGGTGGACGCGCGCGGCGAGCAGCGGCTCGTCTCCCGAGACCCGGTCGACGCCGGGGGCGCCGGGGGCGTCTGCCGCTTTGTCCGCAGCTTCGGCGGTCTTGCCGGCGGCTTTGCCTGCGGTTGTGTCCGCGCTTTTGTCCGCGCTTTTGTCCGCGCTTTTGTCGGTGGTCTTGTCGGCGGCTTTGGCCGCGGTGTCTGCTGCTAGGTCCGCGGATGTGTCCACGGCCTGGTCAGTGGCTTCGTCCGCCGCCTCCTTTTTTCCCTTGGGGCCGTCGGCACCCTCACGCGGAACGGGTGCGTCCGGGTACGACTCGGGCCCAGGGGTGCTCGCCGCCTGAGGAGGCTGCACGCCCTGCTCCTTCGCCGTCTCGGTCTCTTCTTGATCTCGTATCACCAGTCACCGCCCGCATGATGGTGGCACGGCCCGCCGACAGAGGGGGGCATCAGGGTGCATTGCGGGGGCGCGAGGCGGGAAGGATACGCTCCTTTGCCCCTCGGGTCCTGCTGTCCGGGTCGTTGTCGGTGGCGTACGGCAGGATGGACCGGATGGAAGAGCTGCCGGAGTTCGCGGAGCGGGTGCTCGAAGTCGCCGAGCTGATTCCGCCGGGACGGGTGATGACGTACGGCGATGTCGCAGAGTGGCTCGGGGACGGCGGGCCGCGCCAGGTCGGCCGTGCGATGTCCCTCTACGGCGGCGGCGTGCCCTGGTGGCGTGTCGTGCGCGCGGACGGCGCGCTGCTGCCCGGCCATGAACTGCGTGCCCTGGAGCACTACCGCACGGAGGGGACGCCCCTGCGCGAGGCCGCGCGCAGCGCCGAGGGCCACGTGCCGCGCCTCGACATGAAGCGCGCGCGGTGGGACGGCGGCGGCGGTGGTGCCGGCGACAGCGCTCACATATGACAGCTTCCGCCATTCGGCGGTCGCGCGGGCGCTCTGCGGACCGTACGGAGTACGCGCCGGACTCACTGCGTCGCGGTAGCGCGCTGGCGTAGCGTCGTCAGCGCGCGGCACGAACCGCTCCATCATCACCAGCACACCCACCAGGACCGGCGATCCACGTGAGCTCCTCCTCCACCACAGGGCGTACGACGTACCAGCAACAGGTACGCCAGGGGGTCCCCCCACGCCCGCAGGGGCGTAGGGGGAGGACCCCGGGCGCGTACCGACTGGTGCGTACCCCGCCGAGCCCCGTGGATCCCCTTCTGCTGGACGCAAGTCAGCGCGCGGTGGTTGACCACGATCACGGTCCGCTGCTCGTTCTGGCAGGTCCGGGCACCGGCAAGACCACCACGCTGGTGGAGGCGGTCGCCGCGCGGGTGGCCAAGGGGACGGATCCGGAGCGGATCCTGGTGCTCACCTTCAGTCGCAGGGCGGCGGTGGAACTGCGTGACCGGATGGCGCTGCGGCTCGGCGGCGCGCAGGGGCCGCAGGCGACGACCTTCCACTCCTTCTGCTACGCGCTGGTCCGCGCGCACCAGGACGCAGAACTGTTCTCCGAGCCGCTGAGGCTGCTGTCGGGTCCCGAGCAGGACGTCGCCGTACGCGAGCTGCTGACGGGCCAGCTCGACCTGGAGGCGGAGGGGCTGGCGCGCAACCACTGGCCGGACGAACTGCGGGCGTGCCTGACGACGCGTGGCTTCGCCGACGAGGTACGCGCGGTGCTCGCCCGGAGCCGTGAGCTTGGTCTGGGCCCAGACTCCCTTGCCCGTTTCGCGGCCCGTACCGGCCGCCCCGACTGGGGGGCGGCCGCGTCGTTCCTCGCGGAGTATCTGGACGTCCTGGACCTGCAGGGGGTGCTCGACTATGCGGAACTGGTGCACCGGGCGGTGCTGCTTGCCCAGCGGGTCGCCTCGCCTTACGACTTCCCCTACGACGCGGTGTTCGTGGACGAGTACCAGGACACCGACCCGGCCCAGGTACAGCTGCTCCAGGCGCTGGCCGGGCAGGGCCGCACGCTGGTCGCGTTCGGCGATCCGGACCAGTCGATCTACGCCTTCCGCGGCGCGGACGTGAACGGCATCCTCGACTTCCCCGATGCCTTCCGGCACGCGAACGGCAGCCCGGCGGACGTGGCGGTCCTGACGACGTCCCGGCGCAGTGGCGAGCACCTGCTGGCGGCGACCCGGCTGCTGACCCGCCGGATGCCGCTGCCCCGCCTCCCGTCCGAGAAGGTACGGGCGCACCGGGAGCTGGGCGCGGTCCGGGAGGGCGGCCGGGTCGAGACGTACACCTACCCGACGGCCTCGACGGAACTGGACAACATCGCGGACATCCTGCGCCGGGCCCATCTGGAGGACGGCGTCCCCTGGCACGACATGGCAGTCCTGGTCCGCGCGGGCGGCCGCACAATCCCCTCGGTGCGCCGCGCCCTGGCGTCGGCGGGCGTCCCCCTGGAAATCGACGGCGACGACGTCCCTCTGCGCCACGAACCGGCGGTGTCCCCGCTGCTGACGGCACTGCGAGCGGTGGCTACGGCGGCGACGCAGCCGCAGAGGGCGCAATCAGCCGACACTGCGGAACGGGGCGGCGACACTACGGGGGCGGCGCCGGACACCGCGGGGGAGGCGGCGGACATTGCGGGGGAGGCGGCGGACATTGCGGGGGAGGCGGCGGACATTGCGGGGGAGGCGGCGGACACTGCGGGGGAGGCGCCGGACACTGCGGGGGAGGCGGCGGACACTGCGGGGGAGGCGCCGGACACTGCGGGGGAGGCGGCGGACGACCCCACCACCCCCTGGCTCAGCACCGAGACCGCCCTCACCCTCCTCACCTCCCCCCTCGGCGGCATGGACGCCGCCGAGGTCCGGCGCCTCGGCCGTGCCCTCCGTGACGAGGAGCGCGCCGGCGGCAATCGGGTACCCCCACCGTCCGACCAGCTCCTCGCCCGCGCCCTCGCGGAGCCCGAGCGCCTCGTCGCACACGACCCCGCGTACGCCCGCGGCGCGCAGCGGCTTGGCGCGCTCCTGCGTAAGGCGCGCGAGCTCCTCGAAGGCGGCGGCACCGCCGAAGAGGCGCTATGGGAGCTGTGGGCCGGCACCCCGTGGCCGCAGCGCCTCGAACGCGCCGCCCTCCGCGGCGGCGCGGCCGGCCGCAATGCCGACCGCGACCTCGATGCCGTCTGCGCCCTCTTCGAGACCGCCGCCCGTGCCGAAGAGCGCACCGGCGGCCGCGGCGCCCTCAACTTCCTCGAGGAGATCGAGGCCCAGGACATCGCCGCCGACACCCTGGCCAGGAGAGCCACCCGCCCCGACGCCGTACGCCTGATGACCGCCCACCGCTCCAAGGGCCTCGAATGGAGCCTCGTCGTCGTCGCCGGTGTACAGGAAGGCCTATGGCCCGATCTGCGACGGCGGGGCTCGCTCCTGGAGGCGGACAGGATCGGGCGCGACGGGCTCGCCGAGCCCCTCACCCCCGGTGCCCTCCTCGCGGAGGAACGCCGGCTCTTCTACGTCGCCGCCACCCGCGCCCGCGACCGCCTCGTCGTCACCGCCGTCAAGGCACCGGCCGACGACGGCGACCAGCCCTCCCGCTTCCTCACCGAACTCGGCGTCGAACCCAAGGACATCACCGGCCGCCCCCGCCGCCCCCTCGCTGTTGCCGCGCTCGTCGCCGAGCTGCGCGCCACCACCGTGGACCCGCAGGCGACACCCGCGCTGCGCGACGCCGCCGCCCGCCGCCTCGCGCGCCTCGCCGCGCTCGCCGACGACGAGGGCCAGCCGCTCGTGCCCGCCGCACACCCCTACCGCTGGTGGGGCCTGTACGAGCCGACCCACAGCCGGCTCCCCCTGCGGGACCGGAACCAGCCCGTCACCCTCTCCGGCAGCGCACTGGACCAGCTGGCCAACACCTGTGCGCTCCAGTGGTTCCTGGGGCGCGAGGTGAAGGCGGACGCCCCCGCAACGGCCGCCCAGGGGTTCGGCAACGTCGTTCACGTACTCGCGGACGAGGTCGCCTCCGGACAGACCCCCGCCGATCTGGCCGTTCTGATGGAGCGCCTCGACTCCGTCTGGAGCGCGCTCGTTTTCGACGCGCCATGGAAGTCGCAGCAGGAGAAGGAGCACGCGCGCGTGGCGCTCGAACGCTTCCTGCGCTGGCACGTCATGGACCGCGGCGGCCGAGCCCCCGCCGCGACCGAGCACGACTTCGACGTGACCCTGGAGGCCGGCGAGTACGAGGTACGCATCCGAGGCTCCATGGACCGCGTAGAGCAGGACACCGAAGGACGCGCGTACGTCGTGGACTTCAAGACCGGCAAGCAGACGCCGACCCGGGACGAGGTCGCCCGGCACCCTCAACTCGCCGTCTACCAGCTTGCCGTGCGCGAAGGCGCCGTGGACGGGGCCTTCGACGGCCGCCGCCCCGAACCCGGCGGCGCCGAGCTCGTACAACTGCGCCAGGCCGCCGCCAGGAAGGAGGGCGGTGACGCCCTCCCGAGGATCCAGGCGCAGGAGCCGCTCGCGGGGGAGTGGGTCGGCGAGCTGCTGGCCACCGCCGCCGGCCGCGTACTCGATGAGCGCTTCACCCCGAGCGCGGGGCAGCACTGCACCCACTGCACTTTCCGCTCGTCGTGCAGCGCCCAGCCGGAAGGCCGCCAAATAGTGGAATGAGCCGTGTTTTGTCGCGCATTGCCGCATTTGCTTGCATCCAATGAATGACGACAAGGCGACACGCGGACCTGCAAGGGGAGACACATGGCGGCCAAACGGAAGTCCTTGGTTACGGCGGTGGTCTTCTCGACCGCGACCGCGACCGCTGCGCTGGCGGGCTGCTCCAACGATGGCGACATCAAGGTCAAGAGCGCCTCCGAGGAGAAGAAGGAGCAGCAGAGGCAGGAGAAGAAGCCGGAGGGGGAGCAGGAACCGGCGGCCGTCACCAGCACTGCACCCGCCGACCTCACCGGCCTGACCGCCGATCAGATCGCGGCCAGGGCCGTCGCGGCCACACAGGCGGCCCGGTCCATGAGGATGGCGGGCCAGGTCACCAGCGAGGGCGAGCAGGCGTCCGTCGACCTTGCGGTGGACAACAAGGGCGCATGTACGGGCAAGCTGGGCTTCGGCGGCGGCAGCGCCGAGCTGCGCCAGGTCAGCAAGGTCCTGTACATGAAGGGCAACGAGAAATTCTGGCGCGCGTCGCTCAGCGAGAGCAGCACGCCCGGCACAGACGGCGAAGGCGTCGTCGAGCTGGTGAAGGACCGCTGGATCAAGATGCCGGCGGGCAGCGCGAAGGCCATGGGCGGCGTCTGCGACCTCAAGGCCATGCTCGCCGAGAGGGACAAGGACACGTCGGAGCGTCAGGGCATGACCAAGGGACCCGACGCCAAGGTCAACTCTGTGCCCACAACGACCCTCGTGAAGAAGAAGCCCGACGGCGAAACGATCACCATGTACGTGGCCAAGAAGGGTGAGCCGTACCTCATCAGGGTCGTCAGGGTCGGCGGTGACGGGCCCGGCACGATGACCTTCTCCGACTACAACAAGCCGGTCAAGACCGTGGCCCCGCCGACCGACCAGGTCGTCGACCTGGAGAAGCTGGGCACGGGCTTGAGCGCGGGCCCTGGGTCTGGCGCCGGCACCGGCTCCCGCTTCGGCCTCGGTTTCGGTTTCGGCTTCGGGGCAGGGTACGGGGCCGGGTCCGGGTCCGGCAACGGAGCCTGACCCCCTCACGAGGCCAAGGCCGAGGCCGAGGCCGCGCCCGACGCCCGCCCGAGGCGGCTGAGACCGACGGGGACCATCGCTGTCAGTGGTCCCCATTAGCCTCTCTGAGGTGACCGCACGCATCACCGACCCCGAGCAGCTCAAAGAGCTCCTCGGCATCCCCTTCACCCCGGAGCAGACGGCCTGCATCACCGCGCCGCCCGCCCCGCAGGTGATCGTGGCCGGAGCCGGCTCGGGGAAGACGACGGTGATGGCCGCGCGGGTGGTGTGGCTCGTGGGGACCGGCCAGGTCGCCCCCGAGCAGGTCCTCGGCCTCACCTTCACCAACAAGGCGGCGGGCGAGCTCGCCGAGCGCGTCCGCAAAGCGCTCGTGCGCGCGGGGGTGACGGACCCCGACGTCATCGACCCGGACAACCCTCCTGGCGAGCCGCGCATCTCCACGTACCACGCCTTCGCCGGGCAGCTCCTCACCGACCACGGGCTGCGGCTAGGCCTGGAGCCGACCGCGCGCCTGCTCGCGGACGCCACCCGCTACCAGCTCGCCGCGCGTGTGCTGCGCGAGGCGCCGGGCCCGTATCCCTCGCTGACCAGGTCCTTTCCGTCCTTGGTCAGCGATCTGCTGGCGCTCGACGCGGAGCTCGCGGAGCATCTCGTACGTCCCGAGCAGCTTGGCGCGTACGACTCCCTGCTGTTGCGCACCCTGGAGAGCTCCCGGCTGAGCAACGCCGAACTGCGCAAGGTGCCCGAGGCGGCCGCGGCCCGCCGTGAGCTGCTCGATCTGACCGTCCGTTACCGCGAGGCCAAGCGCGCCCGCGACCTCCTCGACTTCGGCGACCAGATCGCGCTCTCCGCCGAACTCGCGCGCACCAGGCCCGAGGTCGGATCCATCCTGCGGGACGAGTTCCGGGTTGTGCTGCTCGACGAGTACCAGGACACGTCGGTGGCCCAACGGCTGCTGCTGTCCGGTTTGTTCGGCCAGGGCACCGGCCATGCCGTGACCGCGGTTGGCGACCCCTGCCAGGCCATCTACGGCTGGCGCGGGGCCTCCGTCGCCAACCTCGACGACTTCCCGGCGCACTTCGCGTACCCCGACGGCCGACCCGCGACCCGCTTCTCCCTCAGCGAGAACCGCCGCAGCGGCGGTCGCCTGCTACACCTCGCCAACGGCCTGGCGGCCCCGCTGCGCGCCATGCACGAGGGCGTCGAGGCGCTGCGGCCCGCCCCGGGCGCCGAGCGCGACGGGTCCGTCCGCATCGCTCTCCTCCCCACCCACGCGGAGGAGATCGAGTGGCTCGCCGACTCGATCGCCCACCTGGTGCGTACGGGCAAGGAGCCGGGCGAGATCGCGGTCCTGTGCCGCACGGCGGGCGACTTCCCCGAGATCCAGGGCGCGCTCGTCGCCAGGGACGTCCCGGTCGAGGTCGTCGGCCTGTCCGGGCTGCTCCACCTGCCGGAGGTCGCCGACCTGGTCGCGATGTGCGAGGTCCTGCAGGACCCGGGGGCCAACGCCTCTCTCGTACGTCTGCTCACCGGGCCGCGCTGGCGGATCGGCCCGCGCGACCTGGCCCTGCTGGGCCGCCGGGCCCGGCTGCTGGTCCACCGCGCCTCGTCCGACGGGAGGGATCCCGACGAGCGGCTGGCCGCGGCCGTCGAAGGCACCGACCCGGCCGAGGTCATCTCGCTCGCCGACGCGCTGGACACGTTCCTGGAGTCGGCGGACGGGGAGGACGTCGACCTCCCCTTCTCCGCGGAGGCCCGGGTCCGCTTCGCCCGCCTCGCCGCCGAACTGCGCGACCTGCGCCGCTCCCTGGCCGACCCGCTGATGGACGTCCTGCACCGCGTCCTGTCCACCACCGGCCTCGAGGTCGAACTCTCCGCGTCCCCAAGCGCCCTGGCCGCCCGCCGCCGCGAGACCCTCGCCAACTTCCTTGACAGGGCGGCCGGTTTCGCGGCACTGGACGGGGAGGCCACCCTGCTGGCCTTCCTCGCCTTCCTGCGCACGGCCGCGCAGTACGAGAAGGGCCTGGACAACGCCCTTCCGGGCGGCGAGAACACCGTCAAGGTCCTGACGGCCCACAAGTCCAAGGGCCTGGAATGGGACGTGGTCGCGGTCCCGGGCCTGGTCGCCAAGCACTTCCCGAACGATCAGGCGCGCGAGGCGTGGACCTCCCAGTCCAAGGTCCTGCCGCACGCCCTGCGAGGCGACGCAGCCACCCTTCCCTCCGTCGAGTCCTGGGACGCCAAGGGCCTCAAGTCCTTCAAGGACGCGATGAAGGACCACCAGCACACGGAGGAACTGCGCCTCGGCTACGTCACCTTCACCCGCCCCCGCTCCCTGCTCCTGGGCTCGGCCCACTGGTGGGGCCCGACCCAGAAGCGCCGCCGCGGCCCCTCGCTGTTCCTGCAGGCGCTGTACGACCACTGCGCGGACGGCTTCGGCGAGATCGAGATCTGGGCGGACGAACCGGAGGAGGACGCGGAGAACCCGACCCTGCACGAAACGACGGCGGACCAGGCCTGGCCCCTGCCGCTGGACGCTACTTCTCTGATGCGCCGCCGCGCCGCGGCGGACACGGTGCTGGCGTATCTGGACGAGCCGGAGGAGCTCCTGTCCGAGCCGGACCAACCCCAGTCGGAGCCGGACGAGTTCCTGTCCGAGCCGGACGAGCCCCTGTCCGAGCCGGACGAGCCGGACTGGCACGACCCCTGGGACGAGCCGGATCTCCCGGACGTCGCTGCGGCCGAGCTGCCACACCCGCGCCGCGAAGCCGACGCTCTTGAGGCGGCGGCCCCCACCCCGGAAGACGCCCGCACCATCGCCTCCTGGGACCGCGACCTCGACGCCCTCGCCGGTGAGCTCCGCCGTAGCCGCGCGACCGTCCGCGACGTTGCCCTGCCCCCCTCCCTCTCCGCCTCCCAGCTCATGCGCCTCGCCGCCGACCCCGACGGCTTCGCCCAGGAGCTGGCCCGCCCCATGCCGCACCCCCCGCACCCCGCGGCCCGCAGAGGCACGCGGTTCCACGCCTGGGTGGAGTCGCGGTTCGAGGAGCTCCCGCTTCCGATGCTCGGCCCGGACGAACTCCCCGGCGGTGACGCCGACGACCCCGAGATCGCGGACGAGCGCGACCTGGCCGCGCTCAAGGAGGCGTTCGAGCGCACTCCGTACGCCCGCCGCACGCCCTACCGCGTGGAGTCCCCGTTCCAGCTCACCCTCGCGGGCCGCGTGATCCGCGGCCGTATCGACGCCGTCTATCGCCACGAGCCGGCAGAGGGGACGGCAGACGAGGCGACGGGGACGTACGAAATCGTCGACTGGAAGACCAGCCGCACAAACACCGCCGATCCCCTCCAGCTAGCCATCTACCGGCTCGCCTGGGCCGAGCAGCACGACCTCCCCCTCGAAGCCGTCGACGCCGCGTTCGTTTACGTACGCACCGGAGAGATCGTCCGCCCCGACCCTCTCCCCGCCCGCGCCGAGCTGGAGCGCATCCTGCTGGGCGAGACGGCCGGCGAGACAGTCACCCCCGCCCGTTAGGCTCAGGTGCATGAGCGACACCCCGGACAGCGCCGTCCGTACGTACATCGAGCAACACCGCGCCGCCTTCCTGGACGACCTCGCCGACTGGCTGCGCATCCCGTCCGTGTCGGCCCAGCCCGACCACGCCGCGGACGTCCGGCGCAGTGCCGACTGGCTCGCGGCCAAGCTCAAGGAGACCGGCTTCCCGGTCACCGAGGTCTGGCCCACTCCCGGTGCCCCCGCGGTCTTCGCCGAGTGGCCTTCCGGCGACCCGGATGCGCCCACCGTCCTGGTCTACGGCCACCATGACGTCCAGCCCGCCACCCGTGAGGACGGCTGGCACACGGACCCCTTCGAGCCGCAGATCGTCGACGGCCGGATGTACGGGCGCGGCGCGGCTGACGACAAGGGGCAGGTCTTCTTCCACACCCTGGGCGTACGGGCCCACCTCGCCGCCACCGGACGCACCGCCCCCGCGGTCAATCTCAAGCTGCTGATCGAGGGCGAGGAGGAGTCGGGATCGCCGAACTTCCGAGCCCTGGTCGAGGCCAACTCCACCCGCCTCGCCGCCGACGCCGTGATCGTGTCCGACACCGGCATGTGGTCCGAGACGACCCCCACCGTCTGCACCGGCATGCGCGGCCTTGCCGACTGCGGGATCGAGCTGTACGGCCCCGACCAGGACATCCACTCCGGTTCGTTCGGCGGCGCGGTACCCAACCCGGCCACCGTCGCCGCCCGTCTCGTCGCGGCGCTGCACGACTGCGACGAGCACGTCACCATCCCCGGCTTCTACGACGGCGTCGAGCCGCTCACGGACGCCGAGCGCGAGCTGTTCGCCGAGCTCCCCTTCGACGAGGCGTCCTGGCTGAACACCGCCAAGTCGCACGCCACGCTCGGCGAGGCCGGCTACTCCACGCTGGAGCGCATCTGGGCCCGCCCGACGGCCGAGCTCAACGGCATCGGCGGCGGCTACCAGGGCCCCGGCGGCAAGACGATCATCCCGTCGTCCGCCCAGCTGAAGCTCACGTTCCGTCTTGTCGCGGGCCAGGACCCGGAGAAGATCGAGCAGGCGGTCGGCGACTGGGTCGCGGCCCAGGTGCCGGCCGGTATCCGCCACGAGATCACCTTCGGTGCCTCGACCCGCCCCTGTCTGACGCCGCTGGACCACCCGGCCCTGCAGTCGGTCGTACGGGCGATGAGCCGCGCCTTCGACGGGCGGAAGATCCGCTTCACCCGCGAGGGCGGATCCGGCCCCGCCGCGGATCTTCAGGACGTGCTCGCGGCCCCCGTGCTTTTCCTGGGCATCTCCGTACCGTCCGACGGCTGGCACGCGCCCAACGAGAAGGTCGAACTGGACCTGCTCATCAAGGGTGTGGAGACGACTGCCCACCTGTGGGGCGACCTCGCCGCCGCCCTCCGCTGAACTGCCATCCAATCCACCCGGGGGAGTTGGAAGTACCTGTGAGCACCACCAGCAACGGCACCACACACCGCCCGATCGATCTCACCGCGCCGATCGATCTCACCGCGCCGATCGGTCTCACCGCGCCGAGCGGTATCGACCGCGAGGCGCACCACCGCCTCGACGAGGCCTGGCTGTCGGCGGCGTGGAGCCACCCGACGACCCGGGTCTTCGTGGTCTCGGGCGGCCAGGTGCTGGTCGACGACACCCCCGACGGGCGCACCGAACTGGTCATGACCCCGGCCTTCGAGGCCCCCCTCACCGAGACCCACCGCTACTTCCTCGGCACCGACGAGGACGGCGTGCGCTACTTCGCGCTGCAGAAGGACGCCCTGCCCGGCCGCATGGACCAGTCGGCCCGCCCCGCAGGCCTGCGCGAGGCCGGACTGCTGCTCTCCCCGCGCGACGCGGGACTCCTGGTGCACGCCGTCGCACTGGAGAACTGGCAGCGGCTGCACCGCTTCTGCTCACGCTGCGGCGAGCGCACGGTCATCGCGGCCGCGGGCCACATCCGCCGCTGCCAGGCATGTGGGGCCGAGCACTACCCCCGTACCGACCCCGCCGTGATCATGCTGGTCACCGACGAGGAGGACCGCGCGCTGCTGGGCCGCCAGGTGCACTGGCCGGAAGGGCGCTTCTCCACGCTGGCGGGCTTCGTCGAGCCGGGGGAGTCGATCGAGCAGTCGGTGCGTCGCGAGGTCTTCGAGGAGGCGGGCGTCACGGTCGGCGAGGTCGAGTACATCGCCAGCCAGCCCTGGCCCTTCCCGTCCAGCCTGATGCTCGGCTTCATGGCGCGGGCGACATCCTCCGAGATCGACGTCGACGGTGAAGAGATCCACGAGGCACGCTGGTTCTCCCGGGAAGACCTGCGGGCCGCATTCGAGTCCGGGGAGGTGCTGCCTCCCTTCGGGATCTCGATTGCGGCCCGCCTGATCGAGCTCTGGTACGGCAAGCCGTTGCCGAAGCCCGGAGCTGTGGCCTGAGCGGTCCCCCGCTCAGACGCCGATCTTCTGCTTGACCTGGGCCAGCGAGGGGTTGGTCAGCGTCGAACCGTCCGCGAAGAGCACGGTCGGGACGGTCTGATTGCCCCCGTTGGCCTTCTCGACGAAGGCCGCGGAATGCGGGTCCTGCTCGATGTTGATCTCGTTGTACGTGATGCCTTCGCGGTCCATCTGGCTCTTCAGCCGACGGCAGTAGCCGCACCACGTGGTGCTGTACATCGTCACAGTCCCCTGCATGGTTTCTCGCGCTCCTCTGTCTCGTCCGTCTCGTTCGTCTCGGTCCTGCGAGTTCGCTCCTGCGCGCTCGATGCGTGGTCGATGCGTGCTCCTGCGTGTTCGCACGGCGTAGAACGTACGTGATCTGGCGGCCATTCCCGCATTAGTACGACCGCCACCGGCCCCCTGTGGACAACGGCCGCACCCACCTCCGCCGACCTGGCAGCATGGCGGTGTGACAGCAGCAACGCACTCCTCTCTTTTCCCGCAGGTCCCCGAGTCGGCGGACGCGGTGCTCGACGGGCTCGACCCCGAGCAACGCGAAGTGGCGACGGCCCTGCACGGTCCGGTGTGCGTGCTGGCAGGCGCCGGCACGGGCAAGACGCGCGCGATCACCCACCGCATCGCCTACGGAGTGCGCGCGGGCATACTCCAGCCCGCCAGTGTGCTGGCCGTCACCTTCACCAACCGCGCCGCGGGCGAGATGCGCGGCCGGCTGCGCCAGCTCGGCGCGGGCGGCGTCCAGGCGCGTACGTTCCACTCAGCCGCGCTGCGCCAGCTCCAGTTCTTCTGGCCGAAGGCGGTCGGCGGCGATATGCCCCGCCTCCTCGAGCGCAAGATCCAGCTGGTCGCCGAGGCATCGGCCCGCTGCCGCATCCGGCTCGACCGCAATGAGCTGCGGGACGTCACGAGCGAGATCGAGTGGGCCAAGGTCACCCAGACCGTGCCCGCCGACTACCCGGCCGCGGTCGCCAAATCGCACCGCGACGCCCCGCGCGACCCGGCCGAGATCAGCCAGATCTACGGGATGTACGAGCAGCTCAAGCGCGACCGCTCGGTGATCGACTTCGAGGATGTCCTGCTCCTCACGGTCGGCATCCTCCAGGACCGCCACGACATCGCCGACCAGATCCGCCGCCAGTACCAGCACTTCGTGGTGGACGAGTACCAGGACGTCAGCCCGCTCCAGCAGCGGATGCTCGACCTGTGGCTCGGCGACCGCGACAGCCTCTGCGTCGTCGGCGACGCCAGCCAGACGATCTACTCCTTCACCGGCGCCACCCCCGACCACCTGCTGAACTTCCGCACCCGCCACCCCAGTGCGACCGTCGTCAAGCTGGTCCGTGACTACCGCTCCACCCCTCAGGTGGTCCATCTCGCCAACGGCCTGCTGAGCCAGGCCCACGGCCGCGCCGCCGAGCACCGCCTCGAACTGATCTCACAGCGCGCAGCCGGCCCCGACCCCGCCTACACCGAGTACGCGGACGAACCGGCCGAGGCCGAGGGCACCGCCCGTCGTATCCGCGACCTGATCGCCGCGGGCGTCCCGGCCGGCGAGATCGCCGTGCTCTACCGGATCAACGCCCAGTCGGAGGTCTACGAGCAGGCGCTCGCCGATGCCGGAGTCCCGTACCAACTGCGCGGCGCCGAGCGCTTCTTCGAACGCCAGGAAGTACGGGAGGCGGGCGTCGCCCTGCGCGGCGCGGCCCGCGCAGGTGGCAACGACTCCCTGCTCGACGACGCCGGGGACCTCCCGTCCCAGGTCCGCGCTGTGCTCTCCACCAAGGGCTGGACCACCGAGCCGCCCGCCGGATCGGGAGCGGTGCGCGACCGCTGGGAGTCCCTGGCCGCGCTGGTCCGCCTCGCCGAGGACTATGTACGGGTCAAGCCGGACGCGAGCCTCGGCGATCTGGTGGCCGAGCTGGACGAGCGCGCCGCGGCCCAGCACGCCCCCACCGTTCAGGGCGTCACCCTCGCCTCGCTCCACTCGGCGAAGGGCCTGGAGTGGGACGCCGTGTTCCTGGTCGGCCTCACCGAGGGCATGATGCCGATCACCTACGCCAAGACCGACGAGCAGGTCGAGGAGGAGCGTCGGCTGCTCTATGTCGGCGTCACCCGCGCCCGGCTCCATCTCTGCCTCTCCTGGGCGCTGTCCCGCTCACCCGGCGGCCGCGCCTCCCGCCGGCCCACCCGCTTCCTGAACGGGATGCGGCCGGGCTCCGTGGCACCCGGCGCACGCGGCGCGGGCGGTGCCGGTGGCATCGAGCGCGGCAGCGGCGGCCGCCGCAAGCGGCGAGGTCCTGTGTTGTGCCGGGTCTGCGGCAAGACGCTCACCGACGCTGGTGAGATGAAACTGATGCGCTGTGAGGACTGCCCCTCCGACATGGACGAGGCGCTGTACGAACGCCTGCGCGACTGGCGCGCGGACCAGGCGAAGGAGCTGGGCCAGCCCGCGTACTGCGTCTTCACCGACAAGACACTGATGGCGATCGCCGAGGCCGTGCCGGGCAGCGAGGGGGAGTTGGCTCAGATCGCCGGTGTCGGTGGACGCAAGCTCGAGCGTTTCGGAGCCGATGTGCTGACCATCTGTGCAGGTCAGGAGGTTGTGGGGGACGGCGAAGACGACTGATACAAACTCGTCGAAAAAATAGTTTGCGCCCGCCCCAGCAAGCCCCATAGGTTCTTAACCACGGGAACAGCGACTTCTCTGAAGCCCTGTCCTCGTGCTGTACTTATCCGAATACGCGTGACTGGCCCAGGCCGGTCCTTAGACGCCGAGAGGAGGCGATTCCAGTGATCAGCATCAACACCAGCTTCATCAGCACCGCCAAAATGACCGATCGCTCGGTCGTCTCCGCCTGCTCGCTCGGCTTCTCCGCGGCGTTCAACGGCACCGGTGTGTCCGGCGTCTCTGCCGCGCTTCCGGTCTCCGGTCTGGGCGGACTGCCCGTCATGGAGCGCAATGAGCGACCGACCAAGGCACTGGAAGCAGCAGTAGCAGCGGCAAAGGCTCGGGCCTATGCCTTTGCGGCGGCCAGTGCCGGCACCAAGAAGCGGCAGACGCAGCACCACACGATGTGGGCCTTCCGTGGGCTCGAACCCTGGAGTGATCCAGCCTGATCCAGATCAGGCCGGCGCCTTCAGGGCCGCGGAACCCCACCCGGGATCCGCGGCCCTTCTGTTTTCCCCGAACGGGGCGGACAGAGCGAAGGGGCCTCGGGACAAGAAGCACCCGGTACCAAGCCGACACCCGGCCAACAGGCCGGACCGACCAGACGAGGAACGACACCACCGTGCAACTCGAAGCGCACGCCCCGTCCGTACCGCCTTCCGAGACGATCCCCCCGCCCGCCCTCACGGAGGACTCCACCTTGACTCCGCTCACTGCGCTCACCGCGCTCGACGACGCCATCGAGAACCTCGGCGTACCCGTCCCCTGCCGTTCCTATGACCCGGAGGTCTTCTTCGCCGAGTCGCCGGCCGATGTCGAGTACGCCAAGTCCCTCTGCCGTACCTGCCCGCTGATGGAGGCCTGCCTTGCGGGCGCCAAGGAGCGGCGTGAGCCGTGGGGCGTCTGGGGCGGAGAGCTCTTCATCCAGGGCGTGGTCGTCGCCCGCAAGCGGCCGCGTGGTCGCCCGCGCAAGAACCCGGTCGCGGCATGACCGTCATCGGAACCATCGACCGACCCATCACGCACGATCCCCAGAAGCTGGCCCCAATGACCTCTTCCACGAGCGAGCCGTCCGGCTCCGCCACCCCAGACGTCACCACCATCGGCGCGAACGCCTCGCGTCAGAACAGGACCCGTGAGATGCAACTCATCCCAGAAGCCATGGCTCGTGCGCATATGCACGAGCGCCTGCGGGAAGCCGACGCGGAACGCCAGGCCGTGCGCCTGGTCGCCGCCCGGCGGATGCAGCGCCGTGCCGAGCGCGTGTCGTTGCGTGCCCGCCGCGCACTGGCCATGGCCGTCATGCACTGACCGCAATCAAGGCACTGACAGCACACACTGACCCGGGGGCCGGTCCGAACGGACCGGCCCCCGCGGTGCGTTGTCCCTGCGACTGGTCCCCGACGGGGCTATCGTCACGACGTGGACCAGCAGCAGACTCCTCACCCTGCGCAGCCGGGTGCCGAGAGCATCGTGTGTTCCCACTGCGGCGCCGTCGCCGAGGGACCACCGCCCACCTGGACCTGCTCCGTGGAGAACGGCACCCGTCACTACTTCTGCGACGACTGCGCACGCGCCAACATCAGGGCAATCGAGGGCAGGCTCGACTCGGCCTGGTGGTGACCGCCTCCCGCTGACCGCCGCCGGCTGTTGTGGCGCTCGGCCCGCGGCGGCGAACACTCAGGCCTGCACCTCGACCGCCGTGACTTCCTCCTCTTCCTCCAGCAGGAAACCGGGCACCCACGACTCGAGTTCGTCCCGCAGCCGCACCGTCGCGTTCAGCTGGCACAGCACGCCTATCGTGCTCAGCGTCACCCGGTGGATCAGCAGATACGAGGGCGGCAGATTGAGCTGCTTTCCCAGCTGATGGGCGGGGGAGCGGATATCCGCGATCCGGGCCGCCTGGGTGCGCATCCAGCTCCGGGTGAAGGTGAACGCCTCCGCCTCCGCCGGCTCGATGATCGGCACCAGATACTCGAGCACCGAGTCCGGGTCGAGCTCTATGGCCTCCTTGACGAAGCCTTCTTGGCGCAGCAGCTCGTAGACCCCTTCGGCCTCGCCCTCCAGCGTCATCCGCAGACATTCGCCGATGGTTGGCGGCAGTCCGCCGGGCAGTCGGTCCACCGTGCCGAAGTCCAGCACGCCGAGCCGCCAGCCTTCGCCGTCCTCCTCCGGGAGCAGCCGGAAGTTTCCCGGGTGTGGATCCGCGTGCAGCAGCCCCGTGCGGGCCGGGCCCGAGAAGAGGAAGCGGGCCAGCAGCTGGCCCGCCCGGTCCCGCTGCTCGTCCGTGCCGTCGGCGATCACCTCGGCCAGCGGGACCCCGTCGATCCACTCGGTCACCAGCACCTGGTCGCACTGGTGCACCACATCCGGCACCAGCACATCCGGATCGTCCGCGAACTCCGCCGCATGCTCCCGCTGTGCCTGTGCCTCCAGCTCATAGTCCAGCTCCTCCGACACCCGGTCACGGAGCTCGGCGATCAGCGGCTTGATGTCCATGCCCGGGATCAGCGGACCCAGCAGCCGGGCGAAGCGGCTGAGCTGCGTCAGATCGGACAGCAACGCCTCCCCCGCCCCCGGGTACTGCACCTTCACCGCGACCTCACGCCCGTCGTGCCACACCGCCCGGTGCACCTGGCCGATGGAGGCGGCGGCCGACGGTTTGTCCTCGAAATTGAGGAACAGCTCGCGCCACTCCGCACCCAGGCGCTCCTCCAGGACCGCGTGGACCGTACGCGTCGGCATCGGGGGTGCCGCGTCCTGGAGCTTGGTGAGGGCCGCGCGGTAGGGGCCCGCGACCTCCTCGGGGAGCGCCGACTCGAAGACGGACATGGCCTGCCCGAATTTCATGGCACCGCCCTTGAGCTCGCCGAGCACCTTGAACAGCTGCTCTGCCGTGCGCTGTTGCAGTTCCCTGGCCACGATCTCCGCGGACTTCCCGCCGATCCGCTTGCCCAGACCCCAAGTGGCACGCCCGGCGAAGCCCAGTGGCAGTGCGGCCAACTTGGCGGTCCGGGTGACCGCCTTCCGGGGAAGATCAGACATGCGCCCCTCCAAATCCCAGACAGCCGTGCCGCGTGTGCCTGGCGGCATTACTTCATTGACGGCGGTTACCCGGCCATTGTCTCGTGTAGCGGCCCGAACTCTGAGGTGTGCTCCCTCTCACTCTTCCCATACGCGCTGCAGACACAGTCGAGGTGCGGCGTGATGCTGTCCGACTGCCACTCCAGCAGCGGCAGTGACGCCTCCCATCGCGCTCCCGTACTCGCGGGCAGCTCCCCGTCGAGGAACGACAGCGCATGCGCCGCGGTCAACCCCGCCACAGCCGTGGCCAGGGCGACATCGCAGGCCGGCACCGCGCTGCGACGGCGGCCCGAGCGCCACTGCGCGAGCAGCCTGGGCCTGCCCGGGTCGCGGTCCACCCGGCCCAGCTCCAGACAGCCGGCGCAGGCCGTGCCCCCGGGCAGCACCAGCGGGCCCACCACTCCGGTCCCTTCCACAACTCCCGCGTACAGATGGGGTGTCCCGGTGGCGATCCAGCCCTCGGCCGCTGCCTGGTCGGGCGCATAGGCCGCCAGACCGTCCCGCGGCGCCACCACGACCAGGGAAAGGCCGGGCTCGCCCGCACCAGAACCCGCCGACTCGGTCGCGCGCGGCGGGCGGTCGGGCGCCCACCGCCGCACCAGCTGCCTGGCCGCCGCATCGCGCCGCTCACCGACCGCCTCCGGCGGCAGCCCACCGGGCGCCACGTCCCACGGCTCCGTACACCCGCCGTCCAGCACCTCGACCCCGCCCACCCCGGAGGCGGACAGCGCCGCGGCGACCGTCGCGCCCACCCGGCCGGCGCCCCGGACCTGAACGCGCATCGCCCGCCGGGCCGTCAGGCGCGCTGTCCCGCCGCCCGGTTCCGGATGGACGACGGAGAGCGACGCCAGATCGGGGCGCAGCCGGTCGAGAGCGCCTGCCCGATTCCGTAACGCATCGGCCGCAGGACCGCCCGCCGTCGGATCGTCGAGCAGACCGGCCGACGTCAACCGCTTCACCAGAGCGTCCACTTGTCCGTCCGGCATCCCTATCGCCCGCGCCTCCTCGCGCAGCAGCGGCAGCCCCCTGGTCCCGTCCAGCAGCTCGAGCAGGGCGCCTGTCGCCGTGTCCACCGGGCCGACCATTACCGCATGCGCGGGAGTCACCCCGAACTGTACGGTCTGCCGCTCCCGCCATGCCCGCCTGAGGGCAGGCTTCACCATCGGATGCATATCCACTTCCCCCGTCCACTTCCTCCGTTGAAGTGTTGTCGGATCTCTCCGCCGATCTGTTGTCAGAATGCACGGTCGCGACGATGGGTGTGAAAAGTTATCCACAGGCACCGGGTATTAGTCGTTCAAATGGTGCGCGCCATGGAGTGGATCAAGCTCGAACCGTCCCGGAGGCGGGACTTCCTCCACTGACAGCGGGTAACGTCGGGGCGTGTCCGTCGACCCGTCCCCTCGCTTCGCTGGGGAGACCCCACCCCCTCGCCTTGTCGGAGAGGGCCCACCGCACAGCGCCGTAAGTCAACAGCGCAGCGCGACAAACCGACCGCCCCGCGGATCGGCGACGAGTGCGGTCGAGGTCCGCAGGAGTGCCCGGCGCAGCAGAACGGTCTCGGCCTACCGGGAGGGTGACCGGACCATCGTGCTCATCCCCGCCCGGATGTCGGAGGCGGAGGAGCAGCGCTGGGTCAGCGTGATGCTCGACAAACTCGCCGCCCAGGAGAGCAAGCGCATCCTCGGCGACACCGAACTGGCCGAGCGCGCCGAGCGCTTGTCCGCCCAGTACTTCGACGGACGCGCAAGACCGACATCCGTGAGATGGGTGACGAATCAGAACACCCGCTGGGGCTCGTGCACCCCGGCCGAGGGCAGTATCCGCCTCTCGCACCGCCTGCAGGGGATGCCCGAATACGTCGTTGACTATGTGCTCGTTCATGAGCTCGCCCATCTCCTCGTGCCGGGGCACGGGCCGCGGTTCTGGCGGCTCCTCGAGGCGTATCCCCGCACCGAGCGGGCGCGGGGCTATCTCGAGGGCGTCGTCGCCGCCGACCGGCTGCCGCATTTGCCCGCAGCGCGCGGAGAGTAACTGTCGACGGTCCTGTACCGAATGTGTACCGGCTTGGCTCAATGTCGCACTCAGCCGTTAGCCTGACGCGACGCATTAACATTTCGGGATGGGGGACGGTCGTTACGCATGGCCAGGGAATTTCAACGCGGCCACAAGGCCAAGATCAGTGATCTCACGCCGGGAACGGATCTGTACGTAGGTGTGCAGATCGCCGCTCCTGGGCTGACCTTCGACATCAGCTGTTTCGGACTCGACGCCAACGAGCAGCTCTCGGACGACCGGTACTTCATCTTCTTCAACCAGCCGAAGTCGCCCGAGGAGTCCATTCAGCTGCTCGGCGCGCAGGCCGGTGACACCGAGTCCTTCCGCGTCACTCTCGACCGCATTCCGGCGAACATCCACAGGCTCTCGTTCACCGCGACGATCGACGGCGCGGGGCAGATGTCGAACGTCGGCCCCGGCTACATCCGCATCGTCGCGGGCGGCGAAGAGGTCGTCCGGTACGCCTTCAGCGGCTCGGAGTTCACCACCGAGCGTGCCGTGATGCTCGGCGACTTCTACCTGAAGGACGTGTGGCGCTTCACCGCCGTCGGCCAGGGCTTCGACGGCGGACTCGACGCGCTGCTCAAGAACTTCGGCGGCGAGGTCGCCGAGGAGCAGCCGGCCGCGCAGCAGCCGCAGGGCGCCGTGCCGTCGTTCGCACCTCCCGCGCAGGCCAGCGCGCCCCCGGCGTTCGGGGCACCGGCCGCACCGCAGGCGCCTCAAGTGCCGCAGCCCGCGCCCTCCTTCGGCGCACCGGCCGCCCAGGCCCCGGCACCGGCCCCCGCCCCTCAGCAGCCGAACCCGCAGATGCACGCTGCGCCCACCATCGCGGCTCCCATGACCCCGTACGGACAGCCGCCTCAGCACGGCCAGGTGCCGGGCCAAGCCCCTGGTCAGATGCCTGGCCAGGTCCCTGGTCAGGTCCCGCCGGGTGCGCCTTCGCCGTATGGACAGCCGGCACCGTCCCCGTACGGACAGCAGCCTCCGGGCGTCCCGCAGGGCGTTCCCCAGGGAGCCCCGTCGACCGGCGCCGGTCTCCAGGCCGCCCTGCAGCCCTACCGGGAGACCTCCACCGGCCAACGCTGGACCCCGCAGAACCAGCAGCTCATGCGGGTCGACCTGACCATGGGCGGCACGCCCGTCCTCGCCCGCCAGGGCAGCATGGTGATGTACCAGGGCAAAGTCGACTTCGGCTACAAGGGCGCCGGCTTCGCCGGGCGCATCGTCGGCAATGCGACCGGCCAGGAGATGCAGCTGATGCGCTGCAGCGGCCGCGGCCAGGTCTTCCTCGCCGAGAACGGCGCGCATCTGCACTCCATCGAGCTGCAGGGTGACGGCATCTGCGTCTCCGCGGAGAACGTCCTCGCCTTCGACGAGTCCTTGCAGCACGAGGTCCGCAGGATCGAGGGCCACGGCATTCCGGGCGGCGCCCTGTTCACCATGCAGTTCCAGGGCACCGGCACGGTCGTCGTGAAGACCCACGGCGTCCCCGTGGTCCTCCCGGTCACGCCGACCACCTTCGCCGACTGCAATGCCGTCGTCGCCTGGTCGTCCGCGTCCCAGGTGATCCTCTCCAGCCAGGTCCGGCTGCGGCGCAACGCGTACCCGGGGCACAGCGGAGAGACCGTCAACCTCCAGTTCCGGGGCGCCCCCGGCAACTTCATCGTCGTCCAGCCGTACGAGGTCTGAGGGAGCCCGAAAAAATGAACCAGCAACTCGCGGGCTTCGCCCCGACCCCGATCGCGGCCCGGATGGAGAACCACGGCCGCACCATGCTCAAGGTCGCCATGGCCAGTGGCCAGGACCTGTACGCACGCACCGGCTCGATGGTCGCCTACGAAGGCTTCGTGCAGTACGAGCCCAACCCGCCCGCCGTCCGCCAGGTCGCCTCCCAGTGGGTGACCGGCGAAGGCGCGCCCATCATGAAGTGCTCCGGTGACGGACTGCTCTACCTCGCCGACTATGGCGCGGACGTGGTCGTCATCAACCTCAACAACGACTCGATCTCGGTCAACGGCACCAATGTGCTGGCCTTCGACGCGCACCTCCAGTGGGGTGTCGAGCGGGTCAAGGGGCTGGCCAAGCTGGCCGGCCAGGGCCTGTGGAACGTGTCGATCGCGGGCACCGGCTGGGTGGCCCTCACCTCGCGCGGCACCCCGATCGTCGTCGACTGCGGCCGTGGCGAGGACGAGACTTACGTCGACCCGGACGCCCTTGTCGCCTGGTCCCCGAACCTCAAGGTGAAGGGCAAGCGCAGCTTCAAGGCATCCTCGCTGGTCGGGCGAGGCAGCGGTGAGGCGTACCAGATGGCCTTCTCGGGCCAGGGCATCGTCGTCGTACAGCCGAGCGAGGACAGTACCGACCGCCTGCGGATCCGGAACTGAGGGGGAGCGAGAACACACCATGCAGAGTCCGCTTTTCAGCTACACGGAACAGCAGTCCCAGGACCGGTACGTCGTGCAGAACCCGCAGCTGCTGCGGGTCGCGCTGACGGGCCACGACGACGTCCTCGCCCGCAAGGGCGCCATGGTCGCGTACCAAGGGCTTGTCGACTTCGACGGCGAGTACCAGACGAACAATCAGCGGCGGGCCCGCGCCAACACCGGTGAGGGCCTGGACCTGATGCGCTGCTCCGGGCAGGGCACCGTCTACTTCGCCAACCTCGCCCAGTACATCCATGTGGTGGACGTCGACAATGAGGGCATGACGGTCGACAGCGCCTACGTCCTGGCGCTCGACTCCACGCTGCACACCGAGGTCATCGCGGTGGACAGCCAGTACGGAATCTCCGGCTCCGGGAAGTACCAGCTCAATATCTCCGGCCGGGGCAAGGTCGCGCTGATGACCTCGGGCCAGCCGCTGATGATGCAGGTCACGCCGGACAAGTACGTCAATGTCGACGCCGACGCGATTGTCGCCTGGTCCTCCGCACTGCGGGTCCAGATGCAGGCGCAGACGCATTCCTCCGGCGTACGGCGAAGGCGCGGCAACACCGGCGAGGGCTGGGAGTTGAGCTTCCTCGGCCAGGGTTTCGCCCTTGTGCAGCCCAGCGAGGTCATGCCGCCGCAGGGCGCGGAGATCGGGCAGGGTCTGCGTGCGCAGTACGGCGTGGGCCAGCAAGGCGCCCACGCCCAGAACCAGAACAACGCCTGGAACTGACGAGCAAGGACGGGTAAGGACGCACAGGTAAGGGGCGGTCTCCCAGGAGACCGCCCCTTACCCGCGTTCATTCACAGTGCAGCGCGCGTATGCTCCAGCAGCCGTACGACCGACTCGTCGGCCACGTCCGCCACCTCGTCGTACGCGAACCAGCGCAGATCCAGCGACTCCTCGCTGATCTCTTCGACCGCCCCGGCCGGCGCCATCGCCGCGTACTGCACATCGAGATGCCAGTGGCAGGGCGCCGGAATCGCATGCCGGTCCAGCCGCACGGGACCGCCGGGCAGCAGTGTCAGTCCGCGGATCCCGGACTCCTCCGTGGCCTCGCGCATCGCGGCCTCCGCGAGCGTCGCGTCACCCGGCTCGCAGTGGCCGCCCATCTGCAGCCACATGCCGAGCTTTTTGTGCAGCGTCAGCAGTACCCGCCCGTGCTCCGGTTCGACGACCAGCGCGCTTGCCGTGACGTGCCCGGTCTCGCAGGCCTTCCACATCCCGTCCGGGTGCGCTGCCAGGTGGTCCAGATAGAGCTGTCGCAGCTCCTCCTGATGCTCGTAGCTCTTCAGTACGAGAACGGCGTCGTCATGCAGGCTCACTGGTCCTTGTCGCCCTCGTCGTCCTTGTCGGCCTTGCCGAGGTCCGTGTCCTTGTCGAGCTTCGGCTTCCCGCTGCCCGCCGCCTCGCCGAGCATCTTGTCCAGCTCCGAGAAGTCGAGCTGCTCACGGTGGACAAAGCCGTCCGGGTCGTCCAGGTCGGTGGCCGTCGGAAGCATGTCCGGATGCCCCCACAGGCCGTCGCGGCCGTCCACACCCCGCGCGTCGGTGAGCGAGGCCCACAGCCTTGAGGCGTCCCGCAGCCGGCGCGGACGCAGCTGAAGGCCGATCAGGGTCGCGAAGGTCTGCTCGGCGGGACCACCGGAAGCGCGCCGCCTGCGCAGCGTCTCGCGCAGGGCGTCCGCCGAGGTCAGCCGCCTCGACGCGGCCTCGTGCACCACCGCGTCCACCCAGCCCTCGACCAGCGCGAGCGCGGTCTCCAGACGGGCCAGCGACGCCTTCTGCTCCGCGGTGTCCTCCGGCTGGAACATGCCCTGCTGGAGGGCCTCCTGCAACTGTTCGGGGTGTGAGGGGTCGAACTGGCCGACGACGTCCTCCAGCTTGGTCGTGTCGACCTTGATCCCGCGGGCGTACGCCTCGACCGCACCGAACAGATGCGACCGCAGCCACGGCACATGGGCGAAGAGCCGCTGGTGGGCGGCCTCGCGCAGGGCGAGGTACAGCCGCACCTCCTCCTTCGGCACGCCGAGGTCCTTGCCGAACGTCTCGATGTTCAGCGGCAGCAGCGCGGCCTTGCCGACCGGGCCGAGCGGCAGGCCGATGTCGGTCGAGCCGACCACCTCGCCCGCCAGCACCCCCACGGCCTGCCCGATCTGCTGGCCGAACATCGCGCCGCCCATGGAGCGCATCATGCCGATCAGCGGGCCCGCCATGGCCTGCATCTCCTCCGGCAGCACATCGCCCATGGCCAGGCCGACGCGCTCGGCGACCGGATCGACAAGCTGCTGCCACGCGGGCAGCGTCGCCTCGACCCACTCCGCGCGGCTCCACGCCACGGCGGTGTTCGCCCCGGAGGGCAGGGACGTCACGCTGTCCAGCCACAGATCGGCGAGGCGCACGGCCTCCTCGACCGCGGTCCGCTCGGCCGGGCCCACGCTCTGGTCCTTGGTGCCGTCCTGTGTGCCCTGGGAGACCGTCTGGCGCGCGATCTGCTTGGCCATGTCCCAGTTCACGGGACCGCCCTCGTAGCTCAGCATCTGGCCGAGCTGCTGGAACGCCGCGCCCAGGTCATTGGGGTTCAGGGAGCCGAACATCGCGGCGAACGGATTGTCCGCGCCTTCCCCGAAACCGAAAGGATTTGCCGGGGACGGCCCGCCGGAGCCCTGTCCACCTCCGGCGGGATCCTTCTTCTTGCCCTCGTCGCCGTTCTCCGGCTCCTCCGGCGGAAGGCCGAATCCGAATGGGGTGTCACTCACGGGGTTCCTCGGCTCGTAGGGCCGCCGGCTTCCTGCCGACGGCGAATGCCCGACAACACCACCCAGCGTAGACATCCGGGCCGCATATGGGCTCGGGTGCTCCGCCGACTCTTGGCCTGCGGCAGGATGGACGCCACCTGGTGCGCACGCGTCATTCGCGTTCGTACTGAAGACAACCGCTGGAGACGCCTGGTGAGTTCCCCAGATCCGCAGGTTCGCGCAGCGCGAAACCCCTCAACCCAGACCTCAGGTCGCGGGTCGGCCGGCCGTGGTCCCGTCGTCGCGGTCACCGGTGCCGCCTCGGGCGTCGGCGACCTGCTCACCCGGCGTCTCGCCGCGTCCGACGAGATCAAGCAGGTCATCGCCATCGACGAGCGCCGGGGCGAGGTGTTCGAGGCGCAGTGGCACATTCTCGACGTGCGCGATCCGGCCATCGCCGAGAAACTGCGCGGCGCGGACGTGGTGGTGCACCTGGCGCTCGACCTCGACCTGGAGACCGACTCCGCCGCCCGCACCGCGTACAACGTGCGCGGTACACAGACCGTGCTGACCGCCGCGGCGGCGGCCGGTGTCCACCGGGTCGTCCTGTGCACATCGGCGATGGTTTACGGCGCGCTGCCGGACAACGACATCCCTCTCTCGGAGGACGCGGAACTGCGCGCCACCGCCGAGGCCACGGGTGTCGGCGACCTGCTGGAGATCGAACGCCTGAGCCGCCGCGCGCCGCGCGCCCACCCCGGGCTCAACGTCACGGTGGTAAGGCCCGCCGTCCTGGTGGGCGGTACTGACACCGCGCTGACCCGCTACTTCGAGTCGCCGCGGCTCCTCGTGGTCGCCGGATCCCGTCCCACCTGGCAGTTCTGCCATGTCGAGGACCTGGTGAGCGCACTGGAGTATGCCGCGCTGGAGAAGGTGGACGGCGAGCTGGCGGTCGGCTGCGACGGCTGGCTGGAGCAGGAGGAGGTCGAGGAGCTCAGCGGCATCCGCCGGATGGAGCTGCCCTCGGCGGTCGCCCTGGGCGCGGCGGCCCGGCTGCACCGGATCGGCCTCACCCCGTCCCCGGCCGGGGACCTGGCGTACACCATGCACCCCTGGGTGGTCAGTGTGAGCCGCCTCCACGACGCGGGATGGCGTCCCCAGTGGACGAACGAGGAGGTCCTCGCCGCGCTGCTGGAGGAGGTGGAGGGCCGCCACACGGTCGCCGGCCGCCGCCTCGGCCGCAAGGACGCGACCGCAGCGGGTGCCGCGGGAGCGACGGTCGCGCTGCTCGGTACGGCCGCGCTGGTGCGGCGCGCGCGCAAGGCGCGGCGCCGTCTGTAGGAGGCTCCAAGGAGGCGTGTTCCCGGCCGGTCGAATGGGCTATTCCGCGATGTCAGTGGCGTACGGCACGATGGACGGCATGGCAAGCAGGTACGACCACCCCGGCGAGCAAGCGGCGAACGACCCCATCCGCCTGCTCGCGATCCGTGACACCCCGCTCTCCGTCAATGAGGTCTTCGCTGCCGTCGGCGACGACGCGGCGGGCGGCACCGCGCTCTTCGTCGGCACAGTGCGTAATCACGACGGCGGCGCCGATGTCGACACGCTGGGGTATTCCTGCCACCCCACGGCCGAGGCGGAGATGCGCCGTATCGCCGAGAAGGTGACGGCGGAATTCCCCGTTCGGGCGCTCGCCGCCGTCCACCGTGTGGGTGACTTGGCAGTCGGCGATCTGGCGGTTGTCGTCGCCGTGTCGTGCCCCCACCGCGGGGAGGCCTTCGAGGCGTGCCGGAAGCTGATCGACGACCTCAAGCACGAGGTGCCCATCTGGAAGCACCAGAAATTCTCCGACGGCACTGAGGAGTGGGTCGGCGCCTGCTGAGGCGGTGGGCTGATCGGAGCATGTTGAAACCCGGTCGGCTCCCATGCGCCCCGATTTGCGTAACCGCCCCCCTGGCCTGAGCGTTGAACCGGCAGATGACTAGTCTGCTGATCATCCGGTTTCGTTCGCTCACAGGGTAGGGAGGTCGCGATGGCAGCACTCGCCTGGTTGCTGATTCCGCTTTTCGCTGCCGTCGGGGCTGCGATATGGGGAGGCTGGGCTTCACGGAACCGGACGACCGGGGATGTCGCCGAGCTTGCCGGTTATGCGCGGTTCCGCGATGCGATGGAGAAAACCGACTCCGGTCCTGACGCCGCTTGACCCGGGTGTGACCCCGCCGCCGACCGTACGCAGTTGCCAAGTCGCCCCGTACGCAGCGGCCCCGACGGTGGTCTGACAGACCCGTCCCGTACTGTCGTTCCATGCCACGCCGCACCGCGACGATGCTCGCCTCCACCCTGACTTTCATCGCGCTTCTCTGCGCAGGGGTGTTCATCACCGTGCCGTACTCGGAGATGTCGCCCGGACCGACGGTCAACACGCTCGGCGCGGCTGGTGGCGAACCCGTCCTGCAGATCTCCGGCCGCAAGACATACCCGACGACCGGCCATCTCAATATGACGACGGTCAGGGTCACCGGCGCGGACTACAAGATGAACCTCGTCGAGGCGGTGTACGGCTGGCTGGCCCACGACAACGTGGTGGTGCCGCACGACACGCTCTACCCGGACGGGAAGACCGAGGAGCAGTCGACTCAGGAGAACGCCGAGGAGTTCAGCCAGTCGCAGGAGAGCGCCAAGGTCGCCGCGCTGAAGCAGCTGAAGATCCCGGTGAAGTCGCGGGTCGTGGTCTCCACGGTCCTCAAGGACTCGCCCTCGGAGAACCGGCTGCACGCGGGCGACGTCATCCGTGCCGTCGACGGTACGGCGGTGAAGGAGCCCGGCGACGTGGCCAAGCTGGTCGTGAAGCACAAGCCCGGCGAGGACGTGGTCTTCACGATCGTCCCCGCGAAGGAGGCGGCCGCGGCGGAGAAGGCGGGCAAGGAGCCCAAGGGCACCGAGAAGATCACCGTCACCACGGTGAAGGCGGACAAGGGCGACCGTGCGATCGTCGGCATCCATGCCGGGACCGACCACACGTTCCCGTTCGGCATCGACATCAATCTGGCGGATGTGGGGGGTCCCAGCGCGGGCCTGATGTTCGCGCTCGGGATCGTCGACAAGCTGACGCCGGGGGACCTCACGGGCGGGAAGTTCGTGGCGGGCACCGGCACGATCGACGACCAGGGGAAGGTCGGTCCGATCGGCGGGATCGAGATGAAGCTGGTCGGGGCGCGCAATGCGGGCGCGAAGTATTTCCTGACGCCGAGTGAGAACTGCGCGACGGCGGCGTCGGACATTCCCGACGGGCTGACGCTGGTGAAGGTGAACACGATCGACGACGCGGCGAAGTCGCTGGAGAAGATCAAGTCGGGGGACACAGAGGGCCTGGTGGGCTGCTCGGCGAGCTGACGCCGGGGGTTCTCGGCGGGTCACTGCGGCGGACGCCGCCCGGCGGGGCTCCTCCGCCCCGCGAGGCGCCTCTCGGCCGCCCCGCGCCTGCTGGGCCGCCCGCGCCGCTGCCCGTGGCTCGGCTCCGAGCGCGCCCCGCGCCCGGCCACCGCGCCGGCCCCGGCCGCACCGCCCCGCACACGGCAAACCGCCGTACCCGGTCCCTCCCGACCCGGTACGGCGGTTTCTTCGTGCCGTCAGGACTGGCTACGCCTCGAACGTCGCCGCAAGCGCCTCCGCGAGGCCCGGGACCAGGGCCGAGCCCGTCAGGACCTCCTTCGGGGAGTCCTTCTCGCGCAGGCGCAGCGCCGACTCGCGGGCGCCGTCGCGTAGAACCGCCACGGTCATCCGGACCTCCTGGCGGTCCGGATGGGCCGCGACCCACTTGGTCAGGGCCTTGTCGTCGAGGCCGTCCGGGACGGAGGCCTCCGCCGACGGCGGGAGCATCTGGCGCTCCACCGTGAGCGCGCAGCCGGCCACGGCGTCCGGCCAGGCGATGGTGGCCAGGAACTCGTCCAGCGGGGTGCCGGCCGGAATCTCGTCCTGCTCGATCGGGGTCAGTGGCGCGGCCGCCTCATCGCCGTCGAGGCCGAGCTGGGCCGCGAGCTCCGGCTCCTGGGAGCGCAGTTGCGCGGTGTCGACGAGCGCGAAGAGCCTGGCCGGCTGGTCCCAGCCGAGCCCGGATGCGTACTCGTCGATCTCAAGCACTGCGCGGGTCAGCGGGCTCGCGGCGATCGGGCCCGACGCCGGAGGCGGCTGATCGGATGGGGTGGAAGGGGAAACGTTGGACATGCCTAATATCCTGCCCCCTTCCGACCCCAAGACGGGAACTAGGTAAAGCCTCAGTAAGTTGCAGTAGTGGGCTCTACGATCGCGGGGCCCGTTTCACACGACCGCGAACTTCGAGGTGCGCACGTTGGCTTTCCAGATGCCGGACCGCGGCGGAGGCCCGACCGGGCCACGGATCAGAGTGGGCCGGCCGTCCCGGCGTGTCCGCACCCTGCTCATGACACTGGGCGTCCTGGCCGTGCTGGCCATGGTGTTCGTCATGTTCGCCGGGTTCTGGACGGACTGGCTCTGGTACCGATCGGTTCACTACTCGTCCGTCTTCACCACCACCCTGTGGACCAAGGTCGGACTGTTCGCCGTCTTCGGCCTGCTGATGGCCACGGCTGTCGGCCTGAACATCTGGCTCGCACACCGGCTGCGCCCGCCGCTGAGCGCGATGTCGCTGGAGCAGCAGAGTCTCGACCGGTACCGCATGGGCATCGCCCCGTACAAGAAGTGGGTGCTCCTCGCGATCACCGCTCTCGTCGGGCTGATCGCCGGAGCCTCCGCCACCGGTCAGTGGCGGACCTGGCTGATGTGGGTCAACGGCGTCTCCTTCGGCCAGAAGGACCCGCAGTTCCAGATGGACGTGTCGTTCTACGCGTTCGACCTGCCCTGGTACCGGTTCCTGCTCGGCTTCGGCTTCGCGGCCGCGGTGCTCTCGCTGATCGCCGCCGCCCTCACGCACTATCTGTACGGCGGACTGCGCATCACCAGCCCCGGCGCCCGGGCGACCGGCGCGGCCACCGGCCATCTCTCGGTGCTCCTCGGCGTCTTCGTCTCGCTGAAGGCCGTGGCGTACTGGCTCGACCGGTACGGTCTCGCGGTGAAGTCCAGTGACTTCAAGGCGGCCGGCAACTGGACGGGCCTGCGGTACGTCGACGCCAACGCCTACCTCCCGGCGAAGACGATCCTTTTCTGCATCGCCGTCATCTGCGCCGTGCTCTTCTTCGCGACGCTCTGGCGCCGCACCTGGCAGCTGCCGGTGATCGGCTTCGGCCTGATGGTCCTGTCCGCGATCCTCATCGGCGGCCTCTACCCGGCGATCGTGCAGAAGTTCCAGGTCCAGCCGAACGAGCAGGCCAAGGAAAGCCCGTACATCAAGAAGAACATCGAGGCCACGCGGCACGCGTACGGCATCGACAGCGCCAAGCCGGAGGACTACTCCGGCAAGGGAGACCCCAAGCGGAAGGCCCAGCAGCGTGCCGCGGCTCCGACTGCGGCCAGCTACCGCCTGGTCGACTCGAACGTCGTCTCGCCCGCCTTCCAGCAGCTCCAGCAGGAGCGCAAGTACTACCAGTTCCCCGCGACTCTGGACGTCGACCGGTACAACGGCCCCGACGGCAAGCCGCAGGACACGGTCATCGGTCTGCGCGAGCTCAACATCAAGGGCATCCAGAAGCGCAACTGGATCAATGACCACTTCACGTACACCCATGGCTACGGCGCGATCGCGGCCAAGGGCACGAACACCATCACGGACCCGGACAAGGGCACTGTCGGTTCGCCCGACTTCACCGAGTCCGGGCTGCCGACGAGAGGCCAGCTCGGCAAGTACGAGCAGCGGATCTACTACGGCGAGAAGACCGAGCAGTACTCCATCGTCGGCGGTCCGCAGAAGGAGCTCGACTACGAGAAGAACGGCGAGGAGACCACCAGCTACAAGGGCAAGAGCGGGGTCAACCTTTCCAATCCGCTGAACCGCGCGGCGTACGCCGTCGCCTTCAGCGAGCCGCAGATCCTCTACTCGGGAGCTGTCGGCGAGGGCTCGCGGATTCTGTACAACCGCACGCCCAAGGAGCGCGTCGAGGCCGTCGCCCCCTGGCTGACCATCGACGGTGACGCCTACCCGGCGGTCGTCGACGGCCGCATCCAGTGGATCGTCGACGCGTACACCACGACCAACGGCTACCCCTACGCCTCTCGTACGACGCTGGGGGACACCACCGCCGATTCGCTGACCACCAATCAGCGCGCGGTCGTCGCCCAGCAGAACCAGGTCAACTACATCCGCAACTCGGTGAAGGCCACCGTCGACGCCTACGACGGCACGGTCAACCTGTATCAGTGGGACACCAAGGACCCGGTGCTGAAGACCTGGATGAAGGCGTTCCCGGGCACGGTGAAGGCGAAGGACACGATCTCGCCGGAGCTCAAGGCCCATCTGCGGTACCCGCAGGACATGTTCAAGGTGCAGCGCGAGCTGCTCACCCGGTACCACGTCACCGAGCCGGAGCAGTTCTACAGCGGCAGTGACGCCTGGCAGGTGCCGGACGACCCGACGAACAAGGACACCAGCGCCGTCCCGCCGTACTACCTGAGCCTGAAAATGCCCGGGGACACGGCGCAGAAGTTCTCGCTGACGACGACGTTCACACCGGCCGGACGCCCCAACCTGGGTGCGTTCATGGCGGTCGACGCCGACGCCAACAGCGACAAGTACGGCACGATAAGGCTGTTGAGAGTCACCGAGACGGTCCAGGGACCGCAACAGGTGCAGAGTGAGCTCAACGGTGTGCCGGAGGTCGCGACCTTCGTCCGGGACCTCAGAGGCACCGACTCGGACATCGAGTACGGCAACCTGCTGACGGTGCCCCTCGACGGCGGGTTCCTCTACATCGAGCCGGTGTACGCACGGGGCGGAAGCGCGAACTATCCGCTGCTGAAGAAGGTCGCCGTCGCGTACGGCGGAGGCAAACCGGTCTTCAAGGACAGCCTCACGGACGCGCTCAACGCGGTCTTCGAACAGAGCGGCGCGCAGCAGCCACCTCCGACGACGACACCACCGCCGGGCGACACCACCAAGCCGCCGCCGGCGACCGGTGACGCGGCGCTGAAGGCTGCGATCGCGGACGCCCAGAAGGCGTACGACGATGCCGAGGCCGCGCTGGAGAAGAAGCCGACGGACTGGGAGGCGTACGGCAGGGCGCAGACTGCCTTGCAGGACGCGCTGGAGCGGGCCGCGGCGGCGCAGTCCAACCCCGCGCCGAAGACCACCCCATAGGGCCGCTGAGCAGGCACCATCCCGCGTCGTGGTACGGTTGCAACACAACGACGCGGGGTGGAGCAGCTCGGTAGCTCGCTGGGCTCATAACCCAGAGGTCGCAGGTTCAAATCCTGTCCCCGCTACTGAAATGAAAGAGGGCCCGGATCCTTTGAGGATCCGGGCCCTCTTCGCGCGTATGTGCTGCCGGTGAGAACTGTGTGCCGCGTGGGGCGAGTTGGGGTCGAGCGTGTTTGACTTATCTCTCTGTGGGCATGTCGACAAAACGCTGAAGTGACCTCACTGGCTGCGGTATACCAGGTGTACGCGGGTTGCAGGTGGTGCGACGATGGAATTTATGGGGGACAGGGCAACTCTGTTGGAGACAGGGCGGTTTGTGCAGCGGCACGCCGGAAAGGTGGCGGACGCGACCAGTCCTGCCGATGCCGTTGACAACGTTGAAGGTGCCGGCAGCGGTGCGAGCGTCGACCCGGTGGAGACCGCCGGGGCCGAGGCACGGCACCGGCGTGCGGCCGACGGCGGCGACACCGCGTCGATGAGCGTGCTCGGCGCGCTGATGCTTCGGCGCGGCGACCTCGACGGCGCCGAGCCCTATCTGCGTGCCGCGACCGCCGAGGGTGACCGTGCCGCGGCCAACAATCTGGGTGTCCTGCTCCACCAGCGGGGATACGCCGACGAGGCGGCCGGGTGGTGGCGTATCGCCGCCGTCGCCGGTTCCGCGGCCGCGGCGCACGCGCTGGGGCGGCACTTCCGCGAGCGCGGTGACGAGCCCGCCGCGGAGTACTGGCTGCGCCAGTCCGCCGAGCAGGGGCACGCGCTGGGCGCGTACGCCCTCGCCGATCTGCTGGAGCACCGCAGCGATGTGGGCGCGGAGGGCTGGCTGCGCGCGGCGGCGGAGCAGGGACACCGCGAGGCGGCGTACCGGCTCGCCCGCGCACTGGAGCGCCAGGCGGCACAGGAGGCCCGCGCGGGCGGCGCTGTGGGCCTGGTGATGGGACGCGCGGGGTCCTCGGTGAGGGACGCCGACGGCGTCGCCCCGGGGGCCGTCGGCAAGGGCGGCGAGGACGGCGAGAGCGGTGAGAGCGGCGAGAGCGCTGAGCTCGGCGATCGCGCTGAGCTGTCCGTACTCGACGAGGCCGCGCAGTGGTACCGGCAGGCCGCCGCCCGTGGGCATCGGCGGGCCGCGCTGCACCTCGGCGCGATCCTCGAGAAGCGCGGCGAGCTGAAGGAGGCCGGCCGCTGGTACCTCACCGCCGCCAAGGACGGCGAGGCCCGTGCCGCCTGCGCGCTCGGGTTTCTGCTGCGGGACGCCGGTGACGAGGAGAGCGCCGCCGTCTGGTGGCTGCGTGCTGCCCAGGACGGCGACGGCAATGCCGCCAACGCCCTCGGCGCGCTGCATGCCGCCCGCGGCGAGCAGCAGACCGCCGAGCGCTGGTACCGCGCCGCCATGGACGCCGGTGACGTCAACGGCGCGTACAACCTGGGGCTGCTCTGCGCTGCCCAGGACCGTACGCCGCAGGCCGAGCAGTGGTACCGCCGCGCCGCCTACGCCGGGCACCGTGAGGCCGCCAACGCGCTCGCCGTACTGCTCCTGCAGGCCGGTGACGCGACCGGTGCCGAGCCCTGGTTCTCCAAGGCCGCCGAGGCCGGAAGCGTCGACGCTGCCTTCAACCTGGGCATCCTCTACGTCGGCCGTGACGACGACCGTACGGCCCTGACCTGGTACGAGCGGGCAGCGGCGGCCGGTCACACCGAGGCCGCCCTCCAGGTCGGCATCGCGCTACTCAGGGACGGCGACGAGCAGGCCGCCGAGCGTCATCTGCGCTGCGCGGCGGGCGGCGGCAGTGCCGAGGCCGCCTTCCGGCTCGCCACCGTGCTGGACTCGCGCCAGCCGCCGCCCGGGCCGCCCGCGCTCGGCGAGCCGATGGCTGAGAAGAGTGAGTGCGAGGAGTGGTACGAGCGCGCCGCCGAGCTGGGGCACCGCCGTGCCCAGGTACGGGTCGGGATGCTCGCCAGCGCCCGCGGCGACATGGCCGACGCCGCCCGCTGGTACCGGGAGGCCGCCGAGGCGGGCAGCCGCAACGGCGCGTTCAACCTGGGGCTGCTTCTCGCCCGCGAGGGCAACGAGCGCGAGGCTGCCCTGTGGTGGTCCCGCGCCGCCCGCGCGGGGCACGGCCGGGCCGCGCTGCGCCTGGCGCTCCTCGCGGCCCGCAGAGGTGAGCTGACCGAGGGCCAGCGGTGGTGCGCGCGCGCCGTCGAGCTGGGGCCCGCCGAGGTGGCGGAGCGGGCAGCGCGGCTGCGCGAGGCGCTGCACCAGGAGCTCACGGCGTAGCGACGAATATCGATTTGCGCTGGTCGGCGGGGTGACGTAAGGTCGTGTTCACCGACGCGGGGTGGAGCAGCTCGGTAGCTCGCTGGGCTCATAACCCAGAGGTCGCAGGTTCAAATCCTGTCCCCGCTACTGACAGACGAAGGCCCGGATCCTTGAGGATCCGGGCCTTCGTCGTATGCCCGCGAGCGGTACGCCGTGGAGCGGTACGCCCGTGGAGCCGTACGCCGTGGAGCCGTACGCCGCTGAAACGCGAAGGGCCCGGCACCTCATCGGTGCCGGGCCCTTCGGATGCGTACGTCTCAGGCCGACGCGCAGTTCGGGCACGTGCCGCGGTAGGTGACCTCCACGTCGGAGATCGTGAAGCCGAAGCGCTCCGTGTCCGGCAGGTCCGCCATCGGGTTGCCCGAGGGGTGGACGTCCCGGATGGCGCCGCACTGGGCGCAGACCAGGTGCTGGTGGGGCTGGTGGGCGTTCGGGTCGTAGCGCTTGGCGCGGCGGTCCGTCGAGACTTCCAGGACTTCGCCCAGGCTGACCAGCTCGCCCAGCGTGTTGTACACCGTCGCCCGGGAGATCTCGGGGAGCCTCTTCACGGCACGCGCGTGCACCTCGTCGGCCGTCAGGTGGACATGGTCGCCGTCGAGGACCTCTGCCACGACACGCCGCTGGGCCGTCATGCGCCAGCCGCGTCCGCGAAGTCGTTCCAACAGGTCACTCATAAGGGCCAGCCTAACAGTGGTGGGACCCAGGTCCCGAACGGGTGTGAGTTTGGACGTTCACTTGACTTAGACAATGTCCATTGTAGGATCGGGACCGGCAAACGCCAAGGGACAGGACTCGCAGTTATGACGCAGGAGGCGCACGTGACGCAGGGACCGCTCACTACGGAGGCCGGCGCGCCGGTCGCCGACAATCAGAACAGCGAGACCGCGGGCGTCGGCGGTCCTGTTCTCGTTCAGGACCAGGCTCTTCTCGAGAAGCTCGCGCACTTCAACCGTGAGCGGATCCCGGAGCGCATCGTGCACGCCCGCGGCGCCGGCGCGTACGGCACCTTCACGCTGACCCGCGACGTATCGCAGTGGACGCGTGCGAAGTTCCTGTCCGAGGTGGGGAAGCAGACGGAGACCTTCCTCCGGTTCTCCACCGTCGCCGGCAATCTCGGCTCCGCCGACGCCGTGCGCGACCCCCGCGGCTTTGCCTTGAAGTTCTACACCGAAGAGGGCAACTACGACCTCGTCGGCAACAACACCCCGGTGTTCTTCATCAAGGACGCCATCAAGTTCCCCGACTTCATCCACACGCAGAAGCGCGACCCGTACACCGGCTCGCAGGAAGCCGACAACGTGTGGGACTTCTGGGGCCTCAGCCCCGAGTCGACGCACCAGGTGACGTGGCTCTTCGGCGACCGCGGCATCCCGGCGACGCTGCGCCACATGAATGGCTACGGCTCGCACACGTACCAGTGGAACAACGAGGCCGGCGAGGTCTTCTGGGTCAAGTACCACTTCAAGACCGACCAGGGGATCAAGAACCTCACCACCGACGAGGCCAACCGCCTCGCCGGTGTGGACCCGGACTCGCACCAGCGTGACCTGCGTGAGGCCATCGAGCGCGGTGACTTCCCGTCGTGGACCGTGCAGGTGCAGATCATGCCGGCGGCCGAGGCGGCCACGTACCGCTTCAACCCGTTCGACCTGACCAAGATCTGGCCGCACGAGGACTACCCGCCGATCGAGATCGGCAAGCTGGAGCTCAACCGCAACCCGGAGAACATCTTCGCCGAGGTCGAGCAGTCGATCTTCAGCCCCGCGCACTTCGTGCCGGGCATCGGCCCGTCGCCCGACAAGATGCTCCAGGGCCGTCTCTTCGCGTACGGCGACGCCCACCGCTACCGCGTCGGCATCAACGCCGATCACCTGCCGGTGAACCGCCCGCACGCCACCGAGGCGCGCACCAACAGCCGTGACGGCTTCCTGTACGACGGCCGCCACAAGGGCACCAAGAACTACGAGCCCAACAGCTTCGGCGGCCCGTTCCAGACGGACAGGCCGCTGTGGGTGTCGACCTCCGTCGCCGGTGCCACCGGCAACCACGAGGCCCCGTCGCACGCCGAGGACGACAACTTCGTGCAGGCGGGCAACCTCTACCGGCTGATGTCGGAGGACGAGAAGGGCCGCCTCATCGAGAACCTCGCAGGGTTTATCTCGAAGGTGTCGCGCGACGACATCGCCGAGCGCGCGGTCAACAACTTCCGTCAGGCCGACGGCGACTTCGGCAAGCGGCTGGAGGCCGCGGTCCAGGCCCTGCGCGGCTGACTCGAGCTTGCCGTAGAAGAGAGGGCCGGATCCCTGTCCAGGGGGGTCCGGCCCTCTTGTGCGCGCTGACTGGTGGATGCGCGCTGATCGGCGAATGCGGGCGCTGATCAGCGAATGTGCGCGCTGACTGGTGAGTGCGAGTGCTAACCGGCGAGCGTCGCCGGGTGCCGCCTGGCCGGGGCCCAGCAGCGGATGATGTCGCGTACGGAGACGATGCCGACAGGCCCGTCGCCGTCGAGCACGATCAGATGCCGGAAGCCGCCGTGCGTCATGGCCTCCGCGGCCTCCTCCAGGGTCCAGGACGGCGCGGCGAAGACGACGTCGGTGGTGGTGTGGGTGCCGGCGGTTTCCAGATCGGGGTCCTGCCCCGCGCCCACCGAGTTCAGGATGTCGCGCTCGGTCAGAATGCCGAGCCCGCCGGCGTCGGTGTCGAAGACGACGGCTGCGCCGATACGACGGGCGGCCATCAGGCGGGCTGCCTGGCGGAGTGTGTGTGCGGGTCCAATGGTGAGGACCACCGTGCTCATGGCGTCACGGACGAGCATGGATGGAGCCACCTCCTTGGTGGATCGGTCGTTCGGGAACCGATTCACAAATTCACAAGTGGGGGGACTCTCAGAGTCTCAGTCCCGCGGGGTGGCAGCAAGAGGGCGGGCGCAGCCGGTTGGAAGGGTGTATATGCCCGGCAAATAGGCCCGCGGTGGGGCCGGATCCCGTCAGTAGCGCTGGTTGAGATAGCCCAGCAGTTCCTCGTGGAGCAGACCGTTGGACGCGGCCGCGTTTCCGCTGTGCGGGCCCCGGCGTCCGTCCAGGCCGGTGAAGGATCCGCCCGCCTCCTGTACGACGATCGCGGTAGCCGCCATGTCCCACAGCGAGAGCTCCGGCTCCGCGCAGATGTCCACCGAACCCTCGGCGACCATCATGTACGGCCAGAAGTCGCCATAGCCGCGGGTGCGCCAGCAGGCCCGGGTCAGGTCCAGGAACCCGTCGAGCCGCCCCTGCTCCTCCCAGCCGCTCAGCGAGGAGTACGCGAACGACGCGTCCTGGATCCGGCCGACCTTGGAGACCCGCAGCCGACTCGCGGAGCTCAGGCTGCGCCCGGTGTACGCGCCGCCGCCCTGTGCGGCCCACCAGCGGCGGCCCAGCGCCGGGGCCGACACCACGCCCACGACGGGCTGGTAGCCGCCCTCGCCCTGCACCATCAGAGAGATCAGCGTCGCCCAGACCGGCACCCCGCGCACATAGTTCTTCGTGCCGTCGATCGGGTCGATGACCCAGCGGCGCGGGCCCGTGCCCTCGATGCCGTACTCCTCGCCGAGGATCGCGTCGCGCGGCCGTGCCCGCTGGAGCTGTCCGCGGATCAGCTCCTCCGCCGCCTTGTCGGCCTCGCTCACCGGCGTCATGTCCGGCTTGGTCTCGACCTTCAGGTCCAGAGCCTTGAACCGGTCCATTGTGGCGGCGTCGGCGGCGTCCGCGAGAACATGGGCGAGACGCAGATCGTCGTGGTAATCGGGCATGGTCGTCACTCTATCGGGGCTCACGGGGTCCATCCCTGGGCGCTGTCCGCCATGGCTATTGACAGTGGATGGCGTCCCGTCAACCCTGAGCGCAGTGCCGCACGGCCGGGGAGGCACACGGCCGGAGAGCCGCATGGCCCGGGAGGCGTCGATGCCTACAGCTCGAGAGTCCTTGCTGAACGCCGCTCTCACGGCGCTCGCCCAGCTGCCCTGGTCAGGGGTGCGGATGGTCGATGTCGCCTCTGCCGCCGGGGTCTCGCGGCAGACCCTCTACAACGAGTTCGGCAGCAAGGACGGCCTCGCCCGAGGGCTGGTGCGCCGCGAGGCAGATACGTATCTGCACGGTGTCGAGCGGCTGCTCGCCGAGCGGACCGGCGCCGCCGACCGGCTGGTCTCGGTCGCCGAGTGGACCGTCGGCGAGGCGCGGGCCAGGCCGCTGCTGCGGGCCCTGCTCACCGGCTGCTGGAGCGAGCGGCTGCCCGTGCCGAGGCCCGCCCGCCGCGGCGCCGTGCTGTCCAAAGCGCCTGCCCAGCGCCGCGCCGACGCGGGGCTGCCGTCCCCGGCCGAGCTGGTCGCAGCCGTACGGGACCGCTCGGTGGCCGCGCTGGAGAAGGGGTCTGAGCACGGCCGCACGAAGGAGGAGTCGGCCGATCTCGCCCACCGCAGCGAACTCGCGGTTCGGCTCGCGCTCTCGTATGTGATCGCGCCTGTCGGTGAAGGGATCGGGCCGTTGGTGCGCGCGGCCGTCGGTGGAGCCGTCAGTGCGACGAGCCCGACAGCTGCAGACCGATGACCCCGACGATCACCAGCGTGATCGAGACGATCTTCAGGGTGGAGACCAGGTCGCCCAGGAAGACCATTCCGTAGACCGCGGTGCCCGCCGCGCCGATGCCCGTCCACACCGCGTACGCGGGCCCCACGTCGAGCTTCCTCAGTGCGAGCGTCAGCAGACCGAAGCTGCCCAGCGCGAAGGCGGCGAACGCGATCGTCGGCCAGAGCCGGGTGAAACCGTGCGAGAGCTTGAGGCAGACGGCGAAGCCCGTCTCGAGGAATCCGGCGACCACCACCAGCAGCCACGCCATGGTCTGTGCCTCCCGCATCAGTCGGTGACTGCTTCGTCGCACTTGGTGCGAGTATGCACTTACCAAGAGCGGCGGGCCGCAAACGTGCGCGAGTCAGTCGCCTTCGCGTCGCTCCCTGGTAGCGAGCAGCCGCCGCAGCGAGTACAGCCGCGCCGGATCCGCATGCCCCTCAGTCACCCAGTCGTCGAGCGCGCAGTCCGGCTCGTCATGACTGCATGCTCGCGGACAGCCTTCCGTACCCGGTACGAGATCGGGGAAAGCGAGGATCACCCGGGACGGACTGACATGGTGCAGCCCGAAGGAGCGCACGCCCGGGGTGTCGATCACCCAGCCGCCCTCCTTGGCCGCCAACGGGAGCGCGAGCGCCGATGTGGTGGTGTGCCGGCCGCGGCCGGTGACCGCGTTGACGACGCCGGTGCTGCGTCGGCGCTCCTTCGGTACGAGGGCGTTGACCAGGGTCGTCTTGCCGACGCCGGAGTGGCCGACGAACACGGTGGTCCGGCCTTTGAGGTGCTCATGGACCCGCTCGGCGGCGACGCCGTCCACGAACTCGTCGCGGGTGGTGACGATATGGGGGACGCCCAGCGCGCCGTACTTCTCCAGCAGTTCGTCGGGCGAGGCCAGATCCGACTTGGTCAGTACGAGGAGTGGTGTGAGCCCGCCGTCGTACGCCGCGACGATGCAGCGGTCGATCAGCCGCGGCCGTGGTTCGGGGTCGGCGAGCGCCGTCACGATCGCCAGCTGATCGGCGTTGGCGACGACGACCCGCTCGTACGGATCGTCGTCGTCGGCCGTCCGCCGCAGCACGGATTTCCGCTCCTCGATGCGCACGATGCGGGCGAGGGTGTCCTTCTCGCCGGAGAGATCGCCGACGATCCCGACCCGGTCACCGACCACCGCGGCCTTGCGGCCCAGCTCGCGGGCCTTCATCGCCATGACGACGCGGTCGTCGACGAGGCAGGTGAGCCGGCCGCGGTCGACGGTCAGGACCATGCCCTCGACCGCGTCCTCGTGCTTGGGGCGGATATTGGTCCGGGGGCGGTTGCCCTTGCGGTTGGGGCGGACGCGGATGTCGTCCTCGTCGGGGTTCTTGCCGTAGCGGCGCATCTCGTCAGGCCCCGAGCATTCCGGCCCACATCCGCGGGAAGTCGGGCAGGGTCTTGGCGGTCGTTGCCACGTTCTCGATCTGTACGCCCTCGACGGCGAGGCCGATGACTGCGCCGGCCGTGGCCATCCGGTGGTCGTCGTACGTATGGAAGACGCCGCCGTGCAGCGGGCGCGGGCGGATGTGCAGGCCGTCCTCGGTCTCCGTGACATCGCCGCCGAGTTCGTTGATCTCCTTGGTCAGGGCCGCGAGGCGGTCCGTCTCATGGAGGCGCAGATGGGCGACGCCGCGCAGCGTGGAGGGGGAGTCGGCGAGCGCGGCGACGGCCGCGATGCCGGGGGTCAGTTCGCCGACCTCGCCGAGGTCGGTGTCGATGCCGTGGATTCGGCCGGTGCCGGTGAAGGTCAGACCCGCCTCGGTCAGCCGGCAGGAGCCGCCCATCTCGGTGAAGATCCGGCGCAGCGCGTCACCGGGCTGGGTGGTCCGCTCGGGCCAGTCGGGGATGGTGACCCGGCCGCCGGTGATCAGTGCGGCGGCGAGGAACGGCTGGGCGTTGGACAGGTCGGGCTCGACGGTCAGATCGCGGCCGAGCAGGGCGGACGGGGAGACCCGCCAGACGTTGGGCTCGCCCCCGGTCTCCGGCTCGTCGACCTGGGCGCCGACGGCGCGGAGCATGTCGACGGTCATCCGGATGTGTGGCATGGAGGGCAGGGTGCCGCCGATGTGCCGTACCTCCACGCCCTGGTTGAAGCGCGGGGCGGACAGCAGCAGGGCGGAGACGAACTGGGAGGACGAGGACGCGTCGATCCTGACCGACCCGCCGTCGAGCGCGCCGCTGCCGTGCACGGTCATCGGGAGCGAGCCGCGGCCGTCGTCGTCGATACGGGCGCCGAGGACACGCAGGGCGTCGATCACGCCGTTCAGCGGGCGCTCGTAGGAACGGGGGTCGCCGTCGAAGCGGACCGAACCGTCGGCGAGGGCGGCGACCGGGGGCAGGAAGCGCATGACGGTGCCGGCGTTGCCGACGTCGACCGTGGCCGGGCCGTGCAGGCCGGCCGGGATCACGCGCCAGGTTTCGCCCTCGCCGTCCGGGCCCACGCCTTCCTCGATACCGACGCCGAGGGCGCGCAGCGCCTCCGCCATCAGGAAGCTGTCGCGGGAGCGCAGCGGGCGGCGCAGCCAGCCCGGCTCGGCGGCGAGTGCGGCCAGCACCAGGGCACGGTTGGTGACCGATTTGGATCCGGGCACGGTGACCGTCGCTTCGACGGCCCCGGTCGCGTAGGGGGCGGGCCAGAGGGCGGGGTGGACGGAGCTTTCGGTCATGGCCATCACTTTAGTGGCTCGGCGGAGGCCCGGATCTTGATCAAATGCGGCGAAATAGGGGCGTAACCGAGGAGTGATAGAGGGCTGTGCGGGTCTTGCGGTCGGTCAGAGGCCCAGCAGCCAGCGGCCGCCGCCGATCAGCGAGCAGAGCGACACGGAGTGGAAGAGGAACAGCCACATCGCGGGCGGAACGTGCGTCAGCCGGGAGAGCTGATCGGCGTCCGAGTCGGGCGCTCCGCCGTGGCGGCGCTTGGACTGCAGCTCGAAGGCCGGTCGTACGCCGCCGAGCAGCAGGAACCAGACGGCGGCGTAGGCGAAGGCGGCCTGTACGCCGGGTTCTGTCAGCCAGGAGACCAGGAGGAAGGCGGCACCCGTGACGATCACGGTGAGCGCGCCGTACACATTGCGGATCATCACCAGCATGGCGATGAGCAGGGCGGTGGCCAGCCACAGGAGCAGCGTGATGTGGTGCGCGGCAAGCAGCCAGGCGCCGCCGAGGCCGAGGAGGGGCGGCGCGGTGTAGCCGGCCGCTGCGGTCAGGATCATGCCGAGGCCGGTCGGCTTGCCGGCGCTGACGGTGAGGCCGCTCGTATCGGAGTGCAGCCGGATGCCGTCCAGACGGCGGCCGGTGAGCAGGGCGACGAGGCCGTGGCCGCCTTCGTGGGCGATGGTGACGGCGTTGCGGGACAGGCGCCATATGGGGTGGGGGACGACGGCGGCGAGGGCGACGAGGCCGGTGGCGATGACCAGCCACTCCTCCGGGGCGGGCTGACTGCCGAAGACGCGGTCCCACAGGTCGGCGGCGGAGTGGGTTCTGGCCATTTGTCGGGCGGCTCCTCGGGCGGCGGGCGGGAGTGGCAGTGTGGCACTTATGTGCGGACGGTATGCAGCGAGTCGTAGACCCGAGGATCTCGCCGGTCTCTTCGAGGTCGAGAAGTGGGAGCCGGAGGAGACCTTGGCGCCCGACTGGAACGTGGCCCCCACGAAGGAGGTCTACGCGATCCTCGAACGCCCTGTGAAAGACGCGGATGATCCCCGCCCGGTTCGCCAGCTGCGGGCGCTGAAGTGGGGGCTTGTGCCCTCGTGGGCGAAGTCGCCGGAGGGCGGAGCGCGGATGATCAACGCTCGGGCGGAGACGGTGCACGAGAAGCCGTCCTTCCGCAGGCCCTTCCTGACGCGGCGCTGCATCCTGCCGGCGGACGGCTATTACGAGTGGGTGACCGGGGCGGGAGAGCGGGAACTGGAGGTCGAGGGCAAGAAGAAGCGCCCGCGGAAGCAGCCGTACTTCGTGACGCCTGCGGACGGGTCGGTGTTCGCGATGGCGGGGCTGTACGAGTTCTGGCGCGACCGGACGCTGCCGGACGAGCACCCGCAGGCGTGGTGGGTGACGTGCTCGGTGATCACGACGGAGGCGGAGAAGGGGCCGCTGGGGGTGGCGCCGGCGGATGGGCCGCGGTCGCTGTCGGACATCCACCCGCGGATGCCGCTGATGCTGACGCCGGACCGGTGGGACGCCTGGCTGGACCCGTCGCGTAGGCAGCCGGAGCAGGTACGGGCGCTGCTGGAGCCGCCGCCGGAGGGCTTGATGCGGGCGTACGCGGTGACGACGGCGGTGAGCAATGTGCAGAACAACGGGCCGGAGCTGTTGGAGGAGCTGTCGGGCCCGGAGGAGAGCACGCTGTTCTGACCCGCCGTTTCGTTCTTACCCGCCGTATCGCGATGCCGGGTCCCTGCTCGTCCCACCCCTGCGCGGCAGGATGGACGTGTGAGTGGCACTGAGATCGTAGAGACCGGCGCCGGCGACGCCCGCGTCACCTGGGTGTCCGCCGGGCGGCCTCGGCTCGTGGTGGCCGTCAGCCATGGGGCCGGGGGTGGGATCGAGGCGCGGGATGTGCAGGCCATTGCCCTGGCGCTGCCCGCGGACGGGGTGACCGTGGCGCTCGTCGAGCAGCCGTGGCGGGTGGCCGGGAAGAAAGTCGCTCCCGCGCCGAAGACGCTGGACGTCGGGTGGCGCGGGGTCTGGCCCGTGCTGGAGAAACGCGGGCTGCCCGTCGTCGCCGGAGGCCGCAGTGCCGGGGCGCGCGTCGCCTGCCGGACCGCGCGGGAGCTCGGGGCCATGGGCGTACTCGCGCTGAGTTTCCCGTTGCATCCGCCCGGCAGGCCGGAGAAGTCGCGAGCGGACGAGCTGCTCGGCGCGGGCGTGCCCACCCTCGTCGTACAAGGGGGCAACGATCCCTTCGGGCGGCCTGAGGAGTTCCCCGATGGGGACTACGAGCTCGTGGCAGTGCCGTACGGCGATCATGGGTTTGCCGTGCCCAAACGCGCCGGGATCAGCGAGGAGGAGACCCTCCGGACCATCACGGACGCCGTCCGGGCCTGGGCGCGCGGGCTCCGGGAATGATGCGGGTGCGCGCACTGTTGTGGCGGATGTCGGGACGTCAGTCAACAGAGCTTGCAGTAGGGAGTCCGTCGCATGGGTTCGACCATCTGCCCGAGCCGCTCGCACGCCGCTGACCTGGAGTGGACGGTGCTTTCCGCGGCCAAGACCGCCCCTGTTCAGGCGGCGGGCGGAGCGGATCGTCGTCTATCCTCCGATTCGAGCGGGTCCGCATTCGGCCTCGCCACATCGTTGGAGGAGGTGGGTCCGGTCACTGGGACCGACGCAGGGACCGACGACGGCCAGGCGGAGCAGTCCGAGGAGACGACCGTCGAGCGCAATGCCCGGTTCGAGCGGGATGCCCTCGGCTACCTCGACCAGATGTATTCGGCTGCGCTGCGCATGACGCGCAATCCGGCCGATGCCGAGGATCTTGTGCAGGAGATGTACGCCAAGGCGTACGGATCCTTCCACCAGTTCCGCGAGGGCACGAACCTCAAGGCGTGGCTGTACCGGATCCTCACGAACACTTTTATCAACTCGTACCGCAAGAAGCAGCGCGAGCCCCAGCGCAGCGCCGCCGAGGAGATCGAGGACTGGCAGCTCGCCCGCGCCGAGTCGCACATGTCGACCGGGCTGCGCTCCGCCGAGTCGCAGGCCCTCGACCACCTGCCCGACTCGGACGTCAAGGCAGCACTGCAGGCCATCCCCGAAGAGTTCCGCATCGCGGTCTATCTCGCGGACGTGGAGGGCTTTGCGTACAAGGAGATCGCGGACATCATGGGTACACCCATCGGGACGGTGATGTCCCGCCTGCACCGCGGCCGCCGTCAACTGCGCGGAATGCTGGAGGACTACGCCCGTGAGCGCGGGCTCGTCCCTGCCGGTGCGGGGGAGTCGAACGACGCGAAAGGCTCGGGCTCATGAGCTGCGGAGAGCCGCACGAGACGGACTGCTCAGAGGTCCTGGACCATCTCTATGAGTTTCTCGACCATGAGATGCCCGACGCCGACTGCACCAAGTTCGAGGTGCACTTCGAGGAGTGCTCGCCATGCCTGGAGAAGTACGGTCTTGAGCAGGCCGTGAAGAAGCTGGTCAAGCGTTGCTGCGGCCATGACGACGTGCCCAGCGATCTGCGGGCCAAGGTCATGGGGCGCATCGACCTGATCCGGTCCGGTCAGGCCGTGCCCGACCACGACGTGACGGTCGCCGACGTGGAGCTGCCGGGAGTCGCTGCCCAGGAGTAGGCACCGGCACAGTACGTACGCACGGTGCGCCGCGGTTGTTGTGGCGCACCTTTCGCGTATGCCCGCTTCACATGTGCCTGCTTCACATATGCGCGTTTTCGTATACCCCGGCATGTCACCCGTAGGTGCGAAAAGCTGACTACTCGCCGCCGCGGCACCACCAACTCGCTAACCTGGCGCTCCATTTGAGAGAGGGCGAGGAGAGGGCGGGGCAGTGAGGGCCATACCGGCGGCGGCACGCGCCTACATTTTCGGCGCAGTGCTGTGCGCTGCGGTATGCGCGCTGCCCGCGGTGCGGCACGCAGCCGCGGTCCCCTGGAGCGCCGTGCTGCTGCTCGCCGGGCTCTACGCCGTGTGCGAGATGCCCGCCCGCTGCCGCTACATCGGGAAGTCCGTGCCGGTGGGCGCCGGGTCGTTCTTCCCCGTACTGCTCGCCGGGGCGTTCTTGCTGCCGCCGGCCGCGGCCGCGCTCGTCGCCGTGCCCGGCGCTCTGCTGGGGCGGGTCGACCAGCGGCCCGCGGGCGTACGGCGGATCTGGCGGGCGGCGCAGCTCGCGCTCGCGACATGGGGCGCGGCGCAAACGTATCTGCTGCTCGCCGGGGAGCCCACGCTACGGGCGCCGGACTTCCCGTACGCGCTGCTGCCCGCCGCGGCCGGGGCGCTCGTCTTCTGTCTGGTGCTGACGGCGCTCGACGGCGGCATCCTCGCCACCGCGGAACAACTGCCGGTACGGACCGCCTGGCGCGGGCTGCTGCTGCGATCGCTGGCGCCGCACTGTGTGCACGGCCTTGCCGGGCTGATGATGGCCGTGCTGTGGCGCAGTCCGTACGGGCCGCTGTCCGCGCTTCTCGTGCTGCTGCCGATGTACATCTCCTGCTGGATCTTCGCGCAGTACCACCGGGAGCGTGCCGCGCACCAAGCCACAATCCGGGCGCTGGTGCAGGCCGTCGACATCAAGGACAAGTACACCCGGGGGCACAGCGAGAGGGTCGGGCGCGCGTCCGTGCTGATCGCGCGCGAACTGAGCATGGACGAGGCACGGCTCGAGCTGCTCCGGTTCGCCGGGATCCTGCACGACGTGGGGAAGCTCGGGGTGCCGACGCGGGTGCTGCGCAAGGACGGGCCGCTGACGCCTCAGGAGCGGCGGGTGATCGAGCTGCATCCGGAGTACGGGCACGACATGGTGCGCGGCATCGGATTTCTGGGGGAGGCGCGGGCGGCGATCCTGCACCACCACGAGCGGCTGGACGGGAGCGGATATCCGTACGGTCTCGTGGGGCGCCAGATCCCGGAGTTCGCGCGGGTGGTTGCGGTGGCGGACGCGTTCGACGCGATGACGTCGACCAGGTCGTACCGGCGGGCGCGGCCGGTGGCGGTGGCTCTGGAGGAGCTGAAGCGGTGCGCGGGGACCCAGTTCGACCCGCAGATGGTGCGGGCGCTGGTGCGGGCGCTGGAGCGGCACGGGTGGGAGACGGCGGTGACGTCGGACGAGGCGGGGGTGGGCGCGGGAGCGGGTGCCGGGTCCGGCGCAGGGGCCGCCGCGCGGGGCGTACGCGGAAACGTCCCTCCGCAGCCCGACCAGGGACGGGCGACGGTGCCGGGGCGTGACACCGGCACGGCGGGCAGACCCGGGTGACCCCCTCGTCGGGGAACCTCGTCCGCGTCGTATACGCCGCCGCCGCGTTGCTCACCGGCGCTGCGCTGGCCGCGACCCTGTGGCAGGGAGTGGACCAGCCCGGGAACGCCCTTGCCTTCGGGGCGTTCATCGCGGTCGGGGAGCTCGCCCGGTGGGGTGCTCTGCCCGGGGAGCGGGAGCCTGCGCCTCTGGGGGCCGCGGGTGCGCTCGCCTACGCGCTGCTCGGAGAGTGCGCGGGACGGCCCACCACGCACGGGGTGCTTCAGGTCGTCGCCGTCGTGGTCGCGGCCGCGCTCGCGGGGGCCGTACCGCATGTGGCGCGGGAGAGCGGGCCAGCGCTCGGCCATGTGGCCCGGCGGGTGCTGACCGTCGGGTTTGCCGCCGTCTGCTTCCAGCCGCTGTACAACTCCGGTGAGCTGGAGCGCTGGGTCGGGCACGGTGCCGGTTACGCGCTGTTCCTTCTCCTGCTGCTCGTGCTGACCGCCCTGTGCGACGCCGTCCTCGCCGCCGCGATGCTGCGCGCCCGCACCAGCTATCCGTACGGCCCCCTCCTGCGCGACGAGCTCCGAGCCCTGCTCGGCATAGGCTCCACGGTCTGCGCCACCGGAGCCGTGATGGCCCTCGCCGTCGCCGTCGCCGGACTCTGGGCGCTGCCCGTGTTCTGCGTGCCCCTCCTCCTCGCCCAGCTCTCCTTCCGGCGGTACGCCGCGGTCAGGACCACCTACCGGCAGACCATCGCGTCCCTCGCCCGCGCCACCGAGATCGCCGGATACACCCAGCCGGGCCACGCCCGCAGAGTCGCCGCGCTGAGCACTGCCGTGGGGCGGGAGCTGGGCCTGACCGGGCCCGATCTGACCGTCCTGGAGTACGCGGCGCTGATGCACGACATCGGCCAGCTGTCGCTCGTCGATCCCGTACCGGAGGGGGCCACCGCCACCCTGCCCGTCGCCGAGCAGCGGCGGATAGCGCTGCTCGGCGGGGCCGTCGTCCGCCAGACCGGCGTCCCCGCGGCCGTCGCCGTCGTGGTGGAGATGCAGGCCGACCCGTACCGCGAACAGCCGCTGCCCGCCCGGATCGTCCGGGCCGTCAACGCATACGACGATCTGGCCGGGGGAAGCGGAGGAACAGCGGGCGGGGCGCTCAGCGCACTCGAGCAGCTGCGGCTCGGCACCGGGCGCGACTACCAGCCGGAGGTGGTCGAATCCCTCGCCAGAGTCCTCGCACGAGGCGGTCTGGCCCCCGTCCCACCTGGGTAACCCATGGGTAATGAGCGAGCCTCCGACTAGGCATGGTTGGATGCGAAAGAAGGCATACAAGCATGCGTCCGGGGGCAGTGACCCGAGCGACCGGCAGGCGGGAATCGTGAGGATCTTCGGGAAGGTACGGCATCGGCCATCCGCCTCTTGGCGGCAGGCCACCGACCGCGCGTTCACGCTGATCGGCGACGGCCGGTACGAGGACGCGGGCGCGCTGCTGACACGGGCGGCGGACCTCGAGCCCTGGCTCTCCGAGTCCTGGTTCAACCTGGCGCTGCTGCACAAGTTCCGGCACGACTGGGAGCAGGCGCGCGCCGCCGGCCTGCGGGCCGTCGCGCTGCTGGACAAGGAGACCGGCGCCCCCGACTGGTGGAACGTCGGGATCGCCGCCACAGCCCTGCAGGACTGGCCGCTGGCCCGTCGCTCCTGGCAGGCGTACGGACTGAAGGTGCCGGGCGCGGCCGCCGCCAATGGCGAGCCGGTCGGCATGGAGCTGGGCAGCGCCGCAGTCCGTCTGTCACCCGAGGGCGAGGCCGAGGTGGTGTGGGGCCGCAGGCTCGACCCGGCCCGGATAGAAGTGCTCTCCATCCCGCTGCCGTCCTCCGGACGCCGCTGGGGTGAGGTCGTCCTGCACGACGGTGTGCCCCATGGGGAGCGGACCACCTCCGCAGGGCCTTCGTACCCCGTCTTCGACGAGATCGAGCTCTGGGCGCCCTCGCCCGTGCCCACCTGGGTGGTGCTGCTGGAGGCCGCGACCGAGGCCGACCGGGACGGCCTGGAGCAGCTCGCCTCGGACGCCGGATTCGCCGCCGAGGACTGGTCCTCGTCGGTGCGGCTGCTGTGCCGGTCCTGTTCCGAGAGCCGGATGCCGAGTGCCGAGGGCGAGGGCGAGCACCTCGACCCGCACGACCACAGCGAGCCGGGCCATCCGGGGCCCCTCGGCCACCGCACTGCGGGCGATCTGTGGTCGCCGGAGCGCGAGTGCGGCATCGCGGCGCCCGCCGGGCTTGTGCGGGGGCTGCTGGACAGCTGGGTCGCCGACAGCCCGGACTCCCGTGAGTGGCGGGATCTCGAGGAAGTCTGCTGATCCCTGGCCGTAGGCTGTACGGGGTCGGATTCGGGATTTCAGGAAGGCGCAGAAGCGGACATGGCGCAGCAGCGGACGGACGAGCAGGTGAACGACGGCTTCGTCGTCGACACGGAGGACTGCGAGGAGCGTGAGCTGGCGCACCGCGAGCGCGGTACCGCACGGCCGATCACGGTCGTCGGCAACCCGGTGCTCCACAAGGAGTGCAAGGACGTCACCGAGTTCGACGGCAAGCTCGCGGCGCTGATCGACGACATGTTCGCCAGCCAGAAGGCGGCGGAGGGCGTGGGCCTGGCCGCCAACCAGATCGGCGTGGACCTCAAGGTCTTCGTGTACGACTGCCCGGACGACGACGGTGTACGTCACACCGGTGTCGTCTGCAACCCGGTCCTGGAGGAGCTGCCGCCGGAGCTGCGCGTCCTCGACGACTCCAACGAGGGCTGCCTCTCGGTGCCGACGGCGTACGCCTCGCTGCCCCGCCCCGACTACGCGGTGGTGCGCGGGCAGGACGCCGAGGGCAAGCCGATCCGGGTGCGCGGCACGGGGTACTTCGCCCGCTGCCTGCAGCACGAGACGGATCATCTGTACGGCTACCTGTACATCGACCGGCTCTCCAAGAGGGACCGCAAGGACGCGCTGCGGCAGATGGCAGAGGGCACGCCGCGCTACGAGACCGTGCCGAACGACTGAGTTCCGAGTCTGCGAAGGGTCCGCTCACGCCGAGCGGGCCCTTCGGCGTGTTCGCCGTCATTGGGCGGACAAATGACGCCGGACGAGACCCTGTTGACGCACGTCGACCGTCCCGCCAGTCGCTTCTGGTCGGCGTCGAGCTGCGGCATCTGAGCGCTCGGGTCAGGCAGCCGTGCTGGGGGCGACGGGTCCGCGGAAGGTCCTGCGGTAGGCGTTCGGGGTGGTGCCGAGCGTACGGAGGAAGTGGTGGCGAAGTCCGGCCGCGTTGCCGAATCCGGCGCTGCCGGCGATCGCGTCCACCGTCTCGTCCGTCGTTTCCAGCAACTCCTGTGACAGCAGCACCCGTTGGCGCAACAGCCAGCGGTAGGGCGTGGTCCCGGTCTCCTGCTGGAAGCGGCGGGCGAAGGTCCGCGGCGACATATGGGCCCGGGCGGCGAGCTGCTCGACGGTCATCTCGCGGTCCAGATGCCGCTCCATCCAGGACAGGACGTCACCGACCGTGTCGCCGGGGGTGCGCGGCAGCGGGCGCTGGATGTACTGCGCCTGACCGCCGTCACGGTGCGGCGGCACCACCATCCGGCGGGCGATCTGGTTGGCGACCTCGGGGCCGTGCTCCTGGCGTACGACATGGAGGCAGGCGTCGATCGCCGCGGCGGTGCCGGCCGAGGTGATCACCGCCCCCTCGTCCACGTACAGCACATCGGGGTCGACAAAGGCCCGCGGATGGCGCTGGGCCAGCGCCTGCGCGTGCCGCCAGTGGGTGGTGCAGCGGCGGCCGTCGAGCAGTCCGGCGGCGCCGAGGACGAACGCGCCGGTGCAGACGCTCAGCACCCGGGCGCCGCGATCGACGGCGCTGCGCAGTGCGGCGAGCAGCTCCTCGGGGTATTCGCGGGCGGTGTACGAGCCGCTGGCGGGGATGGCGATGAGATCAGCGTCCGCGAGCCGTTCGAGGCCGTACGGAGTGCTGATGGTGAACCCGGCGTGGGTGGGCAGGGCGGGGCCCTCGGCGGAGACCGCCGCGAAGTCGTAGACCGGCAGGCCGTCGTCGCTGCGGTCGTAGCCGAAAACCTCGCTGAGGACGCCGAGTTCGAAGGGATGTACATCGTTCAGGAGGACGGCAGCCACATTTTTCAGCATGGAACCAGTGTGGCAGTAATTCGATGATTTATGACAGTCCTGCCACTGACTTCTTCGACGCGAAGCGACGACAGTGGAGGACATGAACACATTCCTGGGGTACCTCTTCGTACTGGCCCTTTTTGGGCTTTTCGCCCTTCCCTCGCTGATCGGGCACGCCAGGGACCGTGCCATCGACCGCCAGCTGCGTCAGGCGGAGCTGCGTCAAGCGGAGCTGCGTGAGGCGGAGCTGCGTGAGGCGGAGCGCCGCTCCTCGACGCGGGCCGCGATCCCGTCGAGGATGCCCGCCAGCCCGAACTCCAGCCCACGGTCCCGCCCGGCGAAGGCCGAGGTGGAGGCCCCGTGCAGGGTGGGATAGCGGTCTGTGTCCGGGCTCGGCAGCTCGTCCAGGAAGGCCCCCATCAGCTCCTCGGGGGGCCTTCGTCCGTTCCCCGGACTCGGTGGTCATCTGCTGGGCGGCATTGCGGACATGGCCGCTGACGGTGAAGACCGCGTCCAGTTTCAGGAACGCGCCGTTCGGTCCTGGCCTGATTGAGGTCACGCTGAAGGGTGAACGCTGACAGCAGCGGGCCGTCCCCGGCGTGCACCGGGGCAGCCCGCGTGAATGTAAGGCTAGAAGTCGTCGTCGAAGCCGACCGAGCCCTCGACCGCCACCTGATAGGCGGAGGGGCGGCGCTCGAAGAAGTTCGTCAGCTCCTGGACGCCCTGCAGCTCCATGAAGGAGAACGGATTCTCCGAGCCGTACACCGGGGCGAAGCCCAGCCGGGTCAGCCGCTGGTCGGCGACGCACTGCAGATACTCGCGCATCGACTCGGTGTTCATACCCGGCAGACCGTCGCCGCACAGATCGCGGCCGAACTGCAGCTCCGCCTCGACGGCCTCCTTCAGCATGTCCGTGACCTGCTGCTGGAGCGCGTCGTCGAAGAGCTCAGGCTCCTCCTTGCGGACCGTGTCCACGACCTCGAAGGCGAAGTTCATGTGCATGGTCTCGTCCCGGAACACCCAGTTGGTGCCGGTGGCCAGGCCGTGCAGCAGGCCGCGGGAGCGGAACCAGTACACGTACGCGAACGCGCCGTAGAAGAACAGCCCCTCGATGCAGGCCGCGAAGCAGATCAGGTTCAGCAGGAACCGGCGGCGGTCGGCCTTCGACTCCAGCCGGTCGATCTTCTCGACAGAGTCCATCCACTTGAAGCAGAACTGGGCCTTCTCCCGGATCGACGGGATCTCCTCGACCGCGTCGAAGGCGGCCGCGCGGTCGTCCGGGTCGGGGAGGTAGGTGTCCAGTAGCGTCAGATAGAACTGGACGTGCACAGCCTCCTCGAAGAGCTGGCGGCTCAAGTACAGCCGCGCCTCGGGGGAGTTGATGTGCTTGTAGAGGGTGAGCACCAGGTTGTTGGAGACGATCGAGTCGCCCGTCGCGAAGAACGCGACCAGCCGGCCGATCATGTGCTGCTCGCCCGGCGAGAGCTTGGCCAGGTCGGCCACGTCGGAGTGGAGATCGACCTCCTCGACGGTCCAGGTGTTCTTGATCGCGTCGCGGTAGCGCTCGTAGAAGTCCGGGTAGCGCATGGGGCGGAGAGTCAGCTCGAAGCCGGGGTCGAGCAGGTTTTTGTTTGGCACGGTCTTCTCGGGGGCGGCCGTCGGCGCGGAGCGCCGTCCATCGGGGGTGGTGACCGGGTGACGGGTGGGCATTACTGGCAGGCCTCGCAGGACTCGGGGTTTTCCAGGGAGCAGGCGACGGCGTCGGGGTCGGCCGCCTGCTGTACTGGGGGTGCCCCCGCCGAAGGCAGGGGGAGGATGGGGGTGGCGGACTGAGCCGCGCGGGCGATCCGCGTCGCCGGGCGGGAGCGCAGGTAGTACGTCGTCTTCAGGCCCTGCTTCCACGCGTACGCGTACATCGAGCTGAGCTTCCCGATGGTCGGCGTCTCCAGGAACAGGTTCAGCGACTGCGACTGGTCCAGGAAGGGGGTGCGGGCGGCGGCCATGTCGATCAGGCCGCGCTGCGGGATCTCCCACGCCGTGCGGTACAGCGCGCGGACGTCGGCCGGGATCCAGCTGAAGCCCTGCACCGAGCCGCTGGACTCGCGCAGCGCCTCACGGGTCTGCGCGTCCCACACGCCAAGCTGCTTCAGCTCCTCCACCAGGTAGGCGTTGACCTGGAGGAACTCACCGCTCAGCGTCTCGCGCTTGAAGAGGTTGGAGACCTGCGGCTCGATGCACTCGTACACGCCCGCGATCGAGGCGATGGTCGCCGTCGGCGCGATGGCGAGGAGGAGGGAGTTGCGCATGCCGCTCTCGGCGACGCGGGTGCGCAACGCGTCCCAGCGCTCCGGCCAGTTGAGAGCCACGTCGTAGTGGTCGGGGTGCAGCACGCCACGGGCCGCGCGGGTCTGGGACCAGGCGGGCAGCGGGCCGTTGCGCTCGGCAAGGTCGCAGGACGCCTCGTAGGCGGCGAGCATGATCCGCTCGGCGATCTTCGTGGAGAGTGCCTTCGCCCCGGGCGAGTCGAAGGGGAGGCGGAGCTTGAAGAAGACGTCCTGCAGGCCCATCGCGCCCAGGCCCACCGGACGCCACTTGGCGTTGGAGCGGCCGGCCTGCTCGGTCGGGTAGAAGTTGATGTCGACGACCCGGTCGAGGAAGGTCACGGCGGTACGGACGGTCTCGTCCAGCCGCTCCCAGTCGATGTCTCCCGACGCGAGCACGAACGAACCGAGGTTGACCGAGCCGAGGTTGCAGACGGCCGTCTCCCCGTCGTCCGTCACCTCCAGGATCTCGGTGCACAGGTTCGAGGAGTGGACGACCTTGCCCGGCTCTGCGGTCTGGTTCGCCGTGCGGTTGGAAGCGTCCTTGAAGGTCATCCAGCCGTTGCCGGTCTGGGCGAGCGTACGCATCATCCTGCCGTACAACTCCCGCGCGGGGATGGTCTTGCGCGCGAGCCCCCCGGCCTCCGCCTTGCGGTACGCCGCGTCGAACTCGTCGCCCCACAGGTCGACCAGGTCCGGCACATCGGCGGGTGAGAACAGCGACCACTCGGCGTCGGCCTCGACGCGCCGCATGAACTCGTCCGGGATCCAGTGCGCGAGGTTGAGGTTGTGCGTACGCCGCGCGTCCTCACCCGTGTTGTCGCGCAGCTCCAGGAACTCCTCGATGTCCGCGTGCCAGGTCTCCAGGTAGATGGCCGCTGCGCCCTTGCGCCGACCGCCCTGGTTCACGGCGGCGACCGAGGCGTCGAGGGTCTTGAGGAACGGCACGATGCCGTTGGAGTGGCCGTTGGTGCCGCGGATCAGTGAACCGCGGGCGCGGATGCGGGAGTACGAGAGACCGATGCCGCCCGCGTGCTTGGAGAGGCGCGCGACCTGGTGGTAACGGTCGTAGATCGAGTCGAGCTCGTCCAGCGGGGAGTCCAGCAGATAGCAGGAGGACATCTGCGGGTGGCGGGTGCCGGAGTTGAAGAGCGTCGGCGACGACGGGAGGTAGTCGAGGCGGCTCATCAGCCCGTACAACGCGGCGACTTCGTCCAGGGCGCGCGCGGAGGTGTCCTCGGCCAGCCCGGAGGCGACGCGCAGCATGAAGTGCTGCGGGGTCTCGATCACCTGGCGGGTGAGGGGGTGGCGGAGCAGATAGCGGCTGTAGAGGGTGCGCAGCCCGAAGTAGCCGAAGCGGTCGTCGGCGTCCTGGTCGATCAGCGCGTCGAGACGGACGGCGTGCAGCGTGACGAACTCGGCCGTGCGGTCGGCGATCAGACCCTCGCGGTGGCCGACCGCGACCGACGCGGAGAAGGACACCGCGCCCTGTCCGGCGGCCTCGTCCGCGATGTGACGGGTCAGCAGGCGGGCGGCGAGCCGGGAGTAGGCCGGGTCCTCGGAGATCAGCCCCGCGGCGGCGTCGGTGGCGAGGCTGCGCAACTCGGCCGCGTCCGAACGGGCGTTGCGGCCGCGCAGCGCGGCGGCGGCGACACGTCCCGGGTCGGTGTCCGGCAGATCGGCGGTGAGGTCGGTCAGAGTCCGCAGAAGCGCGGTCCCGGGGCCGTCGGCAGCCTGCTCTGCGATGCCTGAAGCCGGATCGGCTGGCGCGATGGTCACGTGGTGCTCTCCCTCGCTCGGCTCTGGGCCGGCGGGGGCAGGGGGCACGGGCGCACGCCACGGGGCATGGTTCACCGCGTCCACCGGCCCAACCGCGAGGCCCGGACGTCTCGGCACCCGGTTCGGTCGAGCCGGATGCACCGTCGGCAGGTCTTCGGACTGGCCGGGTGCGGCAAAGCGCACCACATCACACCGTTGCGGGACAGTTCCGGATTCGCACCGGATTCCCCTGCGGCGACAGCGAGCATGAGCATACATGTGGGGGCGGGGAGTTGCCGCACCCCCCACATGTTGTGTCGTGGCCGGCTAGAGCTCCAAGTCGTATCGAAGGCCACTCGGTGCGGGCTTGTGGGTCCGTTGGCAGGTTGGAGATCCAGTAGCCGGTCGGGGCCTGCTCGTCGTCAGGTCATTCCACGGGATTGCGGCTCGGTGCGACAGAGGAGGTCTTCGCGTGGGCCATGCGGTCTGGATGGGCCACGCACCCCGGTCGAGGCCGCGTATCACGCGTGATGCGGGTGTAGCGTCCCAGCATGCCGTGGTTTTCGACCGTTGCGGCCGCTGTACTTCTGGCAGCAGCGCTGGTGTTCTTCATCGCTGCCGGGCTCCTGATGCTGCGCACCGTCGGCAAGCGGCAGTTCCTCGGCACGGCCCAGGAGCAGGCGACGTACGAGACACTGCACACCGCCTCGCTCGCCGCACCCCCGCTGCGGGCCACGTTGAACGCGGACAGCGCGCGACGGGCCGGGCGGCATCTGCGGGCGCTGCTCGATGTACCCGCGCTGGCCATGACGGACGCCTCCGGCACCGTGCTGGCCTGGGACGGGTCCGCGCCGGAGCCGGGGCACGACCACAGGGCAGCCGTGCCCGAGCACGCCGGTCGGGCCCTCGCCGCCGGACGCACCGAGGTCATCGGCCCTGGCGATCCACCCTGCAACAGGGCCGACTGTCCGCTGCGGCAGGGCGTGGTCGTGCCGCTGATCGTCGCCGGCCGGCCGGAGGGTGCGCTCGCGGTGTACGCGACCAATGCCTCCACCGGCCTGGTCCGAGCCACCACTGAAGTCGCGCGCTGGGTGTCGACCCAGCTGGAGCTTGCCGAGCTCGACCGCTCGCGCGCGGCCGTCGCGGAGGCGGAGGTGCGCGCGCTGCGGGCCCAGATCTCGCCTCACTTCATCTACAACTCGCTGTCGGCCATCGCCTCCTTCGTCCGAACCGATCCGGCACGGGCCAGGGAGCTGCTGGTGGAGTTCGCGGAGTTCACCCGGTACTCGTTCCGCCAGCACGGTGACTTCACCTCCCTTGCCGAGGAGCTGCGGTGCATCGACCGTTACCTGCTGCTGGAGCGCGCTCGGTTCGGCAGCCGCCTTCAGGTCTCACTGCGCGTGGCACCCGAGGTGCTCTCCGTGGTGGTGCCCTTCCTGTGCCTGCAGCCCCTCGTCGAGAACGCGGTCCGCCACGGCCTGGAGCGCCGTGCGGGCCCCGGCCACCTGGTGATCACGGCGGAGGACGTCGGCAGCGAGGCGTGGATCAGCGTGGAGGACGACGGCACGGGGATGGATCCCGAGCAGTTGGCCGAGACCCTGAAGGGCGAGACGCGGGAGTCCGCGGCGGAGCCGCCCGGTTCCGAGCCTCGGCGTGAGCCGGGGATCGGGCTGCGCAACATCGACGCGCGATTGCGTCAGATCTATGGGGACGCGTACGGGTTGATCGTGGAGACCGCGCCCGGTGCTGGAACAAAGGTGCGGGTGCGGGTGCCGAAGTTTCACCCGCAGGCCGTCCAGAGCGGGCCCGGTCAGGGCTGACAGCGATCGTGCACATCCGGTGCGTGTCGGGCGGGAGGAAGGCTCCACCGCATGTTGGGGGAGCGTTAGCCTGGCCATATGCTCCACGTTCTCGCGGTGGACGACGAGGTACCGGCTCTGGAGGAGTTGGCGTACTTGCTTCGCCGCGACCCTCGCGTGGGCGAGGTCCGGACCGCAAACGACGGCGCACAGGCGCTTCGCGACATCGACCGGGCGCTGGAGGGGGGACGACCGCTCGACGCCGTCTTCCTCGACATCGGCATGCCCGGCCTGGACGGGGTGGCCATCGCCCGCGTGGTCTCCCGTTTCGCCCACCCGCCGGCGGTGGTGTTCGTGACCGCGCACGACGAATACGCGGTGGACGCATTCTCGTTGCATGCCGCCGACTACGTGCTCAAGCCGGTGCATCCGGAGCGGCTGGCTGAGGCGGTGCGCCGCGTCGCCGCCGCGTCGCACGGTGCAGGAGACACGGCGGAGCGGGCCGCCGCGAGCCCGCCCGAGGAAGCGGCGCAGGCCGAATCCGGCCCTCCTGACGAGGTCATCTGCGTGGAGCTGGCGGGGGTGACGCGCTTCGTCCGGCGAAGTGAGGTCCTCTACGCCGAGGCACATGGCGACTACGCGCGCCTGCACACCCCTTCGGCCACCCACCTGGTGCGGACATCCCTGGCGGCTTTGGAGGAGCGCTGGGGCGATGCCGGATTCGTCCGCATCCATCGCACCTATCTCGTCGCCCTGCGCCAGGTCCAGGAGCTGCGTATGGGGGCCGGACAAGCGTGTGTGCGCGTTGGGGATGAGCTGCTGCCGGTCAGTCGGCGCCACATCCGTCAGGTCCGGGGCCTTCTGGTGCGGCGGGCGGGGACCCGCCAGTCCGAGGGGCTGCGCCCCGGCGCAGTGCCCGCCACCGCGGCCCCGTCGCCTCCTCGTACCTTCCCCGACCACCGAGGTGCGAGGTGACCGACGGCCCGGAACAGTCGCGCGGAGATCCGGGTGCGGACAGTGCTCCCATTCGCCGCATCATCGTGGCCCATCCTCGGACGCTGGCCGCCCTCGCAGGCAGGCAGCTACCGGCCAACGGGCGCGAACCGGTCGCCGACGACCTCGGTCGGCAGACACCACTCGGCGACATCTATCTCCGCTCTCTCATGCGTGCCCAGCTCCGGCTTGGGCTCGCTGTCGTAGGGGTCCTCGTCGCCGTGCTCGGCGGCCTGCCGTTCCTGTTCCTGGCCGCGCCCGCCCTGCGGAACGCGGTTGCGGCGGGAGTCCCCGCCCCATGGCTGATCATCGGCGTGGCCGTGCACCCGGTGATCCTCACACTCGCCTTCGTCTGCCTGCGCCACGCCAGGCAGAACGAGCACGACTTCACGGACCTTGTCGAGCGGTCATGAGGGGCATCTGCCGAAAGCACCTCGTGGAGGTAGGAACCCCATGAGCAACGCAGCGCCCGTGGCAGCCGTGGCCGTGGTGTGCGTCGCTACCGCCCTGTTCAGCGTCTACGGCCTGCGCCCGGGCCGTGCCACATCGGACTTCTACGTCGCCTCGCGTGCCGTCTCCCCGCTGCGCAACGCTTCCGCGATCGGCGGCGAGTACCTTTCCGCGGCCTCGTTCCTCGGTATCGCGGGGCTCGTGCTGGCCTTCGGCGCCGACATGCTGTGGTACGGCGTCGGCTACACCGCCGGGTACCTGGTGCTCCTGGCGTTCGTCGCGGCCCCACTGCGCCGCTCCGGGGCGTACACCGTGCCGGACTTCGCCGAGGCGCGCCTGGAGTCCACCCGGGTGCGCCGCCTGACCGCCCTGCTGGTGGTGTTCACCGGCTGGCTGTATCTGCTGCCGCAACTGCAGGGCGCGGGCCTGACGCTGCGTACCGTGACCACAGCCCCCCTGTGGGTGGGGCCGGTCGTCGTCACCGCCGTCGTGATGGTCACGGTTGCCTCCGGCGGAATGCGCAGCGTCACCTTCGTCCAGGCCTTCCAGTACTGGCTGAAGTTGACGGCACTCGCCGTGCCCGTGATCTTCCTGCTGTTGGCCTGGCGCGCGGACGGTGCGCCCTGGCCGAGTGGCGACACCCCGCCGCGGTTTCGCGAGGCGACGACCGTCTCCGTGCAGCAGAGCATGCGGGTACGGGTCGAGGAGCCCGTGACCGTCGCGGTGAGCGGCAGTCTCGACGGGCATCGCGTGGACGGCACACGGGTACGCCTCGAGCCGGGCGAGCACCGGATTGGCGAGGGCACACGCGTGGTGTTCCCGGCCGGGGCCGACGTTCCGCACCCGCAGGGGCAGCCCCCGCTCGACGGCCGGGACTGGTCACGCCCGCTGTCGGGCACCGACCACCCGGTGTACGGGACGTACTCGCTGCTCGTCGCCACCCTGCTGGGCACCATGGGGCTGCCTCATGTGATCGTGCGCTTCTACACCAACCCCGACGGAGTGGCCGCCCGCCGCACCACGTGGGCCGTGCTGTGGTTGCTCGCCGCGTTCTACGTGCTACCCCCGGTGTACGGGGCGCTCAGCCGCCTGTACACCCCCGAACTGCTCATGACCGGCCGTACCGATGCGGCCGTACTGCTGCTACCCGACCGGCTGGTGGGCGGTACGGGCGGAGTACTGCTGGGCACGCTGCTGACCGCGGGCGCGTTCGCGGCGTTCCTGTCGACGGCATGCGGACTGACCGTCTCGGTGGCTGGAGTGCTCGGGCAGGAACTGGAGCGCATGTGGACGGCGGCCAGGGCACGAGTGATACGGCGGCGCGGGCTGGTTAGCAGGCCGCGCCGCGCCAGGTCGGAGCTGCGGATCGAGGCCCGCGACGTGCTGCGCCTGCGTTTCGCGGGCGTGGCTGCGGCCAGCGTGCCCTGCGTGCTGTCTCTCGTCGTCGTGCACCGGGCAGCAGCGGACGTCGTCGGGCTGGCGTTCGCGGTTGCCGCGTCATCATTCTCCCCGTTGCTGCTCCTGGGCATTTGGTGGCGGCGACTCACCCCGCAGGGCGCGATGGCGGGCCTGCTGGTCGGCGGGGGTGCGACCATCGGCGCAGTGGTCGTGACCATCGCCGGAGACCCGCCAGGAGGGTGGACCGGGACGCTGCTGAGCCGACCGGCGGCCTGGAGCGTGCCCTTGGCGTTCGCGGTGATGATCGGGACCTCTTGGCTGACCCGTCGCAGCATCCCTCCCGGAACCGCACGTGCGCTGGCCCGCCTTCATGCCCCGGAGTCACTGGCCCCGTCGCGCCGACCGGGCTGAGCGGCCGTGCACCGCCGCCTACGGGCCCCAGGCAGCTCCGGGCGTCAGCGGCTATGGGCGTCAGGCAAGGGCCAGTGCCCATTGCGAGCCGGCGCAGCACGGCGATGGTGACGGCCCGGTTTCGTGCCCGTGATCAGGGGTTTTGACGGCGAGGGTGGCCCAGACGAGTTTTCCGCCGCGAGGCTTGGCCACGGCACCCCAGCAGCTGGCCACGCACTGGAGGATGAGCAGGCCGCGGCCGTGTTCTTCCACAGCTGCCGGGGAACAGGGGGCGGGCACGGCGGCAGGGGACTGGTCGGTGACGGCGATCAGCAGCTGCGGCTCCGCCGACGTGCCGCACTTGGCCAGGTGCACCGTGACGGTCTCGGTACGGCCGTAGAGCACCGCATTGGTCACCAGCTCAGAGGTGATCAGGGCTGCGTCCGCTGCCAGGTGGCCCAGGTTCCAGCTCCGCAGATGGGCGGTGACCTCCCGGCGTGCGGTGGCGATGTGCGCCGTGTCGGCGGCCAGGGCCAGGTCGACGCGGTTGGGGTGGGGGTTGGACGGCTCGCACCTGGAACTCGGAGCCCGGGCGGCCAGGCCCGAGACCGGAGCGCGGGCGGCGGTGGTGATCATGACCGGGTGCTTCCCTTCGGGAGGCACTGGACCGGGAGAAGTCCGTCGCGCCTCTGTTGGTGTCGCGGCCCTGCAAGGTCGGAGCCGCTGTCGCCCGTGTGGACGACGGTTCCTGCTGGTAGCGGCAGTCCCCGCATTTCCTGTGTACGCCGTCCGAGGCAGGCCGTGTACCCATCCGGACTCCAGGCATGCCGAACGGGCGGCCTGTTGCGACGGGTGGAACGGTGAGCGCGGTGAGCGGCCGTGATGGCACGATGAACGGCACAGGGCACGGCCCGCACGGGCCGTTCGCGCTGAGCAGGGGCCCGTGACACCGCCGTCCGCGGACTAGTGCTGGATTCCGCTTTTGCTGGGTATATGTACTGGTGGCGGGGTAGTTCGGGTGCCCGCAAGGCGGCCCTCGGTCCACCCTTACGCGGTCGGGCGCGGACACCAGCACATCCGTCACGGACGGATCGACCAGCAGTGGCTCCAGCGGCCCCGTCCCGACCAGTTCGCACCGCAACTTCTCGGTGCCGCCCAGCTCTTCGGCGTCGCCCAGCAGTCGTCCCTGGGCCCGCAGCGCGGCCGCGACCCCTGCCGGTGTGGGCTCGGCTCCGCTCTCCGCGAGCCTCTGTCGTACGGCGTCCAGCATTCCGGTGCTCACGAGACCACGCACCCTCCCGGCGATTGAGACGCGGGGCCCGGGGCGGAGTCCCCGCCCGGTCGGCAACCGCACCGCACCGCACCCGCCCGGTCGGCAACCGCACCGCCCAACAGGCAAGGGCCGCCGCGCCCCCGGCTGGGGAGACGCGACGGCCCTCCGGTAGCGCCGGGTCAGTGACCCGCCCCCACCGTCGCCGACGGCAGTTCCACCTTCACGCCCGGATCCCCCGAATCCGCCGTGTAGTCCGACGGGCTCGTCTCGTCGACGCCCTCCGGCGCCTTCGCCGCCCGCAGTACGAACGTCAGGACCACGGTGACCACCACGTTCAGCACGAACGCCGTCAGGCCGATGTAGCCGATCTCGCCGATGCCCGGGATCTCCGCCGACGAGCCGCCGAAGTGCTTCTGCGTCGGGCTCGCCACTCCGTACGCAGCCGCCGTGCCGTAGATCATGCCGACCGCCCAGCCCGCCAGCAGCGCCCAGCGGTGGAACCAGCGCGTGAACAGGCCGCCCACCAGCGCCGGCAGTGTCTGGAGGATCCAGATGCCGCCAAGAAGCTGGAAGTTGATCGCCACCGTCTTGTCCATCGTCAGGACGAAGACCAGCGCGCCCACCTTCACCAGCAGCGAGACCAGCTTGGAGACCTTCGTCTCCTGCGCGGGCGTCGCGTCCGGCTTGATGAAGTCCTTGTAGATGTTCCGCGTGAACAGATTCGCCGCCGCGATCGACATGATCGCCGCCGGCACCAGCGCGCCGATGCCGATCGCCGCGAAGGCGACACCCGCGAACCAGTCCGGGAACATGGTCTCGAACAGTTGCGGAATCGCCAGTTGCCCGTTCTGCACCTTGATGCCCGCCGCGATCGCCATGAAGCCGAGCAGCGCCAGCAGACCCAGCATCAGCGAATACAGCGGCAGGATCGTGGTGTTGCGGCGGATCACGTCACGGCTGCGTGAAGAGAGCGTCGCCGTGATCGAGTGCGGATACATGAAGAGTGCGAGCGCCGAGCCCAGCGCCAGCGTGGCGTAGCCCCATTGCCCCATCTCGGCCGGCACCAGCGCGCCCCGCGGCTTGTCCGTCACCGGGTTGATCTGCGCGAACGCGTCGCCCGCCTTCGCGAAGATGTCGTCGAAGCCGCCCAGCTTGATCGGGATGTAGATGATCGCCACCGCGATGACGAGGTAGATCAGCGTGTCCTTGACGAAGGCGATCAGCGCCGGCGCCCGCAGCCCGGAGGAGTACGTGTACGCCGCCAGCACGCCGAAGGCGATCAGCAGCGGCAGGTCCTTGATGAACCAGTTGGTGTTCTCGCCGCCGCCGACACCCATCACGTCGAGCACCGCCTGGATGCCCACCAGTTGCAGCGCGATGTACGGCATCGTCGCCAGGATGCCGGTGACCGCGACCGCCAGCGAAAGGCCCTTCGAGCCGAAGCGTCCGCGGACGAAGTCCGAGGTGGTCACGTACCCGTGCTTGTGCGACACCGACCACAGCCGCGGCAGGAAGGTGAAGATCAGCGGGTAGACCAGGATCGTGTACGGGACGGCGAAGAAGCCCGCCGCGCCCGCCGCGTAGATCGCCGCCGGGACGGCCACGAAGGTGTAAGCGGTGTACAGGTCGCCGCCGAGCAGGAACCAGGTGACCCACGTGCCGAACGACCTGCCGCCCAGACCCCATTCGTCGAGGCTTTCGCTCTCGGCCCGGCGCCAGCGTGAGGCCAGGAAGCCCATGACCGTTACGGCCAGGAAGAAGAAGATGAAGACGGCGAGTGCGACGCCGTTCACGCCGTCCTTCACTGCGACGCACCCCCCTTGCGGGCGCGCTGGTCGCGCTGCCACAGCATGTAAGCGATCATGGTTAGCGCGGTGGAGATCAGCACCCAGAGCATCTGGTACCAGTAGAAGAACGGAATGCCGATGAAGGCCGGCTCGACCTTCGCGTACGAACCGACCCACAGCATCGCCACGAACGGCGCGAAGAGGCAGAGGGCGACGACCACGCGCACCGGCGTGATCAGCGGTTGTTTCTCGTCAGGCACTTCCGTCACTTCTGTCACTTCGGACATACGGCGGCTCCGATTCCTCACGCATCACCTATGCAACGCGCAGGAAATCTAGGCCAGGGTTTCGCGTAGCGTCACCCCCCGTCCGCATATCGGTACGGCAACGACTTCGGGTTCACCCGCCCTGAACAGCACCTCAACAGCAGCGGAACCCTGCACTGGGGTCCGACTCCTGACGGTCCGTACGCATTCGCTCGAATTCCCGCCGGGACGGTACGGACACAGACGGATCGTGCGAACGCGCATGCGCGACATACCTCTCGTACGCCGACTCGTCCATCAATTCCCGTACGTACCAACGCACCGCGCTAGCGGCCCGCAGCAGCCCGCTCCGAAGCATCCCGCACCTCCGCCTTCTCCTCCTTGGTCGCCCACAGCCCGGCCGGAGCGGTCAACTTCGACTCCACGAACGGCGCTTCGTCCAGCGTCGCCGACGCCGGATTGCGTACGGCCTTCACGCACACCCGGGCCGCGTCCACGACCACCACCACGATCAGCAGCGCCAGTACCGCCGAGAGAACGCCGTCCACTGTGGAGTTGGTGACGATGGTGTGCATGTCGTCCATGGACTTGGCGGGCGGCAGCAGCTTGTCCGCGTCAATGGCGTCCTGGTAGCGCTCGCGCTGGGTGAAGAAGCCGACGCGCGGATCGCCGGAGAACACCTTCTGCCAACTCGCCGTCAGCGTCACCGTGACGTCCCAGGCGAGCGGAATCCCGGTGATCCAGGCCCACTTGAGCCGTCCCGACTTCACCAGCAGCGTGGTGCAGACGGTGAGTGCGACCGCCGCGAGCAGCTGGTTGGAGATGCCGAAGATCGGGAAGAGCTGGTTGATCCCGCCAAGCGGCTCATGCACGCCGACCCAGAGGAAGTACCCCCACAGCGCCACCACGACCGCGCTGGTGATGACGATGCCCGGCTTCCAGCTGACGTTGCGGAAGGGTTTGTAGACGTTGCCCAGCATGTCCTGGAGCATGAACCGGCCCACCCGGGTGCCCGCGTCCAGCGCGGTCAGGATGAACAGCGCCTCGAACATGATCGCGAAGTGGTACCAGAAGGCCTTCATCCCATTGCCGCCCACGACCTGGGAGAAGATCTCCGAGACTCCGACGGCGAGGGTGGGCGCACCGCCCGTCCGCGACAGCAGTGACTGCTCCCCCACCGCCTCGGCAGCCTTCGCCAAATCGCTCGGAGAGATCGTGTATCCGAGGTTCGCGACCGCCTGCGACGCCGACTGGACGCTGTCGCCGATGACACCGGCCGGCGCGTTCATCGCGAAGTAGAGCCCCGGATCGATGATGCAGGCCGCCACCAGCGCCATGACCGCCACGAACGACTCCATCAGCATGGAGCCGTAGCCGATCATCCGGACCTGCGTCTCCTTCTGGATCATCTTCGGGGTGGTGCCAGAGGCGATCAGCGAATGGAATCCGGAGAGCGCGCCGCACGCGATGGTGATGAAGACGAACGGGAACAGCGAGCCCGCGAACACCGGCCCGTCGCCCCGGCTCGCGAAGTCAGTCACCGCGTCCATCCGCATGTCGGGCATGGCGATGACGACGCCGAGCGCCAGCAGCCCGATCGTCCCGATCTTCATGAAGGTGGAGAGGTAGTCGCGTGGCGCGAGCAGCATCCACACCGGGAGTACGGAGGCGATGAATCCGTACGCCACCATCCACAGCACCAGCGTCGAGGGCGCAAGCGTGAACGTCTCGGCGAGCGAGGACTCGGCCACCCAGCGGCCCGCCACGATCGAGAGCAGCAGCAGCGCGACGCCGATCAGGGTGATTTCGCTGACCCTGCCGGGCCGCAGAACGCGCAGATAGAAGCCCATCAACAGCGCGATGGGGATGGTCATGCCGATGGAGAAGGTGCCCCAGGGGGAGCGGGCCAGCGCGTTGACGATGACCAGCGCCAGCACGCCCAGCAGGATGATCATGATCATGAACGCGGCGAGCAGGGCCGCTGCCCCGCCGAACGGACCGATCTCGTCCCGCGCCATCTGGCCCAGCGACTTGCCGTTGCGCCGGGTGGAGAAGAAGAGCACCACCATGTCCTGCACGGCGCCCGCGAAGATGACGCCGACGATGATCCAGATGGTGCCGGGCAAGTACCCCATCTGCGCCGCCAGTACGGGTCCCACCAGCGGGCCTGCTCCCGCGATGGCCGCGAAGTGGTGCCCGAGCAGGACCCGCCGGTCGGTGGGGTGGAAGTCGATGCCGTTGTCGAGCCGTTCGGCCGGGGTGGCTCTGGTCCTGTCGACCTTCAGCACCCGGTTGACAATGAAGCGCGAGTAGAAGCGGTAGCCGATCGCGTACGAGCCGAGGGCGGCGGCGACCATCCAGGCGGCCGACACCTCTTCGCCGCGCGAGAGGGCCAGTACGGTCCAGCCGGCCGCGCCCACCAGCGCGACGAGGGTCCAGATGACGATGGTTCGTGGATTCGTGGTGCGCACCGGGTCGTCCTCCCGTCCCATGAGATGACGGGAGGACGGTAGAGCAGGAATGTGACCTGCGCTACACCATGTGCGGTACGAGATGTCAGCCGAGCCGCGTCAGTCCTGCGGCCCTCGGCTCGGCGTCGAATCAGTCCTGCGGCCGCTGCAGCCTCGCGACGAACTTGTACCGGTCGCCCCGGTACACCGAACGCACCCACTCCACCGGCTCGCCCTGCGCGTCCAGTGAATGGCGCGAAAGCATCAGCATCGGCAGGCCCACGTCCGTCCCCAGCAGCCCGGCCTCGCGTGGGTTCGCCAGCGAAGTCTCGATCGTCTCCTCGGCCTCGGCCAGATGGACGTCGTACACCTCCGCCAGCGCGGTGTAGAGCGAGGTGTACTTGACCAGGCTGCGGCGCAGCGCCGGGAAGCGCTTCGCCGACAGATGCGTCGTCTCGATCGCCATCGGCTCACCGCTCGCCAGCCGCAGCCGCTCGATCCGCAGCACCCGCCCGCCGGTCGAGATGTCCAGCAGCCCGGCCAGCGTGTCGTCGGCCGTGACGTACCCGATGTCCAGCAACTGCGAGGTGGGCTCCAGGCCCTGCGCCCGCATGTCCTCGGTGTACGAGGTGAGCTGGAGGGCCTGCGAGACCTTGGGCTTGGCGACGAACGTGCCCTTGCCCTGGATGCGTTCGAGGCGGCCCTCGACGACCAGCTCCTGCAGCGCCTGCCGCACCGTCGTACGCGAGGTGTCGAACTCCGCGGCGAGCGTGCGCTCGGGCGGTACGGGCGTGCCGGGCGGCAGCGTCTCCGTCATATCGAGCAAATGGCGCTTGAGCCGGTAGTACTTGGGCACGCGCGCCGTACGGGTCTGTGCTCCGCCCTCGGTCTCCGTACCGGCCCCGTCCGTGGTCATGGCCCGCCTTCCCGACTCCTGTGCTGCTGCCGTCACCGGCTCCTCCGTCTGTTGCGGCTCACATGGTGGCACGGTCCGGTCACGGGTCGTCGCCCTGCCTCAGGTGTCGGTCCGATAACGGACGCGACAGCCCTTCTTATACACCCTTGACACCCCTAAAGGTCTAGGCCAAGCTCCGGGGTACTGGTCTAAACCATTAAAGACCAGTTCCCAGCCCCACGGGCAGACCCCGAAGCGCTGTCTCTGCGTATTGCGCGACTCCCGGGTGGTGGTGGGGGGTAACTCTTGCATCCCTTGAGGAGGGTGGCGTGAAGCGTAAGCTCATAGCCGCGGTAGGTGTGGCAGCGATGGCGGCTTCGGTCGCGGCGTGCGGCTCCAGCGACAACAAGGCCGCGAAGGACCCGAAGGACCGCAATGAGACGCTGACCGTCTGGCTGATGACGGACGCTCAGTCCACCTGGCCGGAACTGGTCAAGGACGTCAACAGCCAGTTCAACGCGAAGTACCCGGGTGTCAAGGTCAATGTCCAGTACCAGCAGTGGGCGGACAAGACCAAGAAGCTGGACGCCGCGCTCGCCGGTGACAAGTTCCCGGACGTGGTCGAGCTCGGCAATACCGAGACGATGACGTACATCCTCAACGGCGCTCTCGGCGAGATCGACCCGAAGAAGTACGAGAACTCGGACACCTGGATCAAGGGCCTCAAGGACACCTGCGCATACGAGGGCAAGCAGTACTGCGTGCCCTACTACGCGGGTGCCCGTGTCGCGATCTACAACAAGGACATGTTCAAGGCGGGCACCGGCTCCGACGCCCTGCCGACCACCGAGGCCGAGCTCACCGCCGCCCTCGACAAGGTCCAGGCGAAGAACACCAAGGACAAGGCGTTCTCGCCGCTCTACCTGCCGGGCCGCTACTGGTACGCCGCCATGTCCTACGTTGCCGCGTACGGCGGCGAGATCGCCAAGTACGACGAGGGCAAGAAGGAGTGGAAGTCCTCGCTCTCCACGCCGGAGGCGCAGAAGGGCATCACGCACTTCGTCGACCTGGTCAAGAAGTACAACCACGGCGACAAGACCAAGGACGAACAGGACCACGCCAACGTCATGGCCAACGAGAAGACCGCTCTTCTCTACGGCAACGGCTGGGAAGCCGGCAGCGTCATCGACCCCAAGGCCAACGGCAACGCCAAGCTGAAGGACAAGATCGGCACCGCCGGTATGCCGGGCCCCGACGGCAAGGCCCTGCCCTCCTTCATCGGCGGCTCCGACCTCGCCACCATCTCCAAGTCCAAGGTCCAGGACCTGGGCGAGGAGTGGATCTCGCTGTTCACCAGTGAGAAGTCCGAGGCGGTTCTCGCCGCCAAGAACATCCTTCCCAACAACACCAAGCAGCTCGAGCCGCTGAAGGCGAAGCCGGAGACCGCTCCGATCGCCAACGCCGTGCCGGACGCCTGGTTCACCCCGATCGCCCCCGGCTGGTCCGCGATCGAGAAGAAGGAAGTTCTCGAGCTGATGCTCCTGGACATCATCAAGGGCAAGTCCGTCGAGGAAGCCACCAAGACGGCCGACGCGGAGATCGACAAGCTGATCAACGAGAGCTCCTGACTCTCCTGATCGCACAGCGGGGGTGGCCGGTCCGTGCCTCAGCACGGGCCCGCCACCCCGCCCTCCGGTGACCAGTCCGAACGGAAGGCCACGCACCATGAGTGCCGCCGAAACGAAAGCAGTCGAACCGGCGGTGCCCGTCCAGCGGCACCCCGACGTCCTTCGCCCACAGCCGGCCAAGAGCGGTCGCGCGCCGCGGAAGGCCGGCGCACTGCTGCCCTATCTGCTGATCGGCCCCACGATCGTCGCGATCGCCGCCGTCTTCGTATGGCCGCTGATCAAGACGACGATCATGTCCTTCCAGGACGTCGGCCGCCGCGAGCTGTGGACCGGCGAGGCCGCACCGTGGGTGGGCTTCGAGCAGTTCTCCAGCATCTTCGGTGACCCGGCCTTCTGGGACTCCGTCGTGCTGACCGTCGTCTTCATGGCCGCCTGTGTGGTCGTCACCCTCGCCTTCGGCCTGGCGATCTCGCTGATGATGCAGCGGATGTCCACGTGGGTCCGGCTGCTCGTGACCGCCGGGCTGATCGCGGCCTGGTCCATCCCGCTGATGGTCGCCGCCTCGATCTTCCGCTGGTTCGCCGACTCCGACTACGGCGTCGCGAACATGGTCCTCACGAAGTACCTCGGACTGGACTTCCAGGGCCACAACTGGTTCCTCGACGCCAAGCAGGGCTTCCTGGTCATCGGCGCCGTCGTCGTCTGGGGCGCCATTCCGTTCGTCGCCATCACGCTCTACGCGGCCCTCACCCAGGTGCCCAAGGAGCTGGAGGAGGCCGCGGCCATCGACGGCGTCGGGGCGTTCGGCAACTTCCGCTACGTCGTCTTCCCGGTCATCAAGCCGGTCTTCCAGATGGTCGCCACCCTCTCGGTGATCTGGGACTTCAACGTCCTGGGCCAGGTCTGGCTGATGCGCGGCACCAAGCCCGAGCCCGAGTACGAGGTGCTCGGTCTCTACGCCTTCAACAAGGCCTTCGAGTCCAACTCTTTCAGCCAGGGCGCCGCCATCTCGCTGATCACGGTGCTGCTGCTGTCCGGCGTCGCCGTGTACTACCTGCGCCAGCTGCTCAAGATCGGAGAGGTCGAGTGAGCGCCACCACCTCCGCCCTGAAGGCCCCTGCCCCCAAGGCTGCCCAGATCCTCAAGCCCGACCGCAAGAAAAGGAGCCGGATCGTCTACAACGTCATCGGGCTGCTGACCTTCGTGGTCATGATCTTCCCGGTGTACTGGCTCGTCATCAGCGCCCTGCGGCCCAACGCCGAGATCCGCAGCTATGACCAGACGCTGTGGCCGTCGTCGGTCACCTTCGACAACTTCAGCCGCGCGATGGACTACGCCAACTTCGGTACGGCGGTCAAATCCAGCCTGATCATCTGCGTCACCGCGGTGGTCGGCGCCATGCTCATGGCCACCATCGCCGCGTACGCGATAGGCCGCTTCAGGTTCTTCGGCCGCAGAGGCTTCATGATCGTCCTCATCCTGGTCCAGCTGCTGCCGCCGACCGCGATGCTGATCCCCATCTACCTCCAGCTCAACGACCTCGGCGCGCTGAACGAGTACTGGGGCGTCATCATCATCTACCTCGTCTCCACACTGCCCTTCGCGACCTGGATGATCCGCGGTTTCGTGATCAACATCCCGAAGGAGCTGGAGGAGTCCGCGATGGTGGACGGCTGCAGCCAGATGGGCGCCTTCTGGCGGATCGTCTTCCCGCTGCTCGCCCCCGGCCTCGCCGCGGCGTCCATCTACTCGCTGATCAACGCCTGGAACGAGTACCTCCTCGCGTACGTCGTTCTCCAGGACAACGACAAGTACACGCTGAACGTGTGGCTGGCGAACTTCACCACCTCTCGTGGTGTGGACTACGGCGCCCTGATGGCCGCCTCGACGCTCATCGCCATCCCTGTCGTGGCCTTCTTCATGTTCATCCAGAAGAAGATGGCGGCGGGTCTCACCTCCGGTGCAGTGAAGGGATAACGCCGCCTCATGACCACTCTCGTACGTGGATCCTCGGACACCCTGACCCGCGACGCCCTCGCCGTCCTCCAGCCGGGTTTCATCGGCACCACCGCGCCCGAGTGGCTGCTGCGCCGGATCGGCGAAGGCCTCTCGGCCGTCGGCCTGTTCGGCCGCAACATCGCCTCGCCCGGCCAACTGGCCGCGCTCACCGCCCAGCTGCGGGCCGAACGGGACGATGTGCTCGTCGCGATCGACGAGGAGGGCGGGGACGTCACGCGCCTTGAGGTGCGTAACGGTTCTTCCTTCCCCGGGAACTACGCGCTGGGGGTGGTGGACGATACGGAGCTCACCCGGGCCGTCGCGCATGAACTGGGCCGCCGGCTCGCCGAATGCGGGGTCGACCTCAACTGGGCACCCTCCGCGGACGTCAACTCCAACCCGAACAACCCGGTCATCGGCGTACGGTCGTTCGGTGCCGACACCACGCTCGCCGCCCGGCACACCGCCGCGTACATCGAAGGACTCCAGGCGGCCGGAGTCGCCGCCTGCACCAAGCACTTCCCCGGGCACGGCGACACCAATGTGGACTCGCACCACGCGCTGCCCCGCATCGGTGTGGATCTTGACACTCTGCACGCCCGTGAGCTGGTGCCTTTCCGCGCGGCGATCGCGGCGGGTTCCAAAGCGGTAATGAGCGCGCACATCCTGGTTCCCGCGCTCGACCCGAACCGCCCGGCGACGCTGAGCCCGCAGATCCTCACCGGTCTGCTGCGCGAGGAGTTGGGCTACGAAGGCCTGATCGTCACCGACGGTATGGAGATGCAGGCCATCTCGGCGGTGTACGGCATCGAGCACGGCTCCGTCCTCGCCATCGCCGCGGGAGCCGACGCGATTTGCGTCGGCGGCGGCCTGGCCGACGAGGAGACCGTACTGCGACTGCGCGACGCGCTGGTCACTGCGGTACGGGACGGCGAACTGCCCGAGGAGCGGCTGGCCGACGCGGCGGCACGGGTACGCGCGCTCGCCGACTGGACGCGGGGGGCCAGGGTGGCCGCAGTGGAGCCGGGCCCGGCCTCGGAGACGGGGGTCACCGCGGCGCAGCCAGGGGCCGGGGCCGCGCCCCGCACCGACATCGGGCTGATCGCGGCACGCCGCGCGGTACGGGTGACGGTGGGACAGCTGCCGTACGAGCCGGTGGATCTCGCCCCCTATGTTGCCGCCTTCGCCCCGGTCGCGAACATCGCGGTGGGGGACGAGACCCCGTGGGGGGTGGCGGCGGAGCTGACGGCGATCCTGCCCGGCACCGAGACCGGCACCTACGACAGCGCAACCGAGACCTCCGGCTTGGTCGGAAATGTGCTGGCTGCTGCGGCGGACCGTAGGATCATCGCTGTAGTACGCGACGTTCACCGCCACCCCTGGATGGCGGACGCTCTGGACGCCCTGATCGCAGCCCGGCCCGGCACGGTCGTGGTCGAGATGGGGGTGGACCGGGCGGAGCCGAGGGGTGCCCTGCACATCGCGACCCATGGCGCCGCTCGCGTCTGCGGACGGGCCGCCGCGGAGGTCATCACCGGCAAGGGCGCCGGGGCCTGACCGACGCGGACTGTGCACAAGGAATGCCACATGGAGGCACCCCGCATGTCCGAAAAGCCGGGCCGGATCATGGCCGGTGAGATGGCAGAGCAGCCCGCGGTGCTGCGGCGCATCCTTCAGGAGGGCGCGCCGAGGATCCGCGAGGTGGCGACGGCGATCGCGGCGCGGAGCCCGCGGTTCGTGCTGCTGACCGCGCGCGGCACGTCCGACAACGCCGCGCTGTACGCGAAGTACCTGCTGGAGATCCAGCTGGGTCTGCCGTGCGGGCTGACCTCCATGTCCACGACGACGGCGTACGGCGCGCGGCCGGACCTGACCGACGTCCTGGTCATCACGGTCAGCCAGTCCGGCGGCTCACCGGACCTGGTGGCCTCGACGAAGGCGGCGCGTGAGGGGGGCGCGATCACGCTGGCGGTCACGAACAACCCGGACTCCCCGCTGGCTGCGGTCTCCGAATTTCACATCGACATCCTGGCAGGGCCGGAGAAGGCGCTCCCGGCGACGAAGACGTACACGGCGTCGCTGCTGGCGCTCTATCTCTTCGTGGAAGGGCTGCGGGGCGGCGACGGCGCGGCGGCGAAGGTGCTGCCGGACCTGGCGTCGCAGGTCCTGTCCCGTCAGGACGAGGTACGGCAGCTGGCGTCCCGCTATCGCTTCGCCGAGCGGATGGTCATCACGTCGCGGGGCTACGGCTACCCCACGGCGAAGGAGGCCGCGCTGAAGCTGATGGAGACGAGCTACATCCCGGCGCTCTCGTACTCCGGCGCGGACCTGCTGCACGGCCCGCTGGCGATGGTGGACAACATCTCCCCGGTCATCGCGGTGGTCACGGGCGGCAAGGGCGGCGAGGCCCTCCAACCGGTCCTCGACCGCCTCCGCGGCCGCGGCGCGGACCTGGTGGTGGTGGGCCCGGCCCCCCAGGTCGAGGCGGCATCGGCGGGCTTCGTCCTCCCGACGGACGGGGTTGCGGAGGAGCTCCAGCCGATCCTGGAGATTCTCCCGCTGCAACTCCTGGCGTACGAGGTGACGATCGCCCGCGGCCAGGACCCGGACGCGCCGAGGGCGCTCGCAAAGGTCACGGAAACGCGCTGAGGGGGGCGGCGCCGGGGGCTTGCCCACCCGCCCGCACCAGATGTGGGGGAACGGGGTTCCCCCACACCCCCTGCTGCGCGACGCTCCGCGCGCGAACGGTGCCGCGCCCTCCGGCGCGCTTCGGGCCACCACGCCGCGCAATTGGCGCGTGTGTGGGGGCGGGGCGCCAGGACGTGCCGCGGCGCTTCGCGCGCGCCGCAAGTAGAAGTAGCCGCACACACCCGCGGGCCGCGGCGCCTGACGGGACCCTCAACCCGTCCGGCACCGCAGCCCGGAGTTGCTCCGGCCGGCAGGTGTGCGGTCCGCGCGGCCGTATCGGAGGTCTCGGCGCAGTCAGGGCAGAGAGCGCCGGGTACCTCGTTCCACCCTCCTGTGCGGGGAGGATGGAGGTTTTGACACAATCATTGTGGACTAGACCATTCTCCGCTGTCCATCCATCTGCAGAGCTTACTTCTCGGCCCGTCCTCCGGCACGGCCGGGCAACTCACCCGGTTCACCTCGCAGGTACGCTCGCAGATGTGCCCTCCATGAACGACCTCGTACACCAGCACACAGCCCTGAGTGAATCCGACCTCGAGTGGCTGCATCTGCTGGTCTCGGAGTGGCAGCTGCTCTCCGACCTCTCCTTCGCCGACCTCGTCCTGTGGGTCCCCACCCGCGACGGCACCCGCTTCGTCTCCGTTGCCCAGATGCGCCCCAACACCGGCCCCACCTCCTACCAGGACGACATGGTCGGCCATCTCGTTCCCCGTGGCCGGCGCCCGCTGCTCGACGCCGCGCTCGACGAGGGGCGGATCGTGCGCGAGGGCGACCCGGAGTGGCGCGAGGAGGTTCCGGTACGGGTCGAGTCCATCCCCGTACGCCGCGAGGGCCGCGTCCTCGGCGTCATCGCCCGGAACACCAACCTCCTCACCGTCCGTACGCCCAGCCGACTGGAGCTCACCTACCTCCAGAGCGCCTCCGACCTCGCCCAGATGATCGCCGCCGGCTCCTTCCCCTTCCCCGGGCAACAAGTCGACATGGACGCTTCCCCGCGCGTCGGCGACGGGCTGATCCGGCTCGACGCGGACGGCGTCGTGCAGTACGCCAGCCCCAACGGCCTCTCCGCGTACCACCGCCTCGGCCTCGCCTCCGACCTCGTCGGACACCACCTCGGCCAGATCACCGCCGAACTCGCCCCGTCCCGCGGCCCCGTCGACGAGGCCCTGGTCAAACTCGCCAGCGGCTACGCGCCCCGTGAGACCGAGGTCGAGGGCAATGGCGGTGTCATCCAGCTGCGCGCCATCCCGCTCAAGCCCAAGGGCACCCGGATCGGTTCCCTCGTACTCTGCCGCGACGTCACCGAACTCCGCCGCCGCGAGCGTGAGTTGATCACCAAAGACGCGACCATCCGGGAGATCCACCACCGGGTGAAGAACAACCTCCAGACAGTCGCGGCCCTGTTGCGGCTGCAGGCGCGCCGGATGGATTCCGTACGTGGCCGTGAGGCGCTCAATGAGGCGGTGCGGCGCGTCGGTTCGATCGCGATCGTGCACGAGACCCTCTCCCAGAACCTGGACGAGCGCGTCGAGTTCGACGAGATCGCCGACCGGGTCATCGCGATGGTCTCCGAGATCTCCCCGGGCAAGGTCGAGTGCCGCCGTACGGGCCGCTTCGGCATCCTCGACGCCGAGGTGGCCACCCCGCTCGCGATGGTCCTGACCGAGGTGCTGCAGAACGCCCTGGAGCACGCCTTCGCACAGGGGGAGCACGGCTCTGTCGAGGTCGCGGCCGTACGAGGCGATCAACGCACGGACAGCCGGCTGCTGATCACCGTCCAGGACGACGGGCGCGGACTGCCCGAGGGCTTCGACCCCCAGCAGACCGGCAATCTGGGTCTGCAGATTGTACGGACCCTGGTGGAGGGGGAATTGGGCGGAACCTTCGACATGGTCCCGGCCCCGGTGCGGGGCACCAGGGTCGTCCTCGACGTACCCGTACAGGCGCAGAAGCAGTAGCCGTAGCGGCCGGAAACAGCAGCGAGCCCCGGACCGTATGTACACGGTCCGGGGCTCAGAGCTTTGTGCGCTTCGGGGGTACTGCGCGCTGCGGCTCGGGAGGCGGTGAGTGCGTACTCTCTGTACGCGCCGCCAAGCTCAGGCTCGTAGCAGGGGCTGGCGTCAGGCGCTGGCGTTACGCGCCCGGTTGCGAGCGGCACGACGCTTCATAGCGCGGCGCTCGTCCTCGCTGAGGCCACCCCAGACGCCCGAGTCCTGGCCGGACTCGAGCGCCCACTGCAGGCACTGCTCCATGACGGGGCAGCGACGGCAGACGGCCTTGGCTTCCTCGATCTGCAGCAGCGCAGGACCAGTGTTGCCGATGGGGAAGAAGAGCTCGGGGTCTTCCTCGCGGCAAACGGCGTTGTGACGCCAGTCCATGGCTGCTACCTCTCCTTGGTATTACATGCGGGTTGCTTGTGAATGTGAACGCTTTCACGAATCCCCCCGCAAGGGAAGGGCCGACTGCCAGCTGCACTGGCGTGGTCCTGAGGTTTGAGGAGGGGTTCTGGCGGTCTGTGGGGCCGATGTTGCGGGCCGTCCCGATCGCCATGTAGAGATTCGCAAACCTCGGCGGCGGATACAACCCCTTCCGGAAAGTTTTTTTTGATTCCTCGGTGTCGGCTAGGTCACAGCCGTACTTCTATGGGGTGGAGCCCAGCCCATACGTTCGAGTTAAAGGCCTTTCGGCCCTTCCACTCACACAATCACACGCAGTGCACGGCGTACGCCTGTGAACGTCACGCTCGTACGGAGCCCAAGGTGGTCACCGTCCATCTGGAACGGGAGGGGAACCTTCGAATTCAAGGTGAAGTCGGTGAGGTCGTGGAGAGTGACCGCGTGCTTGCCGTGCGGTCCGCGCTCGGGGGTGGAAGTGAGCAGCTGGGTCGCATAACGAGCCACGGCCGAGGTCGACATCTTGGACAGTGCGACGACGTCCAGGGCGGTGTCGAAGGACGCCTCCGGGGACGCATACACCGGGCGATTGCCCAGGTAGGTCCAGGGGGAGGTGTTGCAGATTATGGAGAGCACAAGATCGGTGACCGGGTCCTGGCCGGGACGGTCCAGGGTGATCGGGCCGTTCCGGCGGTGGGGCTCGTCCAGGAACTGGCGTACCACCTGGCGCATATAGAGGGCGTGCGTGGACCGCTTGCCGCGCTCCCGCTGCTGTTCGACCCGGCCGATGACGCTCGCGTCGAAGCCGAGTCCGGCGCAGAAGGTGAACCAGCGCGCGGGGACCGCCTCGTCGTCGGTGCCCGGGGTGCCGGCGGCGAGACCGAGGCCGATCGTCCGCTCGGTCCGGTCGCGCAGTGCGTCCAGGATGGCGCCGGTCGCCTCGACGGCGTCGTTCGGGAGGCCGAGGGCACGGGCGAATACGTTCGTCGAGCCGCCGGGGACGACGGCGAGGCGGGGGAGGCGGTCGGGGTCGGGGCCGTGGTGGAGCAGACCGTTGACGACCTCGTTCACGGTGCCGTCGCCGCCCAGGGCGACGACGAGATCCATGTCGTCGGACTCCGCTGCCCGGCGGCCGACGTCGCGTGCGTGTCCGCGGTACTCCGTGTTCACGACCTCCAGCTTCATCTCGCTGGCGAGGGCGTGGATGAGTACGTCGCGAGTGCGGGCACTGGTGGTGGTTGCTGCCGGATTGACCACGAGGAGTGCGCGCATGCGCAGCAGCGTACCTAGTGGGATTTACCTGGCCCAGCCCAGGGCCGCGCACGACGGCTACCCTGCTGGGATGAGCGCTGACCAGACCCCCCGCCCTGCCCGCCTGACTGCCGCGGCCGCGGTGTCCGGCCTGGAAGGCCTGGCACTGGTCGCGTGCGGCGTCTACATGCTCGTGATGGGCCTGCTCGGCCGCCCGGACAGTCCGTCGCAGGCGGAGACGGGCGGAGTGACGCTGATCGCACTCGGCGCGATCCCGCTGGCCGCGGCGCGGGGCCTGCTGCGACGCCGCAGCTGGAGCCGCGGACCGGCGATCATCACGCATCTGATGGCACTGATTCCGGCGTGGACGCTGCTGCGCGCCTCCGGGGCGCTGATCCCGCTGGGCATCGCACTGGCGGTGGTCGCGGTGACGGGCCTGGTTCTACTGGTGAACCCGACGACGACTGAGGCCCTGGGCATCCGCGGCCCCGCGCGCGACGCGTAGCCGCTCGCGCGGGGGCGGTACGTCCCCCCGGTGGCTCCCGGTGGGGAGGGGCCGCCCCCACGCCCCGCGGGCCGGTTACTCCTCGACCAGGAGCTTCTCGCGGAGCTGTGCCAGCGTGCGGGCCAGCAAGCGGGAGACGTGCATCTGAGAGATGCCCACCTCCTGTGCGATCTGCGACTGCGTCATGTTGCCGAAGAACCTCAGCAGCAGGATCCGCTTCTCGCGCGGTGGCAGGTCCTCCAGCAGTGGCTTCAGCGACTCGCGGTATTCGACGCCCTCCAGGGCCTCGTCCTCCGCGCCCAGTGTGTCCGCCACCGCCGGGGACTCGTCGTCCGTGTCGGGAACGTCCAGGGACAGAGTGGAGTACGCGTTCGCGGACTCCAGGCCCTCCAGGACCTCCTCCTCCGAGATGCCCAGGCGTTCCGCCAGCTCGTGGACCGTCGGCGAGCGGCCGTGCTGCTGGGACAGTTCCGCCGTCGCCGTGGTCAGGGCGAGCCGCAGTTCCTGGAGGCGGCGCGGGACCCGGACCGCCCAGCCCTTGTCGCGGAAGTGGCGCTTGATCTCGCCGACCACCGTCGGCGTCGCGTACGTCGAGAACTCGACGCCCCGATCCGGATCGAACCGGTCCACCGACTTGATCAGGCCGATCGTCGCGACCTGCGTCAGATCGTCCAGCGGCTCGCCGCGGTTGCGGAAGCGCCGCGCCAGATGCTCGACCAGCGGCAGATGCATACGCACCAGCTGGTTGCGCAGCTCCGCCCGCTGCGACGAGCCGTCGGGCAGCTTGCGCAGCTCGATGAACATCGCCCGCGCCCCGCTGCGGTCATGTGGATCGTGGTGCTGCTTCTCGTGCACGTGCTCGCTCATACGGTCCGCCCGCTCTGCCTGCTCCGCCGCGGCCGTCCGGCCGTCAAGTCCGTCCAGTCCGTCCACCGGGTGCGGCCGCGCCTGCTGTTCCGGGATGCCCGTCACCGCGGGTGGCTCGTTCCGCACCGGACCGTCCCCGTTCCTCACGCCGGCCCGGGTCCCGCGCCGCGCTGTTTGTACAGGCTGATGGAGACCGTACGGTCATCGGCGACCGACGAGTCGACCTTGCCGGCCAGCGCCGAGAGCACCGTCCAGGCGAAGGTGTCACGCTCCGGCGCCCGGCCGTCTGTCGTCGGCGCCGAGACCGTGACCTCGAGCGAGTCGTCGACGAGTCGGAAGACGCAGCTGAGAACGGAACCGGGGACGGCCTGCTGCAGCAGGATCGCGCACGCCTCGTCGACCGCGATCCGCAGATCCTCGATCTCGTCGAGGGTGAAGTCCAAGCGCGCTGCGAGGCCGGCCGTGGCCGTACGCAGCACGGACAGGTAGGCACCCGCAGCGGGCAGCCGGACTTCCACGAAGTCCTGAGTCCCGGGCTCGCCTGCGATCTGGGACACCCTCACCTCCAAGGTGGCACAAGCTCTTTCGGGGCTACGGGAGGGGAGATCCCGAAGCCGTCGCTACGTAGTCAGTCGGTCTGTACGTAGCCGGTACTGGCCCGGCGACGCTATCGCGATCCATGGTGCCCTGTCGCCGGGACCCCCAGTCGGTGGCTGTCACTCATGGTAAGCATACGAGCACACACAGTGGCTAGAGGTCTGCGTCACCCAATTACGAGGAACCGGCGGAGGGTTGACGTACCCACGCGTCAGACGATCGAACCGTCGACAAAGCACCAACGCCACCTCTCACCCGGCTCGAAGCTTCGCATCACAGGGTGCCCGGTCTGCGTGAAGTGCGCGGTGGCGTGCCGCAGGGGCGAGGAGTCGCAGCAGCCCACGAGGCCGCAGATCAGGCAGAGTCGCAGCTGTACGGGATTGCTGCCGACCGCCAGACACTCCAGGCAGGTCTCGCTCAGCGGGACCGGCTCGGGGTTGGGCAGTTCTGCTGCATGCGGGCACTCGCTCATGATTGCCAGATTACGACGTGGGTGACGGATGTACGGACGGACGTGAGGGACGGCGAAATGGACGCATTGCCACTGGTCGCGCTGATCGCGGCGAGCGCCGCGATCGCCGGGGCGGCCCGCAGGACACCGGTGCCGGCGCCGCTGCTGCTGGTGACCGTGGGGCTGATCGGCGCGTATGTGCCGGGGGTGCCGGACTACACGCTCGACCCGCACATCGTGCTGCCCCTGGTGCTGCCGCCGCTGCTGCACACGGCCGCGCTCGACAGCTCGTACCTCGATCTGCGGGCCAATCTGCGGCCCGTCGCACTGCTCTCGGTCGGCTACACCCTCTTCGCGACCGTCGCTGTGGGTTACCTCGCCTATCTGCTGGTGCCGGATCTGCCGCTGACCGCCGCGCTGGTGCTGGGCGCGGTCGTCGCGCCGCCGGACGCGGTCGCCGCGACCGCGATCGCCCGGCGGCTGGGGCTGCCGAACCGGATCACGACGATCCTGCAGGGCGAGTCCCTGGTGAACGACGCGACCGCGATCACCGCGTACAGGGTGGCGCTGGCCGCGGCGGTCGGGGAGGGTGCGAGCTGGGCCGGCGGCATCGGGGAGTTCGCGCTGGCGTCGCTCGGCGGGATCGGCGTCGGCCTGGTGCTGATGGTGCCGATCCACTGGCTGCGTACGCATCTGAGGGAAGCACTCCTGCAGAACACCCTTTCGCTGCTGATTCCCTTCGTCGCCTATGCGGCCGCCGAGCGCGTCGGGGCGTCCGGCGTGCTCGCCGTGGTCGTCGTCGCGCTCTATCTGGGGCACCACTCCTGGCAGGTCGACTTCGAGACCCGGCTGCAGGAGGGGGCGGTCTGGAAGATGGTCGCGTTCATCCTGGAGTCGTCGGTCTTCGCGCTGATCGGGCTGCAGCTGCCGTACGTGGTGCAGGGCCTCGGCGGCTACTCGGTGGGCGAGACGCTCTGGTACGCGGTCGGGGTCTTCGTCGCCGTGGTGGTGGTGCGGTTCGTCTGGGTCTTCCCGGCCACCTTCCTGCCGCGCGCACTTTCGCCGCGGATCAGGAAGCGCGAGCCGGACACCAACTGGACCGCGCCGGTGATCGTGGGCTGGGCCGGGATGCGCGGGGTCGTCTCGCTGGCGATCGCCTTCTCGATTCCGCTGGCCACGGCGGGCGGCGAGCCGTTCCCGGCGCGGAACCTGGTGCTGTTCCTGACCTTCACGACAGTGATCGGGACGTTGGTGATCCAGGGGCTCACGCTGCCGGCGCTGATCCGGGCGCTGAAGGTGCCGGGGCGCGACCCGCAAGCCGAGACGCTCGCCGAGGCGCAGGCGCAGAGCCAGGCCTCAAGGGCGGCGGAGCAGCGGCTGGACGAACTGCTGGCGGACGAGGGCAACGCGCTTCCGCAGCCTCTGGCGGACCGGCTGCGGACGGTGCTGGAGCGGCGGCGGAACGCCGTGTGGGAGCGGCTCGGGGCGGTGAACCCGGTGACCGGGGAGTCGGCGGACGACACTTACCGGCGGCTGGCGCGGGAAATGATCGAGGCCGAGCGCGAGGTCTTCGTACAGCTGCGGGACCAGCGGCGGATCGACGACGAGATGATGCGTACACTGCTGCGCCGTCTCGATCTGGAGGAGGCGGCGGCCTACCGCGAGGAGCCCTGACCGGTGATCACGGCGGCGACGGCGGTGCCGGGCGGGAGGGCGCCGTCGGCGGCGAGGGTGGTCAGGCCGTAGAGCATCTTGGCGACGTAGACACGCTCGACGGGGAGCTGGTGGCGGGCCTCGAAGTCGTCGGCGAAGGCGTCGAGTGCGGGGGTGGTACGGGCGTATCCGCCGAAGTGGAAACGGTCGTCGAGCGACCAGTCGCCGGCCTGCCCGCCGAAGGCCTCGTCCTGGAGGCCGCGTATCTGTGTGGCGAGAAAGCCGCCCTTGAGGACGGGGAATCCGATGGCGTGCTGCCCGGGCGCGAGTCCGGCGGCGAGTCCGGCGAGGGTCCCGCCGGTGCCGCAGGCGACGGCGACGACGTCGGCGAGGTGGCGGAGTTCGCGGCCGAGGGCGGCGCAGCTCTGTGCGGCGCGGGCGTTGCTGCCGCCTTCGGGGACGACGTAGACGTCGCCCGGGACCGACCGCAGGATCTCGGCCAGGACCTCCGGGTCGTCCTTCGTGCGGTACGTCGCCCGGTCGACGAAGAGCAGGTGCATACCGTCCGCCGCGCACTGGGTCAGGGACGGGTTCAGGGGGCGGGAGGCCAGTTCGTCGCCGCGGACCACGCCGATCGTTTCGAAGCCCAGCAGGCGGCCCGCGGCGGCCGTCGCGCGCAGGTGGTTGGAGTACGCACCGCCGAACGTCAGCAGCGGGCGGCCCGCCGCCGCGTGGAGGTTCGGGGCGAGTTTGCGCCACTTGTTGCCCGGGAGGTCCGGGTGTATCAGGTCGTCGCGCTTGAGCAGAAGACGTATGCCGTGCCGGCTGAAGCGCTCGTCCTCGACCGGCCGCAGCGGCGAAGGCAGTCGCGGCCGCAGGGCCGTGGTGAGGTCGAGCGCTTTCCGGGTCACGCACCCATTGTCACGTCAGGCGGTCTTGTCACGTCTGGCGGTCACTGCAGACGTTCGTGGATGCGTGCGCGCATGGAGTTCATCGTGAAGCCCCGGGGATCGACCTTTCCCGGCTGCCATTCGAGGTGGCCGATGACGGAGCGCGCGGTCCAGCCGTGGCGGCGGCAGATCGCCGCGGCCGCTCTCTCGATCGCCTCCAGTTGGACGGCAGGCCATGGATCCTTGCCGTCGCCGAGGTTCTCGCACTCGAAGCCGTAGAAATGGCGGTTTCCGTCGGTGTTCGCCTCGTTGTCCGCGGGGAGTGCCTTCTCCGCGATGACGGCGCGCAGTACATCGTCGTCGCCGAGCCCTGCGTGGTTGGCGCGGCCGTAGCCGACGAGATGGACCTTGCCGTCCTTGGCGATGACGCCGAGGCACAGCGGCCCCGGCAGGCTCGCGTAGCCGTCCCGGCAGATGCGGACGGTTGTCGCGGTGCCCTTGGTGACGGTGTGGTGGATCATCACGCCGTGGACCGGGCCCCAAGGGCCCTTGTGGTTGCGGTTGTGCGTACGCCAGTCGCCGACTTGGACGACCGTCAGCCCTTCGTCGCGCAGGGCGTCGAGGAAGCTGTTCGCGGACATGGGTGGGGACATGGCCGGGTCTCCTTGTGAATGCGGGGGAAAGTGCGCGGAATGCTCCGTACTGCGCCTTTACCCCGAACTCCCTTGAAAGGACCGTCTGTTCGCACTACGTGCGAGCGATCCGGTCAGCCGCCGGTCGCTACAGGGCACCGGCACGCGGAGCCGTGCAACGTGCCCCGCCCGCGCTGAACTAGTCCCATCCATTTGTGTAATGGCGTACGTACTCTCCGTGATGGAAGCTTTCGAGTGCAGGTCAGACCCGTGATCGAGAGGGAGTCACATGTCGGTTGGTTCGGTTGGTTCTGTCGGCGACGAGGTCAGTGAGCAGCAGACGTCGAAGCAGCAGAGTCTTGGTACGGCCGCCGCGCGGAATCTTGCGACAACCACCAAGTCCGCCCCGCAGATGCAGGAGATCACCTCACGGTGGCTGCTGCGCATGCTGCCGTGGGTGCAGGTGCAGGGCGGCACCTACCGGGTGAACCGCCGCCTCAGCTACTCCGTCGGCGACGGTCGAGTGACATTCGTGCAGACCGGCGACCGGGTGGCGGTCATCCCCGCCGAGCTCGGCGAGTTGCCCGCCCTGCGGGAGTACGGCGACGAGGCCGTGCTCGCCGAGCTGGCGACCCGTTGCGATCAGCGGGAGTTCAGGGCCGGTGAGGTGCTTGCCGCCGCGGGCACCGCTGCGGACCGCGTCTATCTGCTGGCGCACGGCCGGGTCGAGCAGATCGGCACCGGTCCGTACGGCGACGAGGCGGAGCTCGGCGTCCTCGCCGACGGGGCGTACTTCGGCGATCAGGCGCTGCTGGACCGCGAGGCCTCCTGGCAGTACACCGCGCGTGCCGCGACCGCATGCACGGTGCTCGTGCTGACCAGGGACGATGTGCTGAACCTCGCGGAGCGCGCCGACTCGCTCCGCGTGCATCTGGCCGGTCTTTCGTCCCAGCCGCAGCAGCGGACCAACAAGTACGGCGAGGCGGCGATCGACCTGTCCGCGGGCCATGTCGGCGAAGCCGTCGTCCCGCACACCTACGTCGACTACGACGCGGCGCCGCGAGAGTACGAACTGAGCGTGGCCCAGACCGTGCTGAAGGTCCACAGCCGTGTCGCCGACCTCTACAACCAGCCGATGAACCAGACCGAGCAGCAGTTGCGGCTCACGGTCGAGGCGCTGCGGGAGCGCCAGGAGCACGAGCTGATCAACAACCGCGAGTTCGGACTGCTGAACAACTGCGACTACGGGCAGCGGTTGCAGCCGCACGACGGCGTGCCCAGCCCCGACGACATGGACGAACTTCTCTCGCGGCGGCGCGGGTCGAAGCTGTTTCTGGCCCATCCGCGGGCCATCGCCGCCTTCGGGCGCGAGTGCAACAGGCGCGGTCTGGTGCCCGACAGTGTGGAGGTGGCCGGCCACCATGTGCCCGCCTGGCGCGGTGTGCCGATCTTCCCGTGCAACAAGATCCCGGTCACCGAGGCCAGGACCACCTCGATCATCTGCATGCGTACGGGCGAGGCCGACCAGGGCGTCATCGGACTGCAGCAGAGCGGCATCCCGGACGAGATCGAGCCCAGCCTGTCCGTGCGCTTCATGAGCATCGACGAGCAGGCGATCATCTCGTACCTGGTCACGGCCTACTACTCGGCGGCGGTGCTGGTGCCGGACGCCCTCGGGGTCCTGGAGAACGTCGAGGTGAGCCGCTGGCGGTGATCCGGCCCGCCCGTGGCGCGATATCGCGCCACGCTCCCGGCCGCACGGCTCGGCCCCTGCCCCGTCGGCCCCCGGAGTGCCCAACACCTGGAAAGGCCTGCCCAGATGACCATGTCGGAGACCGTCGAGGCCCGCGAGGCCGTCGACCTCCTGGAACGCACCCGCAGCGCCGTGAATCCCCAACTGCGCGCCACCATCGAATCGTTGCCCGGATCCATACGCCGCGTCGCGATGTACCACTTCGGCTGGGAGCACGCGGATGGCACCCCGGCGGCCGGCTCTGCGGGCAAGGCCATCAGGCCCGCGCTCGTACTGGCCGCGGCCCGGGCGCTCGGCGGGGACCCGCGGCAGGCGGTGCGGGCGGCGGCCGCGGTGGAGCTGGCTCACAACTTCACGCTCCTCCACGACGACGTCATCGACGAGGACTCCACCCGCAGGCACCGACCCACCGCCTGGACCGTCTTCGGCACCCCGGACGCCATCATCGCGGGCGACGCCCTGCTCGCCCTCGCGCTGCGGCTGCTCGCCGAGGACCGGCACCCCGCGTCTGCCGCCGCGTCGGAGCGGCTCGCGGCGTGTGTGATCGAGCTGTGTGCGGGACAGCAGGCGGACTGCGCCTTCGAGGAGCGCGCGCCGCAGGAGGTCTCCCTCGACGAGTGCCTCGCCATGGCGATGGCCAAGACCGGCGCGCTGCTGGGCTGCGCCTGCGCGCTCGGCGCGCTGTACGCGGGCGGGGGCGAGGAGGAGGCCGCGGCCATGGACGCCTTCGGGAGGGAAGCGGGGCTTGCTTTCCAGCTCATCGACGATCTGATCGGGATCTGGGGTGATCCGGCGCGTACGGGCAAACCGGCCGGCGCCGATCTGGCGTCCCACAAGAAGTCCCTGCCGGTGGTCGCCGCCCTGACCTCCGGCACCCCGGCGGGCGCCGACCTGGCCGAGCTCTATCGCGGCCCGATGAGCCCCAGGGCCGTGCGCCTCGCCGCCGAGGCCGTCGACCGGGCGGGCGGCCGCGACTGGGCACAGCTCCAGGCGGCGGACCGGATGGCCCGGGCCGTCCATGAGCTCGCCCGCGCGGTTCCGGACCTGACGGCGGCGGGCGATCTGCTGGCTCTGGCGGAATTCGTCACCCGCCGCACCCGCTGATGCGGCCAAATGGCGCGGGCCGCAAGCGGGTTGTGACGCTCGCCGGAGAAAGGGCCTTGCATAACCACTACGCCTGAAGCACTATGGGTGGAGTGGTTGCGCTGGGTTGTCAGCGGCCACGCTCGTATCCCCTGACGAAGAGGACCGGTTTGCGAAAGCTCAGCTACTTCATCGCCGCGTCGATCGACGGCTTCATCGGGGCCCCGGACGGCAAGGCGGACTTCTTCACCCCGTTCGCGGTCGGGGACTTCCTCGACTACCTCAGGACCGAGTGTTCGGACACCCTGCCGACCCCGGCCCGGCAGGCCTTGGGCGTAGACGACGCGCCCAACACCGAGTTCGACACGATCATCCAGGGCCGGGCCAGCTACGACCTCGCGCTGGACATCAAGGTCACCAGCCCGTACGCCCATCTGCGGGAGTACGTCGCATCCCGCAGTATCAAGGAGTCGCCCGACCCGAACGTGGAGATCGTCTCCGGCGACGTGGCGGCCAAGATCAGGGAGCTCAAGCAGGAGGACGGGCTCGGCATCTATCTCTGCGGGGGCGCGAGCCTCGCCGGCCAGCTGCTGGACGAGGTCGACGAGCTCGTCATCAAGACTTATCCGGTGATCCTCGGCTGGGGAATGCCCATGTTCGCGGCGGAGTTCCGCATCGCGGACTTCACGCTCGATTCCGTCCGCACCTTCGACAATGGCGTCCTCGTCAGGAAGTACCACAGGAAGCACTGACCGCAGGACTGTCCGGCTTGCCCATACCGCCATATCCTGGGGGTATGGGCAGCGAAGGACGCGATACCGTCCGCAGCCCGCAGGTCGAGCACCGTTGCCCGGCGTGCGGAGAGCCTGTCGGCACGGTCATCAAACGACACAAGACGCTCGGCGCGTACGTCCCCGTCTGGGAACCCGGCCCGTGCCGTAATCCCGGGTGCCCACTGAGCGGCGTGAGCCAGAGTGAAAAGTCCCCTGAGAAGTCCGCCGAAAAGTCCGCCGAAAAGTCCGCCGAGAAGTCCGCCGAGAAGTCCGGCGGTGAGCCAGGCGGCGAGTCCGGCGGTGAGCCAGGTGGGGCGGTCGGGACGCCCTGAGGGATCCCGGCTGTTCAGCGGAACAAGTCGTACCGCTACAGTCCGCGCCATGTCATCGGAGTCGACGGAAGTCTGGGCGGGCTGGTACCGCGACCGCGCGGGCACGGAAGCGTTCACGATCGCGGCGAGCGGGCGCCAACTGCGCACGCGCATAAGGGATGTTGAGTACGAAGGGGCGACATTTGCCGCCCTTAGGGCAGTGGGCACGGCCGGGGTGCTGTCGTCCTGTGTACTGGAGTGGGACATACCGCTGCCCGTCCACGCGGACGGTGCGCTCCAACGGGCCACGCTCAGCTGCCTGTTGACGCTCGGCGAGCCGCGGCAGGACGGGTCGCTGGACCGGGCGGACCTCAATCTGACCCTGCACTACGGCGGGACCGCGTACGAATCCGGTGTCGCCGGGGGTGACTTCGGCGACGCTCTCGGCAGCATCCAGAAGCAGCTGCCGCCCGGCGCGGAGTTCTCACTGCGTACGCCGGTGGGCGCCTGAGTGGCCGCGCCGGGTGACCCCTCCGGTCAGCGCAGGCCGTCCCAGCCCCAGCGAGGGGTCGGACCCGGGTCCCCGAGGTCCGTGCCCGCCTGGTCTGCCGAGACCTCGCGGGCGATCTTCGTGCCCCAGTCGAAGTACTCCAGCACCCGGCGGCGCAGCAGCTCGTCGTCCGGGAGCTCCTTCGCCACCGCGGTGGTCATCAGTTCCATCCAGCGCAGCCGCTGCTCCTCGGTGATCGACAGCCCGAGGTGCGCGCGGAGCAGCGCCTGGTGGCCGCCCAGTTCGGCGGTGAAACGGGCCGGGCCTTCGAAGATCTCGGCGAGCCAGACGGCGACATGCTCGATATGGGTGGGTGTGAAGTCGGCGAAGACGGGGGCGAGCAGCGGATCGGCGAGGACGGCTTCGTAGAAGGTGTTGCTCAGCCGCCGCAGCGCGTCGTTGCCGCCGACGGCCTCGTACAGAGTCTCGGGACGCTCACTCGGTCTCGTCATGGCACCACACTATGCGCGACCATGAAGGGGCGTCCCGCCATTGGCGGCGGGACGCCCCTCTTGTGCCAGGGCAGGTAGGGCGCAGGGTCAGGAGACGCGGGCGATCGCCGCCGCCAGGCCGCCCGCCCACAGGGCGTTCACGCGGGCGCGCTCCCGTGCGTCCGGGTAGGCGTTCTGACAGGACGTGCCCGGGCCGCCGCCCGACATCAGCTCGCTGCACGGACCCTGGTAGTGGTCGGGCAGCCCCAGCACGTGCCCGGTCTCGTGGGCGGTGACCCGGGTGGAGTTGTACTGCTGGTTCTGCCGGTAGTCGAGGAAGATGTAGCCGCGGCCGTGGCCGTCGGTGCTCGCGTACGAGCCGCGTGGGTCATTGCCCTCGTGGTACGAGAAGTCCGCGCCCGAGCCCTCCTGCAACTTCACATTGCTGACTGAGCTGTTCCAGATCTGGGTGCTCTGGGATATCTGGCTGCGGAAGCTGGGCGCGTTGGCGGTGCTGTAGACGACGGTCACGGCTTTGGCGCCGGGGTTCGCGGCGCGCTTGTCGGCGACCGACTTCACGACGGCGTCGAAGAAGGCCTTGGTCGCCTTGGCGTCCTCGCTGGATCCTTCGTAGGCGGCGTACGACGAAGGGGCTGCGGCCGCAGGGAGGTTGGACGCGGTCGCGGGTCCGGCGCCCAGCACGGCGGCGAGGCCGAGACCGAGGCCGAGTGAGGCGGAGAGTAACGTCCGGGGATGACGCATGGGATTGCGCATGTGGGGGGCTCCTGCTCGTCCGATGAATCCGATGAACGGGTTCGGGTACCGCAGAGTGTCGGGGAGCCCGCCCCCGTCGCGGATGATGTCAACTGCCGATAACGCGAGCGCATCACCGTGTTTCGGACCGTCCGCTGTGCCCCAACTACAGTGTCTGGTGTGACAGTTGGGGCGGCTCTACCCTCGGCTCATGGAGCTCGAGGTGAGGCACCTCCGTGCGCTGTGCGCCATCGCCGACACCGGCAGCCTGCACAAAGCCGCCCGGCAACTGGGCGTCAGCCAGCCGTCCCTGACCACCCAGCTGCGGCGGATCGAGAACTCCCTCGGCGCGGAGCTCTTCTCGCGTGAACGCACCGGCTGCCGGCCGACCCCGCTGGGCCGTTCCGTACTGAGCCGGGCCCGCCCGCTCGTGGCCGAAATGACCTCCCTCGTCGTCGAGGCCAAGGCGGCCGCCGCCCGGGCCGACGGCCCCCGGCTGCGCGTCGGCTCCACCGCCAGCCGGGCGCTCGCGGGCTGGCTGCGCAGGCTTCGGCAGCGGCTGCCCGGCACCGACATCTCGCTGCACATGGACGTCTCGGCCAGCGCGCTGCTGCGGATGGTCGCCGCGGGCCAGCTCGACGTCGCCTTTGTGCACGAGGTGGAGGGCTGTCCGCTGCTCGTGCCGGACGGTCTGTCCGCTCGCGTACTGGTCAAGCGCGAGCCGCAGTTCATCTCCATGGCCCGCGACCACCCTGCCGCCGCCGCGGCCGTCGTGGAACTCGCCGATCTGGCCGAGGACCGCTGGATGGTCGACCCGACGGTGGACGGCGAGTGGGACGGGCTGCGCCGGGTGCTGGGCGCGGCCGGCCTCAACCCGCCCGTCCTGCACGGGGATTACCTCACCGCCGCATCCCTGATAGCGGTCGGGGAGGCGGTCGCCCCCTGCCAGCCGACCACGGGCCCGCGCGACGACATGGCGATCCGGCCGCTGCGCGGCGACCCGCTCGCCGTACGGCTGCTCCTGTTCTGCAGACCCGGTGAGTGCCAGGAGCTGTACGACGCGGTGTATGCGGAGCTGGCGGACGCGTACCAGGAGGCGGCGCTGCGTGCGGCGGCGTACCGGCAGTGGCTGCGCAGACACAAGAGCCCGCTGCTGCACGCGCCCGCGGCCTGGCCCCCGTCACGGCGGAGGTAACTTGCTGCCACTGGAGCAGCGGGAACTCTGCAATTTCGTCAAGCCCCGAATCCGGCCATGATTTGGCCGTATCCTTCCGCGCGGAGTCGGCCGAGCCGAGTGCCGCCTCCAGAGGGGAAACGCCGTGCCGACAGGTAGAGACCGGTCCCGGATGATCGCCACGGAGAGCGGTCATCGGGTGACGCCTGCCGAGCTGTTCTTCGACTTGGTATTCGTCTACGCGATCACCCAGGTCACCGCTCTGATGGCGGCCGACCCGACGCCACTGCGGCTGGTCGGCGCCATGGTGGTGCTCGCCCTGCTGTGGTGGTGCTGGTGTTGCTTCGCCTGGCTGGGCAATGTGGTGCGGGCCGACTCCGGAGCGATGTTCACCGTGCTGGTCGCGGTGATGGCGGTGGTGCTGGTCGTCTCACTGACCGTGCCGGAGGTCTACGCCGACGCGCCTGGCGGCCTGTCGGCGCCGCTGGTGTTCGTGCTCTGCTACGGCGCGGTCCGGATCCTGCATCTGGTCTCGTACTGGATCGCCAGCCCCGGCGACGAGGCGCTCCATGTCACGCTGCGCCGGACCGCACTGCTGTCGGTGGCCCCGCCGTTCGTGCTGCTCCTGGTCGGCAGCGCCCTCAGTGGCGTCGCACAAGTACTGGTGTGGCTCGGCGCGGTGGTGATCGACTACGGCGGGATCTACGTCACCGGATCCTCGGGCTGGCGGGTGGCCTCGCCGGGGCACTTCGCCGAACGGCACGGTCTGATCGTGATCATCGCGCTGGGCGAGTCGATCGTCGCGATCGGTGTTGGCGTGTCCGGCCTGCCCATCTCCACCCCGGTACTGGCCGGGGCCGCCGCGGGCCTGTTGGTTGTCGCCGGGCTGTGGCGCCTGTACTTCCGGCAGATCAGCGAGACCGCCGAGCATCGGCTGAGCGCTCTGGACGGCGATGACCGCACCCGGCTGGCGCGCGACACCTACACGTTCTTGCACCTGCCGCTCGTCGCGGGAGTCGTGCTCACCGCGCTCGGCATGAAGAAGGTGCTCCAACAGGTCGCCGACGACGAGCACTACGACCTGACCGAACCGCTGCACGGGGTGGTGGCCTGGGCGCTCCCAGGCGGCGTCGGCGTATTCCTGCTCGCGGCGTCGGCGATTTTGCTGCGCACCGGTGGGCGAAAGCCTGTGGCACTCGTCGTCGGAGGACTCGGCTGCCTGGGGGCGGGCGCGCTGGTTGCCCTGATTCCCGCGCTGCTCGCGCTGCTCCTGTTGGCTGCGGCCGTAACGGGACTCGTGGTCCTGCACAGCCGGAAGGCCGGAGCATAGAGCGGGTGCGCTTCGAGGGCTGTGCGCGAGGCCCGCGATAGGATCCGCGACCTGCCGTCGAGCTGACCGGGGAGAGCCATGACGACCATCGCAGTGACCGGACACATGGACCTGACCGAGGCGAGCACTTCCCTCGTCCGCACCGCGCTCGACGAGCTGCTCAAGCCATACGCGGACGGTGGACTCGTCGGTGTCTCCTGCATCGCCAAGGGCTCCGACTCCCTCTTTGCGGAGGCCGTGCTGGCGGTCAGCGGGCGTCTGGTCGTCGTGATCCCCTCGCAGGACTACCGGCAGAGCAAGGTCAAATCCGACCATGCCGAGTTGTTCGATCGGCTTGTCGAGGCCGCCGACGAGGTGCTCGTCATGCCGCACGAGGCGGCGAACCGCCAGGCGTACGAGGCCGCGAATGCGGTGTTGCTGGAGCGCTCCGATCGGCTCGTCGCTGTGTGGAACGGCGAGTCGCCCAGCGGGAAGGGAGGCGGCACGGCAGACGTGGTGGCCGAGGCCCGCGAGGCGGGTCTGCCGGTGGATGTGGTGTGGCCGGAGGGTGCCGCGCGCCGGGGCTGAACACCGGCGCCACACTCTGTCGAGTTGCCGCTGGCGGTGCGTCCACGCCTTCTTGGCGCTGCGTCTGTCCGGTGGAGTTGAGGGCTCCGTCACGGGAGCGAAAACGCCGACAGCACCCGGCTCCGCGCGGATGCCGGGTGCTGTCGTAAGTAAGCGAACGTGCGCAAAAAAGACGTGACCGGAAAGGTCAGGCCTTCTTCGTCTCCCAGAAGATCTTGTCGATCTGGGCGATGTAGTCCAGCGCCTTCTGGCCGGTCGCCGGGTCCGTCGACGCCTTCGCGGCCGACAGCGCCTTCAGGGCGTCGTTGACCAACTGGTGCAGCTCCGGGTACTTCTCGAAGTGCGGCGGCTTGAAGTAGTCGCTCCACAGCACCGAGACGTGGTGCTTGGCGAGTTCCGCACGCTGCTCCTTGATGACCGTGGCGCGGGCCCGGAAGTGCGGGTCCTCGTTGGCCTGGAACTTCTCCTGGACGGCCTTGACCGACTCGGCCTCGATACGGGCCTGGGCCGGGTCGTAGACACCGCAGGGCAGGTCGCAGTGGGCGCTGACCTTCACCTTGGGGGCAAACAGGCGGGAGAGCATTGAGCTGTCCTTCCTCGTGATCGTCTTCTCAGGTGGGACATTACTCCGTGAGTGACGTGTTTTCGCGAGTGCCCCTAGGGCTTAGGACAAAAGTCCAGGGTCAGTATGGGACTGGTGGCCGAACGTACCGTGGGACTCGGAGGTGGCGGATGACTGAGCAGGGGCGGGAGCCGAAAGCGCCGTTCGGAGTCGCCGAAGTGACAGGTCCTTCCATGTACCCGACGCTCAGACACGGCGATCAACTGCTGGTCCATTACGGCGCGGAGGTGAAGGCCGGCGACGTCGCCGTGCTGCGCCATCCGCTCCAGCAGGATCTGCTCATCGTCAAGCGGCTCGTCGAGCGGCGCGAGGACGGCTGGTGGGTACTGGGCGACAACCCGGGGGCGGAGGGGGACAGCCGGCTGTTCGGCACCGTTCCCCACGAGCTGCTGCTGGGGCGGGTACGCGGCAGATACCGGCCGCTCGCGGAGGGTCAGCGCTCCGTGCGCGCGGTCGCCTCCTGGGCGTTCTCGGCAGTGCGGCCCGTGCTCTGCGACCGTTCCGTCTCCAGGCGTTTGCGGGCGCGGTAGGCGGCCACATTGGCGCGGGTCGCGCAGCGGTCCGAGCAGTAGCGGCGGGAGCGGTTGGTCGAGGTGTCGAGGTAGGCGTTGCGGCACGGCGTCGCCTGGCACAGGCCGAGCCGGTCCACTCCGTACTCCGTGAGATGGAACGCGAGCCCCATCGCGGCGATCGCGGCGTACCCCGCCGTCGCGTTGGAGGGGTGGTCGGCCAGGTGCATGTGCCACTTCGGACGGCCGTCCTCGTCCCGGTAGTCGTGCCCCGAGATCTGCGGATTGACCGGGAACTCCAGCAGCAGCGAGTTGAGCAGGTCGACCGCCTGGGTCTCGTCGCCCGCGTCGGCGGCGGTGAAGACCGCGCGCAGCCGTCCTCGTACCGACCGGAAGCGTGTGACGTCCGCCTCGGTGGCACGGCGCGCTGCCTGGGCGGACGGGCCGAAGAGCTCCCGAACTGCCTCGACCGAGGTGAGGGAGTCCTTGCTGCGGGCCGGCTCCTCGGTGTTGACCAGGCGCACTGCGTAGTCCGAGTAATGGGCCAGTTCCACTTGTAGTCCTTACCGCGGCGTTCTAATGTCGACGTAACGGCTGCTATAGCTTCGAGGGTATTACGGACGGGAGGGTTCCGGTGTCGGAGACGGTGACGGGGGCGGGGACGGATACGCGTACGGGAGCAGGAGCCGACTGGCGGGCCTGGCAGGAGAGCTGGGACCGGCAGCAGGAGTGGTACATGCCCGATCGCGAGGAGCGGTTCCGGGTGATGCTGGACATGGTCGAGGCCCTGGTGGGCCCCGAGCCACGGGTGCTGGATCTCGCGTGCGGTACGGGAAGTATTACGGACCGGCTGTTCCGGCGGTTCCCGAAGTCCACCAGCACGGGGGTCGATCTGGATCCCGCCCTGTTGACCATCGCCCGGGGCTATTTCGAGGGCGACGTGCGGGTCACCTTCGTCACGGCCGACCTGAAGGACCCCGACTGGGTGACGAAGCTGCCTTACGACTCGTACGACGCCGTGCTCACCGCCACCGCGCTGCACTGGCTGCGCAGCGGACCGCTGACCGCGCTGTACGGGCAGATCGCCGGGGTCGTGCGGGAAGGCGGCGTCTTCATGAACGCCGACCACATGATCGACCGCACCACCCCGCGCATCAACGCCGCCGAGCGCGCCCACCGGCACGCGCAGATGGACCGCGCCAAGGCCGCCGGCGCGCGCGACTGGGCCGACTGGTGGGCGCTGGCCGCCAAGGACCCCGTACTCGCCGAGCCGACGGCGAAGCGCTACGAGATCTACGGCGAGCACGCGGACGGGGACATGCCGTCCGTGCACTGGCACGCGGAGGCGCTGCGCACGGCCGGGTTCGGGGAGGCCCGGGCCGTGTGGGCATCGCCCTCCGACACCCTGCTGCTCGCCCTCAAGTAAACGCGGGGAACGAAAAGGGCGGTACGGACCACTGGGTCCGTACCGCCCTCTTCTGTACCGCTCTGTACCGCTTAAAGCACCTTCGAGAGGAACGACTTCGTACGGTCGTGCTGCGGGTTCGTCAGAACGTCGCGCGGGTGGCCCGACTCGACAACCACGCCGTCGTCCATGAAGACCAGCGCGTCGCCGACCTCACGCGCGAAGCCCATCTCGTGCGTGACGACGATCATCGTCATGCCGTCCTCGGCCAGGCCGCGCATGACGTCGAGGACGTCACCCACCAGCTCGGGGTCGAGGGCGGAGGTGGGCTCGTCGAAGAGCATCAGCTTCGGCTCCATCGCCAGCGCGCGGGCGATGGCGACGCGCTGTTGCTGGCCGCCGGAGAGCTGGGCGGGGTAGTTCCTGGCCTTGTCGGACAGGCCCACCCGGTCCAGCAGCTGCTCCGCACGGGCACGGGCCACCGCCTTGGCCTCGCCGCGCACCTGGATCGGCGCTTCCATGACGTTCTCGATGGCCGTCATGTGCGGGAAGAGGTTGAAGCGCTGGAAGACCATGCCGATGTCGCGGCGCTTGAGGGCGACTTCGCTGTCCTTGAGCTCGTACAGCTTGTCGCCCTTCTGGCGATATCCGACGAGTTCGCCGTCGACGGACAGCCGGCCGGCGCTGATCTTCTCCAGGTGGTTGATGCACCGCAGGAAGGTCGACTTACCGGACCCGGAGGGGCCGATCAGACAGAACACCTCCTGTGGGGCGACCTCCAGATCGATGCCCTTGAGGATGTGCGCGGGGCCGTAGGACTTGTGGACGCCCTCCGCCTTCACCATGGCGCTCATGCGAGGCCTCCCTTCGGACGGCCGATCGCCAGATTGGCCTTGATCTTCTGCCACGGCGTTGGCGGCAGCTGCCGCAGCGACCCGCGAGCGTAGTACCGCTCGACGTAGAACTGGCCGACGCTGAAGACGCTGGTCAGAGCCAGGTACCAGACCGAGGCCACCAGCAGCATCTCCATGACCGCGAACGACGTGGAGCCGATGTTCGTCGCTGCGCGCAGCAATTCGGTGTACTGCACCGCGGACACCAGGGATGAGGTCTTCAGGAGGTTGATGAACTCATTCCCGGTCGGCGGCACGATCACCCGCATCGCCTGCGGGAGCACGATCCGCCGCATGGTCTTGCCACCGGGCATGCCCAGCGCGTGCGACGCCTCGGTCTGGCCCTCGTCGACCGACTGGATGCCGGCCCGGACGATCTCGGCCATATAGGCGCCCTCGTTCAGGCCCAGGCCCAGCAGGGCGACCACGAACGGGGTCATGACGTCGACCATCTCGTCCTTGTAGAACCCGAGGTTCAGGACGGGGAAGATCAGCGCGAGGTTGAACCACAGCAGCAGCTGCACGAACACCGGGGTGCCGCGGAAGAACCAGATGTACAGCCAGGACACCGCACCCGTCACCGGGTTCTTCGACAGCCGCATGACCGCGAAAACAACGCCCAGAATCAGGCCGATCAGCATCGACAGCACGCTGATCAGCACCGTGTTGACCATGCCCGCCAGGATCCGGTCGTCGAAGATGAAGTCCCCGACCGTGCCCCAGTTGACGTCGCCCTGAGAGAACGAGTACACGAGCAGGCCCAGCAACGCCACGACGACGACACCGCTGACCCAGCGGCCCCAGTGCCGTACCGGGATGGCCTTGATCTGCTCAGGGGGAACGAACGCCCCCTTGCTGACCGCCGCATCCGCCGGTGGCTCGTCGGCGGGCGTTTTGTCGAACTTGTCAGTCACAGTGACTGCCCTTCAGTGAACGCTTGAGGCGAGAACGCCGGATTACTTGCCGGCGTTGATGGTCGCCTCGGTCACGGCACTGTTCTTGACGTCCCACTTCTCCAGGACCTTCTCGTACTCACCGCTCTTGATGATCGCGTTGAGGGCGTCCTTGAGCGCGTCGCGGAGCTGGGTGTTGTCCTTGTCGACGGCGATGCCGAACGGACCGGCTTCGGTCTGGTCGCCCACGACCTCGAAGTCGTTGCCGCCGCCCGCGGTCTTCGCGATGTGCGCGGCGACCGGGTAGTCGTTGAGGTCGGCGACGGCGCCACCGGACTTCACGCGGGTCTGGGCCTCGGCGTCGGTGTCGAACGCCTCGATCGTGAGCGCGCCCTTGCCGTCCGTCTTGCACTTGGCGGCCTGGGTCTTGAAGGTGGCCTCGTAGGTCGTGCCGCGCTGGACGGCCACCTTCTTGCCGCACAGGTCGTCGAGCGACTTGATGTTCTCCGGGTTGCCCTTCTTGACCAGGAGCGAGACGCCGGAGGTGAAGTAGTCGACGAAGTCGACGCCCTCGCCGACCTTCTTGCCCTTGTCGTCCAGGCCCTGCTGGCGGGCCTTGGTGTCGGACATGGCGGACATGACGATGTCCTGGCGGCCACTGTTGAGCGACGAGATCAGGCCGTCGAAGGTGCCGCTGGTGAACTGGAACTTGACGCCGAGCTCCTTGCCGAGGGCCGCGGCGATGTCGGGGTCGATACCGACGATCTTGCCGCCCTCCTCGAACTCCATCGGCGCATAGGCGGCGTCCGTGCCGACCTTGATCACGCCGGCGTCCTGGTACTTCTTCGGCAGCTTGTCGAAGAGCGCGGCCTTGCCCGACGTGGCGCCGTTGGACTCCTTGGTGCTCGAGCCCGAGTCTGTCTGGTCACCACAGGCGGTGAGCAGCAGTGCGCCGGCGACCGCGATCGCGCCGACCGCGGCGATCCGGGACCTGGTTGCGGTCGTACGACAGGCGTTGCTTGCGGTCATGGTCGGGATCCTCCGGCGGGTGAGGGGGTGCGATTTGTCGGTCGTGCACTCATCTTCGAGTGTCGCGACCTTGAGTGTTTTCGGCATCTTGCCATTCGGACTAGCCCAATCAGGGGGCAGCGCATGTCAAAATCGGGTAACGGGACACCCCCGGACCCCCTCGGGCCGGTACATCAAGGCCGGACCTTTCGCGGGAATGCCTTCTTCCGACCGGAGGATCTGCGGCCCGTCAGGCACTTCGCGCGGATTTTCAGGCGCAAAGCTGACGTGTCCTGACATCAGGCCATGAGTCATGTCAGCAGGCGGATATCGACTCGTCGCCGGGGCCATCGGTCAGGTAAGAAGGACGTTTACACCCCTCATCCGGGGCTCAGGGCGCGTGTGCGGCGCGCCCGCGCGTACGTACCTCCCCCTGCCAGGCGGGCCAACCGCTGAGGCAGGGCACGGACGCGGTGCCCGCCCACCCCTCCTCAACCAGGAGTGGCCACCCTCAACTGATGAAGACTTAAGGGGTCAACCAAATGGCAGCGGAGATCGTCAATCCTCGCAGCGACAGCGAAGACGGTGCGGAGGGAGCTCCCGAGGAGCCCTTCGATCCGGCCTTCGCGCTGCACCGCGGCGGCAAGATGGCCATCCAGGCCACGGTGCCGGTGCGTGACAAGGACGACCTTTCCCTCGCGTACACACCCGGTGTCGCCAAGGTGTGCAGCGCGATCGCCGAGCAGCCGGAGCTCGTCCACGACTACACCTGGAAGTCCCAGGTCGTCGCTGTCGTGACGGACGGGACCGCGGTGCTCGGTCTTGGCGACATCGGACCGGAGGCGTCGCTTCCGGTGATGGAGGGGAAAGCCATCCTCTTCAAGCAGTTCGGCGGCGTGGACGCGGTTCCGATCGCGCTGGCCACGACGGACACGGACGAGATCATCGAGACCGTCGTGCGGCTCGCGCCGTCCTTCGGCGGGGTGAACCTCGAGGACATCTCGGCCCCCCGCTGCTTCGAGATCGAGCGCAGGCTCCAGGAGCGGGTCGACATCCCGGTCTTCCACGACGACCAGCACGGCACGGCCGTGGTGACCCTCGCCGCGCTGCGCAACGCCGCGAAGCTGACCGGGCGCGGTCTCGGTGATCTGCGCGCCGTCATCTCGGGCGCGGGCGCGGCGGGCGTGGCCATCGCGAAGTTCCTGCTGCAGGCGGGCATCGGCGATGTGGCCGTGGCCGACCGCAAGGGCATCGTCAGCCAGGACCGCGAGGACCTCACCCCGGTCAAGCGGGAGCTCGCGGAGATCACCAACCGGGCGGGGCTGAGCGGCTCGCTGGAGACGGCACTGGCGGGCGCGGACGTCTTCATCGGCGTCTCCGGCGGTACGGTCCCGGAGTCCGCGGTCGCGGCGATGGCGCCCGGCGCCTTCGTCTTCGCCATGGCCAACCCGAACCCGGAGGTGCACCCCGAAGTCGCGCACCGGTACGCGGCGGTGGTGGCGACGGGTCGCAGCGACTACCCCAACCAGATCAACAACGTGCTGGCCTTCCCGGGGATCTTCGCGGGCGCACTCCAGGTCCGGGCCTCCCGGATCACCGAGGGCATGAAGATCGCCGCGGCGAACGCGCTGGCGGACGTGGTGGGCGACGCGCTGGCGGCGGACTATGTGATCCCGTCGCCGTTCGACGAGCGGGTGGCTCCGGCGGTCACGGCGGCGGTGGCGGCGGCCGCACGTGCCGAGGGTGTCGCCAGGCGCTGACGCTGCCGGTATGTACGCGCACGGGCCGTGCCGTACCCCTTGAGGGGGGTCCGGCACGGCCCGTCGCGGTTGCTGGGCGCCGTTGCTGGGTGCTGCTGCCGGGCGTCCACATTTGTTCCGGAGGTTCCTCCGATCGGGCTGGGCGTTCCGCCGATCGGATGGATCCGGGGGCGGCCGCGAGGCATGCGCGGGACTCGGCGCAGGTCCGGCGGGACGCGTGTCACACCGGTGCGCGGTTCCGCCGCGCACCGGCCCGGCCTACCCTCAAGGTCATGTTCGCCGCCTACGCCGCACGCATCGACCGTGAAGCCCCGCTCAACGGCCTGGAGCTGGGCGAACGCCCGGCCCCCGAGTCCCGCCCCGGCTGGACCACCGTCACCGTCAAGGCCGCCTCCCTCAACCACCACGATCTCTGGTCGCTGCGCGGCGTCGGCCTCGCCGAGGACAAGCTGCCGATGATCCTCGGCTGCGACGCCGCGGGCATCGACGCGGACGGCAACGAGGTGGTGCTCCACTCCGTCATCGGCCAGAGCGGGCACGGCGTCGGCCCGGACGAGCCGCGCTCCATCCTCACCGAGCGCTACCAGGGCACCTTCGCCGAGCAGGTCGCAGTCCCGACCTGGAATCTGCTGCCCAAGCCGAAGGAGCTCAGCTTCGAGCAGGCCGCCTGCCTGCCGACCGCCTGGCTCACCGCGTACCGCATGCTCTTCACCAACGCCGGGGTACGGCCCGGCGATTCGGTCCTCGTCCAGGGCGCGGGCGGCGGCGTCGCGACCGCCGCGATCGTCCTCGGCAAGGCTGCCGGACTGCGGGTGTACGCCACCAGCCGCGACGAGGCCAAGCGCAAGCGGGCCGTCGAACTCGGCGCGGAGGAGGCGTACGAACCGGGCGCGCGGCTGCCCCGGCGGGTGGACGCTGTCATGGAGACCGTCGGCGCCGCGACCTGGTCGCACTCGATCAAGTCGCTGCGGCCCGGCGGCACGCTGGTGATCTCCGGCGCGACCAGCGGCGACCGCCCCTCGCACGCGGAACTCACCCGGATCTTCTTCCTGGAGCTGAAGGTCGTCGGCTCGACCATGGGCTCCAAGGACGAGCTGGAGGATCTCCTCTCCTTCTGCGCGGCCACCGGCGTGCGGCCGGTGATCGACGAGGTGCTGCCGCTGGACCGGGCCAGGGAAGGCTTCGAGCGGATGGCCGGCGGCGACCTCTTCGGGAAGATCGTGCTGACGCCCTCTTGATGGACCGTCAGGTGTGCTGATGGGATCCGCCCCATGCGTACGCGCCGAACGATCCGGGCACTTGCGGCGGTCTGCTGCACTCTTCTGCTGTCCACGGGCGCCGTCGGGGGCGCGGGGGCCGTCGGGGTCGTGGGGGCTCCGGCCGCCGCGGACCCGGGCGGCCCCGGCGGCATCCCACGCCTGACCGACGACCGCGGCCGCACCCCCACCCTGCGCGGCTGGAACGTCGAGGACAAGACGAACCGCGGCGAGCGGGCGCTTTCCGCCATCACCGAGAAGCACTTTCGTGACATGCGCGCCAAGGGCTTCAACTTCGCCCGCCTGCTGGTCTTCTGGGACGACCTCGAACCCCGGCGGGGCCACTACAGCGCGGCGTATCTGCGCAAGATCGAGCGGATCCTGGACTGGGCGCGGAAATACGACATCCAGGTGCTCATCGACGCCCACCAGGATGTCTTCGGCCCCGCCTTCGGGCATCGCGGTATCCCGGAGTGGGCGACGAGGACCGACGGACTGCCCTTCACCCCGCACCCGGACGACTGGTTCTCCGAGTACTTCGAACCGGCTGTACAACGTGCTTTCACCCACCTCTACGAGGACAAGGACCTGCGGCGGGCGCAGGCGCGGATGTGGCGGGTCATCGCCGACCGCTTCGAGCACCATCCGGCCGTCCTCGGCTACGACCTGATCAACGAGCCGATGGGTGAGCTGCGCGCGGGCGAGGATCTGCCCACCGCCGCCCGCCGGGTCGAACGCGATCAGCTCACGCCGATGTACAACCGCCTTGCGGACGCGGTCCGTTCGGCCGACGACGGCAGCTGGGTCTTCGTCGAGCCGACCCCGATCGTCGGCGAAGGCGTCCCCACGGGCCTCGGCAGGATCGAGGACCCGAAGGTCGTCTACGCCCCGCACTTCTACAACACGGCGATGGAGGCGGGCGCGGACTACGACCCGGCGGCGGGCTGGATCGAGTCGTACGAGGCGGCCGTCACCGCGTACCCGAAGGAGCAGCGGATCCCGGTCGTGGTGGGGGAGTGGGGTCCCCTCAACAACTCCCTTCCGAATATGTCCCGCTTCTACCGCGAGGCGCTGGCCTCCCTGAACCGCTACAGCTCGGGCTGGGCGGGCTACGTCTGGTGCTACGGCGGCGGCTACTGCGCGGTCGACGGCCGGGGGCTGTTCCGTACGAACAAGGAGCAGACCGCGGCGCCGTACGCGGCGGCCGTCGCGGGACGGGTCGCGTCCGATGCGTACGACCCGGAGACCGGGACGTACCGCCTGGTGTACCGGGCGTCCGAGCGGGCGGGCATGACAGAGGTATCCCTGCCTCCTGGCCCGACCGGCTGGCGTATCGCTGTGGACGGCCCGGCCTGGACGAGCACCCGGACGGTGCCGACGGGCAGACCGGGGACGGTGCGGGTCCTTGCCCGGCCCGGGGCGAGGATCGCGGTCACGGTCACGGCCAACGTCACCGTCACTCCTCGTACACCACGATGAAGTCGCCGCACTGGCTCGTGTGCGTGGCGAGGGCGTCTCGCAGCCGCAGCAGATGCGCCGTCGACAGCTGGAGCGGGGGTTCGTCCGGCTGATACGTGGTGCCGCGGGGGTAGTCCCGGTCCGGGGTGGTCGTCATCTCTATGTGGCAGCCGAGGATGTGGCTGACGGGGGTGGCCGCGCAGAAGGCGAGCAGCCGGTCGACGGTGGTGGCGAAGGCGGCGGTGTCCTGGACATACAGCCGGCCGGGGTAGAGGGAGTCGCCGGTCAGCAGCAGCCCGGTGTGCCGGTCGTGGAAGACGACCGCGGCCTCCTGGTGCCCGGGGCCCGGCAGCAGGTCGAGCACCCGCCCGCCGAGGTCCAGCTCGGCGCGGCCGTCCGGCCAGTCCTCGAAGCCGAAGAAGCCCCGCACCTCGTCGAGTGACGGCCCGACGACCTCGGTGCGCGGCCGGTCCGCGAACTGTGGGTCGCCCGCGATGTGGTCGCCGTGCCCATGGGTATGGGCCACCACCAGCCCGTACTCCGTGCGCGGATGGCGGGCCAGCCACCGCTCGATCAGGGCGTCGACGGTCGCGCGCAGCGGGAAGTGCGCGGGGTCGGCCGTCGCTCCGGTGTCCAGCAGCAGCGCCCGTTCGTTCCCGAAGAGCTGGAAGAGGAACGGGGCTTCGAAATGCACGGACTTGTTCTGCCGCAGGATCACGGTGTGCTCGTCGTAGGCATGCGTCTGTATCTCCGGGGCCGGGTCGTGCTTCGGAGAGGGCCAGCCTGCATGCCACTGGACGTCGAGGCTGCCGGGGAGGGACGCGGGCGTACGGAAATCGATCACGAGACCACGGTACGGCGGGGTGCTGTCAACAGGAGTTGACAGTGGATAACTGTCAATGTAGGTTGACAACTATGACCGAAGCAACCGATCTCGCCGAGCGGGCGGGCGATCGTGACCCGCGGGTGGGGCTGCGGGCGGTCGCCGCGCTGCGGCGACTTCTCGAGCAGCTCGAAGCCGTACAGGTGCGCAGTGCCCGCAATCAGGGCTGGTCGTGGCAGGAGATCGCGGCCGAGCTGGGCGTCAGCCGGCAGGCCGTGCACAAGAAGTACGGGAGGCAGTGATGTTCGAGCGCTTCACCAAGGATGCCCGTGATGTTGTGACGGGCTCGGTAGGACACTCGGAGCGGGCGGGCGCGGACTCCGTCACCGATGAGCACCTGCTGCTGGCGATGCTGGACCAGGAGGGGACGCGGACGGCGTTCGCGTTCACGGCGCTGGGGATCATGGACCGGCGCCGGTCGGTGGAGGACGCGCTGGCGGATGCGCGGCGGCGGGGCGGTCTGTCGAAGGCGGACACGGCTGCGCTGGCGGGGCTCGGGATCGATGTGGCCGAGATCGTCTCCAAGATCGAGGAGACGCATGGGGCGGGGGCGTTGCAGTTGGGCGGGGTGTCGAAGACGCGGTGGTCGCGTCGTCGCCCCTTCGGTGCGGAGGCGAAGGGCACGCTGGTGCAGTCGCTCCGCATCGCGGCGGGCCGCGGGGACCGCGAGATCGGCGGCGAGCATCTGCTGCTGGCGCTGACGGCGCGGCGGGGGGTGGTAGCGGAGGTTCTGGCGGACCACGGGGCGACGTACGAGGCGGTGGAGCGGGTGATGTACGGAGGCGGGGCGGCGCGGGCGGGGTGACCTTGCGGTCCGGGGTGGGGGGCTGTGTGGGGTGCGGGCGTACGCGGTGGGGGCTGTTTGTTCTCCACCCCGCCCCTTCCCGAAACTGGGGCGGGCCCCAGGCCCCTGGGGGAGGGATACGACGCGGGGGCTGACGCCCCCACACCCCCGGGAAGCGGCAGCTTCGCGCCGCCGGGTGCCCCGGATCGCTCCGGTGCAGAGGATGCGCAGGGGGCGTGCTCTGGACGTAAAGCGGCGCAACTCGCGCGAAGCGCGGTGACCACGCGGCGGGGTCGCAAATCAGATGCGGTGCAGTCCAGAACACGAGCCCCGGAGCGGCCCCAAGCCCGCGCCCCGCGGTCCAAGGCACCCCGGAACGGCCAAGCGCCCGCGGTCCCGCTCATCCCGGAACGCCCAGGATCCGCGCCCCGGGCAGTCCGCACCCCCCGCCCTCAGGGCGCCGGTTTCCGTAGTAGCGCTCCGATGTGGGCCGCGGCCGTGGACAAGTGGCGCCTCGCCTCGGCCAGTTGTTGGGGCGTAACGCCGTGGTCCCGTGCCGCGTCCCTGATGTCGTCGCGGAAGCGGTCCAGCAAGCGGTCCAGGTCGCGGGCCGGGTCGCCCGAGTCCGTCGTGTCCTTCGCCCAGCCCGGCTCCGGCTCCGGGGCCACGGTCGCGCCGCGCGCCAGGCCCCCCAACTGCGCGCTCAGTTCCGACAGGCCCTCCCGTACGCCCTTCGGCCAGTCGCCCCGCGCGAAGTGGTCCTGCACCTGGTCCTGGACCTGCTTGGCGATGCGCTGCATCTCCTGGCGGGCCGTCTCCTGCGCCTCTTTCGCCTGGCGGCGCGCCTGTTGCGCGTCCTCGCGGGCCCGGCGCGACTCGTCCTTCGCGCGGCGCGCCTGCTCCTTCCACTCCTGCTTGGCCTTGCGCAGCTCCTCCTTGGCCGCCCGCCACGACTCGTTGTCGCCCCAGTCCTTCTCCGTGCCGGACGTCGTCCGCGTCTGAGTCGCCGCCGCGCGCATCTCGCTGCGCAGCTTCCCCGCCGCGCCGCGCACGTCGTCGCGGATCTCCGCGGCCAGCTCGGAGACCGACTCGCGGATCTCCAGTTCCAGGTCGGCCAGCTCGCCGCTGCGCCCGGCCAGCTCCTCGCGGCCCGCGTCGGTGATCGAGTAGACCTTGCGGCCGCCCTCGGTGGCGTGCGTGACCAGACCCTCGGCCTCCAGCTTGGCCAGCCGCGGGTACACCGTTCCCGCCGATGGCGCGTACAGCCCCTGGAAGCGCTCCTCGAGCAGCCGGATCACCTCATAGCCGTGGCGCGGAGCCTCGTCCAGGAGCTTCAGCAGATACAGCCGCAGACGGCCATGGGCGAAGACGGGCGGCATGTCAGAGCACCTTTCCGGTGGGGGCTGCGTCGTACGGTTCGTCATCCGCGGGCGGCCGGCGGAGCAGCGCTATCGAACCGGACACGGTCGTCGCCTTGAGCGTGCCCGTGCCCGCGCCCAGCGTGCCGGTGATCTTCTTCGCGCCCCACTGGCCGCTGATCCGCAGGTCGTCGAAGGCGTTGGAGACCGAGCCGCTCGCTGTGTTCGCCTCGACCTGCGCGTCCGCGGGGTGCGGCAGCCGGATCGCGACCTCGCCGGAGACCGTGGTCAGCCGGATGTCGGTGGGCCTGCCCGCCGGGTCGAGGTCTATGACCATGTCGCCGCTGACGGACTCGGCCCGTACGGACGAGCCCGCCCCCTCGATCACCGTCAGATCGCCGGAGACGGAGTTGTATCGCAGATCGCCGGTGACGGACTGGGCCTCCAGATTCCCGGAGACGGTGTCGGCGCGGACCGCGCCGGAGAGCCCTACGAGCGTGGTGTCGCCGCTGATGCCGCGTACGGCCGTCGTCCCCCGGATCCCGGATACGACCGCTCCCGCGCCGACGACGCCGACCTCGACGGTCGAGCCGGCCGGAACGGCGAGGGAGACGACCGCGCTGCGGTGCCAGCCCTTGCGGTCGAGCCACTTGAGGAAGCCCTTCCAGGGCAGGTCCTCGTACGCGACGGTGAGCGTGGCGCCCTGCTGGGTTACGACCAGCGGGGGGCCCTCGATCTCGGAGATCTCGAGGCGGGCGGAACCTTCGTCGGTGCCCACGACGTTGACCGTTCCATTGACGATGCGCACATTGAGCGCCGTCACGGGGTCGTCGAAGGTGAGCTTCTTGGGCTCAGAGACTTCCCACGTCGACTCTGCCATGGTGCTGACCTCCCGGGGCGGCTGCGACGCAACATATCGCGTCTCCTGCTGAACACGATATATCGCGGTTGAGGGATGTCAAGCATGATGCCAGGCCGGTAGGCGAACATTGAGCGTCGTACCCGGACAAACTGTCCTAGCGTATGGGTCATGAATCCGACACCCGTGGGAGCGCTGCTGCTGTGCCGGGCCGAACCGGCTGCCGTACGGCCCCCGGCCCATCTGCTGCGCGAGCACCAGCTGCTGGCCCCGGCCGGGCAGCAGTGGAGCGTGCTCGTCCCGGAGGGGAAGCCCTGGCTGGACGGCGGCGAACCGGTCGACCGGGTGCTGGCCGGCTGGGCGGCCGCGCTCGCCGTGGGCGTGAACTGGCCGGTGCTCGCCCTGTGGTGAGGCCGGCTGGGCCCCTGGCTCCGCGGCCCGAAGGCCCGTCTGCTCGGGGCTGCCCAGCTGGCGGCGGGGGTGCCGCTGCTGGCCTGGGGCTTCGCCCGCCGCTCCGGCGGCTTGGGCTGGGCGGCGGCGGGCGTGGTGCTGGTCGCGAACGGGGCGCTCAGCCTGGTGTACGACCGGGTGCGGCGGGAGCCGGGCCGGTCCAACGGAGCCGGTCAGCCGGGCCGGCCGAACGCGGCCGGTTAGCCGGACCCGCCCCAGATCCCCCGGGGCAGCGGAACCGGGCCGACCCCCGACCCCGACCCTCGGCCCTACGCCCCCTACTCGTCCTCGTCCTCGTCGTCCAGCCGCGCCAGCCACGTGGCGAGGCGCTCCACCGGGACCTCGAAGTCCGGGTTGAGGTCGACGAAGGTGCGCAGCTGCTCGGCGAGCCACTCGAAAGTGATCTCCTCCTGGCCGCGTCGCTTCTCCAGCTCCTCGATGCCGCGATCGGTGAAGTACAAGACATGCTCCTGGTACGGACGGGGTCTACCTCTTTAGATTACGGCGACTTCCAACTCTCCCCTGCAACCGTGCAGGCCAGTAACGTCGTCGCCATTCGCACACCGCCCAAGTGCGTTAGCGCGGGGGTGAGTTGGCCGTGAAGACGGGGGGAACCGTGAACGCACGCGTCCAGCAGATCGAATTGCCCGGGGGAGCCGTCGTGCTCGCCCGGCTGTCCACCACGGGCGGCGGATACGGCGAGGACGACGAGGACGTCGGCTTCGTCGAGAACGCCACCGCCAAGGTCCAGCAGCTCCAGCAGCTGATCACCGAGGTCGGCGCCTCGGTGCTCGAGGCCGCGGCCGCCGCCAAGCCGGACGAGGCGAGCGTCAGCTTCGGCGTCGAGCTCACCGCCAAGTCCGGCGTCGCCCTCGCCGTGCTCGCCGCCGGGGAGGCCAAGGCGTCGGTCCAGGTCACGCTCACCTGGAAGCTGAAGGATCAACAGAACGACATGAGCGATGACACGGCATGAGCGATTCCGACTCCGTCATCGACGCCCTCACTCGCGCCGCCACCGTCCACTTCTCACCCGTACAGGACGAGCGGGACGAGCAGGACCAGCCCGCAGCCATGTGGGGCAGCGGCTTCTTCGTCGCGCCCGGCTGGGTCCTGACCTGCGCACACGTACTCGCCCCCCATCTCAAGGGCGACCAGGACCGGATCTTCCACCTCCGCGGCAGCGAGGTGAACGACGGCGAGCCGCTTCAGGCGCGGCTCGACTGCTGGCTGCTCGACGGCGAGCCGCGGGCCGAGCAGCGCGTGCCCGTCGAGCAGGATCTCGCCCTGGTCAGGCTCGTCGACCCGCACGTCGAGCACGAGTGCGTTTGGCTCACCGACCGCACCGACTACCCCGGCGGCCGCGGCATCGTCCAGGGCTACCGGCCCGAGCAGCAGGAGTACGGAGCCGAGAAACGCGCCGTGCGCTGGAAGGCCGCCGCGAGGATCAACGGCTTCGACGACGACTACGGGATGCGATTCAGGCCAGAAGCCGAGTTCCCCAAGGGCGGCTCGGGCTCGCCCGTGCTCGACGCCCACACCGGTGCCGTCGTCGGCATCCTCAAGTCCCGCCGGGTCGGGCGGGACGGCGGCATGGCGATCGCCGCCACCGCACTGCGCCGGTTCGGATCCACCTACCAGCTCCTGATGGCCGCGCACGACCGCTGGCACGGCCAGTCCCCGAAGGTCACCGGGCACAACTGGATCGAGCGCCAGCACCAGCTCCCGGGCGCCGGCGTGCACACCAGCGGCGACCAGTGGTGGAGCCCGCACGACCGGCGCGAGGCGCTTTTCCTGCTCGCGGGTGTGCACCCGCCGGGCGCCATCCGGCCCGTCGTGGAGCTCGCCAAAAAGGCCCGCGGCGGTGTCGCCTCCCCGCCCGGCCAGCTCCTGCCGCGCATCTGGCGCGACGGACACGGCCTGCTGTACGAGGCGGGGCAGCCCGTCGCCGCCATCGCCGCGCTGCACTACCTCCAGCTGGTGGTGGAGTACGAGCGCAGCCGCGGCGGCGACCCCGTGGCCCTTGCCGACTGGGTGGCCCGCCGGCTCCAGGAAGTTCCCCGCATCGTGCACACCGTGGTCACTCAGGCGACGCTGCCGCCCGGTCTCGTACACCCGCGCACGCCCGACGGCCAGGACCGGATCGTCGTCCGCTATCCGCGGCCCGGCGACGGATCCGCCGTCGTCATCGTCGAGCTGGAGCCGGTCTGCGACGCCCGGCCCACCCGCTTCTACTGGCGGATCCGGGTCGACGACGGCCAGGACGTGAACGAGCCGCTGCACGAGGAGCAGACCGGCGACGGCATCCCGCCCGAGCAGCTCATCCAGCGGCTGCGCGGCCCGTTGGACGAGGTCTTCGCGTCAGTCGACTCGCCCGGCGTCCCGGCACCGCTCGAAGTCGCCCTGCCCGTCGACCATTTCGACACCGCCGTACACCGCTGGCAGCTCACCGAGATGGCCCGGCTGCACTATCCGGCGTATGTCGGCGTACGGCGGATGGTGGTGCTGCGCGACCTCGCGAGACGAGGGAAACCGGACGCCGTCTGGCAGCGCCGCTGGGAGGGGATGGCGGCCGCCGATGCGCTCACCGCCTGCCGCACCCCGCCGCAGCGGCAGGTCCCCAGGCCCCGGCACTTCGAGGACATGCCGCCGTCGGCCGTGCCCGTGCTGTGCAGGCCCGCAGGCAGCGGGGTCGGCCGGAGAGCCATCGGCATGGCACTTCAAGCGGGGCACGGTATCGCCCTGTGGCACACCGACGGCCATGCCGACCACGGCTGTACGGAGTTCTGCGAGGACCTGCACCGGGGCGCGGCCCAGCTGCTCGGTCAGACCGCGGGCGCGACTGAACTTCCCGACCGGCTGCGCCGTATCAGGGACGACATCAGCGGATCGAGGAACAGCCGCCACTGGGCGGAGGGGGTGGCCATGCTCTACGACGACCCGAGCCGCCCTCTGCCCGCCGACGACACCGGACCGGTGGACTCCCCATGAGGAGCCGCACCCGAGCAATGGGAGGGCAGGGCGGTGGGTACAGGACAGACGTGGTCCGCCACGGGTCCGCCCACCGACCGCCTACGAGGAGCGAGCGATGGACGACTGGCTGATCTACCGAGGCGTCGGTGCGCCGGATCCGGACCGGATCCGCCGACTGCCACCGCCGCCCCCCTGGCGCGCCTTCTCCGGAGAGCCGCTGCCCGACCCCGCGCCGCCGATCGACAGTTCGTCGACGCGACGGCTCGGCGCGCGCGTGGCGGCCCCGCCCGCCCAGGACGCCGAAACCCTCGAACTCATCAACGCCGCCCTCTACTTACGGCGTCCGCTCCTCGTCACCGGCGAGCCGGGCTCCGGCAAGTCCACGCTCGCGCACTCCGTCGCGTACGAACTCGGGCTCGGCCGCGTCCTCCAGTGGCCCATTGTCAGCCGCACCGAGCTCAAGGACGGGCTGTACACCTACGACGCCATCGGCAGGCTCCAGGACGCCCAGCTCGCCGAGCGGGGATCCGAGCGTGGGTCCGACGACATCGGCCGGTACATCAGGCTCGGCCCGCTCGGAACCGCGCTGCTGCCGGCCGAGCTGCCCCGCGTCCTGCTCATCGACGAGCTCGACAAGAGCGACATCGATCTGCCGAACGACCTGCTGAATGTGGTGGAGGAGGGGGAGTTCGCCCTTCCCGAGCTGGAGCGGACGGCCGACCGGCCCGGCCAGGACGAGGTGCGGGTACTCACCGACGACGGCCGCCGGGTGCCCGTCAGGGACGGCCGGGTGCGCTGCAAGGCGTTCCCCTTCGTGGTGATGACCAGCAACGGAGAGCGCGACTTCCCCGCCCCGCTGTTGCGCCGCTGCATCCATCTGCACCTCGACCCGCCGCGCGACGAGCGGCTCGCCGCAATGGTGCAGGCCCACTTCGGAGCCGGATCCGACGAGCGGAACCTCGATCTGATCGGCCAGTTCACCCGCGAGGACGGCGACGGCGAACTGCGGCCCACCGACCAGCTGCTCAACGCCATCTACCTCACGCAGCAGGCGGTCCGCGCGGACGCCGGGCGGCGCGAGGAGATCGCCGAGCTGCTGATACGTCCGCTCGATACCCGACAGCGGTGACCGCAATGAGCCCGGCCGTCCCGCCCTCCGCACTGACCGCACTGGTCACGCGGCTGCGCGAGGCGGAACTGAAACCCACCGCCGAGGAGTTGGCGGACGCCCTGTGGCTCTCCCGGCATGTGCCCGCGGCCGCATCCCGGCGGCCGGCCCCCGCATCCGCGGGGACGGCCGGGGCGCAGCCCGCGGACCGTCCGGCCGTGGAGGTCACGGAGCAGCCCGCGCCCTCGCCGCTGCGGGCGGGAGCGCCGCCGCGCCCCCGCGTCGACCTGTACGGGCCCGCGCAGGGCGAGGGCGCGCCCAACGGCGTACCGCCCGAAGGTATGCGCCGGGTGCCCGTCCCGGCCGCCGCCGCGCTGCCGGACGCGCTCGCCCTCCAGCGCTCTCTGCGGCCCCTTCAGCGGTACCGCCCGCCCATGCGACTGGTACGCCGCGAGCTCGACGAGGTCGCGACAGCGGACCGGGCCGCCGACACAGGTCTTGTGGTGCCGGTGCTGCGCACCGCCCGGCGGCGTGAGGCGCGGCTCGCCCTGGTCATGGACGTCTCCTCGTCGAATATCGTCTGGGACAAGGCACTTGACGAGCTGCGGCAGGTCTGCGAACGCGCCGGAGCGTTCCGCGAGGTCGCCGTGCACCACCTGAGCGAGGACGCGCCGACGCCCGCCCAGCTCGGCGACCCCACCGGGCGGCAGCTGACCGTGGTGCTCAGCGACTGCGCGGGCCCCATGTGGCGCAGCGGCCGTATGCAGCGCCTGCTGTACACCTGGGCGTCGACCGCGCCGGTCGCCGTCGTGCAGCCGCTGCCGCAGCGGATGTGGAGGCGTACGCATCTGCCCGCGCGGCCGGGTCTGCTGCGGCGGCGCGAAGGACCGGCGGGGCGGCTGGAGTTCACCCCGCACCTCGGCGGCCTCGAGCGGGGTATCCCGGTTCCGGTGCTCGCGCTGCGCCGCTCCTCGTTCGAGGCCTGGACCCGACTGGTGGCGGGCGCGACCGGGCAGTCGCTGAACGCCGCCGCGGCGCTGGTGAGAGCCCGCCACGAACCCGCCTCCGGCCGGTCCCGTACCGCACTGGACATCGACGCAACGGCGCGGGTACGGGCCTTCCGCCGGACCGCGTCGCCCGCCGCCGCGCAGCTCGCGGTCTATCTGTCGGCGGTCCCGCTGGTGCTCCCGGTGATGCAGCTCGTCCAGCGCGCCATGCTGGTGCGCAGTGGCCCCGACGTACTTGCCGAGGTGCTGCTCAGCGGCCTGCTGCGGCGGGACGACGAAGGACCGGGCGACCGGGAGGGCGGACCTTCGTACGTCTTCCTGGACGGGGTGCGCGAGGAGCTGCTGGGCCAACTGGGTGCGAGCAGCGCCGCGTTGGTTCTCAAGCACTGCTCCGAGTACGTCGAGACGCGCTACGGGCGTACGGTACGCAACTTCCCCGCCATGGCCGCCGCCTTCCTCGCCGGGTCGGTCGACCCGCACCCGGTGGCATCCGGCAGCCCCGACAACCGCAGCCAGACGGCCTTCGCGCAGATCTCCGCCCAGGTGCTGCGCAGACTCGGCGGCCCCGAACCGGCCTCGCCCCCCGGCGGCCTGCCGCGACAGGGCCCGGCGGGTCTGCTGGCGCAGGCCCGCGCCTGTCTGGCGCACTTCGGCGAGTACGGCACCGTACGCGATCTGGACGCGGCGATCAGGCTGCTCGGCTCGGCCACCCAGGCAGAGCGTCGCACCGCAGAACGAGCCGTGCTGTACGGCGAGTTGGCCGAGGCGCTGCTGCGGCGCTGGCTGGTGCGTCCGCTGCCCGAGGACCTGCGCGAGGCGCTGGACGCCGCGCAGAACGCGCTCACCGGGAAGCCACAGGCGCATCTCACGCTGGCGCACGTCCTCGAGGCGATGGCGGACGAGGTGGATGAGGGCAGGCTGAGCCCCGGGCTGATGCCGGAGTGGGTACGGGTCCAGGCGGCCGCGGGCCCCGACGACGCCGGCCTGGTGGCGTCGATCCTGCTTTCGACCGCGGACGTCAGCCTCGCCGAACTGATCGAAGCCCCGCCGCGGCCGGACGGCCCGGGCGGGCTCGGCAAGGCAGCGGCGGCGGCCAGGATCCGGGTGCTGCGGCGGCTGGCCGTGACCGGCGCTCCGTACGCGCTGCGCGGTCCGGTCCGCCCCGAGGACTGGTTCACCGAGACGCTGCACATCGCCCTCGGCGTCGTACAACTGCTGCTGGCCGACGAGCGCCGGGAGTCCGCACTGCTCATCAAGGGCGGACTGCTCCTCGAACTGGCCCGCCACTACCGGGGCGAGGGGCCCGTCGCGCGGGCCGCCGACGAGGAGGACCTGATCGCCTCCCGCGCCTTCGCCGACCGGGCCGACAAGGATCTGCACGCCGGCATCGACGGGCTCGACTGGGACGCCGTCCCGCAGACGGAGCTCTGCCGTGCCTGGCTGGACTACGCCGACGCCATCGAGTTCGCCCACCAGTACCCCGACGACGACGCCAGACTGCGCATCCTCCAGGCTCTCGACCAGGCGCGTCGCTACGTCGGCAAGGACGAGGAGGCACAGGCCGACATCCTGCTGCGGATGGCCCGCGTCCTGGAGCAGCGCTATGTGTCCACCGGCGGCTGGGCGCACCGCGACTCGGCGATCGCGGCCTGGACCGAGGCCGTGCCGCTGCTGCCCTGGCACGACCCCGGCCGCGCCGTCGTGCTCACCTCGCTCGGCAGGCAGCTGACCGAACGCGGCGTGGACAAGGAGTCGCCCGCCGATGTGCACTCGGCCGTGCGTGCCCTGCGCGGGGCGATCGACGAGACACCGTCCGCCGATCCCGAACTCCCGCGCCGCAGGGCCCTGCTGGGCCACGCCTACATCGAGAGCTTCCGGGCCGAGCAGACCGTCGCCGATCTCCACGAGGCGGACTGGGCACTGGGCGCCGCCGCCCGCGCGGCCGCCGACCCCGAACTGACCGCGTACGCCTGGTGGTACCGCGCCGTGGCCGCCGCCCTGCTGGCCCAGCGCACCGCATCCCACCCGAAGCTGCAGGACGCCGCGTCCCACTACCGCCACGCCGCTGCCCAGTCCGGAACCGGCGACCTGCTGGACCGCGCGGCCACCGCCCAGTGGATGCGAGCCACTCGTCTGGAACGTACGGCGGGCTTTGAGCGCGCCCTGGAGGAACACCGGGCCGTGCTGTCCATGCTGTCCGCCGCGGGTGCGTCCGACTCGGAGGCGGCGAGCCTCATCCGCCACGAGATCGCCAGACTCGAAGAGGCCTGAACAGGCCGAAGAGCCGAAGGGCCTGAACAGCCGAAGGCGCCTGAACAGCCCGAAGGGCCCTGTCCCGCGCGGTGTGCGCGGGACAGGGCCCTCCGGTTCGTACGACGGTCAGGCCTCGAAGACCTCGTTGAGCAGCTGCTGCTGCTCCGCCTGGTGACGCTTGGCCGAGCCGACAGCCGGCGACGAGCCGTGCGGCCGCGAGATGCGGCGCAGGCGCTCGGCGCCCGGGATGTCCGCGCCGACGGCCAGGTCCAGGTGGTCGATCAGGTTCAGCGCGATGAACGGCCACGCACCCTGGTTCGCCGGCTCCTCCTGCGTCCAGAGGTACTTCTCGGCGTTCGGGAACTTGGCGATCTCCGCCTGGAGCTCGGCGCCCGGCAGCGGGTACAGACGCTCGAGACGGATGATCGCGGTGTCCGTGTTGCCGCGCTTGATCCGCTCGGCGTCCAGGTCGTAGTAGACCTTGCCGGTGCAGAAGACGACCTTGCGGATCGCGTTCGGGTCCACCTTGCCCGAATCAACCGCGGTGTCGCCGATCACCGGGCGGAAGCCGCCGTTGGTGAACTCCTCCGACTTCGACGCCGCCGCCTTCAGACGCAGCATCGACTTCGGGGTGAAGACGATCAGCGGCTTGTGGTGCGGGTTGTGGACCTGCCAGCGCAGCAGGTGGAAGTAGTTCGACGGCAGGGTCGGCATCGCGACCGTCATGTTGTTCTGCGCGCACATCTGCAGGAAGCGCTCAGGACGGGCGGACGAGTGGTCCGGGCCCTGGCCCTCGTAGCCGTGCGGCAGCAGCAGGGTCACACCGGAGGTCTGGCCCCACTTCTGCTCCGCCGAGGAGATGAACTCGTCGACGACGGTCTGCGCGCCGTTGACGAAGTCACCGAACTGCGCCTCCCACATGACCAGCGCGTCCGGGCGGGCGAGGGAGTAGCCGTACTCGAAGCCCATCGCCGCGTACTCGCTCAGCAGCGAGTCGTAGACGTTGAAACGGGCCTGGTCCTCGGAGAGGTACTGCAGCGGGGTGTAGTCCTCGCCGGTCTCCTGGTCCACCAGCACCGCGTGGCGCTGGCCGAATGTGCCACGGCGGGTGTCCTGGCCGGAGAGCCGGACCGGGGTGCCCTCCATCAGCAGCGAGCCGATGGCGAGGGTCTCGCCCATGCCCCAGTCGATCGTGCCGTCCTCCACCGAGGCCGCACGCCGCTGGAGCTGCGGCAGCAGACGCGGGTGGACGGTGACGTAGTCGGGGATGTTCACCTGGGACTCGGCGATCCGCTTCACGATCTCCTGGGAGACCGCGGTGGTGACGGCCACCGGGAACTCGGGCTGCGGTTCCGGGACATGCGCCGGGGCCGGGTGGCTGGTGGCCTCGCGCACTTCCGCGAAGACCTTCTCCAGCTGGCCCTGGAAGTCCTGGAGCGCCTGCTCCGCCTCTTCCAGCGTGATGTCGCCGCGACCGATCAGCGACTCGGTGTACAGCTTGCGCACCGAGCGCTTCTTGTCGATCAGGTTGTACATCTGCGGGTTGGTGAACTGCGGGTTGTCGCCCTCGTTGTGACCGCGGCGGCGGTAGCAGATGAGGTCGATCACGACGTCCTTGTTGAACGTCTGCCGGAACTCGAAGGCGAGCCGCGCCACCCGGACCACGGCCTCCGGGTCGTCGCCGTTCACATGGAAGATCGGCGCCTCGATCATGCGGGCCACGTCGGTCGCGTACATCGACGAACGCGACGACTCCGGGGCGGCCGTGAAGCCGACCTGGTTGTTGATGACGATGTGGACCGTGCCGCCGGTGCGGTAGCCGCGCAGCTGCGACATGTTCAGCGTCTCGGCGACGACACCCTGGCCGGCGAAGGCCGCGTCACCGTGCAGGGCGACAGGCAGGACCGTGAAGTCCGTGCCGCCCTTGTTGATGACGTCCTGCTTGGCGCGCGCGACACCCTCCAGGACCGGGTCGACCGCCTCCAGGTGCGAGGGGTTGGCGACCAGCGAGACCTTGATCTGCTCGCCGTCCAGACCGGTGAAGGTGCCGTTGGCGCCCAGGTGGTACTTCACATCGCCGGAGCCGTGCATCGACTTCGGGTCGAGGTTGCCCTCGAACTCCCGGAAGATCTGCGCGTACGACTTGCCCACGATGTTCGCGAGGACGTTGAGGCGGCCGCGGTGGGCCATGCCGATGACGACCTCGTCCAGGCGCGACTCGGCAGCCGAGTCGATGACCGCGTCGAGCAGCGGGATGACGGACTCGCCGCCCTCCAGCGAGAACCGCTTCTGACCGACGTACTTGGTCTGCAGGAAGGTCTCGAAGGCCTCCGCCGCGTTGAGGCGGCGCAGGATCCGCAGCTGCTCCTCGCGCTCGGGCTTGGTGTGCCCGCGCTCGACGCGGTCCTGGATCCACTTGCGCTGCTTCGGGTCCTGGATGTGCATGAACTCGATGCCGGTGGTGCGGCAGTACGAGTCGCGCAGGACGCCCAGCACATCGCGCAGCTTCATCAGGGACTTGCCGGAGAAGCCGCCGACGGCGAACTCGCGCTCCAGGTCCCACAGCGTGAGGCCGTGCTCGGTGATGTCCAGGTCGGGGTGCTTGCGCTGGCGGTACTCCAGCGGGTCGGTGTCGGCCATGACATGGCCGCGGACCCGGTAGGAGTGGATCAGCTCGAAGACACGCGCCGCCTTGGTGACGTCGTCGTCGTGCGAGGCGTCGATGTCCTTGAGCCAGCGGACCGGCTCGTACGGAATGCGCAGCGCCTCGAAGATGTCGTCGTAGAAGCCGTTGTCGCCGAGGAGAAGGTTGGCGACGATCCGCAGGAACTCGCCGGAGGCGGCGCCCTGGATGACCCGGTGGTCGTACGTGCTGGTGAGGGTCATCACCTTGGCGACGCCCAGCTTGTTCAGGGTGTCCTGGGAGGTGCCCTGGAACTCCGCCGGGTAGTCCATGGAGCCGACGCCCATGATGACCGACTGTCCGGGCATCAGACGCGGCACGGAGTGGACCGTGCCGAGGCCGCCGGGGTTGGTCAGCGAGACGGTGACGCCGGTGAAGTCGTCCATCGTCAGCTTGTTGTTGCGCGCGCGCCGGACGATGTCCTCGTAGGCCTGCCAGAACTCGAAGAAGTTCATGGTCTCGGCCTTCTTGATGCCGGCGACGACCAGCTGGCGGTCGCCGTTCGGCTTCACCAGGTCGATGGCCAGACCGAAGTTGATGTGCTCCGGCCTCACGAGGGCCGGCTTGCCGTCCTTCTCCGTGTACGACCAGTTCATCGACGGCATGGCCTTGATGGCCTGCACCATCGCGTACCCGATGAGGTGCGTGAAGGAGACCTTCCCGCCGCGGGCGCGCTTGAGGTGGTTGTTGATGACGATGCGGTTGTCGAAGAGCAGCTTCACCGGGACGGCGCGCACGGACGTGGCCGTGGGCACCTCCAGCGAGGCGTTCATGTTCTTCGCGACCGCGGCGGCGGGGCCGCGCAGCGGGACGAGCTGGGGGCCCTCGGACGGGGCCGGTTCAGCTGCCTTGCCGGCGGCAGCCGCCGGCTTGGAGGTGACGGTGCCTGCGGCACCGGCGCTCGCGGCGGGCTTCGCCGGTGCGGCGGGGGCCGCGGCGGCCGGAGCGGCCTGCTGGGGCGCCGCGGGTGCGACTGCCGCGGGTGCGACTGGGGTGGCCGTACCGGCCGGCGTGCCCGCAGACGCTGCGGGAGCGCTCGGGGCGACGGCAGCCGGGGCCGCGGCGGTGGCACCCGCAGCCCCCGCGGCTGCGGCGCCGGCCTGCGAGGCGGGGGCTTCGCCCACCGGCTTCGCCCCTGCGGCGGCACCCGCGCCGCCCGGCTTGTAGTCGGCGAAGAAGTCCCACCAGGCACGGTCGACCGAACTGGGGTCCTGGAGGTACTGCTGGTAGATCTCGTCGACGAGCCACTCATTGGGACCGAACGCGGCGGCAGGGTTCTTGCCCTGCCGGCCTTGGTCGGCCGAGATGCTCGAGTTACTGGGGGACTGAGACGACACGGCGGCAACCGCCCTCTTCCGCTTCACAAGGTGATGGACAGCGGAAATAAAGGCTACGCCTCCCTGGCCGGGAGGTGCAGGCGGGGCGGGTCATCGTCGCGCAAGTCACACCTGAAGGCGGGTTTCGGGGCTGGGAATGGCGGGAAACAAGCGTGGTTCCGCTTCCCCGGGGGCAAGCTCGGGTACGCCACACCGCGGCCGCAGCCCGGTCGGCTCGTACCCTCGACGGCGTACGGCCTTGTTCCGGCCACGTCCTCACTACGCACACGCAGAACGCGCGCTTCCGGTTCGAACCTTACGTCAACCGCGTGCCGAAGGGATCCCCGGAAGGGTGACCTGGATCCGGCATCCCCGGGACGATTCGGCCACCCCGATGCGCCCGCCGTGCAGATCGACCGCCCAGCGCGCGATCGCCAGGCCCAGGCCCGTGCCGCCGTCGCTGCCCTTGCCGTGCGGGGACGGGACGCTGCCCCGGTTGAAGCGCTCGAAGACCCGGTGCCGCTCCGGCTCCGGGATGCCCGGGCCTTCGTCGAGGACTTCCAGGTCGAGGGACTCCGGCTGCGGGCCGCGGCGGGCGCGTACCGTCACGCGGCCGTGCGGCGGCGAGTGCTTGACCGCGTTGTCGATCAGATTGGCGACCACCTGGTGCAGCCGCTCCGCGTCCGCGTGCGCGGTCAGCTCCGGCGGCGACACATCCAGGTGCAGATGCACGTCGGTACGGGTGTGGTTGCCCGACCCGGAGGTCAGACCGCGCTGGATCGCGGCCAGATTGGCCTCCTTCAGCACCCCGGAGAGGTACGGCCACACCTCGAATCGGCGGGCCTTGAGCGGTACGACGCCGTTGTCGAGCCGGGACAGGTCGAGCAGCGTCTCGACCAGGCGGCCCAGGCGCTCCGTCTGCTTGAGCGCCGTGCGCATCGTCTCCGGGTCGGCGGCGGAGACCCCGTCGACGACGTTCTCCAGCACGGCGCGCAGCGCGGCGATCGGGGTGCGCAGCTCGTGCGAGACATTGGCGACCAGCTCCTTGCGGTGCTGGTCCACGGCTTCCAGATCGTCGGCCATGCGGTTGATGGTGGAGGCGAGGTCGCCGAGCTCGTCACGGCGGTCGGCGCCGCGCACCCGGCGGGTGTAGTCGCCGTGCGATATGCCTTTGGCCACGGTGTTCATCTCGTCCAGCGGCGCGGTCAGTCCGTGCGCCACGAACTGGGTGATCAGCAAGGTCGCGATCACCGAGAAGACGGTGATGAAGCGGACCTCGGTCTGGGTGCGCAGGGCGACCAGCAGCAGGCCCGTGGTGATGAAGACCGAGACGACGACCAGCGTCCCGAGCTTGGTCTTGATCGAGATCGCGATGGAGGCGGACCGCGGCCGGCTCCGCCGGCCGCCGCGGCCGGGCGGCCGGTCCCAGCGCCGCCGTCTCATGGAGCCGGCGTCTCCAGCGCGTAGCCGACGCCGTGGACGGTACGGATGCGCTCGGCGCCGATCTTCCGGCGCAGGGCCTTGATGTGGCTGTCGACGGTGCGGGTGCCGGACGCGTCGGCCCAGTCCCACACCTCCGCGAGCAGTTGCTCACGGGACAGGACGGCGCGCGGCGTGTTCGCCAGGCAGACCAGCAGGTCGAACTCGGTCGGCGTGAGATGTACGTCCTCGCCGCGCACCCGGACCCGGCGCTGGGCGTGGTCGATCTCCAGCTCGCCCAGGCGCAGGATCCCGCTGCGGGGAGTGACCGCGGCGAGGGCTGCCCGCTCCACGCGGCGCAGCAGCACATGCACCCGGGCCGCGAGCTCGCGCATCGAGAACGGCTTGGTCATGTAGTCGTCGGCGCCCACGCCGAGACCGACGAGCATGTCGGTCTCGTCGTCGCGCGCCGTGAGCATCAGCACCGGAACCGGGCGCTGCGCCTGGACGCGGCGGCAGACCTCCAGGCCGTCGAACCCCGGAAGCATCACATCGAGCACCATCAGATCGGGCTGCCAGGCCTCGGCGGCGTCGACGGCGGCCGGGCCGTCCAATGCCGTCTGGACCAGGAAGCCTTCCGCCCGCAGGCGGGCGGCGATGGCGTCGACGATCGTCGAGTCGTCCTCGACGACCAGCACCCGGCGCTGGGCGCCGGGTGTGGCCGCGACGCCGTTGTGCGTGGTGTGTGTCTGCTCCATCGCCCCGCCCCTGTACGCGTTCTCGCGAGCTGCATGCCGGTGTAGATCTCGTGTGTAGGTCAGCAGCGTAAAGGCAGTGAAGGTGTCCCGGCTACGCAGGGCGAACAGCGAGGTGGACCACGTCGGGTACGCCTCGGGCAACACGGATCTCTTCGGTGGTTACCCCGGTGAATCCGGCATTCCGCAACGCATCCTCAAAAGCCGGGGAGGGCTGCGCGGACCACACCGCGAGGATGCCGCCGGGCTCCAACCGGCCCTGGCAGGCGGCGAGTCCGGCCGGCGAGTAGAGGTTTTCGTTGTCGTCGGTGACGGTCCAGTCGGGTCCGTTGTCGATGTCCAGACAGAGAGCGTCGTAGCGGTCCGTGGTCGTTCGCAGGTACGCGACGAGGTCCGTGCGAAGGATCACGCTGCGGGGGTCGGCGAGCGCGTCGCCGGAGATCTGTCCGAGGGGACCGGTGCGATGCCAGTCGATGATCGCCTGCTCGCGCTCGACGACGGCGATGTGCCGCCAGCGGGGGTTGGCGGCGGCACGGGCGAGGGAGAAACCGACGCCGAGTCCGCCGATGAGGAGGGTGGGGTCGCTCTTTCCGGCGGCGGCGAGGGCTTCGTAGGCGGCGTCGACGAGCAGCCGCTCGGAGCGGCCGTCGGAAGTGTCCATCAGGAAGCACCCATTGGCGATGATCTCGTGATGCGCACCGCGCTGCCGGAGCACGACCTCCCCGTGGGGCCCCTCTCGCCGGTCGAGGATGACGGGTCCGTCGGCTTGGAGCGGCATGGCGGGTGACCTCCGGGTGACGGGTGCGGGGCGGACGCGTTGTCGGTGGTCATGGTGGCGGGGTGGGGCGAGCGGGACAAATGGTTTCGGCCAAGCGCGGCCCGGGTCTGCCGGGCCAGGGTCGGTCCGACGTGCTCGCGACGCCTGGAAACCTGTGAAGGTTGCCCCGTGTGGCGCACGTCATAGACGGGTGTGATGGTGATCGCGTTGGGTGGGGGCTTGTTCGGGGGCTTGACGAAAGGGGCCTCACGCGGTGCATCGGCCGACGACACGCGACCCGGCCACGGGCCAGGAACTGCTGAACGCCGTCCCGACTCAGCGGACATCAGCCGCGCCGGTTGTCACGGCTCCCGTGCAGGCCCCCGTCACGCCGGCAGCTGTCGCACCAGTAGTCGCACCGGCGGTGACGCCCGCCCCGATGCCCACCGCGACGCCCGCTCCGCCCGTGGGTCTCCCGGCCTGGCGGCGCGTGCTCCAGCTGCTGCCCACGCCCACCGGGACACCGTTCACCTTCTGCTATGTCCTCGTCCTGCTCACCACCTCGCTCTTCACGCAGTACGGAGACCCCGCGACCGTCTCCTCTCTGCTCCGCGGTTCCAGCACTGATGTCGCCCATTTGGCGGACAGCCCCCTGCTCGTTCTCGGCGCCAGCGCGCTGTGGGTCGCGGGCGACCTGCTGGGCCCGTACGCCATCGCCTTCTTCTTCACACTCACCGCGCTGGAACGCCGCATCGGAGGCTGGCGCACCGCCGGCGTCTTCCTGGCCGGCCACGTCGCGGCGACGCTGGCCACCGAGATCCCGGTCGGGGTCTCGGTGGTGGCCGGACATCTGCCCGCCACTTCGCTGCACCGTCTCGACTACGGCATCAGCTTCGGCCTGATGGCGAGCATCGGCGCCCTTGCCGGGCTGCTCAGCCCGGTGCTGCGCGCGACGCTGCTCGGCTTCGTCTCCCTGATGCTCCTCCAGGACCTGCTCGCCTTCGAGGACCCGCTCACCAACTGGGGCCATCCGCTTGCCCTGCTGGCCGGCATCGCCTGCTGGCCCGCGGTGCGCCGCTGGGCGCGGTGGCGGAACGGTTTCGCGCTCCGCGACCGGTAAGCATCAGCTCCCGCCCCTGCGCGCCCCTTGACCAGGCACGAGAGTCGATCGCTGACAGCGAACACCCCCTGGGAACATCTCCGCAGCGCTGTGCATTGAGTCCATACAGCTCAACTTCACTGCCTAAGGGGAGATAATGGCTTCGACGTCCACACCGCTCACCCTGCCCGTGCTGCCGCTCGACGACGAGGTCGTGCTGCCCGGAATGGTGGTGCCGCTCGACCTGTCCGACACCGACGTACGAGCCGCGGTGGAGGCCGCCCAGGCTGCCGCGCGTTCCAGTGGTGCCAGCAAGCCGACGGTGCTGCTTGTTCCGCGCGTCGACGGGACCTACGCCGCGACCGGCGTGCTCGGAACCGTGGAGCAGGTCGGCCGGCTCTCCGACGGAGACCCCGGCGCCCTCATCCGCGGCCGGGGCCGGGTGAGGATCGGCGCGGGGACCACGGGCCCCGGCGCCGCGCTCTGGGTCGAGGGGGCGCGCGTCGAGGAGATCGTGCCCGACCCTTCCCCTGGGCCCCAGGGGGCCCGGGGAGGCTCCATGCCCGGCTCGGTCACCGAGCTGGTCAAGGAGTACAAGGCGCTCGCCACCGACTGGCTGAAGAAGCGCGGCGCATGGCAGGTCGTGGACCGTGTCCAGCAGATCGACGACATCTCGCAACTGGCCGACAACTCCGGCTACTCGCCGTTCCTGTCCACCGCCCAGAAGATCGAGCTGCTCGAGACCGCCGACCCGGTGGCCCGCCTCAAGCTCGCCACCGAGCAGCTGCGTGAGCACCTCGCCGAGCAGGACGTCGCCGAGTCCATCGCCAAGGACGTCCAGGAGGGCGTCGACAAGCAGCAGCGCGAGTTCCTGCTGCGCCGTCAGCTCGAAGCCGTACGCAAGGAGCTGCGCGAGCTCAACGGCGAGGACGGCGAAGACGAGTCCGACGACTACCGGGCCCGCGTCGAGGCCGCCGACCTCCCCGAGAAGGTGCGCGAGGCCGCGCTCAAGGAGGTCGAGAAGCTGGAGCGGTCGAGCGACCAGAGCCCTGAGGGCTCCTGGATCCGCACGTGGCTCGACACCGTCCTCGAGCTGCCGTGGAACGAACGGACAGAGGACGAGTACGACATCCAGGGCGCCAAGGCGATCCTGGACGCCGAGCACTCCGGCCTGCAGGACGTGAAGGAACGGATCACCGAATACCTGGCGGTGCGCAAGCGGCGCGCCGACCGAGGGCTCGGCGTCGTCGGCGGACGGCGCGGTGGCGCGGTCCTGGCGCTCGTCGGCCCGCCCGGCGTCGGCAAGACCTCGCTCGGTGAGTCCGTCGCGCACGCGATGGGACGGAAGTTCGTCCGGGTCGCGCTCGGCGGCGTACGGGACGAGGCGGAGATCCGCGGACACCGGCGTACGTACGTGGGTGCTCTCCCCGGCCGGATCGTGCGGGCGATCAAGGAGGCCGGTTCGATGAACCCGGTCGTCCTGCTCGATGAGATCGACAAGGTCGGCTCGGACTTCCGGGGCGACCCTGCGGCCGCGCTGCTCGAAGTCCTGGACCCGGCGCAGAACCACACCTTCCGCGACCACTACCTGGAGGTCGAACTCGACCTGTCCGACGTGGTGTTCCTCGCCACGGCGAACGTCCTGGAGGCCATCCCGGAGGCCCTGCTCGACCGGATGGAGCTGGTCAGGCTCGACGGCTACACCGAGGACGAGAAGGTCGTCATCGCCCGGGACCACCTGCTGCCGCGCCAGCTGGAGCGGGCGGGTCTTGAGCCCGGCGAGGTCGTCCTGGAGGACTCGGCGCTGCGCAAGCTCGCGGGTGAGTACACCCGGGAGGCGGGCGTCCGTAACCTGGAGCGTTCGGTGGCCCGGCTGCTGCGCAAGGTGGCCGCCCAGCACGAACTGGGCGAGCGGGAGCTGCCGTTCACGGTCGGTGCCGAGCAGCTGCGCGGCCTGATCGGACGGCCGCACCACGTGCCCGAGTCCGCGCAGGACCCGGCCGAGCGCCGGACGGCCGTGCCCGGCGTGGCCACCGGCCTCGCGGTCACCGGCGCGGGCGGCGACGTGCTGTACGTCGAGGCGTCGCTGGCCGACCCGGAGACGGGCGCGGCGGGACTGACCCTCACCGGTCAGCTCGGCGACGTGATGAAGGAGTCCGCGCAGATCGCACTCTCCTTCCTCCGCTCGCACGGGGCCGAACTGGAGCTTCCGGTCGCCGACCTGAAGGACCGGGGCGCGCACATCCACTTCCCGGCGGGCGCGGTGCCGAAGGACGGGCCGAGCGCGGGCATCACGATGACGACGGCGCTCGCATCGCTGCTGAGTGGCCGTCAGGTGCGCACGGACGTCGCCATGACCGGCGAGGTCTCGCTGACCGGCCGCGTCCTGCCCATCGGCGGTCTGAAGCAGAAGCTGCTGGCCGCGCACCGGGCGGGCATCACGACCGTCGTGATCCCCAAGCGGAACGAGGCGGACCTGGACGACGTCCCGGCGGAGATCCTCGACAAGCTGGAGGTGCACCCGGTGACGGATGTCCGCCAGGTGCTGGGGATCGCGCTCTCGCCGGCGGAGGTTCCGGTGGCTGCCGCGGCGGCCTGACCGGGGATGCGCTGTGGGCCCGGCGGTGTTCCGGCACTGCCGGGCCTTCGCGTTGTCCGGCCGCTGCCCTTTCCCGGCCGCGGCCCTTTATCCGGCCGCGGCCTCTTCTCCGGCCGCGGCCCTTTATCCGGCCCTGGCTTCGTCGTACAGCGCGCGGGCGCGGGCGTCGAAGAGGGCAGCTGTCGACTCGCTGTCCGTGTCGCCGCCGCTCAGTACGCCGATGAGCCTGCCCTGATGCCTGGCGTCCCGGTAGCCGGCGAGCCAGGGCCCGCCGCTGGTGCCTTCCCAGAAGCCCGCGCACTCCATGATCAGCGTCTTCGGCAGATCCGGGTCGGGGCGGGTGTCGGTGGTGCAGGCGACGGGGCGGTTGGTGGGGTTGTGATTCCGGTTCGGATACCCGACGACGGTGACCCGGCGCTCGGGCGGCGAGGCCCAGTCGGCGGTGGCGGCGCCGACGGCCTGCTGCACCTGACGACCCTTCGCGTCCGGCTTCAGCACGAGGAACGCGTAGTCGGCGGCATCCGCGTCGTCGTCGCCGTCCGTCCAGCGCTCGTCGACGTGGATGGCTCCGACCTTCCAGCGCCCGTACGGATACGTCCCCTTGCCCCTGCCCGAGAATCCGGGCGCGAACTCCAGCTCGCCCGGCCGGTACGCGTCCGCGCTGCCCGAGTCCTGGATGCAGTGCGCGGCGGTGGCGATGACATTGCCCCGGGGGCTGGCCACGACGCTCGCGGTGCAGAAGTGCTCGCCGTCCGGATCGATCAGCACCCCGACGGACGAGGCTCCGGCAAAGGTGGTGGCGGAGGCCCGCGGCGCGGGGGCGACGGCCCGCGCCTCGGCCGACCGGTCCGCCGCGGTGGCTTTCGGCGGCGCGGCGGAAGAGGTGGGCCCGGCGCACGCGGTCGCGGCAGTCAGCACGGCCACGGTGGTCAGCACGGCCATGGCGGGCCACACGAGCCCCCTGAACGTGCCGCTGGTTCTGTTCGTACGGCTGTGCCAACTCATCCGGACATCCTGCCCGCTCGTGGCTTTCAGTCCAGCCAGCCCCGCAACGTCGCCTGCGCCCCCGCCTGGAAGCGCGTCTCCGCGCCCAGCGTCTCCAGCAGGTGGCTGATCCTCCGGCGTGCCGTGTGCACATGGACGCCCAGGCGGCGGGCGATCGCCTCGTCCTTGAGGCCCGCCGCCAGCAGGCCGAGCAATTCCTTCTGGGCCTTCGGCAGCGCCGCGCACGCCCGGGCCGAGCCGCCCAGTGGCGTGGCATGGGCCCAGACCGTTTCGAACAGCGGCACCAGCGCGTTGCTCAGCAGCGAGTCGCCGATCACCAGTGCCGAGGCCTTCGGGTCCGCCGCTTCGGTCGGGGGGAGGAGGGTGATCCGGCGGTCAACCGCGATCAGTTTGGTGGGGACGGCCGTCGACACCCGTGCCCGCAGGCCCTGTTCGACGAGGCAGGTCACCGAGCGCATCCGGCCCGGGTAGGCGAGTCCGTCCCGGTCCAGGACGGTCCGCACCTGAACGCCCCGGTCGAGGAGCGCCTCGATGCCGAGACCCGGCTGCGCGGCGCTGCCGTCCCGCGGCCCCTTCACATACGGCGGGCGGTCCAGGATCGCCACCTCCCGTTCCGCCGACGCCAGCAGGTACTCCGCCCGTTCGCCGATCGCCCGTGGGCCCGTCACTACCTCGATGCCGCCGTCGGGCGCGCAGGGTGACCCGGACATCAGCCGGCCCGCCAGCCGGTCCGCGGTCATCCGTAATCGCTCCAACTCCGCGGACCGTAAGTGCAGTTCCGCCTGCCGGCGGTGGATGAGCGTACGGATCGCGGCGGCCGGAGCGGCCGGATGCGGCAGCCCGTCGCCGTCCCCGTCCGCGGGCAGCGCGAGGCCGTGCTCGACCAGATGGCCGAGCGCCCGGTCCAGCCGGTCCCGCGGCAGTCCCAGCAGTCGTGCCAACTCCTCGGCCCCAGCGGCCCGTTCCTTGAGCAGTGCCTCGTAAGCGCGCTCCTCGGCCTCCCCCAGGCCGAGGGTGTGCAATTCCCCCTCGGTCATGCATCGGATTCTCACTCCGCCTTCACGAGGCACACAAGTGGGCATGTCCACTTGTCAACGCGCAGGCCACATTGATCGGTTGGCGTCCCACCGGTTGCATGGCCATGACCACCTTTACGGCTTGACCAGCACGTGGGAGGGGTACGAACTGTGCGCAAGGCCAGGACAAGCACACAGAGACCGGGCATATCCAGGGGGACCGGTCTCGCCGCACTGCTCGGAGCAGCCGGGCTGCTGCTCACCGCGGTACCGGCACAGGCGGTCACTCCGCCGGCCGCCGCACCGCCCGCCGATGTCGTCCCGGGGGCCGAGACGGCCACCCCGTCGCTCGTCGACGGCATCCGGGAGGCGGCGGACGCCAAGGCCAGCCCTGCGGACGCGGCCCGCGGCCATCTCGACGCCAAGGACGGCCGCTACAGGATCGCCGACGCACGGCGCGACCTCGCGCCGCTGCAGACCGTCAGACACGGCGCGGAAGAGGTCGTGAGGCTTCAGCAGAAGCACCACGGCATCCCGGTGTTCGGCGGCCAGTACGTCGTACGCATGGAGTCCAAGGGCGGCGAGCGCTTCGTCACCGGCACCTCCGGCAAGTACTTCACCGGACTGAAGACCGGCACGAACGCGACGGTCAGCAAGGAGACGGCGGTGCGCCGCGCGGTCGCGGCGACGGTGGCGCGCCTCGGCGGCAGGACGCTGAGCAAGGCCGACGCCGTACGCGGCAAGGGGGCCAAGTCCGCGAAGGCCGCCGCGCTCACCGGCGCCGCCGGCGGTCTCGTGGTGATCCCGCGCGGCGAGGGCGTCCTCGCGTACCACGTGACCGTACGCGGCACGAACCCCACCACCGGCGAACCGGTGCTTCAGCAGGTCTACGTCGACGCCCGCGCCGGCTACCCGGTGCTGCAGTTCAGCGGCATCAAAACGCTGACCGCGACGAAGGCCGCCGCGTCCGCCGCCACCGCGTCCGGCACGGCGCCGAAGGCCGCACCGCGGTCCGCGCGCGCGGCCGACGCCGACCCCGCCGTCGGCCTCAAGGGCACCGGCGTCAAGCTGGACGGCGCCAAGGTCGACCTCGACGTCCAGCTCGACACCACCCGCGACCAGTACGTGCTGATCGACCAGTCGCGGATGGGCGCCACCAGCAAGAACACCCTCACCACCTGGGACGCGCGGGACCGCGACGTGAGCGAGGTGGCCGGCGCCTGGCCCAGCGGGCTGAAGGAATTCGGCCACCCGGCCAAGGACTTCGGCAAGGACGCAACCGAGTCCGGCGCGGTCGACGCCCACTGGGCGGGCGGCAAGGTCTACGACTACTTCAAGTCGAACCACGCCCGCGACAGCCTCGACGGCCGCGGCATGACCGTCAACTCCCTGGTCGGGGTCACCTTCTTCGGCGGTCCGTACGTCAACGCCTTCTGGGACGGCCAGAAGATGGTCTACGGCAGCGGCGACGAGGACTACAAGCCGCTCTCCGCCGACCTCGACGTGGTGGGTCACGAGATGACCCATGGCGTCGTCGAGAACACCGCCAACCTCGTCTACGCCGGCCAGTCCGGCGCCCTCAACGAGGCACTCGCCGACTACTTCGGCAACGCGATCGACACCAGCGTCTCCGGCGCCGCCATGGACGACCCGGACGCCGGTCTGATCGGCGAGGACCTCTGCCGTACGACGAAGCCGCGCGAGTGCGCCTTCCGCAATCTCAACGACGGCGCGACCACCTCGAAGAACTTCCTCGGCGTCGCCTTCGGCACCGACAACGGTGGCGTGCACCTCAACTCCACCATCTTCTCCGGCGCGCTGTGGGACCTGCGCCAGGACGTGGGCGGGGAGCTCGCCGACCGCATCGTGTACAAGGCGCTGGCCGAGTACATGACGCCGCTCGACGGCTTCACCGACGGCCGCAACGCGGTGCTCGCGGCGGCCAAGGACCTCGGTGTCACCGCGAAGCAACTCACCGCGGTGAAGCGCTCCTTCAACGCCCACGGCATCGTCCCCGGCTGGGAGGACGCGCTCGGCGTCGACTCCGACCAGCTGCTGGGCAAGGTCAACACGTCCGGCACCCGGGTCCAGGCGGGCGGCGGCTGGTGGGCCGCGTCGCAGTCCAACGACGACGGCTCGGAGCCGTACTCCGTGTACGCGGGCCGTGCCGACGGCAAGGGTGCCCCGAAGCTGATCAGCCCCAACGACGGCCGTTACCACGTCTACCCGGCGACCGACGGCAAGACGGTCGTCTGGGCGGCGTACGGCACGACCAGCCTCGACATCCTCTCCCGGCCGCTCGCGGGCGGTCCGATCAAGAAGCTCTACACCTCGTTCACGGACGTCGGCGGGCTGCGCGTGGAGAACGGCGTCGTCGTCTTCGAGAGCTTCGGCATCTTCGGCGACCGGCATGTGGGCCATCTGCGCCCCGGCGACCGTGAGCCCACTTTCGTGGACGGCGGCGGCTTCGACATACTCACCGCGCTCCCCTCGATCAAGAACGGGAAGCTCGCCTACGCCAAGCTGTATCCGACCCCCGAGGAGTACAAGCTGGGCGTCGAGGTCTACGACCTCAAGACCGGCAAGGCCACCCTCGCGGGCCAGCTCGGTGAGCCGCAGGTCCTCGGCCAGGGCGGCATCAACTCCACGCACGTCTTCTGGCTGGTGGACGAGAATCTGAACGACGAGGGCCAGATGGCCGTCCGCCGCTCGGGCCTGGACGGCACCGGCACGGTGGACATCAGCCCGGAGGCCAAGCCGACCGCGCTGCTGCCCTTCGACCTGACGGTCTCCGAGGACGCAGTCACCGTGAACAGCGTGCTGCCCGGCACGGCGTTCCGTAACGAGTCGCTGTCGAAGCTGTGGCAGCTGACGACGGACGGCTCGCGCCAGGAGCGGGTCTCCTGCAACCGCGGCGAGCAGATCTCCCCGGCCGCGGTCTCGGGCCGGCAGGTGGTCTGGATCGACGGCACGACGGGCTGGACAGACCTGGTCACCCGTGAGCGCCCGGCCGGCCTGTGCGGCTGACGAGCCCGCGATGATCTCTCGGTGAGAGACGGACCCCCGGCGCCCGTGCGCCGGGGGTTCGGGGGTCCGGCGGTGGCGGCCCGGGAGGACGCAGCACAATGGCTGGTGTGAACGACCAACGCGATGACCGGGCCCTGCGGGCGGACTGCGGGAGCTGCTTCGGACTGTGCTGCGTGGCACTGCCCTTCTCCGCATCCGCGGACTTCGCGGTCGACAAGGACGCCGGAAAGCCCTGCTCCAACCTGCAGACGGACTTCCGGTGCGGCATCCACACGCGACTGCGGCAGAGCGGCTTTCCCGGCTGCACGGTCTACGACTGCTTCGGCGCGGGACAGAAGGTCTCCCAGGTCACCTTCGGCGGCACGGACTGGCGACAGGCCCCGGAAGCCGCATCGCAGATGTTCGCGGTGTTCCCCGTCGTACGACAGCTTCATGAGCTGCTCGTGTATCTGACCGAGGCGCTCAGCCTGCACCCCGCCCGCGCGCTGCACGCCGAGCTGCGGCGGCTGCTGGAGGAGACCGAGCGCCTCACGGGGCTCGGCCCCGACGCCCTCGAAAAGCTGGACGTGGCCACGCACCGGCAGGACGTCAACGTACTGCTGCTCCGTACGAGCGAACTCGTCCGGGCCGAAGCGGCCGGCAAGATGAAGGACCGTAGGAAGAAGGACCGGAAGAAGGACCGCAGGGGCGCCGACCTCGTCGGTGCGCGGCTGCGGGGCGCGGACCTCAGGGGCGCCGATCTGCGCGGCGCGTATCTCATCGCCGCCGATCTCACCGGCGCCGATCTGCGTCTCGCCGACCTCATCGGGGCCGACCTCAGGGACGCGAACCTCACGGGCGCGGATCTGACCGGCAGCATCTTCCTCACCCAGCCGCAGCTGAACGCGGCCAAGGGCGACCTGTCAACCAGGCTGTCCCTCGGGCTGACCCGCCCCGCGCACTGGTCGTGACCAGCGGGCGCGGGACGGGCTGGGTGCGCCGCTCAGCCGTTGGCGAGCGCCACGACGCGGTCCAGCGCGCCGTTGAACTTGTTGTGGTCGCCGACGATCGGTCCTGACGAGGTGTACTGCCACATCGTCTGGTAGGCCCAGCCGGCCGGCAGGGTGCCCGGCGTGGTGTTGTACCGGGCGATCCACAGCGGGTTGGCCGCGCCGAAGCCGCTGTAGTTGCCGGTGCACTGCGTCCACCAGCTGGTGGCGGTGTAGATCACCGCGTCCCGCCCGGTGCGCGCCTTGTAGCGGTTCAGGAAGTCGCGGATCCAGGTGACCATCCCGGACCGGGTCTTGCCGAAGCAGGCGGCGCCGTACGGATTCCACTCGATGTCCAGCGCGCCCGGCAGGGTCTTGCCGTCCCGGGACCAGCCGCCGCCGTTGTTCACGAAGTAGTCGGCCTGCGCCGTGCCGGACGCGGTGTCGGGGGTGGCGAAGTGGTAGGCACCGCGGATCATCCCGATGTTGTACGAGCCGTTGTACTGCTGCGCGAAGTACGGGTTCTTGTAGTAGGTGCCCTCGGTGGCCTTGACATAGGCCCACTTCACGCCGCTGCTCCACAGGCCGGACCAGTTGACGTTGCCCTGGTGGCTGGAGACGTCGACGCCTTCCGTCTGTGCGGCGCGGTTGACCGGCGGTAGGCCTCCCTGTCCGTCGTGAGCGATGACGCCCATGCCAAGGTGCGCCGAGCCGCGCGGGGGAGCGTCAGCGGCGCCGGCGGTGGCGGGGAGGGCGAGGAGGAGGGAGAGAACTGCGAGGAGAGTGCCGGCCGCTGTCGCGAGGCGTGAGCGGTCGGTCGATCCGGATCTGAGCACGGGCATAGCGTGCCTCCGAAGACCTCGGTGGGGGTGAACTGACGATGTGTCGACATGTCGTGGCGGATTTCATGGTGTGGACATGTCAGCTAGGAAGCTACGCACGTAGAACCGCCTTGTGGAAGGGGGGCAGGGTGCTGCCGTTGGTCTACGCCTGCGAAATACTGGCCGAGCTGCGGCAATCGGTGCCGCCGAAAGAAACTTTCAGGATCCGGAAAGCGCGCGAGGGGTGCTGACGTGCACGAAAGCGGTACAGAGAGTGAAGCGGACCCCAAGGGCGAGAGTGGTGTGGACCACGAATTCCTCGCTCTGGAACGGGAGTTGGCCGTCTTTCTGCGCCGGGCCCGGGCGTCCTCCGGCGAGATGGCCCGCGAGGTCCACCCCGATCTCGAGCCCGCCGCGTACGGACTTCTCGTGCGGCTCGAGGAGGCCGGGCAGCAGCGCGCCACTGACCTCGCCGGCTACATCGGCGTCGGCAAGGCGACCATGAGCCGCCAGTTGCGCGCCCTGGAGGAGCTCGGCCTGGTGGTCCGCGAACCCGACCCGGCCGACGGCCGCGCTTCACTCGTCCGGCTCACCGACGAAGGGCGCTCGCGCTTCCGCCGGGTGCGGGACGCGCGGCGCGACCGCTATATGAGCAAACTGGCGGGCTGGGACCGCGGCGAGGTCGCGGAGCTGGCCCGGCTGCTGCACCAGCTGAACCAGCGGGCCGAGAGCGAGGAGTGACTCGGGTCAGAGCTCCGCGAAGACCGCCGCCGCGTCGTCGTGCAGTTTCCAGCGGATCACGCTCCCACGCTCCTGGGCCGAGTTCTCCAGTGCCCTGACCCGGTCGATCAGACCCTGCGGCCCCTCCTTGCGCAGCAGCCCCAGGCACTCGGCCCAGCTGCCCTCCGCGAACATCTCCACCCAGCGGGCCGCCCCATCGGTCAGCGCCGCCACGGCCCGCACCTCGCCGCGGGGCGTGCTGCCCGTCACCGCGCGGACCGCCACCCCCGGATCGGCCGCCGCGGTGAAGAACCCGCCCTCCGTATTGCGCAGCGCGTCCGCCGAGGCATGTGTACGCAGGGACTCGCGGGGCAACTGGTCGATACGGTCGTCCAGCACCGCCCGCACCTGCCCGTCCGGCGACTCCAGCAGGAGCGTCGAGTCGGACAGCACCAGATGCTCCACCGGCTCCGCCCGGCCGCCCCAGCGCGCCATGACCACCGTGGCCTGCGGTGTACGCACGTGAGAAAGGTCACAGGTGTCCCGGTGGGCGTCCGCGGTGCGCCGGATTGCCTCCGAAAGGACCTCTGCCAGTGTCATATCCCGTCGCGAACCGGACAGTTCGACCAGCGCGCCGCCGAGCCTGGCGGTGAACCACGGCACCCCGTGCACACATCCGTAGTCCCCCGCCGGTGGCGTCACACCGTCCAGCACCACGAGCGTTCCGCCCTGGCCGGAGCCCGGCAGGGCCACGGAAGCCCAGTCCTCGTTGGGGCGTTCGGGCGTGCCGGGGGTGGTCGCGAGTTCGATACGCATAATCCCCAGTCTGCATGACACCTTCACGAAGCCCGCATGACCACGCAATTGGCCCGTACAAGCAGGTCAGGACGTGTTCAGGGGCTGTGTGACGCGGGCCGTCCCGGCTGCGGGCGCGCATCCTGCCAAAGCCCGGCCGGAAGATCCAGCCGATGCCCCGCGCGTCGCCGTATCGGCCCCGGCGGCGACTTGTTCGCCAACTCCCGAGTGATGTTCACTCGTTTCCGTACCAGGGGTAGGCCCTCGCGTGTGACCGGTCGTCATCTCTGGTCGGATTCATGGGCGGACGAGTCAAGCAAGATTGCGAGCACCGGTGCAGATGAAGCGGCCTCGGGGCAACGGCGGCAGGCCCATTGAAACTCCGGACGGCTCCCCGGCCCCCCGCGCCGTACGGGTACGCAGCCGTCTGGTGGCGGGAGTCGCCGCCGTCAGCCTCGTCGTGATCGCGGCGGGCGCCCCTGGCGTCCTCGCCACCTCCGCCGAACTGACCGAGTCCCAGGACCTGGTCACCCTCGCCGCCCTGAACCGCCAGGCCGTCACCCTGGCCCACTCCCTTGCCGACGAGCGCGACGAGGTCACCGCGTACATCGCGGCGGGCCGTGACGACCAGAAGGGTGACAAGGACGACCGGCGCGAGATCTCCGCCAGCCGCAGCACCCGCGTCGACCGGCAGATCGACGAGATCCGCGGTGCCATCCCCGGCGACCACGCCGAACTGCGCCGCGACCTGTCCGCCGTGCCCTCCGTCCGCCGCACCGCCCTCACCGGCAAGGGCACGGCGATGGAGGCCTACCAGGCGTACTCCGCGGTCATCGCGAACCTGCACGCCCTCGCCGACGAGCTCGCCGACAAGACCCCACCGCGGGCCGCCGCGGGCACCCTCCCCCAGAGCCTTCGGCCTGGGGGGACCCCCAGCTCGCTGCGCTCGTCCGCCGCACTCGGCCTCGCCGTCGAGCAGGCGTCCGCCACCCGCGGGCTGCTGCTGGCCGCACTCTCCGTGCCGCGCACGGAGAGCAGCCCGAGCCTCGACCCGGTCACCGGACTGCCCGTCCAGGACGAGGGCGGGGACGACGGCGAGAGCGACCGTACGCGCAACGCGCTGAGCGCCGCCGCCCAGCAGTCCCGGGTGCGTGAACTGGCCGCGCTCGCCGATTTCGACCAGGCGGCAGGCAAGGACGCCCGCGACTCGCTGGCCGCCACCGTCACCGGATCCGAGGTCAAGGCCGCAGAGCGCTATCTCGCCCGGCTGACCGACCAGCCCGAGCTCTCCTCGGCCGACCGCAAGTCCAACCGCGAAAAGCTCGAATCCTCGCTCACCGCCCGTATCGAGCAGATGCGGGGCGTCGAGTCCTCCCTCGCCGCCGAACGGACCGAGAGTTTCGAGCAGCTGCGCGACGACGACGTCACCGCGCTGGAGATCCGGATCGCGCTGCTCGGCGGACTGCTGATCGTCGCCGTCGGCGTGTCCGCCGCCGTCGCCCGTACGCTCACCCGGCCGCTCGCAGTCCTGCGGATCGGCGCGGCCCGACTCGCGGCCGCCCCCGAGGTCGAGGAGCCGGTCCGCTTCACCGGCCGCAACGACGAGTTCGCGCAGGTCGTACGGTCCCTGAACACCCTGCACGACAAGCTGCGGGACCTCGGCGTACGGGCCGAGCGGCTGGACAGCGACCGCGGCGACCTGGCCGACGCCCGTGACACGCTGACCGCCGAAGTGGCCGCGGGCCGCGCCGAACTCCAGGCGCACACCCGCGAGCTGACCGCCGAGCTCGAACGGCTGCGGAACACCGTCCAGCACACCTTCGTCAACCTCTCGCTGCGCACCCTCGGCCTCGTCGAGCGGCAGCTCGGCGTGATCGAGAGGCTGGAGGAGCGCGAGCAGGACCCCGAGCGGCTCGCCACCCTCTTCAAGCTCGACCACATGGCCACCGTCATGCGCCGGCACAGCGAGAACCTGCTGGTCCTCGCGGGCGCCGAGCACGGCCAGGGGCACGCGAGCCCGGTGCCGCTCATCGACGTACTGCGCGCCGCCGTCAGCGAGATCGAGCGGTACGAGCGGGTGATCATCCAGTCCCTGCCGCCGCACGCGCAGGTCGCCGGATTCGCCGCGGACGACCTCAGCCATCTGATCGCCGAGCTCCTGGAGAACGCCGCCTCCTTCTCGCCGCCGGACGCCCAGGTCGAGCTGTCGGGCTGGCTGCTGGAGAGCGGCGAGGTCATGCTCTCCGTACAGGACACCGGCATCGGGATGACCGCCGGGCGGATGGCCGAGCTGAACGCGCGACTCGAGGACCCGGACGCGTACGAGAGCCGGGCCGGCCGGGACGGCGAGGGCCTCGGGCTGCGGGTGGCCGGGCTGCTGGCAGCACGGCACGGCGTACGGGTGCAGCTGCGCGAGCAGAAGCAGGGCGGGATCGCCGCGGTCGTCGTTCTCACGCAGGCGCTGCTGCCGACCGGACCGCCGGGCGCCGAGACGCACACCGTGCCGGTGGCGGGCACCGTCGGGACGCCGACGCAGCATCTGCCCGGGTCGGTGGCGGAGGCCAACTCCAATGCGCTGCCGGGCAGTTCGCGCCGAATTGACCCGTTGGTCGTGGCCGCAGAGCAGGCGATCCGCGCGGCGGAGCCGGACGCGCACGAGCGGACGGCCGACGGGGACCCGGAGAGCACCGGGGTCGACGAGGCGACGTTCGCGATGCGCATGCCGGAGTCGGTCTCCGAAGAGCCGGTGGCCGCGGTGGAGCCCGAGCCGACCGCCGGGTCCGAGCCGACCGCCGGATCCGTGCCCACGGCCGGGTCCGAGCCGGTCGCCGGATCCGTGCCCACCGCCGGGTCCGAGCCGGTCGCCGAGCCTGAACCGGTTACCGAGCCTGAGCCCGTTGCCGAGCCCGAGCCGGTCGATGAGCCGCGGCCCGCCTGGGAACGCGTCACGGACAAGGGCCTGCCCAAGCGCACCCCCAAGGTCGTCAAGCCCGCCGCCGCGCCCAGCGAGCGCGCCGGCAGCGTCGACGCCGACGCCCTGCGCCGCCGCCTGGGCGGCTTCCACCAGGGCGCGAAGGACGGCCGCCGCGACGCCGAGGCGGAGATCGCCGAGATCGCGGACCAGACGGAGACGGATGAAGGCACCGAAGCAGCAGAAGCGGGGGACACAGTCGAGGAGGCACGCAGTTGACTGCGACCGGGACATTCGGCCTGAGCAGTGAAGCCCGCAATCTGCACTGGTTGCTGAGCAATCTCGTGGAGGAGGTGCCAGGGGTTCGCTCGGTCGCCGTCGTCTCGTCCGACGGACTCCTGCTGCTCTCGTCCGACCCTGCCCAGAACGCCGCTCCGGCCGCCACCGGACGCCGGGAAGGCCCCAGGGGCTCCAGCGCGAACCTCGCCACCATCGTCTCCGGCATCGGCAGCCTCACCATCGGCGCCGCCAAGCTGATGGACGGCGGCGGCGTCAAGCAGACGATGGTCGCGATGGAGGAGGGCAGCGTCTTCGTGATGTCGATCAGCGACGGCTCGCTGCTCGGCGTGCACGCCACCCCCGACTGCGACATGACCGTCGTCGCGTACCACATGGCGCTCTTCGTCGGCCGCGCCGGACATGTCCTTACCCCCGAACTCCGCAGCGAACTGCGCAAATCGATGGAGAGCGCTCAGTGACGCCCGCCGCTGAACCCGCCCGAAGGCTTCCCGTCCGCGGCGAGAGCCGACGCCCCGCCCGGGTCCGCCCCTACTCACTCACCGGCGGCCGCACCCGCTTCGGCCACGTGCTGCTCGTCGAGACGTTCGTCGCCGCGCTCGAAGCCCCCGAGGAGCGCAGGGAACTGCCCAACGGCGACCTCTCCTCGCGCGTCATGCCCGAGCTGCGGGCGATCGTCGAGCTGTGCCGCCGTATGCGTACCGTCGCCGAGATATCGGCCCTGCTGAAGATGCCGCTCGGTGTAGTCCGGGTGCTGCTCAGCGACCTGGCCGACCAGGGAAAGATTCGCGTGTACGGGACCGGGCACGGCGCCGGCCAGCCCGACCGCGCGCTGCTCGAAAGGGTGCTGAGTGGACTCCGCCGCCTCTGACACGCTGCTTGCCCGTCCCCACCCGCAGCCGGAAGAGGAGCTGCAGGTCTGGCAGTTGGACCGCACCAGGGCACCCATCGCCACCAAGATCGTGGTCGCGGGCGGCTTCGGCGTCGGCAAGACGACCTTCGTCCGCTCGGTCTCCGAGATAACGCCGCTGCAGACCGAGGCGCTGATGACGCAGGCCAGCGAGGAGAGTGACGATCTCGCCGCGACGCCCGACAAGCTCACCACGACCGTGGCCATGGACTTCGGCCGGATCACGCTCGACGACGACCTGGTGCTGTACGTCTTCGGCACGCCGGGCCAGCAGCGCTTCTGGTTCATGTGGGACGACCTGGTGCGTGGCGCGATAGGCGCGGTCGTGCTGGCCGACACCCGCAGGCTGCCGGACTGCTTCCCGGCGCTCGACTACTTCGAGAGCAGTGGCCTGCCGTACATCGTCGCCGTCAACCACTTCGAGGGTACGGAGCTGTTCGAGGCCGCAGACGTGCGGGAAGCGCTGACGGTGCCGCCCCACGTACCGGTGGTGATCATGGACGCGCGCAACCGGATCACGGTGATCGAGTCCCTGCTCACGCTGGTCGCCCACGCCCTCGAAGCAACCCCCGAATAGCTACGCAACGGAGAACACCCGCCATGCGGAAGATACTCATAGTCGGAGCCGGTCAGTCCGGTCTCCAGCTCGCCCTCGGACTCCAGTCGCAGGGCTACGAGGTCACCCTCATGTCCAACCGCACGGCCGACGAGATCCGGTCCGGGCGGGTCATGTCCACACAGTGCATGTTCCACACCGCGCTGCAGCACGAGCGCGATCTGGGCATCAACTTCTGGGAGTCCCAGGCCCCGCGCATCGAGGGCCTGGGCGTCTCCGTTGCGGCCCCGGACTCCACCCGCGCCATCGACTGGGTCGGCAAGCTCGACGGCTACGCCCAGTCCGTCGACCAGCGCGTGAAGATGGCCGGCTGGATGGAGACGTTCGCGCAGCGCGGCGGCCAGCTCGTCATCCACGGCGCGGCGGTCTCCGACCTGGACTACTTCTCCCGTACGTACGACCTGGTGATGGTCTCGGCGGGCAAGGGCGAGCTGGTCTCGATGTTCGGCCGTGACGCCTCCCGCTCCCCGTACGACGCACCGCAGCGCGCGCTCGCCGTCGCCTACGTCCACGGCCTGGGCCCGCGCCCCGAGCACCCCGACTACGACGCGGTCCGCTGCAACCTGGTCCCCGGTGTCGGCGAGCTCTTCGTGATGCCGACGCTCACCAACAGCGGCCGCGCGGACATCCTCTTCTGGGAGGGCATCCCGGGCGGACCGCTCGATGCCTTCCAGGGGGTGAAGGACCCCGCCGAGCACCTCTCCCTGACCCTGGAGCTCATGGAGAAGTTCACGCCCTGGGAGTACGCACGCGCCACCAAGGTCGAGCTGACCGATCCGAACGGCACGCTCGCGGGCCGGTACGCCCCCACCGTCCGCAATCCGATCGGCCGCCTCCCCGGCGGCGGTCTGGTCCTCGGCGTCGCGGACGTCGTCGTCGCCAACGACCCGATCACCGGGCAGGGCTCCAACTCGGCGTCCAAGTGCGCCGCCTCGTACCTCGCCTCGATCACCGAGCACGGCGACCGGCCGTTCGACGAGGCGTGGATGCAGTCCACGTTCGACCGTTACTGGGACACCGCGCAGCACGTCACCAAGTGGACGAACGCGATGCTCGGCGTCCCGCCGGAGCACGTGCTCAACCTGATCGGCGCGGCCGGCGGGCTCCAGCCGGTCGCCGACCGGTTCGCGAACGGCTTCAACGATCCGGCCGACTTCGAGAACTTCTTCTTCGAGCCGGAGAAGGCGAACGCCTACTTGGCCGAGGTGTCCGGAGCCTCCGCCGCCGAGTAGCCGTGGTCCGGCCCCGCCGCGGCGCCCTTCGGGAGCCGCGGCGGTGTGTACGTGCTCAGCGGACTGCCGCCCGGGTCCGGGCGGACCGCGCCGAGCAGCGGATTCGCCGCGATGGGGGAGACCTTGACCTTGGTGCCCGGGCGGGGGGCCTGGACGACCATGCCGTTGCCGAGGTAGATGGCCACATGGGTGGCCTTGGGGAAGTAGATCACCAGATCGCCGGGGCGCAGTGAGCGCAGCGAGACCTTCGGGAGCTGGGCCCACTGCTCCTGGCTGGTCCGCGGGATCTCGCGGCCTGCCTGTGCCCAGGCCTGCGAGGTCAGCCCCGAGCAGTCGTACGATCGCGGGCCCTCCGCGCCCCAGACGTACGGCTTGCCGATCTGCTCGACCGCGTACTCCAGCGCCCGCTCGCCCTTCCGCGTCGGCGTCCGCCTACCGTCGAGCACACCCGAGGCGAGGAGCTTCTCCTGGGCCTTGGCCGCGTTGGACCGCTCCAACGCCGCCACTTCGGCGATCTCGTCGGCGGAGAGCGAGGCGAGCATCTTCTCGACGTCCTTCAGCCGCGCGGTCGCGTTGTCGCGCGCCTCCTTCTGCTTCGTCGCCAGCGTCAGCTCCCTGTCCAGCGCCTTGCGGGACGCGGCCGCCAGCCTGGCGGCCCGCTTCGCGCCCGCCTCAAGACCGGCCATCGTCGCCAGCCGCCCGGCGGCCGCGCGCTCCATCAGATGGTCCTGGTCGAGGGCCTGTTTCGGATTCCGGGCGAGCAGCAGCCACAGATACGAGGACAGCTCGGACTGGCCCCGGTACTGCTCGCGGGCCAGCCGTCCCGCTTCGCCGCGGGCCGCGACGACCGCGTTGCGCGCGCCGGCCAGCTCGCGGGCGAGCCTCGCCGTCCTGGCGCGCTGCTTGTTGAGCTCCTCCTCCGTCGCGTTGTACGTCTCGCCGGCCTCCTCCACCTGGCGGTACAGCGTCTGAAGCGCGGTCAGCATCCCGGAGACGGTCGTGGGCGGTGCGGGTGCGGGTGTGGGTGTGCCGGCCGCGGGGTCGTCGGCCGCGGGTGCGGCCGGTACCGCCGCGACGGTGGTCGCGGCCGCCAGCGCCGCCGTACAGACAGAGCGGAGCAGTCTGCCTGACACTTCATCACCTCCGGCTGCGGGGAGGGCGGGCCGTCCACCCCACGGCCGATCATGCGAGGGCGCGCGTGGGAGTGCCCCGCGAGTGGTCGGATCAGCGCAATACGGTCACTCGTCGGGGCGTAGTGCGGGGTCGCCTCCGGCGTGTCAGTCCACCGGCAGCGCGTAGAAGGTCCGCTCTCGCTGGACGACGAGATTCCGGCCGCCGCCACCCGGCAGGGGCACATAGCGGGGGCCGCCCGGGACGTCCTTCACGCCCGCCTCCTGGAACTTCCACAGCCGCCTGCCGTCGCGCGCGGCGAACGCGGTGAGCTGCGCGCCGTCGCCCGCGAGCACCGTGGCGCCGCTCGCGCTGAGGGCGGTGCCGGGGACGCCGTTCCAGACGGGCGCCTCGGTGGAGCGCCGCCACTGCTGGCGGCCGGTGGCGGTGTCGATCGCGCACACCTGCTGGTAGCGGTTGGCGACGTACAGCACCGGGCCGCGCAGGGTCCCCTTGCCGAAGGGGAAGATTCCGGTCTGGCCGGCCGCTGGGGTGGCGGCGGCCAGCCGCCACAGCCGTGCGCCGGTGCGGCTGGTGAAGGCGTGCAACTCGCTCGCCGCCGCGGCGAACAGCCTCCCCGTCGTATCGCCGACGACCGCGGCGGCAGGCACCACGCCGGGCAGCGGCAGCGACTGGCGCAGCTTGCCCGTCCTCCGGTCGAACGCGAGCAGCACGGACGCGCCTTTGGACGCGGTGCGCTGCGCGGGGGTGAGGGACGCCGCGTCCTGCCGTACGACGATGTCGGCGGGGCGGACGGCGATCAGGTCGTACCGGGGGATGCGCGGGGGGAGGCCGTTCGTGACCGGGGTGCGCCACAGCCACTTGCGCGCGACGAGGTCGTACGCGAAGAAGTACGCGGCGAGCGCGGCGCCCTTCTTCACGTGGCCGGTCATCCAGAGCGTGCTGCCTTCCCAGCCGGTGATGCTCCCGAGGGTCAGGGTCTCGCCAGGGCCGGCGAGGGCGGTCTTGGCGACCCGGTGCCTGATCTGCCCGTCCAGCGCGGAGATCCAGAGGAAGTGGGTGGGGCCGTCGACGAGACAGAGCGCGTCGTCGACGGGCACGGCGCGGGAGAGCGAGGCGGCTTCCTTGAGCTGCCAGAGCCGGCGTCCGGTGCGCACGTCCACGCCGACGGCCTGGTCACCGCCGGTCAGCACGAGCACGCGGTCGCGCCAGACGGTGGCACTGGGCGGCGCGTCGCCCTCCTTGCCGGGCTGCTCGTACCGCCAGGCGGGCTCCGGCGGCATTCCGGCGACGCGGGTGCGCCCGGGAGCGGGGCGGGCCTTGGGGGCGGCCTCTGATTCGCCGTCAGTGACGGCGTACACCCCACCGCCACCGAGGGCGACCCCGGCGAGCCCGGCGGCGATGCCTACGAGCAGGGCCCGCCGGTCGGGCTTGGCGGAGGCGGAGGCGGAGGCGGGGGCAAGGGCGGGGGTGGGCGACGGTGCGAATGCGGGTACGGGCATGGCCTGCGGCATGGGCGGGGCGCTTCGCGCGGCGGGCAGCGCGAGGGCGGCGGTCATCCGGTCACCGGGCGTCACGTTCGGTACGGGGACGCTGCCGCCGGCCTGCGGGCGCCCGCCGAACGGATGCGGGCCCGGGGCCTGGCCGGGTACGCCGACGCCCACGGGTTCGGCCACGGCGCCTGCCGAGTGCCGCGGCACCACCACACCGTGCGGAACGACCACACCGAGGGTGAGCCCCTCCACCGCTCCCGCCTGTGACTCCACCGCCTTCACCAGGCTCGGTGGCAGCCAGCCGTCCCTGGCCAGTGCCGCCGCGCCCTCCAGAGCCAAGGTCGCCGCCGCAGTGCTCGCCGACGGGCGGTCCTGAGGGAGCTTGGACAGGCAGCTCGCCACCAGCGGGCGCAACCCGGCCGGAACCCCGCCCAGCTCCGGCTCGCCGTGCGCGATGCCGTCCGCGTCGCCCAGCGGGGTGGTGCCCGTCGCGGCGTACGCGAGAAGCAGGCCCAGGACGAAGATGTCGGACGCCGGGCCCGGCTCCGAACCCGCCGACTGTTCCGGGGTCAGATAGCCGAGCTGTACGGACAGTTGCCCGCCCGGGCCCGCCTGGGCCACCGCCGCCGCGCCCAGCGCCCCGAAGGCCGTGAGCCGGGGGCCGTCCGCCGCCAGCAGCACGGTGTCGGGGGCCAGGCCGTGCAGCACCGCACCCGTGGCGTGCACCCGGGACAGCGTCTCCGCCAGCGCCGCGCCCAGTATCCGAACGGCCCGCTCCGGCAGCGGGCCGGCCAGCGCGATCGCCTCGCGCAGGGTCAGCGCCGGGATGTACGCGCTCGCCGTCCACAGTTCTTCGTCGGTGCCGGATCCGAGCGGCTCGGGCACCCACCCGCCGGCCAGCCGTTCCGCGGTCCGCGCCTCGGCCTGGAAGCGGCGCCGGAACGCCGGCACCGCGGCCAGCTCGGGCCTGGCGGCGGAGACCACCACGGTCGTGCCGTCGGGCCCCTGCGCCAGATAGCGGACGCTGCTCGCCGACTCCCACAAGCGCGCCAGTGTGGCGTAGGGGCCGAACTGGCGCGGATCGTCCTGCTGCAGCGGCTCCATGGCGAGCATCCCCCCTGGCGAAACGGTCCTCGCGATCTTATGGCGCGCCGTTCGGCTTCGACCAGGGCCACTTGAGCGCGCGTCGCACCGCGCCCTCGGGGGCGTACTCGTACTTCCAGCCGCGCCGCAGACCGAGCCGCTTGGAGTAGCCCGCGGGGACACGCCGGTATGCGTACACCGTCGGCGGCGTGCCGTCGTCGTTCGGCACGGGGACCTCGTACCACTTCGGGGGATGCCCGGTCGGCCCGACCAGAACCGGCAGCACGCGCCCGTCCAGCGGCCCGCCCACGAAGGGGGTGTTCTCACTTCTCACACCATCAGTCTCACGCAGGCCCGCCGTGCCGCCGGCACCGGGCGCGCCGCTGTCCGGTGGATGGAGCTGAATGGCCATGACGTGGGCCCGTTGGAGTGCTGTCCCGGAGCCGCTCGGTCGGCGCCGTTGACGCCCCACGGGGGGTGGCGTATCACTTTCGGCTAGTGCCGTAACTCCCGTTCCTTTCGGAGGTGTTACCCCTGTGACGACGCGACGAGCGTTTCTCGCCGGCTCGACCGCAGCACTGTCCGCCTCTGTACTGTCGTTAGCAGCTCCGAGCACCGCGTCCGCCGAGGAGGCGCTGATGCGCGACCCCGTATCGCTGGGTGTACCGCTCGCCGACGTCCTGCTTCTGGGCGGCACGGTCGCTCCGGGGCCGGGCGGCAAACCGGCCCTGTGGAACGCGTCGACGGGCAAGCCCGCCTATCTCAACGCCATCGACCCGGCCACCGGAGAACAACTGGTCAGCGCGCCCCTCACCGGAGCTGACGGCTCCTGGGCCGTCGCCGCCGCGCCGGACGGGGTGTACGCGGGGACCTACGGCAACGCTCATCTCTACCGCTGGCGGCCCGGCGCCGGCGACGTCGCCGAGGACCTCGGCCTGCCGATCGCCGCGCAGACCTTCATCTGGTCGCTGACCTCGGACGCGGACGGCAAGATCTGGGGCGGCACCTTCCCCGGCGGAAAGGTCTTCCGCTTCGACCCGGCGACCAAGGAGTACACCAACTTCGGACAGGTGGTCGTGGGTCAGACGTATGTGCGGAGCATCGCCTGCGCGGGCGGCAAGGTCTACTCCGGCTCGTACGCCGCGGCACACATCGCCGAGCTGGACCCGGCGACCGGCTCGGTCACCGAACTCCCCAAGCCGCCCGGCCTCAGCACCATAGAGGGCAAGGCCGTGTACGACCTGGACGCTCTGGGCGGACGGCTCTACGCGCGGATCGGCTCCGACCTGCCGGGTCCGCTCTTCGTCTACGACCTCGCCACGCGCGCCTGGACCGATGAGATCCCCGACGCACACGGCCTGAAGATCGCCCCGCCCGACTCCGGCGGCGGCATCCACCTCATCCAGCGGGGCGAACTGCGCCGCTACGACCCGGCCACCAAACAGCTCACCGGCACCGGCCTCACCCTCACCGGCAAGGTGCAGAACACCCGGTCCATCGGCTGGGCCGAGCTGGGCGTCGCGGACTATCCGGGGCGCAGTGTCGTCGGCACGCTCTGGCGCGGCGAGATGTTCCGCTACAACCCCACCACCGGGGCGCACGCGATCCTGGAGACCAAGGTCCGCAAGGAGCCCATAGAGATCCTGGCGGTGGCCGGGGGCGGGCGCAGAACCGTCTACGCCGGCGGGTTCCTCAACGGCGGCCTGGGCGCGGTCCGTACGGACACCGGGGCCTCTTCGTTCCACCGCTTCGCGCAGATCGAATCTATCCTTCAGTCCTCGGACGGCTCGGTCTGGCTCGGCGTCTATCCCGAGTCCAGGCTCTACCGCTACCGGCCCGACAAGCCCTGGAACAGTCCCGAGTACTCACCCGGCGGCCCGCCGGGGACCACCCCCAACCCCGAGCTGATCTTCAACCTGGGGCCACAGCTGCAGGCCCGCAGCAAATGCCTCGCCGAGGCGGATGACGGGAAGATCGCCGTGGGCACCGTCCCGTCCGGCGACCGGCTCGGCGGCGGGCTCGCCATCTACGATCCGTCATCCCGGGACTGGCAGTTCACCCGCAATGTCTCGCAGGATCAGAGCCTCTTCGCGCTCGCCGCGTACGACGGCGTGGTCTACGGCGGCGGGTCCGTGACCGGCGGGCTCAGCACCACGCCGCCCACGAGGAAGGCGGGTGCGGTCTTCGCCTGGGACGTGGACCGCGGCCAGAAGCTCTGGGAGTTCGAGCCGGTCAGCACGGAGGGGACGGTCAGCGCGCTGGCCATCGGCCCCGACCGGAAGCTGTGGGGGCTCGCCGGGCACACGCTCTTCGCCGTCGACCGGCAGAGCCGGCAGATCGTTCACCGCTATGAGCTGGGCACCAGGAGCACCGGCGGCTCGATAGTGGTGTCGCGCTCGAAGCTGTACGTGAGCGTGGACGGCGGCTTGATATACCGCATCGATCCGTTCGCCCCGCACCGCGACCCGGTGCTGATCGTCGCGTATCCGCACCGGCGGCTGACGGGGCATCAGGACGGACGGTTGTACTTCAACCGTGTCGCCGAGCTGTTCGTCGTCGATCCCCGGCACTGATCTCCCGGCCCGGTCACACGATCTGATCGCCGGATCTGAACCGCGGTCTGACCTCGCGACATTGACCCCCCGTCATCAAGGCATTGACATGCCAAAACCGCCCGGCTAGTTTCGGCCCAGGCCGAAACTAGCCGGGCTCTGGCTCCCCTTCTCAGGCCTTCCGGAGGCCCCCATGAAGACAGGCTTCAAGCGCGCCGCCGCACCACTCGCGTTGTTCACGCTCGCCGCCCTGATCACCGGGTGCGGCGGCGACAGCAGCTCGGGGTCGAAGAAGGTCACCGTCTGGATGTACCCGGTGATCGCCGACCCCAAGGCCAACTCCGCCTACTGGACACAGATCGAGAAGGACTTCGCCAAGGCCGAGCCCGGCGTGCAGCTCACCGTGGAGCAGCAGCCGTGGGAGAACCGCGACGAGAAGCTCGCCACCGCCTTCAGCAGCGGCAAGGGCCCGGACGTCGTGCTGCTCGGCCCCGACCAGATCCCGCAGTATCTGAGCAATGGAGCCATCAGGCCGGTCGACGGGGCGCTCAAGGGCACCGAGGGCAAGTTCCTGCCGGCCGCACTCGAAGCCATGAAGCAGGACGGCAAGGTCTACGCGGCGCCGATCTACCACACCGTCACCACAACGCTCTACAACAAGAAGTTGCTGGACCAGGCGGGCATCACCAAGCCCCCGGCCACCTGGGACGAGATCAAGGCGGCCGCCCCCAAACTGAAGCAGGCGGGCGCCGCGGCCCTCGACTACTCCGCGGGCAACGAAGCGACGCAGAACCTCAACTTCTACCCCCTGCTCTGGCAGGCGGGCGGCAAGGTCTTCGCCGACGACGGCAAGAAGGTCGCCTTCAACGGGCCCGAGGGCGTCGCGGCCCTCACCTTCGTCACCGACCTGTACAAATCCGGCGCGATCCCCAAGTCCGCCCTGACCAACGCCAACGTCGTCGCCGACCAGGCGCTCGGCAAGCAGCAGGCGGCGATGGGCTTCTCCAACACCCCCGCGGACGCCGTGACCGCGGCCCAGGCCTGGGGCGCGGAGAACGTCGTCGTCGGCCCGCCGCTCACCGGGGCCAAGCAGGTGACCTTCGGCATCCCGGGCGGGCTCGGCATCAACGCCAAGTCCAAGAACGTCTCCGGGTCGGAGAAGTTCCTCGCGTTCATGACGAAGCCGGAGCAGCTCCAGAGCATGGGCAAGGCAAGCGGCTTCCTCTCGCCGCGTACGGACGTCACCGTGCCGAGCGACGCCCCGCACGCCAAGGAGTTCCAGGAGGCGCTCGCCAACGCCTACCCCGGTGAGCCCAACCCCACCGCACGCCAGCTGATGTCACTGATCGCGCCCGAGATCCAGGCCGCGCTGACCGGCAAGAAGAGCCCCAAGGAAGCCCTCGACGCGGCGGCGAAGCAGGCCGACGACCTCCTGGCGCGGCAGCGTTGAGTCAGACGTCCCTGACCAAGATCTCCCCGGGCGAGGTCCCTCCCCGCAAGGCCTCGCCCGGCAGGAGCTCTTTCAGCAGGGCCGTACGACGGCGTGAGGCCCGCGTCGGGCTTCTCTTCGTGGCCCCGATGCTCCTGCTGTTCATCGTCTTCCGCTTCGGACCGACCCTCGGCGCCGCGTTCCTCTCGCTCACCGACTACCGGCTGAACGGCGAGTGGCAGTTCATCGGGGCCGAGAACTACAGCCGTCTCCTGGACGACGACGTGTTCTGGTCCAGCCTCGGCGTCACCGCCCTGTACACCGCGTTCTTCGTGCCGCTGACCGTCCTGCTCTCCCTGGGCACGGCCCTGCTGCTGCACCGCACCGTCTGGGCGCGCGGGTTCTTCCGCGGGGTGTTCTTCCTGCCGTACGTCACCAGCATCGTGCTGGCCGCCGTCATCTGGAAGTGGATCTACGAGGTCCAGGACGGCCTGCTCAATGCCGCGCTCGGCGTCATCTCCCTCGGCCCCGTCGACTTCCTCGGCAACGAGCACCTCGTCCTGCCCTCCATCGCCGTCACCTCCGCGTGGAAGGGCTTCGGCTACTCGATGCTGATCCTGCTGGCCGGACTCCAGTCGATCCCGCAGCACGTCATCGAGGCGGCCACCATCGACGGGGCGAACGGCTGGCAGCGGTTTCGCTGGGTGACCCTCCCGCTGCTGCGGCCGGTGCTGTTCTTCGTTCTCGTCATCGAGGCCATCGGCTCCTTCCAGGTCTTCGACCAGATGTATGTGATGACGGCCGGCGGACCCGTGCGCTCCAGCTACTCGCTCGTCTATTTCCTCTACGACTCCGGCTTCAAGTTCTTCGACTTCGGATACGCGAGCGCGATCGGCCTGGTGCTCTTCCTCGTCGTACTGATCTTCTCGCTCATCCAGCGACGGCTCATCGGAAGGGACGCGGACTGATGGCGCGGCTGCGACTGCCCGTCCTGCTGGTCCTGGTGGCGCTCGTGACCGTCATCCCCTTCGTGGTGATGGTGCTCGTCGCCTTCGCGCCGCCCGGCGGGCAGACGCTGCCGGGCGCGTTCGACCTGACCCGGGCCACCTGGCAGAACTTCTCCGACGTGCTCAGCAGCGCGGACATCATGCGCTGGGCGGTCAACTCACTGATCTACTCGGTGGTCTCCGTCGCGCTCATCCTGCTGTTCTCGTCCATGGCCGGATACGCGTTCGCGAAGAAGCGGTTCCCGGGCCGTGAGGTGCTGTTCTGGTCGTTCCTGGCGACCCTGATGGTGCCGTTCCAGGCCACCCTCATCCCGTACTACATCCTCGTCTCGGAGCTGGGCGGCGTCGACACGTACTGGGGAATGATCGTGCCTACGCTCGCCAACTCCCAGGCGGTCTTCCTCATGCGGCAGTTCATCCAGCAGCTGCCCGACGAACTCTTCGAGGCCGCGAAGATCGACGGCGCCTCGGAGTGGCGCATCTACACCACCGTCGTCATCCCGCTGATCCGGCCGGTCCTGGCGACCCTGGGCGTCTTCGTCTTCCTCTGGCACTGGAACGACTTCCTGTGGCCGCTCGTCATCGGCCAGTCCGCCGAGATGCGCACGCTCACGGTCGGCCTCGCCACCCTTGAAGGCGAGAATGTCGCGGTCAACCAGATCATGGCCGGGGCCACCATCACCGTGATCCCCTGTCTGCTCGTCTTCGGACTGCTGCAGCGGTATCTGACCGACTCGATCGCCACCACCGGCCTCAAGACATGACCGTCGTCGACATCAACCGGCTGCTCGGCCCGCTGCCGTACGACGAGGTGGCGAGCCGGGCCCCGGCCGGGCTCGTCGGCGAACTCGACCGGCTGCGCATCGACAGCGCATGCGTGGTCCACACGCATGCCGTGTACGGCGACCCGCGCGACGGCAACGAGTCGCTCACGGCCGTCGAGGAGGCCGACAGCGTACGGCTGCGTCCGGTGCCGGTGCTGATTCCCGGGCCGCTCGGCACACCACAGTGGCAGGGCGGCGCCCGGCTGGTGCGGCTGTGCCCCGGCGAACACCGCTGGTCCCTCACCGGCGGGCACGCCCTCGCCCTCGCCGCCGCGCTGGCGAAGACGCGCACCACCGTCCTGCTCGGCTGGGAGACGGTGACCGCCGCCGAGATCCATCAATTGGCGAGCGCCCTGCCGACCCTGCGCATCATTCTCACCGGCACCGGCTACCGCAGCCTGCGCGAGCTCGCCGAACTCATGGACTCACACGTGGAGTTGTACGTGGACACCTCGACACTCGCCGGGCATCTGCAGGTCGAGTGGTTCGCCGGACGGTACGGAGCCCGCCGCGTCCTGTTCGGCACGGGCGCGCCCGTCACCGACGACGCGGGACCCCGCTACCAGCTGGACACCCTGGCGCTGCCGGACGCCGACACGGTGCTGATCGCGGGCGGCAACGCCCTGCGGCTGCTCGGCGAGGGCGAAGACCCGTGACCGTCATCGACGCCCACGGCCACCTCGGGCGCTGGTCCGACTTCGCCATCCCGGACGGCTCCGCCCGCAGCCTCGTCGAGGTCATGGACCGGTGCGGCGTCGCCACGGCCTGTGTCTCGCATCTGCTCGCCGTCGGCCCCGACGCCCGCGCCGGAAACGCCCTGCTGCTCACCGAGCTCGCACAGCACCCCGGACGCCTCCTCGGTTACGCCGTCTTCAATCCGCACGATTCCGAGGCACCGGCCCGGCTGCGCGACCTGATGGACGCGCCCGGCGTCATCGGGGTCAAGCTCCACCCCGAAGTCCATGAACTCCCGCTCGACCACCGCGCCTACACCCAGGCTTTCGACATCGCCGCCGACCGCGGCCGCATCGTGCTCGCGCACAGCCAGCAGGCATCCGCCTTCTCCGAGCCGGTGCGCTTTTCGGCCGTGGCCCCCCACTACCCGGAACTGCCGCTTCTGATGGGCCACTCGGGCCTGTGGACCAGCGGCTTCGCACCCGCCGCCGAAGCCGCGGCCCGCTGCCCCAATCTGGTCCTGGAGACGTGCGGCTCCCGGATGACCGCCCGCCATCTTCTGCGGCTGGTCGCCGAGACCGGGGCCGAGCGCATCGCCTTCGGCTCCGACGCCGTCTTCCTCGATCTGCGGGTGGGACTCGGGCGCGTACTGCTCGCCGACCTCGACGAGGCCGACCGGGCGCAGATTCTGCACGGCACCATGGACCGCCTGCTGAAGGGCCTGAAATGACGCCCGTACGCACCGAAGGGTGGCCGCAGTGGCCGCCGCCGGCCGGCGAGGAGCAGCGCGAGCGGCTGCTGCGGGTGCTGGAGAGCGGAGAGTGGGGAGCGACCACGGGCAGCGAGACCGAGTCCTTCGCGGCGGCCTTTGCCGAGAGCGTCGGCGCTTCTCACGGCGTCTGCACGGTCAATGGCACTGTGGCGCTCTTCCTGGCGCTGCGCGCGCTCGGGGTACGGCCGGGTGACGAAGTGATCGTGCCCGCCTATACGTTCGTGGCCAGCGCCACCGCGGTGGTGCTGGCGGGTGCCCGGCCCGTTGTCGCCGACGTACTGCCCGAGACCCTGCACCTGGATCCGGCGGCGGCGCGGCGGCTCGTGGGACCACGGACCCGGGCCGTCATGCCGGTGCATCTGGCGGGCGCGCCTGCCGACACCGAGGCGCTGCGCTCCTGGGACATCCCGGTGGTGGAGGACGCGGCCCAGGCGCACGGTGCGCGGCGGCACGGACGGGCGGCCGGGAACCTCGGGGACGCGGGCTGTTTCAGCTTCCAGTCCAGCAAGGCGATGACCGCGGGGGAGGGCGGCATCGTGGTGACGGACGACCGGCGCACGTACGAGCGACTGTGGTCGCTGCACAATGTCGGCCGCCGCCGGGACGGGGGCTGGTACGAGCACCCGGAACTGGGCTGGAATCTGCGGATGACGGAGTTCCAGGCCGCTGTGCTGCATCCCCAACTGTCGGTACTCGAACAGCAGTTGGCTCACCGGGCGGCGCGGGCGGCGACGCTGGAGGCGGCTCTGAAGGAGGTAGAGGGCCTGGATCTGATCGGGTCCCCTGACGGGACCACCCGGCACACCTGGCACCTGGCCATGCTCCGTTATGAACCGGCGGCCTTCGGCGGCCACCCCAAGGCGGCGTTCCTGGAGGCCATGACCGCTCAGGGCATCCCGCTGGACGCGGGCTACCGCTCCCTGTCGCGCGAGCCCTGCACCGCGGGCGGTCCGTGCCCGGTCGCAGAGGCGGCCGAGGACACGGTCGTCTGGGTGCGCCAGCCGATGCTGATGGCCGACGACGCGGCCATGGCGGACATCGCCCGCGCCGCGCTCCTGGTCCAGCAGGCTTTCCGGCAGCGCCCGTTCACCCGTTGAGACGCGGCAGCACCTCGGACCCGAACGACTCGATCGCGCTCAGGGCGTCCTTCTGAGGCATGCCCGGCGGCTGAATACGCAGCACTACACCGTCGGCGCCCATCTCGCCGTACGCCCCCAGACGCTGCACGCACTGGTCCACCGAGCCGATCACGGAGCGCGCCTCGATGTCGTCCCACTGCTGAGCGTAGCGCGCGGCATCCGCGGAGGTGCGCTTCCAGTCGCCGTAGGCGTCGTACAGACCACGCAGCGGGGCCTCCAGGGCGGAGCGGGCCTGCTGCGAAGAGGGCGCGGCGTAGCCCTCGCGGCAGACGATGACCTCCGCGCCCAGACTCGCCGCTCCGCGCGGGTAGGAGCGGTACTCCGCGATCTTTTCCGGGAGTTCGGAGTCGAGTTCGTTGAAGGAGGTCGTCCAGCCGTCGCACATCAGGGCCGTGCGCTCCAGCGCCGCCGACACCCGCCCGCCGTTCCAGATCCGGGGGCGTGGGGACTGCACCGGACGCGGCGACAGGAAGGCCTCGTCCACCGAGGTCCAGCGGCCGTGGTGGGTGACCGCGTCCTCCGTCCACAGCCGGGTGACAAGCTCCAGACACTCCTCGAAGCGCGACACGCGCTCGCGCGGCTGGGTGCCGTACAGAGTGAACTCCTCGGGCCGGTAGCCCAGTACGAATCCCGCCGTGAGCCGCCCTCCTGACAGCACGTCGATGTGCGCGAGGGTCTCGGCCAGCCACACCGGCTGGTAGACGGGCGCGATCAGCCCGGCCGTCGCGAGTCCGATCCGCTCGGTGTGCGCGGCGAGATACGCCAGGGAGGTGAGGGCCTCGTGGTATCCGGGCCGGTGCAGATGCCGTTCGCCCAGCACCACCCAGTCGAATCCGGCCTGTTCGGCAAGGAGCACCTGCTCCACCGCGTCGGCGAGCCGGGGCCGGTCGGCCTTGTCCGCGTAGAGATTGACGTACAGGCCGAGACGCATGGCGCGCTTGGGCATTCTCGCTGGCCTTTCCTTTACGGTCCGGACCGTAAAGGCTAGCGTGTCGACAACGACCGCAACAGACGGGAGAGATCGCTCATGTCTGCGACGGAGAACCTGGTGCACAGGCTGCGCGGTGCCGTACTGCCCGCGGTGGCCACACCCATGGATCCCCGGGGAGTCGTGGACCTGGACGCGCTGCGCGGATACGCGGAGCGGATCGCGGCCGCCCGGATCGGCGGCGTCGCGGTATGGGCCCACACGGGTCGCGGTCTTCATCTCTCCGAACCCGACCGACAGCAGGTGCTGAGCATCTGGCGGGAGGCGGTCGATGGGCCGATCGTGGCAGGCGTGGGGGTGCCACGATCGGTCCGCCCCAGGACCCTGCAGGAGGCCGCGTCCGCCACGGTCGCCATGGCCGTGCAGGCGGCGGAGGGCGGTGCGGACGCGGTCATGGTCTATCCGCTCGCGCAGCTCGACGGGGACGACGACGAGGCCGTACGGCTGCACGAGAGCGTGGCCGCGGTGAGCGGGCTGCCCGTGCTCGGCTTCTTCCTGCACGGCGAGGCGGGCGGCTATCCGTATCCGCCGGCGCTGATCCGCCGACTGATGGCTCTTCCGTCGGCCGCGGGGATCAAACTCGCCACCCTGGACCGGGCGATGGCGTGCCAGGACGCGATCCGCGCGACCGAGGAGAGCGGAAAGCTGGTGGTCACCGGCGAGGACCGGATGTTCGGCCCGTCCCTGATGTGGGGTGCGGACTCGGCACTGGTGGGCATCGCGGCGGCCCGGGTCGGCCTGACGAGCGCGGTGCTGGACGCCTGGTGCGCGGGCGACCACGCCGGTTTCGTGCGCGCGTCGGGCCGCCTGGACCGGTTCGCGGAGGCGACGTTCCTGGCGCCCATCGAGGGGTATGTGCAGCGGATGCTGTGGGCGGCGGTGTGGGAGGGGCTGCTTCCGGAGTCGTCGGCGTGTGATCCGTACGGGCCGGGGTTGGCTGTGGGGGAGCGGCGGGTGGTGGTGGACTGCCTGGAGGAGCTGGCAAAGGAGCCGGACGAGGCCGAGGCGGGGGCTGTCTGAACCGGGCTCGGCCCCCGGACCCCGCGCCTCAATCGCCGGCGAGGCTGAAATTCGCGTCCGGGACCGCGCCCTGAACGTCGACGGCGCTTGATTTCGCTGTCCGGGACCGCGCCCTCAACGTCGGCGGGGCTTGATTCGCGTCCGGGACCGCGCCTCAAACTCCTCCCGACTTCGTCCGGGGATCCCCACGAGGCTGGAATTTCCCGCCGGTCGGCGTGAAATTCCAGGCCGACCGGCGGAAATCAAGCCCGTTGGGGGTCCGCCCGGACGAAGTCTGGGGGAGATTGAGGACACGGCCGGAGGCCGTACGGGGGCCCGGGGGGCTTGCCCCCGGTTACGGGAAGGGGCGGGGTGGGGAAAGAACCCCCTCCAAGCCGAACAGCCCCACCGCGTTCCGCCACAACACCCCCTCCCGCTCCTCAAACGAAAAGCCCGCATCCCGGACCACCCCCAGCGCCACCGACGGATCGATCAGCGTCGAGTCCGTCCCGAACAGCAGCCGCTCCACCGGCACCCCCGCCGCCCGCGCGTAGTCGATCCGGCCGGCGTCCGTGACCGTACGGCAGTGTTCGAGGTAGAGCCGGTCGCACGCCGCCGCCGCGTGCGCGGCCTCGCGCCAGGCGTCGCCGCCCGCGTGGCCCATGATGATCCGCAGCCGCGGCCGGCTCTCCAGCAGCTCGGGCAGCAGCGCGACCTCCGGGCCCCAGGTGTGCAGCAGCAGCGGCACCCCCGCCTCGTCGACAACGTCGAAGGCCTCGGCCATCTCCCGCGTGCCGATCAGCCGCCCCGGATAGTGGGTGTGGATCTTCGCGCCGACGAACCGGCCGGTGTCCAGACAGCGCCGCAGATCCTCGGCGCTCTCCTCGATACGGTTCGGGTTCACCACGGCGTAGCCGAGCAGCCGCGGGTGCACGGCCAGCACCTCGCGCAGCGCGGCGTTGCCCGCCACGGCGTCGTACACCACCGCCTCGGCGGCCGACACCAGCTGCAGATCGATGCCGTACTTGTCCATCAGGCGGATGTTGAACGCCGCGTCGCCCGTGTCCATGTGGAATGGCCACGGGCCCACATGCGCATGCACATCGATGATCGGCATCAGCCCAGCAACTCCTCGACGTTCCCGCCCGCGATCGCCGCGCGCTCCGCCTCCCCGATGCCCGCGTAGCGCAGCCGCAGCGTCTGCGGGGAGATGTCCATGAAGGGGGTGCGCGAGCCGAAGACCAGATGGCGCGCGCCTGCCGTGTCGACGACCCGCTCGATCGCGTCGGGGGCGGAGAGCAGCCGGGTGGTGGCCCGGAAACCCGGTTCGCTCCGGGCGAGGAGCAGGAAGTCGGCCAGCACATACGAGTGCACGTCGAGGAAGACGACATCCGCGCCGCGCCCGGCGAGCACCGGCCCGTAGTGGCGCGGGTCCCCGTCGTGCAGGAGGACCAGACCGCGGGCGACTGCCTGCCCGATCACATGCCGGTAGCCGGGGAAGTCCGGTTCCACGTCCTGCTGCTCGGTGAACAGCCGCAGGAAGCGCACGCCCTCCGCGTCCAGGGCGTCAAGACGATCGTCGGCGGCGAGCGCGTCCCGCAGATCCACGGTGCCGACCGGCAGCAGCTCGGGGCAGTCGGCGAGGTCCTTGACCGTACGGATGTTGCCCGCGGCGTCGTCGAAGAGCGCGCCCCGCGTCGACATGGCCAGCGCCCTGGAGACGGGAGAGCGGGCGAGGCGGGCCCTGACCTCGGCGAGGCCGATGTCGGCGTGATGCCTGGGCCACGGGCCGTACAGCACGTCGACGTCCCAGCCGATGAGTTCCTCGGGCGCGGTCCGCAGCCAGTCGTAGTCGGTCACCGCGGTCACCGTGCGTGGGCCCGGTCGTGGACGGTGCGGATCGCGCGGGCGATGTACTCCACGTCCGCCTCGGTGTATCCCTCGTTCCAGGGGAGGGCGAGCAGGGTCCGGCCGATCAGCTGCTCCGCCTGCGGACACAGCCCCGGCGGGTACCCCGGCAGGGCGGGATTGGCGTACAGCGGACGTTCGAGATAGCCCGGCATGGTGGGGACGCCCTCGGCCTGAAGGTCCTTTGCCCAGCGGGAGTTGTCGTCGACGAGCAGCGGGAAGAGCCACCAAGCGTGGCCCGGCAGCGGCTCGGGCACGGTGACCCGGTCGAGCCCGGCGAGCGCGGCGACGAGCTGCCCGGCCCGCTCCCGCCGCACGCGTACGACGTCCGCCACCTTGGCCAGCTGCGCGCGGGCCACCGCCGCGGTGAGCTCGGTCATCCGGTAGTTGAGGCCCATCTCGCGGTGGATCCGGCCCTCTGTGCGGTCCCAGCCCTTGTCCATGAACAGCCGCATATGGCGAGCGAGCCCGGGGTCGTCGGTGAGCGCGAGGCCGCCGTCGCCCGCGGTGATGTGCTTGTACTGCTGAAGGCTGAAGCAGGCGATGTCCCCGACCGTGCCGAGCAGTCGGCCGGTGCTGTCCTCGCCGAGCCAGGCCTGCGCGCAGTCCTCGATGAGCACAAGTCCGTGCCGGTCGCAGATGGCGCGCAGCGCGTCGATGTCGGCGGCGGCGCCGAAGAGATGCACGGCGATGACGGCCTTGGTGCGCGAGGTGAGCGCCGCCTCGACGGCGCCGGGGTCGAGGTTTCCGTCGTCGGGGCGTACGTCGGCGAACACCACCCGGCCGCCCTGCGCGACGACCGGTGCCACCGTGCCGAAGTCCGACAGCGGTGTGGTGATCACCTCGTCGCCCGGGCCGACCCCGGCCGCCGCGACCGCCAGATGCAGCGCGGCCGTACCCGAACTGCAGGCGACCGTTTCCCCGCGGGACGGGCGGGACGGGCGGGACGGGCGGGACGGGCCGGACCCGCGGGCCCCGCGGGAGTACAACCGCGTCATCTCGGCTTCAAGGGAACGTGCTTCACTGCCGAAGGCGCTGCACAGCACCGCGGAGTCCAGGACGCGCAGCACCGCGGCCCGTTCCTCCTCACCGAAGGTGCGGCCGCGCGGGCCGAGAACTGTGGGCAGCGGCATTTCCCGTTCGGGCATCGGGGCACTATCCTCTCCGCAAGCATGCGGTTATGGCCTGGGCCGAAATTAAAGCCGCGGTTGTCGGGCGTCAACCCCGTCCAGAAGTACCCCAGAACCACTCCAGAAGAACGGAGACCGGCCGATGGCTCTCACGGTCGGCGTCATCGGTCCCGAGGACCTTGTGCACAAGGTGGTCGCGGTCGGCGGCTCGGCCGGGGCGGACCGGCTGGTGCCCCTCCCGTACCGGCACGAGGACGAGACCCTCGACGTGGTCGGCAGGGCGCAGGCCGAGGTGGACGCGCTGCTCTTCACCGGCGTCGTGCCGCACACGCTCGCCACCGCCGCCGGAATCGTCGACCGGCCCGCGATGTATGTGCCGTACAGCGGCGCGACCCTGCTGCGTGCCCTGGTCGAACTGCTCCGCCTCGGCCACGACGTATCCCGTATCTCCATCGACACGCTGCGCCGCAGCGAGGTGATGGAGACGCTCACCGAGGCCAAGCTGCCCACCGACCATGTGCATGTACTGCCCTACCGGCCCGGGCTGACCTCGCAGGACCTGGCGGAGTTCCATCTCGCCGCGCGGGACAGGAAGCAGACGCGGGTCGCCCTCACCTGCCTCGGCTCGGCGTTCCATCTCCTCGACCACGAGATGCACGCCGTACGTCTCGCGCCGTCCCGGCACTCCATACGCTCCACGCTCCAGGCCCTTGTGCTCGCCACCGCGGGACAGCACAGCGGCGACGCCCAGGTCGCCCTCGGCATCATCGATCTTCCGGCGGCCGACAGTGAACTGGCCGCGGATCTGCGAGTGCTGGGCGGCAGCCTCGCCGATCTGGCGGACGGGCAGCGGCTGGTCGTCACCACCCGGGGCGTCCTGGAGGAGGTGAGCGGGCAGTTCACCCGCCTCCCCTTCCTCGACGACCTCGCGGCCCGGCACGGCGCCGCTCATGTGGGCTTCGGCCTCGGCCGCACCGCCGCGGAGGCCGAATCGCTGGCCAGGCGCGCGGTCAACAGGGCCCGCTCGGTGGGCCCGGTGGCCGGAGTCGTCTCGATGACCGACGACGTCGACATCGTGATCGACGCGGAACGCTCCGCGTCCACGCTGTCCGCGGCGGCGGCCGGGCCGGAGAGCACGGTCACGCTCGCCCGCCGCGTCGGACTGAACCCCAAGACGCTGGACCGGCTGCGTGAACTGGCCGCTCAGGAGCAGGACGAGGGCATCACCGCGCACCGCGTGGCGGAGCACCTCGCCGTCCAGCAGCGCACGGCCCGCCGCATCCTCAAGCGCCTGGAACGGGCCGGGGTGGCCGTACCGACGGGCAGCCGGCAGCTGGGCCAGACGGGCCGCCCGCCGATCGTCTACCGCGTACGCCTCTAAGCCCACCCTTACGGTCCGGGCCGTAACTCGAAGGAGCCGTGCTTGAAGATCGTCTCGGTCCACACCCGCGTTGTCAGGGCCCCCTATCGGCGACCCTTCGTCATCAGCAGTGGAACCAGCCCCGAACTCATCAGCCTGGTCGTCGAAGTACGCACGGCAGACGGCGATACCGGCTTCGGTGAGGCCTCCCCGATGACCGCGTACACCGGCGAGACCCTCGCGGGCCTTGAGGCGGCGCTCACCGAACACGCCGCCCCGGCGCTGATCGGCCGCGACCCCCGCGACCTGGCGGGAGCGCACGCCGCCATGGACGCCGCCATCCGCGGCCAGAAGCTGGCCAAGGCGGCGCTGGACATCGCGCTGCACGATGTGGCGGCGCGGGCGGCGGGCTGGCCCGTGCATCTGCTGCTCGGCGGCTGTGTCCGCCCGCGCATCCCCACCACCTGGGTGGTCGGTCTCGGGACGGTCGAGGAGATGGTTGAGGAGGCGGCCGTGTACGCCGCACGCGGCTTCACCCACATCAAGGTGAAGGGCGGCGAGGACCCGGAACTGGATGTGCGGCTGGTCCATTCCGTGCGCGATGCCGTGCCGGACTTTGTGGAGCTCAGCCTCGACGCGAACGAGGGCTACGACCCCGGCATCGCGGGCCGGACCGTCGGCCGGCTCGCCGACGCCGGGCTCGATCTGATCGAACAGCCGCTGCCCCGCTGGGACTTGACCGGCATGGCCGCGCTGCGCAGCCGCGGCGGCGCGCGCGTCATGGCCGACGAGAGCGTGCACTCGCTGCACGACGCCCTGGAGATCGTCCGCCGAGGGGCGGCCGATGTCCTCAATATCAAGATCCTGAAGGTGGGCGGGCTGTACAGGGCCCGGCAGATCGCAGCGCTCGCCGAGTCCGCGGGCCTCGCCGTAAAGATCGGCACCATGCCGGAGTTGGGCGTCGCCACCCTGGCCGCTGCCCATCTGACCGCCGCCCTGCCGCACGCCACGGTCCCGGCGGACCTGGTGGGCCCGCTGCTGGTGGATACGGAACCGCTGGCGCCGACGGCGTTCGCGGCGACGGCGGAGACGGGGTGGGTGGACGTACCGGTGGGACCGGGCCTGGGCCACGACCTGTGATCCGGACGGCTGAAGGCCCCGGCTGGGACTCCGCAAGCGCAGGCGGCGGCCGCCTCGGGTGAGGCGGGCGGCGACGTGCGGCAGCCGGTAGCGGAGTTTCTCGGGTTCGGCAGCGGCCGGCTCGCTGTCCAGCAGCAGGACGCGCGTGCAGGCCAGGAGAACGATTGCCGCGAGGCTGAGTTCGAGCCAGGCCTACGGGGGCCATGATGCGCGGCCCCAGGTCTCAGGAGGCTTCCGACTGCCCCTTCATCACACGGTTGGTGCGAAGCCACGGTTCCGCGACAACGGGCGAGGGGCGAAGGCGCCGGCGGCGGCCGGAACGCGACGGTCAAGCCCTGGAGAAACCTCGCGGGAGCCGCGCAGCGTCACCAGAGGCTTGATCATGATTACGTTGCGTTCGCCGGAGCTGCCCATTCATCTTCTCTCCGTTCGGCCTTCACCCTTCTGTGCTCACAGGCCCCACACAACCAGCGACTGTCAGGTGCGCTGGGGAGGGGTTTCAGCCTGTGGCGTGAAGCGTTCGGGCAGAAGGGGGTGGTTTCGATGGTTCGGCCGCGGTTTTTGTACGTAGTGCGCGTATCGCAGCAGAGACCGGACGGAGAGGAGAAGCCGGTCGGGTGGCGGTTGGTCGGTGCGAACAACCGGGAACTCGGCCGCAGTGCCGAGGTGTTCGGCAGCCTCGCGGAGTGTCAGACCGCAGTGACCCGGCTCCGGGAGAAGGTGGCGGGGGCCCGTGTTCTCCTGACCATGCCGGATGCCGCGGGCAGCTGGACATGGCACCTGGAGATCGAGGGGCGGGCTGTCGCTGTTGCCGGGCGGCGCTATCTGCGCCAGCGGGAGTGCCAGTACAACCTCAGCCAGTTCCTGGTCGCGGTCCCCGTGGCCCAGCTGGCCGTGGGGATGACGAACCGCCCGAGGTCGCGCGGTCTGCCCCCGCGCGGTCTTGAGGGGGCGCGGTCCACGCGAGCAGACCAGGAAGACGAAGGACACGCCTCGCCGCGCACCGTCGTCCGGACGGCCGGTGCGCGATGACCGTTGCCGTGCCCGGGCCGGTACGCCCGGCGGAGTCAGGGCCGGATCCCGTGGACGTGCCGCGTGCCGTGCGGGGCAGGGGTGAGCCGGGGGACCGCCTCTTCCGTGGGGCGGCGCGCGGAAGCGGGGCCGTCGTACTGGCCATCATGCTGCTGGTCGGTGTCTTCCTCACCTACCGTGCGTCTCAGGCGCTCGATGTGGCCAAGGGCTCGTTCCTCACCACGTCCGCGTGGGAGCCGGATGCCCACCGCTTCGGGATCGCCGCGGTGCTCACCGGCACCGTGCTCATCGGCCTGGTGGCGATCAGCATCGCGGTGCCGCTGGCGATCGGCACGGCGCTGTACATCTCGGAGTACGCGCCGCGGCGTCTGAAGCGGACGTTCGTCAGTCTTGTGGACCTCATGGCCGCGGTGCCGAGTGTGGTGTACGGGCTGTGGGGTGCCTTCTTCCTGCAGGGGCATGTCGTGGGGCTCTCCCGCTGGATCGCGACGTACTTCTCCTGGATACCGCTCTTCAAGGTCGACGGGAGCGACCCGCACGACCCGCTGGAGACGGCGACCGTCTACACGTCCTCCACCTTCATCGCCGGCATCGTCGTGGCGCTCATGGTCACGCCGATCGCCTGCTCGGTGATGCGGGAGACGTTCTCCCAGGCGCCTCCGGGAGAGCGCGAGGGCGCGTTCGCGCTCGGGGCCACCCGGTGGGGAATGATCCGCGCGGTCGTGCTGCCGTTCGGCTGGGGCGGCGTGATCGGCGGCACCATGCTCGGTCTGGGCCGGGCCCTGGGCGAGACGATCGCCGTCTACATGATCATCTCGCCGGTCTTCGCCGTACAGCCGCACATCCTGCAGAACGGCTCCAACTCCGTGTCGGCACTGATCGCGCTGCGCTACGGATCGGCGAGCGGATTCGGCATGTCGGCCCTGATGGCCGCGGGACTGGCCCTGTTCCTGATGACCCTTGTCGTGAACTTCATCGCGTCCTCGATCGCGGCCCGCAGCCGCTCGGGCAGCGGGACGGAGGCCTGAGATGACCGACCTCCTCAAAGAGCGGCCGGCGCAGACCGTACGGCCGGCAACCGAAGGACAGGGCAAATCCCCGGAAGTCCGCCGGAACACCTCGTCGGTGCAAGGCTCGGATCTGCTCGCTCTGGCGGGCGCCACCGTGGGGTCCCTCTCCCTGACGGCCCTACTCTTCACCTGGATCGCGCCGTTCGACTCGATCCTGGGCTTCCTGGTCGTCGCCTACGTGTTCTTCCTCGGCGTCTACGCCGTGCTTGTCTCCTTCGACGAGAACGGCGTGGCGGTACGGGACAAGGTCGCGGCGGTGCTGTGGCAGAGCCTCGCGCTGCTGCTGCTGGCGGCGCTGGTCCTGGTCGTGGTGTACACCCTGTGGCGCGGCAAGTCGGCCCTGGTGCATCTGAACTTCTTCACCGAGGACATGTCGCGCACCGGCCCGCTCCAGCCGCTCACCGACGGCGGCATGGTGCACGCCATCATCGGCACGCTGGAGCAGATCGCCATCTCACTGGTGATCACTGTGCCGCTGGGGCTTGCCTGCGCGGTGTTCCTCAATGAAGTCCCGGGCCGGTACGCCCGGTTCGTACGGACCATCGTGGAGGCGATGACGGCACTGCCGTCGATCGTGGCCGGCCTGTTCATCTACGCCACGGTGATCCTCATCCTCGGCGTCGACAAGTCCGGCTTCGCCGCCTCCCTGGCGCTCAGCGTGATGATGCTGCCCATCATCATCCGTGCCTCCGACGTCGTCATCCGGCTGGTGCCCAGCTCGCTGCGCGAGGCGTCGTATGCCCTCGGCGCGAGCCAGTGGCGCACGGTGTGGACCGTGGTCCTGCCCACCGCACGCTCCGGGCTCACCACCGCGGTGATCCTGGGCACCGCCCGCGGGATCGGCGAAACCTCGCCGGTGCTGCTCACCTCCGGCTTCACGGCCGACCTCAACACCAGCGCGCTCAGCGGTCCACAGGTCTCGCTGCCGCTGGCGACCTTCCAGCTGGTGGGATCCCCCCAGCCCAGCCTGATCGCCCGCGGGTTCGGATCCGCGGCCCTGCTGATGGCTCTCGTACTGCTGCTCTTCATCGTGGCCCGGGTGGTCGGCGGACGCGGTCCCGGCGAGCTGACCCGCAACCAGCAGCACCGGCGCGTGGTGGCCTCGCGCCGCGACACCGAGCGCATGAGCAAGCGCGCACGGCTCAGGCCACAAGGCCCCGAGCCGCACGCCCGCCCCGGTGCCCCCGGCAGCCCCTCCGACTGAGACCCGTCCAGCCGCACGGCTCCCACCCGCACGGCTCCCACCCGCACGGCTCCCACCCGCACGGCTCCCACCCGCACCGCTCCCACCCGCACCCACGGATTCCGCACTGCCCTGTACCGACGACACCGACCAGGAGTCACCAGCCATGCCCGGATCGCCTCCGGCAACGTCCGCACGCTTCCGCCTGAGAGTCGTGACCGCCTTCACCCTCTTGGCCGCCCTCCTGTTCGGCGCCGCGCTGCCCGGCGCCGAGCCCGCCCATGCCGCGACGTATGTCCCGATCTCGGGTGCCGGATCCACCTGGAGCCAGAACGCCCTCGACCAGTGGCGGGCCAACGTCAAGCAGTACGGAATGACGGTGAACTACAACGGCACCGGGTCCTCCGACGGCCGTAACCAGTTCCGCAACGGCACCGTGGACTACGGCGTCTCCGAGATCCCGTACGGCATCAAGGACTCGGGCGTCGTCGACTCTCCGCCGTCCCGCAAGTACGCCTATATGCCGATCGTGGCCGGCGGTACCTCGTTCATGTACAACCTCAAGATCGGCAACAAGCGGGTGACCAACCTCCGGCTGTCCGGAGAGGTCATCGCCAAGATCTTCACCGGGCAGATCAAGACCTGGAACGACCCGGCGATCAAGGCCGACAACCCGGCGCTCGCCTCGGCGCTGCCCGCCCGCAGGGTCGTCCCCGTGGTGCGCTCCGACGGCTCCGGCACCACCGCGCAGTTCACCACCTGGATGAGCAAGCAGCACTCCTCGCTGTGGGACGCCTACTGCCGCCGGGCCGGCCGCGACACGCCCTGCGGCGCGACGTCGAACTACCCGCTCGTCCCGGGCAGCGGCTTCGTCGGCCAGTCGGGCTCGAACGGTGTGTCCGGCTATGTCGCCCAGGGGGGCAACGTCGGCACGATCACCTACGTCGAGTACTCCTACGCGGTCTACACGACCGGGTTCCCGGTGGCCAAGGTGCTCAACTCGGCCGGGTACTACACCGAGCCGACCGCGAAGAACGTGGCGGTGGCCCTCACAAAGGCGCGGATCAACGAGAACAGCTCATCGCCGGGCTATCTGACGCAGATCCTCGACGACGTCTACAACGACCGGGACGCGCGCGCCTATCCGCTCTCCAGCTACAGCTACATGGTCATCCCGACGGCGCTGGAGTCGAACTTCAACACCCAGAAGGGCAAGACCCTCGGTGCCTTCGCGTACTACTTCCTCTGCCAGGGGCAGCAGCACGTGGACAACCTCGGCTACTCGCCACTGCCGATCAACCTCGTGCAGGCCGGCCTGAAGCAGGTCCGCAGGATTCCCGGGGTCGACGTCGAGAAGATCAATATCAAGGACTGCCGCAACCCAACGTTCTCCAGCGACGGCAGCAACACCCTTGCCAAGACCGCCCCTTACCCGCCGGCCTGTGACAAGAAGGGCGCGGCGCAGTGCTCGACCGGCACGGGCGGAGCCAAGACCCCGACCACCGTCAACGGCAACGGCTCCGGCTCCGGCTCCGGCTCCTCCGGCGGTTCATCCGGATCCGCACAGGGCGCCACCGGAGGCGGCAGCACCGGCTCCGGCGGGTCGGCCTCGGGCGCGGGCGGCAAGGGTACGGGCGGGGCGGCGGCCGGCAGCGGCGGCGCGTCCGCCGGCCCCGGGGCCACGATCGACCCGGACACCGGGCAGGTCATCGGGGACAACGGCGCGGCGGCCGACGGCGGCAGCGGTGACGCCTTCGCCGTACCCGTCATGACATCCCGGAGCATCGGGGGTGGCATGCGGACCGCGCTGATGGTGGTGGCGGGTGTGCTGCTGATCGTGGTGACGGTCGGACCTCCGCTGCTGAACAGACGGCTGAAGCGGAGCACGTCATGATCGGGGCGCTCCGCCGGTTCCTCCGCGCGACGTCTGTCGTCGCGCTCGTCCTGCTCACCGCGGTAACGGCTGCCGTCGCCGTGACCATGGCTTCCCAGCCGGCCGACGCCGCCGAGGGGAGCGGGTCCGGGTCCGGGGTGACTGTCTCCGGACGAGGCCCCTACGCGGACCTGAAGGTGACCGTCAGCCAGACCCGGAACCTGGTCAACCAGGTGGTGAAGATCTCCTGGAAGGGCGGCGCACCCACGGTCTCTGACACCAACTATGCGGCCAACTACCTCCAGGTCATGCAGTGCTGGGGGGACAAAGCCGGCGGACCCGACCCCGAGCAGTGCCAGTTCGGCGGCTCGTCCGCGCTGGGTGGGGGCTCGGGCAGTCAGGCCGCCGGCGCGTACACCAACACCCGGCAGCTGACCTATGGCGGGCTGAAGGACCCGGAGCAGCAGCTTCCGCCTGCGACCGGCACCGGCATCTCCTACGTCCCGTTCAAGTCGGCGGCCGGCGATGTGATCACCAAGGGGAACTGGAACGAGTTCTACGACGTGAACACCACGAACGAGGCCCCCTACGCCCGCAGCGGTCCCGACGGCAAGGGCGAGGTGTACTTCGAGGCCCAGACGGCGCTGGAGGCGCCCGGCCTGGGCTGCGGCGAGGTGCCGGCCGGGGCCTCGAACGCGACGGCCGGCCGGCCCTGCTGGCTGGTGATCGTGCCGCGCGGCGAGAGTGAGGTGGACGGCAGCTCGTACGGCTCCCAGCCGAGCGGGCTCCTGCAGTCCTCGCCGCTCACCGCGAGCAACTGGAAGCACCGTCTCGTCGTGCCGATGCGCTTCGAACCGATGGGCCGTTTCTGCCCGATCGGCGCCGACGAGCGGAGCACGCTCGGCAACGAGATCGTCGCCGAGGCCATCGCCCGCTGGCAGCCCGCCCTGTGCCAGTCCGCGAGCAAGACGATCTACGGCTATGCACAGGTGACCGACGACACCGCCCGCGCCAAGCTGGTCTCCGGCAAGCCCGGCCTTGTCTTTCTGGGCCGCCCGGCCACCGGCAGCCAGGTGCCCGCCGGCCTGCGTCCCATCTACGCACCCTTGGCGCTGTCCGGGCTGACCATCGGCTTCTTCATCGAGAGCCAGGCCGGCTTCAACGCGCCCGGCGCGGTCAAGGCGCGCGACGGAGCACGGCTGACCAGCCTCAACCTCACCCCGAGGCTGGTCGCCAAGCTGCTCACCGAGTCGTACCAGGACGGCAATTCGCGCTTCGCGCCGAGCACCGCCGACAACCCGTTCAACCTGGGCCGCGACCCGGAGTTCCGCAAGTTCAACCCCGATTACAAGGACCTGGACTTCGGCGGCAGCCTCGGCGACGCGCTCGTACCCGAGGCGCTCTCCGATGCGGCGTGGCAGCTGTGGAACTGGGTGGACCAGGACCCCGCCGCCCGGGAGTTCCTGAGCGGCACCGCCGACAACAAGGGACGGTACGGCGACGCCGCCCTGTCGGGTATGAAGGTCAACCCGCACTACCGGGACCTCAAGCTGCCGCTGAACGACTTCCCGAAGAGCGACCCGTTCTGCCAGGAGTTCGAGGACCACCCGGACCACCCGCTGTGCATCCAGGACAAGCATCCGTACGCCTCCGACATGCACGCGGCCGCCCGGGCCGCCGCCCGCGGTGACACGCTGGCCCGGGCCGGCTGGGACAACACCACCACGCCGCCCGGCTACAAGAAGAACCCTCCGCAGCCCACGGGCCGACGGGCGGTCCTCGCCGTGACCGACACGGCGACGGCGAGCCGCTACGGGCTGGTGACGGCGAAGCTCCAGAACGCCGCGGGCCGCTTCGTCGGCCCCGATACGGCCGCTCTGCTCGCCGGCCAGGCGGCCATGAAGCCCAGTGGAGTCACCGGGGTTGTGAGCCCCAACCCGGCCACGAAGACAAAGAACGCCTACCCGCTCACCCTCCTCACCTACGCGGCGACCGTGCCCGAACAGCTGACCAAGAAGGAAGGCCAGGACTACGCGGCCCTCCTGAGGTACGCGGCGGGCAACGGACAGCGGCCGGGGGTGGCGGCAGGGACTCTCCCCGAGGGGTACGCCCCGCTGCCGCGGACTGTGCGCGCGGGGACCCTTGCCGCCGCCGACGCCATCGCGTCCCGGGCCGGCACCTCGCCGTCACCTCCCGGCCCCGGCGGTGACGCCGAAGGCTCCATCGCGGGCTCGGACTCGTCCGGAGGCGGCGCTGCGGGCGGTGGTGGGGGCGACGCGAGCGGCGGTGCCGGGTCGGCCGACGGGCAGTCGAGCCCGGCGGGCGGCGCCGGGGCGCCCCCGTCCGCGACCACGAAGCCGTCCGGTTCGCCGTCCGCGGCGGCAGCCGCCGCCTCCGACGAGCCGATCATCCGCACCCCGGCCTGGGCGCTCGGCGCTGTGCGCTACGCCCTCCTGACCGCCCTCATCGTCGGGCTCGCCGCCGCGGTCAGCGGCCCCCTTCTGCCGAGGGTGCTGCCGCGGCTGTCGGCAGGTTTGTCGGCCTGGCGCGCCGGGGCCAACAAGTCCGGCAGCGAAGGGAGGTGATGCCCGAACTCGAAACATCGACAGGTCCGCGCCAACGAACTGTCTGAACACCGTGCCGGGCACCACCCGGCGAAAGCCTATCCGAGAGGTAACGCAAGTGAACAAGAGAAAGATAGCCGTCGCCGCTGTCGGCATCACCGGTCTCCTCACCGGCACCGTCTGCGCGAGCCAGGCCGTCGCCGACCCCTCCGGGCCGCCGCCCTACCGCCAGCTCTCCGGCGTAGGTTCCGACACCACCCAGGACGTGATGAACGGCCTGGCCAACGCCATCACCATCAATGGCACCAAGGTCATCGGCTCGTACGACTCCACCGGCTCGGCGCAGATCACCACCAAGGACCCCGCCACCACCCCGGGCTGCACCGTCAACCGCCCGAACGGATCCGGCGCCGGACGCACCGCCCTGCTGAACTCCCTGCAGGCGGGCAACGGCTGTCTGGACTTCGCCCGCTCCTCCAGCCTCAACCTGAGTGCGGCGAACCCTGGACTGACCTATGTCCCGTTCGCCGTGGACGCGGTGAGCTACTCGATCACGCCGACCAGCACCGTGCCGCGCAAGCTCTCGCTGGCCGACCTCAAGGCCATCTACCACTGCGACCCCAACTACGTGGGCACCGCGCCCAACTTCAGCCTCACCGTGTACCTGCCGCAGGCGGGCTCGGGCACCCGTAGCTTCTGGGAGTCCCAGATGGGCATCACGGACGCGGATGTGGTCGCGGGCGTCTACCCCTGCATCAAGGACACCAAGAGCGGCGCGCCCGTCCAGGAGCACGACGGCCGAGTGCTCGACGACAAGTCGATCGCCCCGTTCTCCATCGCGCAGTACAACTCGCAGGCCACGCAGACCATCGCGGACCTGCGAGGCCGCGCCATCCTCGGCACCATCGACGGTCTCGCGCCGAACACGCTGAACAGCAACTTCGGTGTGAAGCGCGACGTTTACAACGTCATCCCGACCAGCAAGATCGGGACCGCGCCGTACAGCGCCGTCTTCGTCGGCTCGAACTCCCTCGTCTGCCAGCAGTCGGCAGTGATCAACACCTACGGCTTCGCGACCAACGCGAATTGCGGCGACACCAGCAAGCAGACCCCCTGACGCTGTCCCGGCTTCTCAACCCCCCATGCCTGACCCATCGCTTTCGTCACTTTCATCCTTCCAAGAAGGAGAGCACGACTGTGTGGAAGAACACCCTCTCGCGAACCCTGGCGGGCGGTCTCGCGAGCCTGGTCGCCGTGCTGGCAGGCGGCCTGATCCTGGCCCCCTCGGCACATGCGGCCGACATCGGCACCGCGGCCGTCACCCCGGCGACCGGCTCCGACACCTCCAGCATGACGCTGACCACGTCGGGAGCCTGCCCGGCCAACGCCACCAACGTCATTGTCTCGGTGACCGGTTCGGGCTTCCCGGCCGGCGGCCAGAACGTGGTCGGCAACTCGCCGATCAGCACCTACGGATCGACGGCGGACGGTGGGCTCGTCATCCCGCTCTCGCAGACGATGCGTGACTACGCCAACACGGCCGGCTTCAGCAACCTGACCGGCAAGTACACCTTCCAGGTCACCTGCCGCACGGCCTTCAACGGCACCAGCCTCGGAGACTTCCCGGGCGCGGTCTGGTTCACCTCCAACACGGCCTACCAGAACACCGACCCGGCCGTGAAGACCGACACCACCACCTCCCTCGCGGTGTCCCCGGCGAGCCCGGTCACCGCGGGTACTCCCGTGACGCTGACCGCGACCGTCGGCCCGGCCGGCGCCGCGGGCACGGTGCAGTTCAGCGACAACGGCGCTGCGCTGGGCAACCCGGTGACCGTGTCCGGCGGCCAGGCCGCGCTCACCACGAGCAGCCTGGGCGCGGGCAGCCACTCGCTGACGGCCGCCTTCACGCCGAGCGGCACCGCCTACAACCCGTCCGCCTCCTCCGCGGTCTCGTACACGGTCAACGCCGCTCCGGCGACCGCGACGACCACCGCGCTGGCCGTCTCGCCGGCCGGCACTTCGGCGCAGTTCAGCCCGGTCAGCATGTCGGCCACGGTGGCGCCCGCCTCGGCGGCCGGTTCCGTGAAATTCCAGGACACCGTGGGCGGCACCACCACCACGCTGGCCACGGTGCCCCTCGCCGCGGGTCAGGCGGCCTACACCACCAGCAGCCTGGCTGCCGGTGACCACTCCTTCTCGGCGGTCTTCGTCCCGTCGAACCCGGCCGCGTACCTCGGCTCGGACTCCAGTGCCGTTCCCTACGTGATCGGTGCCTTCGCCGGTGTCACCGCCTCGCAGGACATCACCACCACCGTCGAGGCCGGTGCGCTGGTCATCAGCGTCGACAACCCGCACGTCACCCTGCCTTCCCCGGTGCTCAACGCCAATGGTGACCTGCTGACCACCACGGGCGCGATCAACGCAGTCACGCTCACCGACACCCGCGCCGGTAACCCGGGCTGGTCCGTCAGCGGCCAGCTGACCGACTTCTCCGACGGCGGTACGCACCTGATCAACGGTCAGAACCTCGGCTGGACGCCGAAGGTGATCGACAAGGGCGCGTCCCAGACCGTCACGGCCGGTGCGGCGGTCGCCGCCGCCAATGGTGTCGCCCCCGCGGACGCGGGCACGGCCGGACTCAAGTCCTCCCGTTCCCTCGCCAACGGAACCGGCCTGGGCACCGCCCACGTCGGGGCGGACCTCGCCCTCAACGCGCCGACTTCGACCGTGGCCGGCACCTACACCGCCACGCTCACCCTGACGGCCATCTGACCCGGTCGGATGGCCATGGGGCGGCCCCAACCCCCTGGTGACCGCCCCGGGCCGGGACGGGCAGCGATGCCCGTCCCGGCCTCCCACCCCACCAGCAACCCACCCCACCCCGCTCCGCCCGTCCCGCGCCCGATCGGACGACCCGACATGATCACGACCTCAGCCCGCCGCATCGCCGCCGTCCTGGCCGCATGCCTCCTCGCCGTCCTCCCGGCCGCAGCCGGAGCCGCGTCGGCTGCCGCCCCGGTTCCGGCCACCCGGCCGGGCGACGGCAGACAGGGGCGTACGACCTTCGGTGTCCAGCCGTCGGCCGCGAAGAAGCCCGACGCGCGGCCGCACTTCTCGTACGGGGCGACCCCGGGCGCCGCCGTCAACGACCACATCGCCGTCTACAACTACGGCAAAGAGCCGCTCACCCTGCGGGTGTACGCGGGCGACGCCTTCACCACCGCCGACGGAGGCTTCGACCTGTTCGCGGCGAACCACAGGTCCACCGACGTGGGCTCCTGGGTGAAGCTCGGCAAGAACCTGCTGAGCGTGCCCGGCCGGTCCCACGTCATCGTGCCCTTCACCCTGACCGTCCCGCGGAATGTGACGCCCGGGGACCACACCGGCGGCATCGTCGCGTCGCTGTCGGCGGCAGGCACCGACAAGAAGGGCAGCAAGGTCGCGGTCGACCAGCGGGTGGGGGCGCGGATCTATCTGAGGGTGGCCGGTGAACTGAAGCCCCGGCTCACTGTTGAGGGCCTGCACACGACCTACCAGGGCACGGCCAACCCCTTCGGCACGGGATCGGCGACCGTCACGTACACCGTGCGCAACACCGGCAACGTCCGGCTGGCAGCCCGTCAAGCGGTCCGTGTGCGCGATCTGTTCGGCAGCGGAGCGAAGGTGGCGAACCCTCGTGACATCACCGAGCTGCTGCCCGGCGCCGCTGTGAAGATCACGGCCTCGGCCACCGGGGTCGTCCCGGCCATGCGGGACACCACCACGGTCACCGTCGACCCCAAGCCCGTACGGGGCGACATCAAGCATCGCGTGCTGCCACGGGTCACTCGGGTCGAAAACTTCTGGGCCGTGCCGTGGGCGCTGCTGGCCGTGCTGCTGGTCGCCGCCGGTGCCCCGACGCTCCGGCTCGTACGCAGGCGGCGCCGGCGCGGCGCCGGCACGAGCGCACCGGAGCAGCGCCCCGCCGCGGCCAGGTCGAAGCAGGCCGTCGGCCTCGCGGCGATCCTGCTCACCGCCGGAGCGGTCGTCGCGGGTGCACCTGCCGACGCCCGGGCGGCGGAGGCGGCGGAGTCCGGAGGACTCGCGGTCAGCCCGGCGCGGGGCAGCGACGCCCAGCCCATCACGCTCAGTTCCGCCGCGCCCTGCCCCGCGAAGACCGCCAACGTCATCGCCCGCGTCACCGGAGCGGGATTCCCCCGCGACGGCCAGATCGTCGTCGGCAACGCCCCGCTCGCCACCTATCCGAAGGTGCCCGGCGGCGGCCTGTCGATCCCGCTCACGTACACGATGCGGGACTACGCCAGCACGGCCGGCTTCACCACCCTGCGCGGCACCTACACCTTCACGGTCAGCTGCCTCAAGGGCGCATTCGACCTGACGAGTCTGCGGGACTTCACGGGGTCCCTGCGGTTCACCGCGAAAGACGCGTACCGGGACGGTACGCGGGTCGCGGTCAAGGCCCCGGACGCGAAAGCGCCGGGGCAATCGGAGCAGCCCGTACCGCCGACCGTGTCGGGGGGCGGTACGGGCGCTGAAACAGGGAGCGCGGCGGGCGCCGGGGCGGCGGCACCTTCCGCGCCCGCGAACGGGTCCGCCGCACCCGCGGGTGCGCCCGCCGCGACGGAAGCCGCCGCTCAGGACTCCAACACCTCGCTCGTCGTCTGGTCGGTGGCCGGTTTCGCCGCCGCCCTGCTGGCACTCCTCATGGGTGCCGCTCACTGGGCGCGGGGACGCCGGGCGCGTGCCGCCGAACCCGAGCCGGGCGACTGAACACCACCACCATCCACACCTCTTGAACCATCAGTCACAGGGAGAGAACACCGTGTCCATCACAACCAAGTCCCGCACCTTGATATCCTGGCCCGCTGCCGTCCTGCTCGGATCGCTGATCGCGGCGACCGGCGCGGCCGGGGTGCTCACCGCGACCGCCGCGCACGCCGAGGTCGTCGGTACGGCGGAGGTGGCCCCGGCCACCGGCACGGACACCAGCGGGATTTCGCTGACCACGTCGAAGGCGTGCCCGGAGGCGGCCACGAACCTCATCGTCGCGGTGAAGGGCTTGGGCTTCCCGGCCGAGGGCCAGAACGTGGTCGGCAACTCGCCGCTCAGCACCTACGGATCGACGGCGGACGGCGGGCTCATCATCCCGCTCTCCCAGACGATGCGTGACTACGCCAACACGGCGGGGTTCACCACGCTGAAGGGCCGCTACGACTTCACGGTGACCTGCCGCACCGCCTTCAACGGCACCAGCCTCGGCGACTTCACCGCGCCGATCTGGTTCACCTCCAACACCGCGTACCGCAACACCGACCCCGCCGGGCCCACGGCCACGCCGTCCTCCACGGCGCCCACCAGCACCGCCTCCCCGTCGCCCACGGGGACCGCCTCGCCGACCGACACCGCGTCTCCGACGGACACCGCCTCGCCCACCGACACGGCGCTGCCGACCGACACCGCGACGCCCACCGACACGGCGCTGCCGACCGACACCGCGACGCCGACGGAGACCGCGACCCCGGGCGGCGGCTCCCAGGGCATCTCCACCGACGTCAACGGCGGTGCCTCGGGCGGCGGCAAGGGATCCCTCGCTGCCACCGGCACCGATGTGGCCATGGTCGGCGCGGTTTCGGCCCTTCTGGTCGCGGCGGGCATCACCGTCGTCCGGCGGAACCGCAAGCGCGACGAGTTCTCCGTCACTGACACCCCGAACGTCTGAGGCGGGGGAGACACCATGAAGTTCAGAACTGCACGCCGACCCCTGTCGGTCGCCCTCGCATCGCTCCTCGCCGCCGGCGCGCTCGCGCTCGGCACCACCGGAGCCAGGGCCGATGTCCTCGGCCCGATGGAGGTGACCCCGGCCACCGGTACGGACACCAGCGGGGTCACGCTGACCACCGCCGGGCCGTGCCCGGCCGAGGCCACCAACCTCATCGTCGCGGTGAAGGGCTCGGGCTTCCCGGCCGAGGGCCAGATCGTGGTGAGCAACTCACCGCTCGAGACGTACGGCTCCACGGGCAACGGCGGCATCGTGGTGCCGCTGACGCAGACGATGCGGGACTACGCCAGCACGGCGGGGTTCACCACGCTGGAGGGGCGCTACGACTTCACGCTGACCTGCCGGGCCGCCTTCGGTTCGACGACGTACGGCGATTTCACCGCCCCCATCTGGTTCACCTCCAACACCGCCTACCAGAACACCGCGCCCGCCGCCGCGACCACGACCACCCTCGCGACGGCTCCAGTGAGCCCGGTCGTCCAGGGCACGGCCGTGAAGCTGACGGCGGCGGTGGCCCCGGCCGAGGCGGCCGGTTCGGTCCGTTTCCTGGACGGGGCGACCCAACTCGGCTCCCCCGTCGCCGTGTCGGCGGGAGCGGCCACCCTGACCGCCGCCGCCCTGGCCGTCGGCGCACACTCGCTGAAAGCCGAGTTCACGCCGTCCGACCCGGCGGTGTACGGCTCTTCGGCCTCTGCGGCCCTGTCGTACACGGTCAAGATCAAGCCGCCGGCGGTCGTCACACCGGCGAAGGTGACCGGCACCCTCAAGGTCGGCTATACGGCCACCTGCACCGTGGCCTTCAGCGACGCGACGTCGATCAAGTACCTCTGGCTCCGCGACGGCGCAGTGATCAGTGGGGCCATCGCGCGCACCCGCCCCCTCGTCGCCGCCGACTACAACCACAAGACCGCCTGTCGCGCGATCGCGGCCAACAGCACCGGCAGCACCACCTCGACCAGCGCGGCCGTGACCGTGGCTGCGGGCCCGGCGCTGAAGAACGTGACGAGGCCCTCGATCACAGGCACCGCCAGGGTGGGCTACCGGCAGACCGCCAGGCCCGGCACCTTTACCCCCGCCGCCACCACGTACAGCTACACCTGGAAGCGCGACGGACGGACGATCACCGGTGCGACCCGCGTGACGTACTACCCGACCAGGGCCGACCGCGGCCACCTGCTCACCGTCACCATCACGGCCAAGCGCCCCGGATACGCCTGGGGTTACGCCACCTCGGTGTCACGGAGGATCGGATGACAGCGCCGAGTGCCCTGGCCGACGCCGTGGCACAGGGCGACCTGCCGCCGTCCGGCGGCACGTCACCTGGCAACCCGTCATCTCCGGAGTCCGGCGGGGCGCGTCAGGCGCGCCCGGCCGCGGGCCCCGGACTGCGCGTCGTCAGCGCGGCGTTGAGCATCCTCGCCGCGCTGCTGCTCGGATTCGTCGTCGACGTCGGTCTCGTGGGCGACCTCCGGCACGCCCGCGACCGGCAGGTCGACTACGCCGGTTTCCGGTCCGACCTGGCCAATGGTGTCGCCCCCATCGGCCGGTCCGCGGGTGGCGGCGTGGCGCCGGAACCCGGCGCGCCGGTGGCGATGCTGGAGATCCCCGTACTCCAGCTGCGCGAAGTCGTCCGCGAGGGCACCACGGCACAGGACCTGGCCCGGGGGGCGGGCCACCGCCGGGACACCACGCTGCCGGGCCAGGCCGGAGTCAGCGTCGTCATGGGCCGCCAGGCGACCTATGGCGGGCCGTTCCGACGCCTGGGCGACCTGACGGAGGGGGACCGGTTCACCGTGACCACCGGGCAGGGGAAGCACACGTACAAGGTCATCGGCCCGCGCCGGGAGGGCGACCCCCAGCCGTCGGCGCTCACCGCCGGCCGTGGCCGCCTCACCCTCATCACGGCCGATGGCACCCCGTTCATGCCCCGCGGCATTCTGCGGGTGGACGCCGACCTGGTCTCGGACGCCCAGCCCACACCGCCGACTGCCGTCCCGCCGGGGGCCCTGCCGGAGGACGAGAGGCCGATGGCCATGCAGCAGACGGCCTGGCTGCCACTCGTGCTGTGGGGCCAGGGGCTGGTGCTGGCGGCCGCGGCCATCGCATGGGCGCACGCCCGCTGGGGCCGGCCGCACACGTGGGTGGTGGGCGTGCCGCTGCTGGGCGCCCTCGGCCTGGCGGTCGCCGACCAGGCGGCGCTGTTGCTCCCCAACCTGCTGTAACCCAGTCTCCGCCGAAAAAGGATGTGCCGTGACCGACCAGACCACCCAGACCGAGACCACCCTCCCGGTCCCGGCGCGCGCCGATGGCTCCGGGAGCCCCGGAGCCGCCGGAGCGCCCGGAGCGCCCGGGGCGACAGGCACGACAGGCACGACAGGCACTACAGGCACGACAGGGGCGACCCTTGAGGCCCGCCGGATCTCGGCCTGGTTCAGCGACCACAAAGTCCTCGACCGCGTGTCGCTGACCATGCCGACGAGCCTGGTGACGGCACTCATCGGCCCCTCCGGATGCGGCAAGTCGACCTTCCTGCGCATCCTCAACCGCATGCACGAACTCGTCCCGTCCGCCTCCCTCGCGGGCGAGGTGCTGGTCGACGGCCAGGACGTCTACGCGCCCGGCCAACGGCTGACCGAGGCGCGGCGCCAGGTCGGCATGGTGTTCCAGAAGCCGAACCCCTTCCCGGCGATGTCCATTTACGACAACGTCACCGCGGGCCTGAAACTCACCGGCATCCGGCTGGGCGGCAGCGCCAGGGACGACCTCGTCGAGGAGTGCCTGACCAAGGCGGGCCTCTGGAAGGAGGTCCGCACCCGCCTCCGCCAGCCCGGCGGCGCACTCTCCGGCGGCCAGCAGCAACGTCTGTGCATCGCCCGCTCCCTGGCCATCCGTCCCAAGGTCCTCCTGATGGACGAACCGTGCTCGGCGCTCGACCCGACGTCCACCCGCCGCATCGAGGAAACGATCCGCGAACTGGTCCACGAGGTCACGATCGTGATCGTCACCCACAATATGCAGCAGGCGGCGCGGGTCTCCGACCAATGCGCCTTCTTCCTCGCGGAACAGGGCACGCCGGGCGCGATCGTCGAACACGGCCCCACTCCGGCGATGTTCTCCGCGCCGTCGGACCCGCGGACGGCGGACTACGTGGAGGGCCGCTTCGGATAGGCCCCGTAGCGACTCGGGGGATGGCTCACTCCGCGGACGGCTTTGACGCCCGGCGTCCGCTACAGCAAGCCCCCCGCGTCCCCCACCACCGGCCCCACCCGCCGTGCCAGCACCCCCACGGGCCCGGACGGCGTCTCCAGCGCCACCAGTTGTCTGACCGCCTCCGCCGTCTCCTCGTCGCTCGCCGCCGTCGCCGCGAGCAGCGCGATCAGATGGTCGACCAGCCAGTCCCGCAGCTCCTCCGCCGGCGGCTGCTTCCCCTCGTCCAGCCAGATCAGCGACGCCGCCTCGACCGCCGCGATCCAGGTGCGCACCATCATCCGCAGCCGCGGACCCGGCCGCGCGACGCCGATGTGGACGAGGATCTGCTCGGCCGCGGCCCGCCGCACCTCGTCGACGATCGCCGTCGTACGGGAGGTCTCGGCGACGCTGCCCCCGCGCAGCAGCGCGCTGAACCCGGCGTCGTGTTCGTCGACGAAGACGAGATAGCGGTCGAGGACCCGGGAGACCCGCTCGGTGGGCGGTCCCGCGGGCGGCTCGGTGAAGCACAGTTCCAGCTGGTCGGCGGCGGAGCGCAGAGCCGTCTCGTACAACTGCTGCTTGCCCCCGGGGAAGTAGCGGTAGACGAGGGGCCGGGAGACCCCGGCCGCCTCGGCCACGTCGTCGAGGGACACCTCGTCCGGCGGCCGGTGCGCGAAGAGCGTGAGCGCGGCGGCGAGGAGCTGCCTGCGGCGCTCCTCGACGCTGAGCCGTCGGTAGGCACGGGTCGCTGGAGCGGGACTGGTCATGCTCGCAGCGTAACCGCCCCGTTCCTGGATTACGCGAGGAGGCCCGAGCTCTTCCAGAGCCTGCGGCCCGGGCCCCGCAGGACGCCGATGTCGTCGAGGAAGTCCGTCAGCCGCTTCGCGCCCGACTGCATCACCTCGCGGCGGTGGCCGCTCGCCTTCACCTGGGCGACCGCCTCGCGCCGGTCGAGGCCGACGTCCGTGTACACCTGCGGATTCACGAAGCAGACCGAGAAGACCCGCGCCGCCTCCCCGCAGCTCAGGCGCGTGAGCTCCTGCTCCCAGCGCGGCGCTGTCACCATCTGCCGGCGCAACTCCTCGCGGGCGTATCGCACATGACGCGCCTCCTCCACCACGTGGATGCGGGTCACGCCGCGCACCAGGGTCTGGACGCGCTCGTCCGGGAAGGTGAGGCGCTGCATCCAGTCGAGGATCTCCTCGCCGAGCAGCGTCGCCGCGAACGAACCCGGTGTGGTCGAGACGGTCTTCAGGACGCGCGCCAGATTGTGGTAGAGCCGCGGTACGGGATACGCCGGCGCCCCGCCCTTCTGGATCAGCCGGGCGAACATCATCGAGTGCCGGCACTCGTCCGCGATCTCGGTGAGCGCGTACCGCACATGGCTGCTGGTCACGGGCTTGTCGTAGATGTGCCTGACCAGCAGCTGCATCAGGATGATCTCGAACCAGATGCCCAGCGAGGCGAGCGACGCGGACTCGCGCCTGGCCAGGTCCAGCCGCTGTTCCTCGGACATCCTGTGCCACAGCGGGGTGTCGTAGAGGGAGAGCAGCTCCGGCGGCCAGAACCACTTGCCCTCCTCGACCGGGGAGTCCCAGTCGAGCTCCTTGTCGGGGTCGAAGGAGTGCTTGGAGGAGGACTCGAGGAGACGCTGGGCGACCTGCTCCCGGTCCCGGAGCGGGCCGAGTGCGTCGCGGAGTTGCTGCACGTCGCTTTCGGTCACTGTTGTCATGGCTGAGGGCACCTCGCGGGTGGGGTGAGCAACGTCAACCTTTATGAGACTGCCTGTCAGTAAGACCGTCAATCCCTTGCGTACGACTTGTTGACTGGACGTCTACCAACGTGTGAGCCTGCCAACTGTACGTAGTGGTACGGGATATGAGGCGAAGGAGCCGTCAGTGTCGACTCACGACCGCTACACGCACGCCCCGGAGAGCTTCCACTGGCAGGTCCCGGCCTCCGGCGCTGCCCGCTTCAGCTGGGAGTACGAGGACGGCCGCGACCGGCTGCTCGCCCTGTACCAGAAGGGCAAGGACAAGCAGTGGGACGGCGCAAAGCGCATCGACTGGGACCTGGAGGTCGATCCGTACGACCCGCTGGGCACCCCCGACGAGGCGCTCACGCTCTACGGCTCGCGCCACTGGCCGAAGCTGACCGAGAAGGACAAGGGGGAGCTGCGCAGGCACTACACCTCCTGGCAGTTCAGCCAGTTCCTGCACGGCGAGCAGGGCGCGATGGTGTGTGCGGCGCGGATCGTGGAGTCGGTGCCCGATCTGGACGCGAAGTTCTACTCCGCCACCCAGACGATGGACGAGGCCCGGCACGCGGAGATCTACAGCCGCTTCCTGCACGACAAGATCGGGATGCTCTACCCGATCAACGACAACCTCCAGGGGCTGCTCGGCGACACCCTGCGCGACTCACGCTGGGACATGCCGTACCTGGGTATGCAGGTCCTCATCGAAGGGCTCGCGCTCGCCGCGTTCGGCCTGCTCCGGGACACGACGGACAAGCCGCTGCCGAAGCAGATCCTGGCCTACGTCATGCAGGACGAGGCACGCCATGTCGCCTTCGGGCGGATGGCGCTGCGTGACTACTACAAGCAGCTCAGCGACGCGGAGCTGCGCGAGCGCGAGGATTTCGTCATCGAGGGCTGCTACTTGATGCGCGACCGGCTCAGCGGGGTCGAGGTGCTGGAGAACTTCGGCATCCCCAAGGCCGAGGCGGCGGAGCTCTCCGAACAGTCCGAGTTCCTGCAGCTGTTCCGGAAGCTGCTGTTCAGCCGGATCGTGCCGTGCGTCAAGGACATCGGGCTGTGGGGCGAGCGCCTGCAGAAGGCCTATCTGGACATGGGCGTCTTCGAGATGGGCGACGCCAACCTCGACCTCCTCATGTCCCAGGACGAGGAGATCGCCGAGCAGCTCGACCGCGAACGCTTCGCGACGGAGGAGCAGGCGCGGGTAGCGGAAGTGGAGGAAGCGATCGCGGAGGGCGCGCAAGCGGCGGGCTGAGCCGAGGGGCCGACGGGCTGAGGCGCCGACGAGCCGACGGGCGGGGGTCGGCAGACCCGTGGGGCAGCAGCTGGGCTGATCACTCCGCCGTCGGCGGCGGGAAGCTCGTCCGCAGCGTGAACGCCCGTGGCGTCGGGCCGTGTTCGCGTACATGGAGCAGGCGATCCTCCGCCTCCTGGACCGTCGGGCGGTGGCCCCGCTCCACCCACCACTGCGTGCTCATGACCTCCTGGACGCGTTCGAACCACTCGTAGCGCCGCCCCAGCAGCTCCCTGTGCTGTCCCTGGTACATGAACGCGGTCAGGGCGTCCGTGTCCCGCCACACCGACATGTTCAGGATCAGCCACTCGTCCCCGAAAACCGGCACATCCGTGGCATTTCCGGTCTCGCTCTGGAGTCGCCAGATGAAGCCGTCCGCCGCGTCCGCGACAGCGTTCACCGGGTCCAGGCCGTCGACGAAGTCCTTCAACTCCGGGGAATCCAGCGGGAATTTGAGTCGGGCTATGTTCACCTGGGCGAGCTCGTGGGTCATGGTCATGGGCGCACCATAATCGTGTACCGCTCCGCCGCCACCGCCATTTCGAGGAGCGAGACGTCCGCGCCGCGCGCCGCGACCAGTTGCAGGCCGGCCGGGCAGCCGTCGCTCGTGAAGCCGGCCGGGACGCTTGCGGCCGGGTGGCCGCTGAGGTTGAACGCCCAGGTCAGGGCGGTGGAGTAGAGCTCGCCCGGGCCTTCGTGGCCGTGCGGGCGGTTCGGGGTGGCCGGGGTGAGGAGCAGCTCCGCCTCCGCGAACAGCGCGCCGAGACGGCGGTCGTTCTCCGCGCGCACCGCCGACCCCGCCGAAGGCTGTCCGCGCCGTACCGCCTGCCAGGCGTCCCGCGGGTCGAGCAGCGCGAACGGCCGCTCGTCGAGGCGTACGACTCCGGCCGAGACCAGCCGCTCCACCGCAGCCCTCGCGACCGACTCCACCTCCGGGTCCGTCCGCGCGAAACCCAGGTCGGGCGACCAGCGCGCCCGTACCGGGAACGGCGGCCGCACCTCCGCGTACCCGTCAAGGACGCAGCGCAGATACGCCCGCGCGTCCGCCGCCGTGCGCGTCAGCACCCCCGCCGTCGTCAGACCGGTCCGGTCGGGTGAGGGCAGCAGGCCGTTCGTCGTCTTCAGGCCGAACACCCCGCACCAGGCCGCCGGGATGCGCACCGACCCCGCCCCGTCGCTGCCGGTGGCCAGGCCCACCATCCCCGCCGCGACCGCCACCGCCGAACCGGCCGACGAGCCGCCCGGCGTACGGTCCGGGCGCCAGGGGTTGACCGTGCGGCCGTGCGCGCCGAGGCCCCAGGTCTGCCAGTACGTGCCGGGGCCCGGCACCGCCGTCGAGCCGACCGGCACCGCGCCCGCCGCGATCAGCCGCCGGGCCGCGTACGAACGGATACCCAAGGGCCCCTTCACCGCGAACGGGATCCCAGTGAGGGGCAGTTCGGGCGAAACCCCGCATGCCGAAGACGCCGCCTCGCCCCACACCTCGATGAAAGCGCACAACTGCGGGTCGAGCCGCGCGATGCGCTCCAGGGCCTCCTCCACCGTCATACGGCTCAGTGTCGCAGCGCCGCCTCCATCACCGCCCGCGCGATCGGCGCCGCGCTGCCACCGCCGCTGATCTCGCCGCGGTCGGCCGACACGTCCTCCTCGACGACCACGGCGACCGCGACCGCCGGCTGGCCCGCGTCGGCCGCCTGCGCCCAGGAGATGAACCAGGCATAGGGCCGACCGGTGTTGTCCAAGCCGTGCTGCGCCGTACCGGTCTTGCCGCCCACCGTCGCCCCTTCGATCGCCGCGTTCTCACCGGTGCCCTCCTCCACGGCCTGGACCATCATCCGCTGGAGCTGCTGCGCGGTCGCGGGGTTCATCGCCTGCTGGTACGACTGCGGGTAGTTCCGTGCGACCGTGCGACCGTCCGACCTGGTCACCCGGTTCACCAGATAGGGGCGTTTGAGATCCCCGCCGTTGGCGACAGCGGCCGACACCATCGCCATCTGCAGCGGCGTCGCCGTGGTGTCGAACTGCCCGATCGAGGAGAGCGCCAGCTGATCGACGGTCATATGGCGGTCGAAGTTGGACACGGCGACGCCCGAGGGGATCCGCAGCCTGCGGTCGTTGAAGCCGAACCTGCCGACCGTGTCCAGCATTCCGGCCAGGCCCACCTTCACCCCCAGATGCGCCATCACGGTGTTGCAGGACCACTGGATGGCGTACGCGAGCGAGGCGTCGCCGCAGCCGTCCGTCGCGTTGGGGAGCGTCGTTCTCGTGCCGGGCAGAACATACGGATCGGGCGCGCCGGACGGCGCGTCGATGTCCGTGACCACACCCGCGTCCAGCGCGGCGGCCGCCGTCACGATCTTGAAGGCGGAGCCGGGCGGATACGTCTGCCGGATGGCCCGGTTGAGCATCGGCTGGCTGCCCGAAGCATTGAGCCTCGCCCACTCGGTCTTGACCGGCGGCCCGGTACCGGAGAGCAGCCCGGGGTCGTACGAAGGGCTGCTGACCAGTACCAGGATCTTCCCGGTCGACGGTTCGAGCGCGGCGACCGCGCCCCGTTTGCCGCCGAGCCCGTCGAACGCGGCGCGCTGCATCGAGGGCCTGATGGTGGTGACGACATCGCCGCCGGGCTGCTGGATGCGGCTGATGTCGTTCCAGAAGGGCAGCGGCGCGAGCATGGCGGCCGTGCCGGTCAGGACGCCGTCCTCGGCGTTCTCGACGAGGGTGGTGCCGTACGTCTGCGAGGCGTAGCCGGTGACGGGCGCGTACATCGGGCCCTGGGTGTAGGTGCGTTCGTACCGCAGTTGCTGGCCGGTGTCCTTGGAGCCGGTGACGGGCTTGCCGCCGACCAGGATGTCGCCGCGCGGCTCGTCGTAACGGGCAATGGCAAGGCGCCGGTTGGCCGGGTTCTTGTCGAGCGACGAGGATTCGATGATCTGCACGCGGGCGGCATTGACCAGCAGCGCGACCAGGAGCAGCAGACACAGAGCGGCGGCGCGCCGGATGTAGCGGATCACCGTTCGTCCTCCAGGACCGGCGCGATGACGCCGGTAACGACCACGTCGGGATGCGGTGAGCGGGCCGAGTCGCTGACCCTGATGAGCAGCGCCACGATGATCCAGTTGGTGACGACGGACGAACCGCCCTGGGCAAGGAAGGGCATCGCCATGCCGGTCAGCGGGATCAGACCCATCACGCCGCCCGCGATGACGAACACCTGGAGGGCGATGATCGAGGCGAGCCCGATGGCGAGCAGTCGTCCGAAGGGGTCGCGCAGGGCGAGCCCGGCGCGGTAGCCGCGCGCCACCATCAGCGCGTACAGCATGAAGATCGCGGTCAGGCCCACCAGGCCGAGCTCCTCGCCCGCGGTGGCGAGGATGAAGTCCGACTTGGCTGCGAAGCCGATGAGGATGGAGTGCCCGAGGCCGAGGCCCGCGCCGAGCATCCCGCCGGCGGCGAAGGCGAAGAGCGACTGGGCGAGCTGGCTGGGGCCCTGGCCCGCCCTGATGGTGGCGAAGGGGTCGAGCCAGTCCTCGACCCGGCTGTGGACGTGCGGTTCGAGGGCGCCGACGGCGAACGCGCCGGCCGCCGCGAGCAGCAGTCCGACCGCGATCCAGCCGGTCCGGCCGGTCGCCACGTACAGCATGATCACGAAGAGTCCGAAGAAGAGCAGCGAGGTCCCGAGGTCGCGTTCGAGGACCAGTACGACGACGCTGAGCAGCCAGATCGCGACGATCGGGCCGAGCACCCGGCCGGTGGGCAGCTGGAGCCGCCAGATCCGGCGGCCGGTGTAGGCCAGGGCGTTGCGGTTGGCCGCGAGATACGCGGCGAAGAAGACGGCGAGCAGGATCTTGGCGAACTCGCCCGGCTGGAAGGAGAGTCCGCCGATCCGGATCCAGATCCTGGCGCCGTTCACGGCGGGGAAGAGGATCGGCACGATCATCAGGACGAGGGCGGCGACGACCGAGAGATACGCGTAGCGCTGCAGGACCCGGTGGTCGCGCAGGAAAACGACGGCCACGATGAACAGCGCGACACCGAGGGTGGACCAGATCAGCTGGGCGGGCGCGGCCTCGTCGAGCGGGGTCTCCAGGTCGAGACGGTAGATGAGCACCAGGCCGAGGCCGTTGAGGAGGACCGCGATGGGCAGCAGCAGCGGGTCGGCGTAGGGGGCGCAAAAGCGCACGGCGAGATGCGCGAGGAGGGCCAGTACGCCGAGGCCCGCTCCATAGCGCATGGCGTCCGGCGGAACCGCGCTGTTCTTCGTCAGGCCGACGTCGATGTAGCCGTAGACGCACATGAGGACGGCGCAGACGAGGAGCGAGAGCTCGACGCCCCGCCGCTTGGTGAGGCGTAGTTCGGGCGGAGGAGCGTCGCCCGTCGTTGCGGTCATGCCACGCAACGTAGCAAGACGCAGGCCTTTTTCCCTTTATGTCATAGAGCGCCGAAAATGAGCAGACGGGCCGTAAGCTCCGGCTCGGGGCCCGTCAGTACTGGTACGGCTGCTGGCCGGGCTGCTGCTGAGGCTGCCCGTACGCCTGATCGCCCGGCCCGCCCGCGCCCTGGAGCTGCAGCTGCTCCGCCTGCTCCTTGGTCACCTGCTGCTCCATGCCGCAGAAGGTGCACTGCGTCGCGTACTTCGTCGAGAACGGGAACAGCGGCACGAAGAACAGCGTGAACTTCGTGACGCGCTTCCTGAGCGTGTGCGCCGAGGGATTGCCGCAGTGCCCGCACACCAGCGTGAGTATCGCCAGCTGGTAGAGGTAGCCCTTGGTGCCGAAGATGATCATGCTGTTCTCTCCCTCGTCAGTGCCCGCCGGCACAGGGCCAGCAGCTTCTCGTCCGTAAAGATGTCATGGCTGCCGTATCCGCCGTCGATCGCGTTGTGACGTCGTACGGCCGCGAGCTCGTCGCGCAGGATCCGCTCCGCGCCCTCGGCCGTCAGCTCCGCCAGGCACTCGGCGATCGGGACCCGGGTGTTCGGCAGCCCCTCCCAGGCCGCCAGCAGCACCGGCCATGCCCGCCCATGATCGCCCGTCACCCGCCAGAGCGCGATCGCCCCGTCCACCCGGGTCCACGGCTCCGCCGCCCGCAGCAGGTCACCCAGCGCCCCGGCGGCCTCCTCGCCCGCCGGCCCCAGCGCGCCGAGCGCCCTCGCGGCCGACCGCCGGGCCCCGGAGTCCGCGCCGGACAACGCCGCACGCAGCACCGGCAGTACGGGCTCGGCGTCACCCTCGATCGCCCACAGCGCCCCCGCCGTCCGTGCCGCGAGGGACTCCGAGAAGCCGGAGCCGACGCCCACGCAGCGCAGCAGCTCCCGCAGCTCCGGAACGGCCTCCCGCGCACCGGGCCCGAAGGCGGTGAGCGCCCGCAGCGCCGACTCGGCCACCCACTCCCTGCGGTAGTCGGGCGCGCCCCGCAGCACCCGCAGCACCTCGGGCACCGCGTCGGCGGCCCGCAGCGCCGTCAGCCCGTACAGCAGCGGCCCGGCCCGGTCGTAAAGCCGCTCGTCCAGCTCGATTTCGCCGAGACGGTGGCGCAGTGCGGGGGCGAGCGACGCCGCGGCCGCGCCCAGATGGTCCAGCACATAGCCCAGATCGTGCGGCGCCTCGGGCCGCTGAAGCGTCCGCGCGAGCACCGGCACCGCGCGCCGGTCGCCCGCCCGGGCCAGCGCGGCGAGCGCGCTGCCGAGCGTGGGCGGCCCGTTCTCCCACTCCCGGACCCAGGCGCCGGGGTCCGCGGCCACCCGGTCCGCCAGCGCGTCCGCGGCGGGCGCGGCGAGGCCGAACAGCTCCCCGAGCGCGTCGGCGGCCGCGTCCGCAAGCCGTTTCTCCGGGTCGGCGAGCTGCTCCCCGATCAGGCCGACCAACTCGTGGTACGCACCGCGCCAGGTCCGCAGCAGCCCGCTGCTCATCCGTACGGCATCGATCCGCTGGCTCCAGTCGGGGCTGCACAACTGGTCGGCGAGCAGGGCGATCCGGTCGTCGACGCGGTCGCCGAGTCCGGAGTGGAGCGTACGCAGCAGATCCGCCGTCCAGGGCGCGCCGCGGCCCGCACGGTCCGCCTCGTGCATCTCGCGCAGCCGGCCGAGGAGCGTGGGCGTCGACGGCCGCTCGGGCACGGGTTCCGTGGCGGGTGCCGCGGGCTCGGCGCAGGAGCCGACCGACTCCGCGCAGGGGCCCACCGGTTCCGCGGCGGTGCCCGCCGACCCGGCCGCCGGGCTTGCCGTCACCGGCTCGGCGCGCAGTTCGCGCAGCAGGCCCGTCACCCCCGGCACGACATCGGCCGGCAGCGCATCCGGCGCGCAGCGGGCGAGCTGCGCGAGCGCGGCCAGCCGCAGCCCCGGGTGGTACGGCGCCCGGGTCAGCCCGGTGAGCCACTCCACCACCTCGGGCGCCAGACCCCGGTGGCGCAGCGCGATCCGGCCCGCGGCCTCGACGCAGGCGAACCGCACCTCCACATCCGGCTCGACGCCGAGCCGCTCCCGCAGCAGTCCGAGCACCAGCTCGGGATCGTCGTGCAGCGTGGCGAGCGCGAGCGGAGCCGTGAGCCGCACGCCGCGGTCCTCCGCGTCGACCAGCGCGAGGAAGACGTCCGCGCCCGCGGTCACGGCGGACGAAGCCATCGCGTAGTTCGCGGCGTGCTCGAACTCCTCGTCCTCCGGGTCGAGTTCGTCGTCGCCGTCCAGATCGATGCCGCCGATGCTGGTCAGCAGCTCGACGATGCCACCCCGGTCCTGAACCGCGGGATCCGCCACGAGCTCGATGAGGAAGGGAATGCAGGCGAGCGTCGAGTCGTACACATCGCCCTGGTGGTGCACCGATCCGTACATCCCGTCGAGTGCCGTCTCGCGCTCCGCGGGATCCGCGGACGCGAGTCCGAACAGCATGTGAGGCACATCGTCCGCCGGCCCATAGGCGTGCGCCAGTGATGCCCAGTCGACCTCGTCGATCCCCCCGAACACGCTTGCCCCCTCCCAAGAACCTTGCGCTTGGGGAGAGTGTGCACTACGGCTCCGGCATCGCGCGGTTATTGCTCCGAAGGCCCCACGGCTGTTCCCATGGTCGAGGGGTGGTGGCATGACGGAACTGCGCGTCACACCGGCACGAGAGCAGGGCCGGGACAGGCTGTACGTCAGCCTCCCGGACGGCCGCAACGTCGCCTGGTACGACAGGGACAGCGGCCGCGTCAGCCTGGTCTCCGAACGCCACCGCGCCGATGCGCTGGCCGCCCTCGCCCCGTATCTGACCGGCGAGGTCACCGTCGGACCTCCGCCCGTGCCCACCTCCGCCGATCTCGCCAGGCTGACCCTGCACCCGGACGACGACCTCGCCCCCAACCGCCCCGGCGAGGCGCTCCACGCCGAGCTGGACCACCTCCCCGCCGGGCGCCGCTTCCGGCAGGACCCGCGCCGCGCGGAACTCGCCGCCCAGCAGCTGCTCGGCGACGCTCTCGACCGGCTGGAGGGCGCGGGCTGGCGGATCATTCACTCGGTGCCGCTGCCGGGCGCCGACCGCATCGACCATCTGGCCGTCGGCCCGGGCGGGGTGCTGGCCGTGCACACCCTGGCGGCCCGCCGGCTGCGGGTGCGGATCGCCGACCCGATGGTCCGGGCCGGCCGCGGAGTGCCGGGCCCGCTGCTGCGGCTGACCCGCCGCCGGGCCGAGCGGGCGACCCTCGCGCTGACGGCGGCGGTGCGCCCGGTCCTCGCCGTGGTGGGGGCGGCGCGGCTGGATGTGCTGCCCGCGCCACCGGACGTACGGATTCTGCGGGAGAACGAGGTGCCCGCGCTGGCCAGGCTCAGCGGCGTACTGAAGCCCGCGGACATCGAGGCGCTCTACGCGGCGGCGCGCGACCGCCGCACCTGGCTGCGCGCGTAATCCGGCCCTGTCCGGCCCTGCCAGTCGTGGTCCTCTAGTCGTGGTCCTCGGGGAGCCGCAGCCGCAGCACTGTGGTGACCGTGTGCCGTGTCGTGCCCTGCTCCACCTCGGCCGTCAGCCCGGTCTCCACGGCCCGGTACTCGACCTCGCCCACGCCGACCGCCATCGCCGTCCCCGTCCCGGTGCTCGTCCGGCCGGTCAGCGCGGCGGCCGCCTGTGCCCGCAGTGCGGGTGCCAGGGGGCTCGATACCAGCGGCGTGTCGTCGTCCGGCAGTACCAGTACGAGCGCGCTCGGCCGCGCCTGCGGCCCGGTGAAGCCGACGACCGCCGCATCGCGCGCGGAGGTGTGCCGAAGTTTCTGCCACGCGCGCGTGCCGCTCCGATACGTCTGGTCGAGGCGCTTGACCACCAGGCCCTCGACGCCTATCGCGGGCAGCGACTCGAACCAGGTGGCCGCCTCCCCGGCGTCCAGGGTCATCGGCACGGGCTGCAACGGCGGACCGAGCGGGCCGAGCAGCGCGACCAGCCGCGCGCGCCGTTTCTCGTACGCCGACAGCCGCAGATCCTCGCCTCCCTCGGCGAGCAGATCGAAGGCGGCGTACGAGGCGGGCAGCCGGCGTGCGAGGGCCGGTGCGCGCCCCGGAGTGGCGGCCGCGCGCTTCTGTACGGCGGCGAAGTCGATGCGCCCTTCCGTCCAGACCACCACCTCCCCGTCAAGCACCGTGCCGTCGGGCAACTGCCGTGCCGCGTCCGCGAGATCGGGGAACGCGGCGGTGATGATCCGGCCCGAACGGGCCTGGAGCAACACCTCGCCGCCGAGCCGGAAGATCACCATCCGGTGGCCGTCGAACTTCGGCTCGTACGCCAGACCGCGCCCACGCGGCAGGACGCTCACCGATTCGGCGAGCGCGACCTTCAGGGGCGGCCTGGGCGCGTTCATGGCGGCCCGTCCGGCAGCCGCCCGGCCCGGTTGAGATTGATGAGCGGGCCGAGCAGATCCCCGTACCGGTCGAGCCGTGGCGCGATGTCGCCGATCCGGAAGACGAGATTCTGGTGCGCCTCGATCTCCTCCCAGGTGACGGGCGTCGAGACGGTCGGCTCGGTGCGGGCGCGCAGGGTGTAGGGGGCGGCGGTGGTCTTCGCGGCGGCGTTCTGGCTGTGGTCGACGAAGACCTTGCCGGGCCGCAGGGAGCGCTTCATCCGGTGCAGGATCAGGCCGGGCAGCGCGGCCTCGCCCTCGACGGCCAGGCTCTTGGCGTACGCCGACACCTCCTCCGAGGGGGTGGGCTCCACCGGCACGAGGACATGCAGCCCCTTGGAGCCCGAGGTCTTGGCGTACGCGTGCAGTCCGTCGGCCGCGAGCCGCTCGCGCAACCAGAGCGCGACGGAACAGCACTCGGCGATCGTCGCGGGGGCGCCCGGATCGAGGTCGAAGACCATGCGGTCGGCCATCGCCGGCTCGTCCGCCTGCCACTGCGGCGTATGGAACTCCACGACCAGATTCGCCGCCCACATCAGCGACGCGAGGTCCTGCACGACGACCTGCCGGGCGTTCTTGTCCTCCGAACGGGGGACGGCGACGGTCCGGACCCAGTCGGGCGTTCCTGGCGGCGGGTTCTTGGTGAAGAACAGCTGGCCGTCGGGCCCGTCCGGGTACCGCAGGAAGGACAGCGGACGGTTGTGGAGATGGGCGAGGATCGCACCGGCGGTGGTGGCGTAGTAGTGCAGGATCTCGCCCTTGGTGGTGCCGGTGGCGGGGTGGATGACCTTCTCCAGATTGCTGAGCGCCAGGCGCCGCCCCTCCACCTCCGTGATCGGCGTCATACGATGAGAATCCCACGAATCCCGAAATTTCTGATGAAAGGGATGAAACGTGCGATCCATATGGAACGGCGCGATCTCCTTCGGTCTGGTCAGCATTCCGATCAAGCTGGTGAACGCCACCGAGAGCCACTCGGTCTCCTTCCGGCAGATCCACACCGTCGACGGCGGCCGGATCCGCTACCGCAAGGCCTGCGAGCTGGAGGAGAAGGAAGTGCCGGCCTCCGAGATCGGCAAGGGGTACGAGGACGCGGACGGATCGATCATCCCGATCACCGATGAGGATCTCGCGGCCCTGCCGCTGCCCACGGCGAAGACGATAGAGATCGTCGCGTTCGTGCCGGCGGAGCGGATCGATCCGCTCCAGATGGACGCGGCGTACTACCTGTCCGCCAACGGCGTCCCGGCCGCCAAGCCGTACACGCTGCTGCGTGAGGCGCTCAAGCGGAGCCAGAAGGTCGCCGTCGCCAAGTTCGCCCTGCGCGGCCGGGAACGCCTCGGCATGCTGCGCGTCGTCGACAATGTGATCGCCATGCACGGGCTGCTCTGGCCCGACGAGATCCGCTCTCCGCGGGAGGCGGCCCCGGACACCGAGGTGACGGTCCGGGAGGCGGAACTCGACCTGGCCGACGCTCTGATGGACACGCTCGGCGACGTCGACCTGGATTCGCTGCACGACGACTACCGGACGGCGGTGGAGGCGATGATCGCCGCGAAGGTGGAGGGCGGCGAGGTGGCTCCCGAGACCGCGCCGGCCGAGCGCGCGGGCGGCAAGGTCATCGACCTGATGGCCGCGCTGGAGAAGAGCGTTCAGGCGGCGAAGGAGGCGCGCGGGGAGGAGGGCGAGGAGGTCGCAGAGGTCACCTCGATCAAGGGGCGCAAGCGGGCGGCGGCTTCGCCGAAATCGACGGGCGGTGCGGGCGCGGGCGAGGGCGCGAAGAAGTCCACCGCGAAGACGGCGAAGAAGACGGCGGCGAGCGCGAAGAAGACCACGGCGGCCAAGTCGACGGCGAGCAAGCCGGCGGCGAGCAAGTCGACAGCGAGCAAGTCCACCGCCACGAAGTCCACCGCCACGAAGTCCACGGCCGCGAAGAAGACGACGAAGAAGGCCGTGGCCAAGAAGGCGACCCCGAAGAAGCGCGCCTCGGCGTGAGGCTGACTGCGCAGCCTGCGCGCCACGCGCAGCTCGCCCGCCGCGCCTCGCGTTCGCGCCTAAGGTCGAGGCGGCCTGTTGCGGCCTCCAGCGGCGCCTCACAGGCACAGGTGCGGCGACTGTTCTGCCTCGGCGGCGCCGTCTATGCGCGGCGCAGCAGGTTGTCCAGCACGGACTCCAGATAGTCGGCGCGCTCGGCCCCGACGGGCAGCGTCTGCGGCACGGCATGGCTCAGCTGCGTGTGCCCGAGATAGCTGGTGTAAGCGAGCAGCCCGCGCTGCCGCGCCTGGTCCGGCGGGAAGCCCAGCTCCTCGAAGAGATGCGCCACATAGCCGACCCGGCGCTCCGTCACCCGCGCCAGTACGGCGGCGACTTGGGGATGGTCGGCAGTCGCGAGCAGCGAGACCTCGAGGGGGTCGTCGGCGGCGGACGCCGTCACCTGCGCGAAGAGGGTGCGCAGCCGCCGCTCCGGGTCCGGCTCGGACTCCATCGCGGTGATGATCTCCTCGGTGCAGATCTCTTCCCACCGGGCCAGCGCCGCCTCGATCAGCGCATCCCGGTTGGTGAAGTGCCAGTAGAAGCTGCCCTTGGTCGTGCCGAGCCGGGCGGCGAGCGGCTCCACCGCGACGGCGGCGAGCCCGCGCTCCCCGATGGCGGCGAGCGCCGCGTCGGCCCAGTCGCGGGCCGAGAGCCTCTTGCGGCCCTGCCCCGGTCCTGTCTGCGGGGCCTCTTCTGCTTGCACCATGACCATACGCTACCGTACGGTGAAACATACGCCACCGTATGGAGGTGCGTGATGCGCACGGTACGGAACGTTCACGAGCGGCTGATCGACGCCCCGGCGGAGGTGGTCGGCGCCCTGCTCGACCGCATCTCCTCCCCGGACGACCCGCTCAGCCCGAGCCCCGTCTGGCCCCCGATCCGGTTCGACGGCCCCCTCGGCGTCGGCGCGGACGGCGGCCACGGCTTCGTCCGCTACTCGATCGGCGCGTACGACCCGGGGCGCAGCATCCGCTTCGACTTCAGCCCGCCGGGCAACGGCTTCCACGCCCTCGCGATAGAACCGCTGGACGCCGGCCGCTGCCGGGTCCGCCATGTCCTCGAACAGGAACAGGGCCTCAAGGCATGGCTGTTGTGGACCCTGGCGATCCGCCCGATGCACGACACGATGATCGAAGAACTCTTCGACAACATCGAGCGCGCCGCGTCCCCCGCCGGTCTGCCACGTCCCTACCGCTGGACCCGCTGGGCCCGCCTGATGCACGGTCTGGTCCGGGAGCGCCCGACCGCCACGAGTGTCCCGACGGAAGCCGAACTGGCCCACCAGGCATTCGCCGCCCCGGACTTCGCCGACGCGTACACCCTCCCCCTGCGCCCGGGCATGCCCCGCGACCCCCAGGCCTGGCGCAAGGTCCTGCCCTTCCCGGTCCGGGCCACGGCCCCGGACGAACTCCTGCTCGGCGAGGACGGCGGCCATCTCGACTTCCGCGCCTCGGTCCTGATCGCCGGCGACAAGGTCACGCTCACCACGGTGGTGAAGTTCCACAACTGGCGCGGCAGGCTCTACTTCGCGGCGGTCCGCCGCCTCCACCCCCTCATGGCCCGCAGGATGCTCCGCCGCACCCACCGCCGCCTGACCTTCGCGGCCCCGCCCGCGCCTGACCGGACACCGTCGCCGCCCGACCTGTCACCAGCACGGATGGACGAAACGGCCGACCAGTAGAGTGCGCCTTCGTTCCTCTCTCCGTTCCCGAGGTGTCCGTCCGTGAGTTCCGCGAGTTCCGCGTCCCCCAGCACACCGGCCGTGACCGTCGTAGGGGTCGGAGCAGACGGCTGGGACGGAATTCCCGCCGCCTCGCAGCAGGCGCTCCTCGACGCCGAGGTCCTCGTCGGGGGGCCGCGCCAGCTGGAGTTGCTGCCGCCCGCCTGCGCGGGGGATCGAGTGGCCTGGCCGTCGCCGCTGCGGCCCGCCGTGCCCGGGCTGCTCGCGGCCCACGCCGGGCGTCGTGTCGCCGTGCTGGCCAGCGGCGATCCCATGTTCTACGGGATCGGGCGGGCGCTCACCGAAGTGCTCGGCGCCGGTGTGCCGCGGGTACTGCCGCACCCGTCCTCGGTGTCGTACGCCTGTGCGCGCCTGGGCTGGCCGCTGGAGGACACCGAGGTCGTGACGCTCGTCGGCAGGCCCACCGCGCGGCTCGGCGCGGCGCTGCACGACGGGCGGCGGCTGCTCGTCCTCAGCGCCGGGGCCGCGACGCCCGCCGACGTCGCGGCCTTCCTGCGCGAGTACGGGTTCGGCCCCAGCCGGATGCGGGTGCTGGAGCAGCTGGGCGGGGAGCGCGAACAGCGGGCGGAAGGGACCGCCGACGCCTGGGACCTGCCGCCCGGCGATCCGCTGAACGTCATCGCCATCGACTGCCGCCGTGCCCCGGGCGCTCTGCGCCTCGGCGCCGTACCAGGGCTGCCGGACGCCGCGTACGAACACGACGGGCAGCTCACCAAGCGCCATGTGCGTGCCGCAACGCTCGGCGTGCTCGCCCCCGCCCCCGGCGAACTGCTGTGGGACATCGGCGGCGGCTCCGGCTCCATCGCCGTCGAGTGGATGCGTACGCACCGCTCAAGCCGGGCCGTCACCGTAGAGCGCGACCCCGCCCGGGCAGAGCGCATCTCCCGCAACGCTGACCGGCTCGGGGTGCCGGGGCTGCGGGTCGTCACCGGCACCGCGCCCGAGGCGCTCGCCGGGCTGCCCATGCCGGACGCGGTGTTCGTCGGTGGCGGGCTGACCGTGCCGGGGCTGCTCGAAGCGTGCTGGGAGGCGCTGCCTCCGGGCGGGCGGCTGGTCGCCAACACCGTGACGCTGGAGTCCGAGGCGCTGCTGGCCGACTGGTACCGGCGCCGCGGCGGCGAGTTGGTACGGCTCGCTGTGGCGCACGCCGTCCCGGTGGGCGGCTTCACCGGCTGGCGGCAGGCCATGCCCGTGACGCAGTGGGCTGTCACCAAGTCGGGAGACGAACGATGACCGGCGCCCGATGCACGTACTGATACTCGGCGGGACCACAGAGGCCCGCCGCCTCGCCGAGTCCCTGCAGCCGGCTGCGCGGGTCACCACCTCGCTCGCCGGACGCGTCACCGGCCCCACGCTGCCCGCGGGCGAGGTCCGCATCGGCGGCTTCGGCGGGGCCGAGGGCCTGGCGCAGTGGCTGCGCACCCACCAAGTGGACGCGCTCGTCGACGCCACCCATCCCTTCGCGGAGACGATCAGCTTCAACGCGGCGTCGGCCGCGGTCACGGCACACGTTCCCCTGCTGGCCCTGCGCAGGCCCGGCTGGGCCGCGGGCGCGGGCGACGACTGGCACATCGCCGGCTCACTGGAACAGGCCGCCGGGATGCTTCCCGCCCTCGGCCGGCGGGTCTTCCTCACCACCGGACGGATGGGCCTCGCCGCCTTCGCGGGCCTCGACCAACTCTGGTTCCTCATGCGGTCGGTGGACGCCCCGGAGCCGCCGATGCCGTCCCGGACGGAGGTGCTGCTGGACCGGGGCCCCTTCACGCTCGACAGCGAGCGCGAGCTGTTGCGCCGCCACCGCATCGACCTCCTGGTCACCAAGGACAGCGGCGGGGCCGCCACCGCCCCCAAGCTCACCGCCGCCCGCGAGGCCGGACTGCCGGTGGTGGTGGTCCGGCGACCACCGGTCCCGGACGGGGTGGAGGTGGCGGTCACCGTGGACGAGGCGGCCGCCTGGCTGAGTCAGTTCTCCGGATAGCGGCGAGGACCCGGCCCGCTCACTGTTCCTCTCACTCTCCCTCTTCCTCCTGTTTCTCTCACTCTTCCTCGCTCGCTAGAGCGTTGACCGCGGCGGCGGCGATGGCGCTGCCGCCCCGGCGTCCGCGCACCACCAAGAAATCGAGACCCGAGGGGTGTTCGGCAAGCGCGTCCTTGGACTCGGCCGCCCCTACGAAGCCGACCGGCACTCCGATGACCGCCGCCGGGCGCGGTGCGCCCTCCTCGATCATCTCCAGCAGCCGGAAGAGAGCCGTGGGCGCATTGCCGACGGCCACCACCGCGCCCTCCATGCGGTCGCGCCACAGCTCCAGGGCAGCGGCGCTACGAGTGGTGCCGAGCTCGGCCGCGAGGCCCGGAACCGACGGGTCGGACAGCGTGCACACCACGTCGTTGTCCGCGGGCAGCCGCTTGCGGGTCACCCCGCTCGCGACCATGGAGACATCGCACAGGACGGGCGCGCCGGCGCGCAGCGCCGCGCGGGCGCGGGCCACCACGTCCGGGGTGAACGAGAGGTCGCGTACCAGGTCGACCATGCCGCAGGCGTGGATCATCCGGACCGCGACCCGGCTGACATCGGCGGGCAGCCCCGCGAGATCCGCTTCCGCGCGGATGGTGGCAAAGGACTGGCGGTAGATCTCCGCGCCGTCCTTCTCGTACTCGAACACTGTGCTCTCGCTCATCTCTTCAACGCGTTACGGCCGGAACCGGCCGACTGTATCCGCCACCCGGATCAACCGCGGTATCGGACGGTCGACTCGGCTTCCTGCGCGAGGCGGCGCAGGGCCATCAGCGCAGGCTCCAGGAGAAACGTAAGCAGTACGGCGCGCTCGGCCTTCTCGAGCGGATCGTCCGGCCCTTCGAGCTGGTCCAGGTCCAGGGTGGCGGTTTTCTCGGCGAGCTGCGCGTAGGGAACGAGGGAGTGCCAGTCGTAGTCCACGCCGAGAGAGCGCAGGGTGTGGAGCGTCTGTGTGATGACGTCACGGGCGGGATTGTGCTCCGTGACCTCCCAGCCCATCTCCGCCAGCAGCGCGCTCACCTCGGAGTCGTCCGCATCGCCGTCCTCGTCCTTGGCGGCGCCGGAGGCAGGCCAGACACCGAACACGAGGCCGAGCAGCTCATGCAGGTTGGTCGCGTGCTCGGAGACGGCTTCCAGCACGTCCTTGGCTGCACTGACCGACAGTCCTCGCACGCCGATCAGAGCGCGGATCAGCCGGAGGCGCCGCACATGCGACTCTCCGTACTCCGCCTGGGTCGCCGCGGTTGCGCGGCCCGGCGGCAGGAGCCCTTCGCGCAGGTAGTACTTGATCGTCGCTGTGGACACCCCGCTGCGGCGGCTCAACTCAGAAATTCGCATCCCGGTCCTGTTTCCCTGCTTCCAACCGGCCATTGGGTAGCGGTACTGTCTAATATAGATACTGCTACTCACCAACTGTGGAGGCGAGACTATCGTGCCGACTCTTCCCTGGACGAAGCCGAACCCGGCTCGGCCCAACACCCGCGCCTTCGTCATGGCCTCCCGCCTTGAGGTGAAGTCCATCAAGAACGTGCCGGGCTTCTTTCTGAAGGCGCTCTCCGCCTGGAGGCAGGTGCGCTCGGCGCCGGGCGCGCTGGGTGCGTCCCTCGAAGCCCGGCTGCTGAAGGGTGTTTTCTTCACCCTGTCCGCCTGGGAGGACAAGGAGGCGCTCTATACCTACGCGAGGACCGAGCCCCACAAGAGCATCATGATCGGCCTGCGATCCACGATGCGCAGCTCGACCTTCACGTTCTGGGAGGTGTCGGTGGAGGAGCTGCCGATCGCCTGGAAGGACGCCAAGGCGCGCATCGACGCCCAGGCCCGCGCGGACGCGGAGGGTGCCCGCTGATCGCAGGACGCGAGTCGGGCGCGGCCCCGGGCGCCGCCATCCTCATCTTCATCCCCGCCGACCGCATCATCCGCAGCCACGACGTGCACCGCCGGCCGCATGAGCGCGGTGATCGTGAACGCCTCGCGGCCCGCGCTCGGTTGACCGGCCCCCTCCCCGCAACTCGCCCTCACCGGCTCCCACGTGGAGCCGAGTGGTCGCCGAACCCGCCCGTGAAGGATTTCGCTCCCCGGCGGTCCGTACGGCGGACCGTACGGCGGTGTCGGACGCAATCGGCGTCTCAACTGGGGTGACCCGCGGTAGCGTCGCCAGACTGCCGCTGTCAAGTGGTGTGACGCTCACGAATGTTTAACGAATCGCTGACTTTTGCGCCGTCGTGCTGTCACAGTGACTGAAGAGGCTGGAGTTACTGACCAGTTGGACCAATTGCTGAGGACCGAAGTCGGGGAGGGACCGTGACACGGCGTATCGCAGCAGCGGACGCACTCGCCGCGCTGTGCACCCTGTTGCTCGCGGTCCTCCTGTTCTGCCAGGCGGCCGTAGACGCCGCCGGAGAAGTGGAATTGGACGCCGGAGGGACTTCCCGAGAGGCCGACTCCATACCTGAGTCGCCCGGCGAACCCGAGCCACCGGGCCCACCGGAGTCATCAGACTCACCGAGCCCACCCGGTGAGCTCAACTCACCCAACGAACACGGCTTGCGCGGCTCACACGCCGACTCGTCCCGGGACGATCCGAATCCCCTGGACAAGCCGCCCCCCTACCGCAACGGCGGCCGGCCCAACAGCCTGCTGACCGCCCACGCCCCGCCCACAGGCGATCGTCCCCCCTCCGCCCGACCGGTGAGGGTGACCCCGCCGCCTCCCGGGTGCTCCACCGACTCCTGGTGCACGGGGCACAACCCCGCTCCACCCGGACAGCACCCCGCAGCACGGCCCGCCGTGCTGCAAGTGTTCCGCCTCTGATCGATTCGTCGGCTCCCGCACGGCTTCCCCCACTCAGCACCTGCGATCCGACATGACGACTCACCACCGCGCGCCTTGGGCGCGCTGGAGGAACACCCCCATGCACATGCTCATGAAGAATGCCCGCGCCTTCCGGGACCGGGCCGCCGCCTGCGCCGACGAGTTCGGCCGCCTCGCGGAAGGCCAGTCCCCACAGGCGCTGTTCATCACCTGCTCCGACTCGCGGGTGATCCCCTCGCTGATCACCGCAGCCCGCCCCGGCGAGCTCTTCGAACTCCGCACGGCAGGCAGCATCATCCCCGAACACGACCCCGAGCGGCACTCGAGCGAGGCGGCCACCATCGAGTACGCCGTCGAGGTGCTCGGCGTCGCCGACATCGTCGTCTGCGGCCACTCCCACTGCGGTGCCGTCGGCGCGATGGTGCGCCGCGAAGACCTCTCCGCCGTCCCCGCGGTCCGCGGCTGGCTGGAGAGTGCGTCACCCCCGCCCCTCTTCGCCGACCCTTCGTCACCGGCCATCGCCGAGGCCGTCCAGCACCATGTGCTGCGCCAGCTCCGGCAGTTGCGCGACTACCCATGCGTCGCCCGCCGGGTCGCGGAAGGGCGCCTCAGCCTGCACGGCTGGTTCTACGAGATAGACACCGGCTCCGTGCTCGTCCACCGGCCGCACGATGACGCGTTCCTTCCGCTGTGAGCGCCGCCGCCACCCGCGAACGCGGGAACCGCGGACGCCACCGGCGGGCGGCGCCGCAGCGCGCGGAGCGACCCTCCGCCTCGACGCTGCGAACCGATCTCACCGCGTCCGTCGTCGTATTCCTCGTCGCCCTGCCGCTGTGCGTGGGCGTGGCCGTTGCCTCCGGCGTCCCGGCGGAACTCGGCCTGGTCACCGGCATCGTCGGCGGACTCGTCACCGGACTGCTCCCCGGGAGCAGCCTCCAGGTCAGCGGACCCGCCGCGGGGCTGACCGTCCTCGTCCTCGAAGCCGTCAACGAATTCGGACTCGGGGCCCTGGGCGTCTTCGTCCTCACGGCGGGCGTGCTCCAGCTGGTCATGGGCGCGCTGCGGCTGGGCCGCTGGTTCCGCGCCATCTCCATCGCCGTGGTGGAAGGGATGCTGGCCGGGATCGGCCTCGTGCTGATCGCCGGTCAGCTCTACGCCATGGCCGACGCGAAGGCGCCCGGCTCGGGCCCCGCCAACCTCGCGGGCCTGCCAGAGATGCTCATCCGTACGGCCCGCACGCCGGAGGCTCTGACCGCCTTCGCTCTCGGCGCGGTCACCGTAGTACTGATGGCCTTCTGGAAGCATCTGCCGCCCAAGGTCCGAGTGGTCCCCGCACCACTGGCCGCCGTGGCTTTGACCACCACCGTCGTGGCGCTGTTCGCACTGCCCGTCAAGCGGGTCGAGGTGCAGGGGCTGCTGGGCGCGATCCGGCCACCGTCCACCGACGACCTCGGCAGGATTACGGATGCCGGAGTGGTCGGGGCGATCGGCACGGTCGTCGCCATCACGCTCATCGCCTCGGCGGAGAGTCTGTTCAGCGCCGCCGCCGTCGACCGTCTCCACACAGGACCCGGCACCGACTACGACAAGGAGTTGATGGCGCAGGGCGCGGGCAACGCCGTCTGCGGCGCCCTCGGGGCGCTGCCGATGACCGCGGTCATCGTGCGCAGCGCGGCCAATGTGCAAGCGGGCGCCCGGACCAAGGCGTCACGGGTGCTGCACGGCGTATGGCTGCTGCTCTTCGCGGCACTCGTACCGGCCGCGCTCGGCCTCATACCGGTCGCCGCGCTCGCCGGAATCCTGGTCTTCTCCGGCTGGAAGCTCATCCCGCTGAAGGAACTCGGGCCGCTGTGGCGCGAGCACCGCGGTGAGGCGCTGATCCTGATGGCCACCGCGGTGGCCATCGTCGCGACCAACATGTTCGAGGGCGTGCTGGCCGGGCTGCTGCTCGCCGTCGCCAAGACGGCGTGGGAGACGTCGCACGTCCAGGTGCACGTCGACGAAGACTCCGACCGCAGCGGCCCCCTCCGTGTGGTCGTCTCGGGCAACGCGACCTTCCTCCGGCTGCCCAGGATCCTCGACAGCCTCGAGGGACTGCCGAAGGACCGGCACATCGAGCTCGACCTGCTGGACCTGCGCCATCTCGATCACGCGTGCAGTACGGCCCTCGCCAACTGGGCCGACCGGCACAACAGGCACAACAAGGAGGAAGGAGCCACCCGCGTCCTGATGCCCACGGGCTGACCGGCCCCGGACGCCTCCGCTTCGCCCGTTTCGCCGCGGCGAGGTGGAGGCGTCCGGTCTGTCAGCCGTGACTGGTGCCGATGGCACCGTGACCGGTGTCGATGACACAGAAGCGATTGCCCTCGGGATCGGCGAGTACGACGAAGTCGGCGTCGTCCGGATAGAGGTCCCAGTCGACGCGCTGGGCGCCGAGGGACACCAGCCGCTCGACCTCGGCGGCCTGGTCGGCCGCGTCCCCGGCGTACAGGTCGAGATGGATCCGCGGATGCTCCTGCACCGGCGTCTCGCTGAGACCGAGCGACAACTGGGGCCCGACCCCATCCGCAGGCACCAGCACCACCCAGTCGTCTTGCATCTCCTCGCGCGGGACGTATCCCAGGGCCTCCATCCAGAAGGCGGCCGCGCGCGGCACATCCGAGACGCCCAGAACAACGGATCCGATTCTCAGCATGCGCCGATTCTGGCGGCACCAACCTCAGACCAGTGCCAGGTACACCGTGAACGGGACCGGGATCACCACGGCCGTGCCGAGCCACCTGCCAAGCCGGTCACCGCGCCGCAGCGGCAGGAGCACCTCCACGATGAGGATCAGGCGGCACGACAAGCGTCTTCCACCGCAGCGTCACCGTGGCCGCCATCCGGCTCTGGCTTCGCGGGTAGATCCAGTATCCCAGCGCACGGACGCGCCTGTCACCGTTCTCCTGAATGATCTTTGTGTGCCATATGCGCCTTTAGATTTGCCGTCTGGCAGTACAACGCATCGACCGGACCGAGGAGTTGAGAGTGGCGCACGACATGGCCGCATTGGCAACCGAACTCGCGAGCATGGCTGAGGCGGATCACCAGGCCGCTGTCCACGCCAACAGCGATGATCCGAACGAGCAGTTGGCGTGGCGGCGTCTGACCGCACGACACGGCGATCGCCTGAACGAGATCATGGATGAGTTCGGCTGGCCCACGGCGGATCTCGTCGGTGAGGAAGCCGCCCGCGCCGCTTGGCTCGTCGCCCAACATGCCGACCGGCAACTCGACGTGCAGCGACGCGCACTCCAACTGCTCCAGCAGGCGGTCACAGCAGGCTCAGCCAGCCGTCGCGAACTGGCATTCTTGCGCGACCGCATGCTCGTCAACGAAGGACGCAGGCAGATCTGCGGCACACAGATCGCCGGCGTGCGCGACGGCGCGCCCGTTCCGTGGCCGAGTGAGGATCCGGATCGTATGGATGCGCTGCGCGCGGAGGTCGGCATCGAACCCTTCGACGAGTACGTCGCCAAGTTCTCGGCACCCTGACTCCCTGTTCCTGACCGGTTCGGGCGGTCCGAGGCCCAAGGCCCCTCTCAGACTTGACTCCTCGGACAGGCCCTGGGCAGGACCGCGTGCAGCGAGCGAAGCTGGAGAACAAGCTTAAGACGCCGGAGCATGCACAACGACGACGTGCCCTTGCGCATCGACGGTCAGGGCGACCCGCTCGACCCTGTTCGTCGCCATGAGAACGACCCACACCATGGCCCACAGAAAGCAGGTGACGAGGCTGAGGATGGCGTGCAGCACATGGTTCACCGGCTGACCACGGACCAGTACCGCCTGCGTCTCTGAACGGGACTCCACGCGCCATCCGCTCGCGATCCGCTGGCTCACTGCCCAGTCGAGGATGAGGCGCCGCTGCGCCTCATCGGGCACGCTCCCTTCGGGTCCGAAGTAGCCGGGCGGTGGCTGGAGTAGTTCCCCCCACCCGGCTCTCACTCTGCGGAGCCTCATGAGCTCACCTCCAGACGTGGGGCCCTCCGTCTCGCCATTCAATGAGCGCGGACGATTCCACCGCGCAGGCTGTGGACCGGGCCGAGGCCATCCACCTGCGGGGACAGGCGAGGCCATGTGTCCAGGGTGCGTCGCGCGGCCGGTCACGGCACGCCGAGATCGGTGTCGGGCGGGCAAGGAACGCGGAATGCCGTCCTCCGTGATTGCGCGGAAGGCCTGCTCGCGGCTTCATCTCCCCGACGGCTCGGTTATCCGGCCCGTCCAGCGAGTCCAGAAGCGCATCTACGGCGACGCCTCGGAGAGCACATCGGCCTACGCCGCCGCGATTTGAGCGCGGTCTGAGCTCAGTCAGAGCGGGTACTCCTCGCCGTCGTCGCCCTGCACTTTCGCACCCAGCAGAGCGGCGACGGCTTTCATCTTGCCGAGCAGCACCTCGTCCGGGTTCTTGACGGTGATCACTCCCTCCCGCCAGTCCAGCCAGGCACCCTCGGTCCCGAGCCCCGGGTGAGTGACCAACCGGGCCAGCAGCGGATTCTCGTACCGCAGCCCGGCAGCGCCCTCCTCCACGGTGGCCTCCGCGGCTCCCGCCATCTCCAGCTCGGGGTCGCGCTCGACCACCGCGGCCCACTTCTCACCGCAGATCGGCTCGTCCTCCTCGTCCCACCAGAATTCGCGTCGCGTGATGTGTACGTCGTAGCCCACGGGCCGCATCGTACGAGCACCTGCAGGATTGCCTGGTGAGTTGAATCCTCGGGCAGGCGTGGGACAGCGTGTGCCGTCCTCGCCGCGGCTCTGGCCCCGGCGGCCACCGCGTTCGAGAAGGTGATTCGAACCTGCACACGGCTCCGGAGCCCGGACCGGCACCACGGCCGTCACCCGGCTCCGCCGCCGGCTCGGCGGCGGACTGCTTCTGCTGATGGGCGCGTACGCGGCGTACCGCGGCTGGTACGAGATCCGCGTCCAGCGCACCCCGGCCGTCCGGGACCCGGTCATCGACGCACCGGGCGCCGTCCTGCGCAAGATCACCGACGCCCTTGACGCCGTCGCGCTGCAGCGATTGCCGGCGTCTTCACGGGCCTGCTGATCGCGGCTCTGGCGCTGGTGCGGGTCGGCGGGTCCGACGCCGGCGCGCCGCGGACATGCCCCGCACACCCCCTGAGGCCCTTGAGGCGCTGCCGTCGGCCCGTTATCGGGGTCTGGCCGCCGTCAGCGGCTGATCCGGCGTGATCCGGCTGACCAGGGCCGTCCCCGGCGCGTGGCGTCCGACGCCGGGGACGGAGCATGCGGAGCCGTTCTTCAGCCTCGAGGAAACACCCCGGCCGCCGCATACAGGTGTTCGCTGCGGTAGTCCTGCTCCCAGGTGGTGGGGATGCCGAGCGCGGTGGGGGCATCGGCGATCCCGGCACCGATGCGGGCCGGGTCGGCGCCGGGCAGAGGGCGGCAGGCGGTCCGCAGCAGGGTGTGCACAAGGTCGGCGCGGGCCGGGGTGCGCGGGACGGCCTGAGTGCGCAAGTGGTCATGGTGCGCCAGCAGCAGCGCCGCCAGCCCCGTGACGTGGGCAGCGGCGATCGCGGTGCCGTCGGCGGGGGTGTAGCCGTCGCCGAGGCCGGTGGTGATCACCGCCGCGCCGGGGGCGACCAGGTCGACGCCGGGTCCGGTGGGGGTGAACGGGGCCGAATAGGGCCCGGGCCAGGGCGGTTGTACGGCCGCGAGGGGGCTGTTGGCGGGACATGTGCCGGTGTGGGCGATCGCCCCTACCGCAAGGACGCCGGGCAGGGCGGCGGGGTGGGTGAGCGGGCCGGGGGTGTCGCCGGCCGGGGCGATGACGGTGATGCCGGCAGCGTGCGCGTCCAGCAGCTTCCACGCGACCAGCTGGGAAGGGGCCTCGTACGCGAGGCTGAGCTGGGCGACATCGATGTTGTTTGCTACGCAGTAGTCGACCGCCTGCAGCAGATCGCTGACGTGCCCGCCGGGGAAAAGCTTGAGGGCGTGGAGCTCGGCCTCCGCGGCGATCCCGGTGATGCCGGTGCGGTTGTCGGCTGCGGCGATGATCCCGGCGCACCAGGTGCCCCGGCCGGTGAGGTCCACTCCCCATGTGCCGTTTCCGGTGCCGGTGAAGTCGTGGCCGTTCCGGACGGTGTCCTTCAGATCGGGGTGGGCGGTGTTCACGCCGGAGTCGAGGAGGGCGATACGGATGCCGTGGCCGCGATAGGTCGGGGGGATCTGGTGGAGTCGCATGGCCTGAACTCCCCAGCCGCTCACCGCCCGGCCGGGGAAGCCCTCGAACGTCTCGGACAGGGCCTGCACTTCGACCACGGCCTCTCCGCTGTCGCCCGTGGGGCGGGGGCAGCCGGTTCGCAGGGGCCAGTAGCCGCCCACCGGCCGCACACATACGGCCTGGACGGTGTCCGGGGTGTCCGCGGACAGGGTGAGGGTCACCCGGCCGTCCGGGCCGGTGACCCCGTGCGCGGTCGCGCCCGTGCCGATCGTCCACACGTGCGCGCCCCGAACTGCCTCCCCGTCGCTGCCCTTGACCTGCAGCGTGAAGTGCCCGGGCTCCTCCAGCACGACGGCCAGTGCCGGATCCATCACGGACACGGTCGTGCCGGCTCCGCCGCCGACCGATGGGGTGGGCGTGTAGGAGAGGGGCTGGTCGATCTCAACGACGACCTGGGGGTTCGCCGCCAGGGCGTGGGCCCGTTCGTCCGGCATCGCGACCACCGCAACCGGCGGGCACGCGAGATGCGGCTCGGCGATCGCCCCGAGCCCCCGCGAGCGTGACGGCCGTACCTGTGCCAGAGGTTCCACGTCGGGGTCCTCCTCCAGCAGCGCGAACAGCGCGGCGGCCTCGATCGGCGGCACCCCACCGCCCATCAGGCCCACCGGGCGTGGCGCTACCAGATACCGACCCCACCCGGCCCGCACACCCCGCCCCGGCACACGGGACTCGGGTCGCTCGTGCCGTCCCTCGTCCCTACCGCGCGGCTCGCTCGTGGCCGGCGGCTGCTTGCCCGCGCCCCCCTGCGTGCCCTGGGCCTTCGCGCCCTTGCCTCCGTTGCCCGGCTTCATGCCGCTGCCGCCCTGCTCACTCATCACCCAACCGCCATCTCAGACTCAAAGGGTCGTTACGTGTCCTGGATCTTCCGTTGTTGCTGGTGGGAGCGGGCGTGTCTCCGCTCCCACCAGCGGCCCGCCGCCCGGTGCCTCGCACCGGGCCGCGGATCCGGTCGGGCGGCCTGCCCATCGGGAGTGGGGCAGGCGGCGCCCGGCCGGTCTCACATGCCCATCTGCGACAGCTGCCCGTACTGCGGCTGCTGCCCGAACTGACCCTGACCCTGGAGCTGGCCGAACTGGCCCTGCGGCTGCTGGCTGGGGAACTGACCGAACTGCTGGCCGTACTGGCCGGCCTGGCCCTGCGGCTGCTGGCTGGGGGACTGACCGAACTGCTGGCCGTACTGGCCGGCCTGCCCCTGGCCGGTGATCTGGGCCAGCGTGGTGTGAACGACGGGGGCGATCCGGCGGGCGCATTCGGTCAGCACGTTGCTCCAGGCGTGCGGCGGGATCTGCCCCTGAGCCTGGATCCCCATCAGGATCTGCGGGTCCATCCGCAGCTGCTCCACCACCGCGCTCACCGCAGTCACGGCACAGCGCAGCGACAGCTCCGTCACCAGCTGCGGCAGCTGCTGCTGTCCCTGCATCCCGAACTGGCCCTGCTGGCCGAACGATGACGAGCCGAACATCTGCTGCGCGATGGGGGGCTGACCGTACGGCTGCTGGCTCCAGGGCTGCTGGATCTGCGGCTGGCCGATCTGCTGGGGGGTGTAGACGGACATACGGGCTCCTCCTTGAGTTTCCGGATGCACACGATGAGCGACGAACCGAAGCTCGGCCGCCGCCACGAAGCAGCAAACCACCAACCGACGAAGGGTGCATTCCGTGACATACCGCCAAGTGATGTGGTCGCACGCCGACGACATCGGCCATCCACGCGGTCGCGGCAACAGCCCTGCGCACGACTGCTCCGACCTGCTCACGACTGCTCCGAACGCACCGGCGGGGCGGGCGGGTGGCCGATCCGCGCCAATGGGCGCACGCTGGAAACCATGGGCGTGCACTCATCCTCCGGCGCTCAACGTGTGCTGCCCGCGCTGTCGCCGATGCTGGCGGTGATCGGCCCGCCGCCCGGGCCGGAAGCCGAGGCCGAGTACGCGTACGAAACCCTCTGGAACGGGGCCCGCGTGATCTCCCACCTGCCCGGGGACGGCAGCGTGCGGCTACTGGCCGCCACCGGGCTGGACGTCACCGCCCAGTACCCCGAACTCCAGGCGCTGGCCGCTGTGCTGCCCGGGCCGGAGGCAGTGCTCGACGGGGAGATCGTCACCCGGGACAGCGAGGGGCGCCCGTCCGTGCAGCGGCTGCAGCAGCGCATGAGTCTGCACCACCCGGACGCGGTCACCCACGCAGCCAGGGACCTGCCCGTCAGGCTGATGCTCTTCGACATCCTCTACCTCGGGGAGCCGACCGTGCAGCTGCCGTACACCGCCCGCCGCGACCTCCTCGACGACCTCGCGCTGGCTGGACCGGGCATCGCCGTGCCCGCGGCCTGGCCCGCGATGGCAGCCGAGGCACTGGAGCAGAGCGTCCTCGAGGGCTACGACGGCGTGGTCGCGAAACGCCTCACCAGCCCCTACCTGCCCGGACGCCGCTCCCGCGACTGGATCAAGATCAAGCACCTGAACCGGGACACGTGAACCGCTCGCGCAGGACCGTCGGGCTCGATTTCGTCTCCGCCGCAAAATACGCGCTGGGCCCGCGCGCAGAGGCCGTCCGCGGCGGGCCCACGAAGGGAGCGGGATCCCAAACCCCTTCCCGGATCCCGAACCCCTCACAACCAGCCAGTCAGTCGTAGGCTCGCACGACCGCTGAAAGGATGGTGGCGCGTGCTTGATGGCGGCGTTCGTAGTCCAAGACTCGCCAGGCGAGGCCCGATTCGGTGTCCTGGAGGCGTTTGAGGATTTCGTCCGCGGTCATGCTGTCGTAGCCCGGCCAGGGCTCGTGCCCGAGCAGATCCGCAATCCTGCTCAAGATCACGGGGCGGCCCGCGTGAGAACGCTCATAGGCGTCGACTGTGGCCAGGTCAGCCTGGGGCAGGTGCGGAAGCCGGTCGAGGATCGACTTGGTGCTGCGTCTGCGGTAATCCGGGATCGGCAATTCGGCCTCCGTGATGAAGGCTCCCTGCGGTGCACTCTGGAGCCGCTCCACACCCGGCACACGCTCGGCGGATTCCCGCAGCCAGTTGCTCCAGGCGCGGACCGTCCGGGTGATGCCTGCCGCCGGTGAGCCGTCAGCGGTCTCGGCGGCCACCACTTCCTCGGCGCGCTGTTCGAGGCTGCTGCCCAGCTCCTCCAGTGCCTCCTCGCCGTCGCGCCGGATGGAGTTGAGCAGATCCGAACTGCCGGCGTCCTCGGCGTCCTGAGCCATGCGCTCGGCGGCCCGGCAGACGGCCACGGCGAGCGCGGTGACTGCATACTCGTCCTCAGCGTTCTTCAGCAACTGATGCTTCGTTGTCTTCCCCTGACCTCGCAGCATGACCTGCGGGACAGCCATCGCCGCGTCGAAAGGCAGCCGGGCGGCTCGCCCGGTGAGGTGCCAGGCATTGCCGAGAACGGTCTGCACCCCGCCGCGGGGCCGCAGCGCGCGCAGGTGTTCGTCGATGCGGTATACGTGGCCCCGGGCGTCGCCGGCGCGGCGCTCCAATGCCTCCCGGTGCTCCCCGGGGGGCGTGACCGCGAGATGGCTTCTGAAACGGTCAGCAAGCGCAGCCTCGGTCTCGCGTACCTCGCGCAACGCCGGAATGAGTAGGTCTGTCGTTACGGCCATCGCGTTCCCTCCGGGTGATGCGATGCTCGGCAAGGACCAGTCCTTTCCACCGTTGCTGAAAGCGGCCGCTCCCGCATCTGGGGGACCGGCTCCGGCATCAGAACTTCAGCGACGACCGGAACTTCCCACATGGGGTTCGTCAAGCGCCGTCGGAGATGGCCGTTCGGTGGGGGCGGTTCACCTGCCCCCGGCTGCCTGGGCTGGGGTGCGCCCGTGGTTGTGGAGTTCGAGGGTGCATACCCTGCCCCCGAACGCTACGTTGCCGACGGCCACTGATCAGATGCAGGCGGTGTGAGGGGCAGTTCGGGCTGCCCGGCCGGAGATGTGAGCGCGTGACAGACGGCGTCGATCATGCCGCGGTGGAACAGCATCGACAGGTGGCCGACACCATGAACGGCTACGTGGTCGACGAGCAGATCCGGGTGACTGATCCGGGCATGACCGGAGGGGATGACCATCTCGTCGAGTTCGCTGTGGAAGGCGACGAAACGGGTCCGGCATCCCGGCGAAGGCAAGGCCAGTTCGGCGAGCAGGGCACTACCCGGCCGGATCTGCCCGATCATTGGGGACGGGCCCGGCACGATCGCGGCCCAGGTCCCCTGATGGGGCGCTCCCAGAGTGACCACGGTGTCCACCCGGGCATCGCCGCCCAAGCGTTGCGCGTAGTAACGGGCAATCAGGCCACCGAGGCTGTGACCGACTACCTTGACTCGCTCGGAGCCACCGTGCTCGCACAACCGTCGCACTTCCACGGCCAGTTGCTGCGCGGCATCACCGATATCCCCTGCCAGGGAACGGTAGTTCATCGCCGACCACGCACGGGAAGCCACCACGCAGCAGTCCCTTGCGCAGGACCGTGAGGACCGCCCGGCTGCCGCCCAGCCCGTGTACGAGCAGCACGGGAGCGTGAGCGGCGGTCTCCCCGGGCACGATGCCGTGCGCGGTCGGCAGGCGCGGCAACGAGGTGTGACCGGTGCAGACGCTCCCGCGACTGTCGCCGGTGCCGAAAGGAAGAAGAGCCAGGGCCGCAGTGACGGGACGGCAGCTGCCTCCGTGACCGCGCCACGCGCCATCCAGCCGACTCTTTGTGCTGGGTATCGGTCCATCCCCTGCGTACCTCCTGCGTCCCGCGCCCACATGGGAACAGCGGCCCCTCCGGTATGCCACCGCCAGGAATCGTGCCGTCGCGGCACTCATTGCATGCAAAGCAGTCGCCGCCCAACCTGGCCGTGAGCCATGGCCGGATTGTCCCTATTGTGCTTTGAGGCCGCTGGGCCCGGCGGATCAGGCGTCGGAGGGTTCCTGTCGGAGGGTTCTTGCCGGGTGCCACAAGGGCGCGGGAGGTCACCCAGGCTTCACGCCGGGGTCATCCAGACTTCATGCGGGAACTGGTGGACACGGCCGTAGGAGCCATCGGTCCGCCGCCTCGCTCAGCGCATCGGGCACCGGGACGCCGCACGGGTCCCCCGCGGTCGCAATCCCCGGACGCCGCACGAAGCCCGGCTCGCAACGCACAAGCGCACGGCGGAGCCGAGGCCGTGGCAGACCCAGGTATTGTCCCAGGTCAGGGGCTTAAGTGGCGATCCGTCAGGCTCGCGGTCCCGCGCAGGTCCCGCGGAAATGAAATGCCCTATATGCCGCCCAGGTGTCGACGGATGGCCTACACAATCCCCCGCTGGGGCATCAGTCCCTGGCCTCACTGCACCTGGAGGAGCGTCGGGTCAGACCTTGATGACGGTGACGCGTCCACCGCACAGGGCGGTGAGGTCCTCCGGGTCCGAGGCGAGGATCGTGACCGGTCCGGGGGCGACGAGGGCGGTGGCACCGAGCATGGCGTCGATGGCGTACTTGTGCCCGTGAAGGCCGGCGTCGGCGAGGAGGGCGGCGGCGTGGCGGGCGATCGGCTCGGTGACCGGTTCGATGATGAGGCGGGACAGGGTCCACTCCAGGGCAGGGCGGTTGATCCGAGGGTGGACCACTTCGACGAAGGTGGCCGCGCTAGTGATCACACGCATGTCGTCCGCCCGGGCCAGGGCGAGCCATCCGGTGACGTCGCGGTCGCGCAGCACGGCCTTTGCCAGCCCTTCGCTGTCGAGGACCAGGGAGCTCGGCACTCGCTTAGGGCAGTGGTTGAGCTTGGCAAGAACCGCTGCGGTGATCGCCCGACTCCGCTGAGAGGACAGATCCGAAAGTCACGGGCCGGGCTTGTGGCCGTGGGGGACCGCGTCGTGGCGGGCGACGAGAAGCGCTGTGGTCTGCACGGTCTCGCTGTCTCTGGCCCAACCGCAGTCGGGCAGTTGCTGAACGGTGAGCAGCCGCGCAAGGCGGGCGCCGTGCCGGGTGGAGCTGAGCGGCTGCTTGAAGCGAGCTGTGGGGGTGCTGAGTTGAGGCGAGTGGATTTCCGACTTCATGTGACAGAGCGTGGCCGGATACCCGTACGCTGACCAGGGAAAAATTCCGGCACGGAGAGTGCGTGTACCGGTACGTTCGGTTGTCTGTCCGGGGTGGCGGGTGGTCGTGGTGGTGAACGAGGCTCAACAGAGGGACGCCGAGAGGCGGCCGGATCCGCCGGAGGACGCGGACGGCGCGGCGGATCTGTACCGAGCCGTGGGCAAGCAACTGAAGCTGCTGCGGGAGCGGGCGGGGCTGACGCAGAAGGAACTGGGCGACCGGCTGGGGTACGGAGAGGACCTGATCTCGTCCCTGGAGCGGGGCCGCAGAACGCCGCAGCCGGAGCTGCTGGATGCGGCGGACGATCTGCTCGGCGCGGGCGGCCTGTTGAAGGCAACGAAGGCGGACGTGGCTCGGGCGAAGGCTCGGGCGCGGGTACGGCACCCGGCTTGGTTCCGCGACTATGCACGCCTCGAGGCAGAGGCCGTCGAGGTCAACTTCTACAGCACGCTGACGGTGCCGGGGCTGTTACAGACGGAGGGGTACGCGCGGCTTACCTTTGCCGTCAGGCAACCCCTGCTGGCCGAGAACGTCATCGAACAACGGGTGGCCGCACGGTTGGCGCGGCAGGAGATCCTGACGCGGTGGCCTTCACCGATCGTCACGGCGATTATCGACGAGTCTGTACTGCGGAGGCAGATCAGTGGCTGGGAAGTTCAACAGGGGCAGCTGAGGCACCTTTTGCGCCTGGGCAAGCTGCGCAGCACGACGATTCAGGTGTTGCCGCTCGACTGCGAGGAGAACGCCGGCATCGACGGTCCGTTCATCCTGCTCACCCCCAAGGGGAAGCAGCAGGTGGCGTATGTGGAGGTGCAGGGCGTCAGCCGACTGATCACGGAGCCCGAGGACGTCCGTATGCTGGCTGTGCGGTATGGGAGCATCCGGGGGCAGGCCCTAACTCCCCGCGAGTCCTTGACTCTGATCGAGAAGATGCTGGGAGAAGCATGAACACCGAGGTATCCGCGTCCGGCACCGCTGAACTCGGCTGGTTCAAGAGCAGCTACAGCGGAGGCGAGGGCGGCGAGTGCGTAGAGGTCGCCGTTGAGACGTCCACCGTCCACATCCGTGACTCCAAGGACATTCGGCGCCCGTACCTCTCGATCCGGGCAGCCGGGTGGGCGGCGTTCTTGGGCTTCGCGGCGGGACGCTGACCCCTCGGTCCGCAATGACTAAGGGCGCTGGGGATGACAGCCCGCAGCGCCCTCGCGCGAATAACGCAGCCGCTAACTCGCAGGTCAGCCAAGCAGCTTGGCGATGGTGAGGGCGATCCGCTCGATCGCATGGGTCACGAGAGCGCCGGCTTTCTGCCTGGCCGGGCGAGTGTGACTTGGCGCGTTGGCAACAGGTCGGGCGACACGGCTCTCATCACGATACGGCCGCAACCACTGGCGGCAGCCCTTCACCAGATATCCCGACACCTCAACCTCAAATCCCGCTCTAAACAACCCACTTCACTGCATGTCGCACATCGCGCCAGGACATCATCCCGCCATGACGCCAACGACGAAGCGCAAACTCGTCTGGGGAGTAACTGGTGCTGCGGCCGGAGCCCTCCTCCTCGCTGCCCTCGTCTGGGGCCCCTGGTACTTCGAAGGCCACCACGTCCGCGACAACAGGCTCGCCCCCAGTGCCGGCATCATCGTCACCGGCTTTCGAACCATGCTCGTCGCCCTCGCCGCAGGCGCCATCGGAGCACTCGGCCTCTACTACACCGGCAAGAACCACCGCCTGGCTCGCAAGCAGTTCGCCCAGAGTCAAGACCAGTTCAGCCTGGCGCAACAGCAGTTCGAGCACGCGCAGGAACAGTTCAGGCACACCCAAACCAGGGACCGAGAGCAAGCGGAGTTGACCCTCGAAGCCCAAGTAACAAATCGATACGTCGAAGCGATCAAGATCCTCAGTTCCGACAACATCACCCAGAGGCTGGGCGGCATTTACTCACTGGAACGCATCATGCGAGACAGCGTTAAGGACCGCCGAACCGTCCTCGAAGTACTCTCCGCCTTCATCCGCAACCCGCCGCGCCCCGAGGAAAAGGACAAGGGGGAGCCCGCGAAGCCAGAGGACCCATGGATGGAACCCCCGGACATCACCGTGGACGTCCAAGCCGCCTTGACGGTGATAGCGCGACGAGACTATGCAGAAGGAACCGAGAGCATCGACCTAACAGCCTCCTCCCTGCGACGAGCCAACCTGCAGCGGGCCCGCCTCGCCGGTATCAACCTGCAGGGCTCTGACCTCTGTCTGGCGCAGATGGACCAAGTGGATCTAGCCGGTGCTGATCTCAGCGACGCAGTTATGAGGGGTGCTCAGATGCAAGGCGCGGTGCTCCGCAAAGCAAGCCTGAAGGGAGCAGACCTGAGGAATGCGAATCTTGCCAATGCAGACCTCGCAGAGGCAGTACTGGCGTCGGTCCAGCTTGAGGATGTTAACGGCCTGAAGGTTCCACAGCTCGTCAGGGCACTGATCGACAGCAGTACGGAACTATCGGAAGATCTCGCAAGCAACGGCATAGTCAAGGATCGAATCGCCAAGGTCGAAAAGGGGCGCAAGCGGGCCACCCAGCGCGGCTTCGAACGCAGCGGAATCATCCGGTGCGGTCTGTCAGCCGATGAACGGGCCAGGCGAGAGCAAGTGCCGTTCGAGGCTGTCGACATGTGCGCTGAGGATGCGACGGAACGGGAGGTCTCCGGCCCTTACGGGTCTCGCGGATCTTGGCGAGGCGCGCCCACCGCAGCCTGCGGATGAGGCGGCCAGTCGCAGCCCGCGACCGGCCGCACGTCTACTACCTGTCGCACTAGCGTGGGCCCACCTCAAGACGCCGTTGGCCAACTCGCAAGGCTGGTCAAGCCCGGCCCAGTGCCGACTCACCTCTGGGCCACTGCGCCACGCTGACCTGGAAGTCGTAGTCGACGGGACTGCCGATCCCGGCCTACGGGGCTGTCTCATCATCGAGCGATGGGCTCGGGAATCCCAAGCGCGCGACCGGCTGTTCACGGAAAAGAACTGGGCAAAATTGATCATCTAAAACACGGCCCAGAACCAAGGGAAGTCGCAGTCAGGGAGAACGCAATCAAAGCCCCCGGACCGACACCAATAGGCGTCGATCCGGGAACTCGCTTACATCCCACAAAAGCGACACGCGTCAATTTCGCTGAAGCGATTCTCAATTTCGATCGGCATCGCCACCACGGCTCTGCCAATTACAGATCGCCAATACCGCCGCCGTTCCAACCCCTGCAATCGCAGCTGCGGCCGACGTCTGTTCTGCACCAAGAACCCCCGCGAACACGAGTGCACAGAGAACTCCGGCCACTGCCAACACGCTGCTGACCAGCAGATTCCGGTGCCGAGTTAGCCGAGGTGGCTGGACTTGCGACGGTTCGGATGGGCTTTCGTGGCCATCCGCCGTAGAATGGGACATGGAGAAGGCTCTCCCTTCTTGGGATCTGCGATAAGCCACTCCAGGCGGCCTCCTGTTACAGCAGGGGGCCGCCATTTTCCATTCATGCGGCCTAGGCCATCCGGGTGACCCGGTGGCTTCCATGGTGTACCCGAGAGCCTTCTCAGGCAAACCCACGCGCCCCAGCTTACGCCGAATGGTGGGCGCCTATGCTCGGCTCGTGGAAAACCGCTTTCCTTTGAAGATCGACGCCTTCTTTGATCTGGACAAGACGGTCATTACGAAGTCCAGCACGCTGACTTTCAGCAAGTCGTTCTACCAAGGCGGCCTGGTCAACTGCAGAGCTGTGCTGCGCACGGCGTACGCACGGTTCGTCTTCCTCGCGGGCGTACCGACCACGACCAGATGGAGCGGATGCGGGCCTACCTGTCCGCGCCCTGCAAGGGCTCGAACGTCCAGCAGGCCGAGGAGATCGTCGCCGAGACCCTGCACGACCACATCGACCCGATCATCTACGACAAGGCCGTCCCACTTACCGAGGAGCACCACACCGCGGGCCGCAAATCCGAGCCGATCGGGCGGCTTCTCGGCGCCGACCGGGTCGTCGCCACTCGTACGGAGGTCGGCGAGGACTCCCGATTCACGGGCGAAGTGGAGTACTACGCATACGGCCCACCAAGGCAGAGGCCGTGTCAGGGAGCCAGCCGAGTCCGAGGGGGTGGACCTGGAGCGCTGCTACGCGTACAGCGACTCCTTCACCGATGTGCCGATGCTGGAGTCGGTTGGCCGTCCGTACGCCGTCAATCCGAACTGGGCACTGGACTGGGGTAGAAAGGAATCAACGGCCCGCGAGACCAAGGGCACGCGGCGGCCCCGGCATTGATCCTGCGTGAGGGAGATCGGGGGAGCTGTCCCGGTTGACCCGGTCGAGTGGGCATCTCGGATGCGACCGTGGCCAAGGCGTGGCGGGAGTACCGGTCCAGCCGTGGCGGGCCGAGAGCTTCCGGTTCTCCGCCGACCCGGAGCTGGTCGGGAAGGTCACCGACGTGGTCGGGCGCGCTACCTGAACCCAGCGGAGAACGCGATCGTGCTGTGCGTGGATGAGAAGTCCCAGATCCAGGCGTTGGACCGGACCCCGCCGATCCTGCCGCTGCAGCCCGGGCCGGCCGAGCGCCGCACCCACAACTACGTCCGGCACGGCACCTCGACCCTGTTCGCGCGCTCTGGATATCGCCACCGGCCAGGTCACCGGGGCCTGCAAGCCCCCGGCACCGGCACCAAGAGTTCCTCGCCTTCCTCAAGCAGGTCACCCGCGCCTACCCCGAAGGCGGTCTGCACCGGGTGATGGACAACTGCGCCCGCCCACAAGCACCCGAACGTGAAGAAGTGGCTGGGCGACAACCCGCGGGTCGTCGTGCACTTCACACCGACCCACGCGTCGTGGATGAACCTGATCGAGGTCTGGTTCTCCCTGATCGTGCGTCAAGCCATCCACCGCGGCACCTTCCGGTCCGTCCGCGACCTCAGCTCCAAGATCCGCGCGTTCATCGACGGCTGGAACGACCGCGCACACCCGTTCGTCTGGACCAAGAAACTGACTAGCGAGCTTGGGCCCTCACGGACGAACATGGAACGCATGAGTGACCAACCCGCACGATGGAGCCGGGCAAGCATCTACCCCGACATGTGGGCTGACCCGGACGACGACCCCCGCAACAGCGAAGGAGTCACTCCGGACGGCGAGCTTGCGACGCTGCAGGACTTCCTGACGAACTACCGCATGACCCTGCGGATGAAGTGCGAGGGCCTGGACGCGGAGCAACTGGCCCGTCGGTCGGTTTCGCCGTCGACGATGTCGCTGCTCGGCCTGATTCGGCACCTCGCCGAGGTGGAACGGGACTGGCGCAACTGGATCAGCGACGGTGATCCGCTGCCGAAGCTGTACGGCGAGAGTGACGCGGACTTCGACGGAGCTGTCGCCGAGCAGGCCGAGGTCGACGCTGCGTACTCCGCTCTGGCGCGCGAGCAGGCCGCGACCGACGCCGCGCTGGCCGAGCACCCGGATCTGAGCGAGCGTCTGGGGAAGGACGGGATCGCAGTCCGGGAGCTGATGGTGCACAGGATCGAGGAGTATGCCCGTCACTGCGGGCACGCCGATCTGTTGCGCGAGTGCATCGACGGAAGGGTGGGCCAGTGAAGTGGGCCGGGGGTCACATCCGCCGCCGGAGGCGCATGCAGGATTGCGGTGAACGACAATTCGGCTCGAACGCTCCTCACAATCCAGCCAGACTTCCGCAGTAGTTGAAGCGCGAGCGCAGTTCGTCCACGCTCAGCGGAGTCTCGTCGGTCGTAGCTGAGATGCGTCACGCTGTCACTGACCCCTCACTGTGCCGGCACAGCGGACCGCTTACGCCCGATCTTGCCGCTGGTCGGGGCCGGACGATTTGCCATCTCAGAGCCCCGCGTACGACCGTTGTTTCCCGTTGTTTCCCGGCTTGGCGGGCACGTGGGGGGCACGGGCTAAAAGTGCGGCGCCCGCGCTCGTGCATCCTGCTTGGATCGACGGCATGACCGAACTCGTAGACCGATACGAAATGTCACCCGTCCATCTCGCAGTGGAGACTGACGACCTCGCGGAGCTGACTCGCCTCCTGGACGTCGGCCACGACCCGAATGAGTTCGACAGCTACAGCGGCTGGACTCCCCTGCTCAGGGCCATCGACGGTGAGGCGGATGGTTCTGCCCAGACCGGTCAACCGTTGGAAGCTGCGGGTACTGCTGTCCTGCTTGCATATGGGGCGGACCCGCAGCAGCCCTCAAGGGATGGACTCACCCCGTACCACCTCGCGTTCCAGTCCGGGCATGAGATGGCCGTTCGGCTGATCGAAGCGCATACAGCCCGCCGCCGTACCGCAGGCTGAGCACGTGAGGTCGGTGGAGTGGCTCTGGCCGGTGTCCTGCCCGGTTTGGGGTCGTGCGTGATCACCGAGCAGCGGTAGCACGCGGTCAGGGAGGTGGCCGCAGGAGGTCCGGTCACTCAGGTCGCAGCCCGGTATGGGGTCTCAAGGCAGTCGGCGCACTCCTGGACTCCGCCGGCCGACGGCGACAGGCGGTGCGGTGGGCAGATGGTCAGATGCCGAACTCCTGCGGGGACAGGCCGAGCACAGAGCATGCCTCTCGCAGGACCTGCTCTTCGGCCGACGCGACGAATCCGTCCGCACCGGCGACGACGAAGCCGGTCTGCACGACCGCCCTGGCCTCCGTCGGCTTCTTCGCCGCCTTGGCGATTTCCTGCATGGCCTCCGCCTTGCCCTGCTGGAAGTTGAACGCCAGCTGGTCGACGTGCTTGTTGAACCGCTGCCGCAGCTGGTCGGAGGGGAAGTTCTGCAGGACGTCGTTGTTCAGGATCAGCGACTCCACATGCTGCCGCTCGGCGGGGTCGACATGCCCGTCGGCGGCCGCGACCAGGGCGCACATCGCCATGCTGGCGTCCCGGTAGGCGCCACTCTTCAGCTCCGCCTTGAGGGAGGTGAGCTGGGACTTGAGCGTGTTCACCAGCTGAGCCCGCGATCCGCCAGCGGACCCCGCACCCGGCCGCCCGTGTCCGCCAGAGCCCCGCGTCCCCGGCGACTGCTGCTGCAGATTCTTCGCCTGGTCCTTGATCCGATCCCACATCGCCACTCGTGCCACCTCGGCTTCTACCCGTGTCGTTCCGGTCGTCCGCGCGCTTTCCGCCCGGCGTCGTGCCAACGCCTCCCGGCCCCTCGAAGTTCCGCGAACGGCCTGTCGGCGCGCCCGGTGCGTGAAGGACAGACGTCAAGCATCACCCGACGGGGAATCGTCAACCATCACCTGAGACTCGACACAGTCCCTGTCCTGACGCTGTGGCAGCTCTGGGCAAGCTCCGTCGCGTACGGCACGAAGCGGACCCGCTGACGTGTGGCATCGAGCGTGGGTGGCCAGCGCACACGGGACGAAAACCGCCGCAAACGGATCATTGCGGACGCAGGGTCCGTCGATCATAATCCGCGTGTCAGGTTCGAGTCCTGCCTCCGGCATCCGGCCGTCGGCACGATCGAACCTGCGATACCGCTCGCCGTTCTCGGCTCGTTACGTTCGAGTCCCTCCTCCGGCATCGGGAAGTGGCTCCGGAGACCACGAAAGTGCGACCGCCCGCCCCAACGCCCTGACCAAGGAAAGAGCTGACTAGGGTGCTGAGCAGTGGTGGGTACTCGGCCATGTCCAGGACTGCTTTCGCGGGGGCGCTGCTCGTCGCCGGCTTCGCAGTCGCCTCGTGTGGCGGTGACGGCAACAAGGCTGACGCGAACGGCAAGGTCACGGTCGTCTACCAGGACAACGCGATCAAGCCTAAGGACCGGCAGGCCGTAGAGGTGATCCGGAAGTCCCGCGTGCTCGAGCAGGTCGCCGACTGGGTGAACAAGTCGGTCGCCCTCCCGCATGACCTGGTGGTGAAAGTCACCGACAAGGTCCCACCGGGGGTTACGGATGCGGTCACCCAGCCCGACGGCAGGACGATCTTTGTGCCCCCACCGTTCCTGACTCAGATCGAAGGGGTCCTCAGCAAGGTGGTCAAGACCGTCAAGCGTCCCGCCCTGTTCCCCGAGGCCGGGTTCAACGCCGACGACCTGACCGCGCTGTCGACCCAGTTCATCATGGGCCACGAGATGGGCCATGCTCTGCAGCGTCAGCTTCTGCTTCCGAACCTCGGCCTCGAGGAGGACGCCGCCGACGGGTTCGCGTCGTTCTACACCGTCAACGAGGTTGGACCGGAGCCGTCGCTGGCAGCCGCAATCCTTTTCGACGAGATCGCCCGCGAGGAGGGCAAGCTGACGCTGGAGGGGCTCTCGAGCGATCACCCCGTCACCCAGCAACGGGTCTTCAACTTCCTTTGCTACCTCGAGGGGAGCGACCCGAAGAGGTTCCGCGGGCCCCTGGTCGGTGCCGGTTACCTGCCGAAAACCCGCGCCCCGTTGTGTCCGCAGGCATGGGCGATGCTGGACTTCGGCTGGTGGACCCAACTCAAGCCACATTTCAGCGGGGCATTCAAGGACCAGGGCGGCAAGACGCAGGAGAACGCACGCGACCGGCTGATCGCGGAGACGAAGGCCTTTGCGAAGGAGCTCGACAAGTTCCGCAGCGGGCAATGAGCATTCAGAGCCATCGGCCCGCATCTCCGGCCGTCCCTTAAGAGCGCGGGCCTGTGATCGGTAGCGGGTCCTCCGCCACCGTCACGGTGGTACGTGGAGGCGCCCTGATCCGGGCGACGGGTGGTGTGTCGGACGTGTGTCGCGAACAGTGAGAGGCAACGAGAAAGAGCGGGAGTCAGTGAGACTGACTCCCGCTCTCTCATGTCGGCATCCGCCCTGGTCAGAGCTTGATTCTTGCTGACTGACTGGCGAGTGCCCCCGGCAGGATTCGAACCCGCGCACACGGCTCCGGAGGCCCCTTGAGTCCCAGGCGTTCGCGCTGGTCACAGGCCTGAATGGTGATCCTCTTGCTTCTTCGCGTCCACGAACAGACCGCAGACTGATGACGGGTCTCCACTTCGTCGCGTCTGGAGCCATCACGTCACACCGTCCGTGCCCCGTGACGGCCTTGTCCCGGCTCTGTGACACCAGGAGTTCCAGTGCTGCGGTGCGACGAGGCCGTTGCTACGGTCCCGCTTCGGGGAGCGGCCGATTGGGCCGCCTGTGAACAGGGGGACGTCCACATGAATGCCAATCGCCTCAGACCCGTTGTCCTCGCGCTCGCGGCCGTCGCGCTGACCGCTGTACTCACCGGGTGCAGGGAGGACGGGTCTGCCGCCGGGGCGGACGCGGCGCCGAGCGCGGGAGCTAAGGCCACTCCGTCGCCAAGCACGACTGCCGGGGAGCCCGACGCGATGCCGAGCGTGGCCGCCACGGCCCCCTCGTCGCCCGGCGCGGGCGGTAGCGGCACGCCCGCTGGCAAGCCCGACGCCAAGCACACCGGATCAGCCGCGACCAGCGCACCCGCCGCTGACTGTGCCAGCGAGCCGCCGAGCCCGGACCAGGTCGACCCCGACGAGATCGCCGTCTACCGAGTTGAGGAACTCGACGGCAGCACCGGGAAGGTGAACCTGGTCATTGAGCACGGTGCCTGGGGATGCCCGGGGAAGGACACTGACGGCGCGCCCTTCGTCGTCACAGGCGAGCACAGCCGCTGGGCTCTCGACCAGGCCGCGTATGTCACCGCCACCAACCCCGTCACCGACAGCAGTGAGAACCAGCGGATCGGCGTGCAGGAGCTGATCGACTGGATCAATGCGCACCCCGACTCCGGCCTGGTGTTCAGATATGAGACCGGCGAGGACGGCGCTATCCACCGCCTGGAGCAGGTCTTCACACCGTAGTCAGTGCGGAGCACTGCTGGTCTCCGCCCTGGCTGTACCCGTACGCCAAGAGCAACGCACAAGACCGACCTGCACCATCTGTTGACCGGTCGCGCCGTCCTGGACTCTCTCAAACTCCGGTTGGACGGAGCGGCTGCCGCTGCTGAAACGGTGCGACGTAAGCGCCGAACCCTGGTCAATGCCATGCATTACGCCGTCGATCTTGGGGAATTTCAAGAGAATCCCCTCTCCACGGTGCGCTGGCAGAAGCCCAAGGTGTCCAGCGAGGTAGATCCGCGCGTCGTTGCAAACCCTCAACAGGCTCGATCTTTGCTGCACGCCGTCTCGTACGTCGGCGGCTTCCGGCGGGCCCGTGGTCGACGTCTGGTCGGCCTTTTTGCCTGCATGTACTTCGGAGGTTTCCGCCCTGCTGAGGCGGTGGGGCTGACCGAAGCCGATCTCACGTTGCAGGATTCGGGGTGGGGGTCCGTCCTCCTGCACCGCACCCGTCCCAGCGTCGGCAAGCGGTGGACCGACTCCGGGGAGAGTCACGACGACCGCGGGCTGAAGAACCGTCCGGCCGAGGACGTACGGCGCGTCCCGTTTCCGCCTCAGCTCGTGTTGCTGCTTCGCGAACACCTGGAGACCTTCGGCACGGCCGCTGATGGACGGCTGTTCTTCAGCGAAGGCGGGGGAGTGGTCGCCTCATCCACGTACTACCGGGCCTGGCAGGAAGCCCGGACGTTGGCTCTCTCGCCGGCCGTGGTGGCTTCGCCGCTGGCCAAGCGTCCGTACGACCTGCGGCACTCCGCGCTCTCCACGTGGCTCAACGCAGGCGTGGACCCGACCGAGGTTGCGGAGCGCGCGGGCAACAGCGTTGAGGTGTTGCTCAGTTGGTACGCCAAGTGCCTCGACGGCCGCCAGGAGGTCGCCAATCGCCGTATCGAGGATCTGTTACGTGAGGCCCCTGGATCTGTCCGGGGGCCTTCGCCATGTCGCAAACCGACCTGGCCGATGCCCGGCATTCCTGTCCACAGACAGTCCGCAGCGGTGAGCTTCGGGACTCGGTGTTTCGAGGATGTCGGGCGGGGCTGTGACGCCAGACCCGACCGGCCGACGTCACCACCCTGAGCGCTGCTGACTTCAGTGTCCGTCCCTTCGCGGGCTTCGCTGCGTAGCCGGGAGACTGACCTTGCCGGTCATCGACGAGGCCGCGGTCGGCCGGATCTTCCGCGAGGAATCCGGCCGATCGGTCGCTGCTCTGATCCGCGTCTTCGGCGATATCGACGTCGCCGAGGATGCGGTGCAGGAGGCGTTCGCCGTCGCCCTGCGCATCTGGCCGGACCGCGGCCTGCCGCCCAACCCGGGCGGCTGGATCACCACGACCGCCCGCAGGCGTGCCATCGACCGGCTGCGCCACGAGTCGCGTGAAAGGGAACTGCTCGGCGAGGCAGCGGCGGTCTCGCCCGGCTATGACGGTTGCGGCATGTCCGAGGAGGCAGGGCCCGTGCGGGACGACCGGCTTCGCCTCATCTTCACCTGCTGCCACCCGGCACTCTCCACGGAAGCGCAGGTGGCTCTCACCCTTCGACTGCTCGGCGGCCTGTCGACCGTGGAGGTCGCGCGATCCTTCCTGGTGGCCGAAGCGACGATGGCGCAGCGTCTGGTGCGTGCCAAGCACAAGATCAAGGCCGCCCGGATCCCCTACCGCGTGCCGGAGGATCACGAGCTGCCCGATCGCCTTCCCCCTGTGCTGGCCGTGGTCTACCTCGTCTACAACGCGGGGCTGACGGGCACGGCCGAACGGGGTCTGTGCTCGGAGGCGATCCGGCTGGCACGGATCCTGGCGACGCTCATGCCCGACGAGCCGGAGGTGGACGGCCTGCTGGCGCTGTTGCTCCTGACCGAATCCCGTCGCGCCTCGCGCATGCGGGCAGACGGCTCCCTGGTGCTGCTCGGCGAGCAGGACCGCAGCCGATGGGATCGGGCCCTGATCGAGGAGGGCCAGGCGATCGTCCGCCGGTGCCTTCGCCGCGACCACCCCGGTCCGTCTCAGCTCCAGGCCGCCATCAACGCCGTACATGCGGACGCCGCGACATTCGAGCAGACCGACTGGTCACAGATCCTCGCCCTGTACGACCAGTTGCTCGCCATCGCCCCCACGCCCGTCGTGGCCCTCAACCACGCCATCGCCGTCGGCGAGGTGCACGGCCCCGCCGCCGCGCTGGCCCTGGTGGACGAGCTGGACCTGGACAACTACCACCCGTTCCACGCCACGCGAGCTGATCTGCTTCAACGACTGGGCCGGAACAGCGAGGCCGCGGCCGCCTACAAGCGCGCCGCCTCCTTGGCGCCGACGGACGCCGAGCGGGACTTCCTCAGGCTCGGCGGCCGAGCTGCGCGCCGAGCGAAACTGTGACTTCGCGTATCCGTGGGCTTCGCTGAGGTGGGGGGCATCTCAGCGCACCAGGTGGCGCAGTGCGACGACACACTGCATCGCGGCGGCCGGGCGCAACAGCGTGGGACGGGGCCGCTCAGGCATGGTGCCGCGGCGGATACCGATGGCGGTGACCGTGACGACAGGCAGCGCCCATGCGGTGATCGCCGCTGCCCGTACCGTGCGGCTGGGTTCGTGGCGCAGGGTGAGCCAGGTCCAGTAGGCGGCGTCGGCGAAGGTGTCGGCGTAGTCGCCGAAGGGGGACACGGTGCCCTGCCTCCGGGCCAGTCGGCCGTCGGCCAGGTCCAGGGCGATTGCCAGTACCCCGGACCATCGGCTCGCGCTCCCGGGCAGGGCCGGGAGGTTCGCGCGGATCAAGGTGAGTGCGTCGGCGGCCGCTAGCCGCTCACGGTGCTCCAGCAGACCCATGTGCAGGACGCTGAGGGTCCAGCTGGTTGCCACCCATCGCCTTCCCGGCCGTCGGTCACGGGAGACAGCGAGCATCAGGCCGTGCAGCACGGTGAGCTGTACCAGCGCCCGGGGGCGGCGGGTTGCCTGCCGCAGTGACCGGTCCGCGGCCCGCCAAATGAACCGGGCGACGGCGTGCGGGGTCCAATGGCCCTGTCTGAGCATCCCCAGCAGAGCGTCGGTGGCGGCACGGCTGTCGGCGAGATCGGATACGGACACGTCGGCCAGCTCTTTCTTCCACGGTCAGTGCGTTGCGCTCACGGTAGGCGGCCGAGGCGTTGCCTGAAGGTGAGCGCGCTCACCGATCCGTGAGGGGGTGGGCCGCAGCGTCGTTGTGCGGATGGCGCAAAGGGAGAGAGGGCCAGACCTGGCGTGGATCAGTCGGCTGGCGGTCGTGGCGGTTACGGGCGGTGGCGCGGTTGCCGGGTATCTGGGGCTGGTCACCGGGGCGATGCCGCTGGACGTGGGTGTCGGCCGGCGGATCCGCCCGTTGTGGCCCGCAGACTGTCGACATCGCGGCGCAGCGGGAGGTGGTTTTCGATGTGATCGACCAGCCGTATCTCGGTCGGACCACCCGAGCGATGCGGGAGAAGTGCGGGTGCTGGAGCGCGGCAGTGACATGGTCCTCGCCGCCCACTTCACCCCGGTGGCGGGTGGGTGGCTGACGGCGACGACGGTGGAGTCGGTGCGGTTCACCCGTCCCGGCCGGATCGACTTCCGCCTCGTCCGCGGACCGGTGCCCGCCGTCGTCGAGTCGTTCCGGCTCAGCGAGTACGAGTCGGGCACGCGGCTGGAGTACGAGGGGGAGCTGGGTACCGACGTGTGGGCGCTTGGGCAACGCTGGGGGCAACTGGTGGCCGGACGTTGGGTCGTGGACCGTGCGCGTCCGAGGCAGGACGGTCCGAGGCTGCTCGCGCTGCCTCTGCTCGGGGCCGCGCCCGGCCGTGCCGAGTAATGGCTCTACTTCACTCGCTTCGTGCCGGCGATCAGTTTGCTGACATATTTCTCGCCGTCGGCGTACGCGAGGTCGTGGGTGTAGTTCTCGGAGACGTACTGGCGGCGCCCGGTTTCCGTGTCGGTGACCACCACGCGGAACCCGAGGGCGCTGCAGCCGCGCCTGAACGGGACCCCGACGCCCATCAAGCCCTCTGCGATGTCGATAGCGAAACGCTCGCGGCTCAGCGAGCCGTCTATCGGGGGCACCGGACGGCGACCGAATCCGATATGGAATGGTCCGATTCGCATTATGTGGCGCATGACGCCTCCCCGCGGGTACGCGTGTAGTTTACGCGTGGTCAGGCGCAGGGCTGTTTGCTGACCTGCGTCGTCACGCAACACAGCCGACGGTTCGAGCCTCCTTTACGGGCGGTGCCTGTTCGGTGAGCGGCCTTACAGTTCTCGGCTCGTTCCGGGCGTAGCGTCCTGGCCATGGTGCTGCGATTGGTGCTGGGCGGTGTACACGGTGATGGCTGTCGGCCAGCTCGCCTCGTTCGGGGAGATGCCGGGCATCCTCGCCGCATACGGGCCGGTAAGAACACAGTCGCGGCCGCGCCGGTGCGTGGTGTGGATCATGGGCGAGCTGGTGTGCCGGGTGTGGTTCCTGGCCCGCCCGCGCTCGAAGGCGATCACCCCTGTATGGGTGCACACGGGCGTGTCACTCATCTGGAGCACGCTCGCTGTGCAGGCGTTCGCCAGGGGAAGGTGGTTCGTGCTGGTCCAGGACGGGCTGACCCTCCTGTATGCCGCGCTGCTGCTGCGCACTGCACGCGCCGGACCATTCCTGCCTCGGAGGGCGACGCCTCTGGTGGAAACAGCTCATGCGATGTCACGGAATCGGAGAGGCGATGACGGTGGACGAGACAGCACAGGCACCCGGCGCGGTGGGGAATGAAGGCGCGCCACGGAAACGGGACAGGGACGAGGTGTTCGTGGAGTTCACCAAGTCGATCTGCCCGATGTGCAAGACGCCCGTCGACGCACAGGTCAACATTCGCGAGAACAAGGTGTTCCTACGGAAACGCTGCCGCGAGCACGGTGAGTTCGAGGCTCTTGTCTACGGCGATGCCCAGGAGTACGTGTCGTCGGCGCGGTTCAACAAGCCGGGCACGATTCCGTTAGTCTTCCAGACCGAGGTGAAGGACGGCTGTCCGAGCGACTGCGGGCTGTGTCCGGAGCACAAGCAGCACGCCTGCCTGGGGATCATCGAGGTCAACACCGGCTGCAACCTGGACTGCCCGATCTGCTTCGCCGACTCCGGCCACCAACCCGACGGCTACTCCATCACCCACGCCCAGTGCGAGCAGATGCTGGACGCGTTCGTCGCGTCCGAGGGCGAGGCGGAAGTGGTGATGTTCTCCGGCGGCGAGCCCACCATCCACAAGCACATCCTCGACTTCATCGACCTCGCCCAGCAGCGCCCCATCAAGAACGTCAATCTCAACACCAACGGCATCCGACTCGCCTCGGACCAGCGGTTCGTCGCCGAACTCGGCAAGCGCAACCAGGTGCCGGGCAGGTCGGTGAACATCTATCTCCAGTTCGACGGCTTCGACGAGCGCACCCACCGCGAGATCCGGGGCCGGGACCTGCGTACGTTCAAGCAACGGGCCCTGGACAACTGCGCCAAAGCCGGGCTGACCGTCACCCTCGTCGCCGCCGTCGAGCGCGGCCTGAACGAGCACGAACTCGGCGACATCATCGAGTTCGGCATCGACCACCCCGCCGTGCGCTCCGTGGCCTTCCAGCCCGTCACCCACTCCGGGCGCCATGTGGAGTTCGACCCGCTGAACCGGCTCACCAACCCCGACGTCATCCGGCTCATCAACGCCCAGCGCCCGCAATGGTTCCAGAAGGGCGACTTCTTCCCCGTCCCCTGCTGCTTCCCCACCTGCCGCTCCATCACCTACCTCCTGGTCGACGGCGAGACAGGCAACCGAACCGTCGTGCCCATCCCACGTCTGCTGCAGGTCGAGGACTACCTCGACTACATCACCAACCGCGTCATGCCCGACGCCGGCATCCGCGAGGCCCTGGAGAAACTCTGGTCCGCCTCCGCCTTCATGGGCACGGAGACGACCGAAGAGAACCTGCGCGCCACCGCCGAGGCCCTGGACTGCGCTGGGGGTACCTCCCGTGCCGAAGGCTACGGGGGAGCCTGCGGCATCGACCTCCCGCAGGCGGTGAAGGACCTCAATGACAAGGCGTTCATGATCGTCGTCCAGGACTTCCAGGACCCCTACACGCTCAACGTCAAGCAGCTGATGAAGTGCTGCGTCGAGGAGATCACCCCTGACGGGCGGCTCATCCCGTTCTGCGCGTACAACTCCGTCGGCTACCGCGAACAGGTCCGTGCCCAGATGTCCGGCGTCCCGGTCGACCAGGTCGTCCCCAACGCCCTGCCCCTCGCCGACCGCCTCGCCACGACTCCGTACGGATCCAAGACCGCACGGGCCGCGACTGGACAGGAGCCCACCCCATGACACAGCCGCCCGCCGGTGAGGAGATGAAGGCGTGCTGTGCCGCCGCGTACTCCTCCGACGTCGTCGCCCTGCTGCTGGGCGACTCCTACCACCCCGGCGGCACCGCTCTGACCCGCCGCCTCGCCGACGCCCTCACCCTCGGCCCGGGTGAGCGGGTGCTCGATGTCGCCTCCGGCCGGGGCACCACCGCCCTGCTCCTCGCCGACAGATACCAGGCGCGGGTCGACGGCGTGGACTACTCCGCCGCCAACACCGCCCTCGCGCAAGGAGCCGCCCAGGCCGCGGGGCTGACCGCACGAGCGCGCTTCACGACCGGAGACGCCGAACGACTGCCGTACCCGGACGGCGTCTTCGATGCGGTGGTGTGCGAGTGCGCGCTGTGCACCTTCCCCGACAAGGCGAAGGCCGCCGCGGAGTTCGCCCGCGTCCTGCGCCCGGGCGGCCGGCTCGGCATCACTGATGTCACCGCCCGCCCCGACCGGCTTCCGCTCGAACTCACCACCCTGGGTGCCCGGATCGCCTGCGTCGCCGACGCCCAGCCGCTCCAGGAGTACGCGCGCATCCTGTCCGGTGCCGGCCTGCGCACCGTCACGACGGAACGCCACGACCAGGCGATGCTGCGCATGATCGACCAGATCGAGGCCCGTCTGAGCCTGCTGCGTATGACAGCCCCGGACAGACTCACCGCCGCCGGCGTCGATCTCGACGCCGCCGAGGACGTGCTCGGCGCAGCCCGCACAGCCGCTGCCGATGGCGCTCTGGGATACGCCCTGCTCATCGCAGCAAAGGGCCAGTAGCAGCCGATCGGGACTACCACCCGGTAGGTAAGCGCGCTCACATACCTGCCCCCGCCACTGGTCCTAGCGTCAGCGGCGGAGAAACGAGACAGCCGCATTATCGAGAGGACGCTCACCATGGCCAGCACAGTGCAGGTATCCCCCAGGACCGCCGCCATCCCGGTCCACGCCGCCTGGGGTGCCGCGGCCGGTCTGATCGGCGGCATCGGCATGGGCATCTGGATGTCGGTGTCCACACCGATGCCGGACACTGCGATGATCACGATGGTCGCCGGCCTCCTCGGCTCGACCAACGCCTTGGCGGGCTGGCTGATCCACCTGTCCATCGCACTCTTCGCAGGCATCACCTTCGGCGCCCTGCTCGGCCAGTTCGCCCAGCGCCTCGCGCCCGCCGTCGTTCTCGGCCTGGTCTACGGCGCCGCCTGGTGGTTCATCGGCGCGCTGTGGATCATGCCCGCCAACATGGGCATGCCCGTCTTCGGATGGAACGACGTCACCAGCTCCAGCCTCGGCGCCCACCTGGTGTTCGGGCTCCTCGCCGGAGGGGCCTTCGCCGCCATAGCCCAGATGGGCGGCAACCGGACGAGCCGGTCCGGAGGATGACCCGCATACCCCCGGCGTCAACACCCGGCCCCGGCGCACCGCTCCGGGGTGCTGCGCAGCATCGCAGCACCCGGGACGGCTACTGTCTCGCCGACAGCACGGGTGCGCTGGCCAGCCCGCCGTGGGGGGCCGCGCCCCCGCCCTGGGCACCGGGACGACGCGAGGAGATACACCACATGACCCACGCCCGTGAGGACGCCGAGAGGACGTGGTGCATGTCCGAGGTCGACATCTTCCGCGACCTCAGCGAGCGGGAAATGGACGCCATCGCCGCCGCGGCCCCGATGAAGACCTACAGCGCGGGTGAACTGCTCTACTCCCCCTCACAGCCGTCCGAGGTGCTGTTCATCCTGAAGAAGGGCAGAGTCCGCATCTTCCGCGTCTCCGCCGACGGCCGCGCCCTGACCTGCGCCATCATCACTCCTGGCACCATCTTCGGCGAGATGGTGCTCCTCGGTCAGCGCATGTACGACAACTTCGCCGAAGCCCTTGACGACGTCACCGTATGCGTCATGAGCCGCGCCGACGTCCACCGCTTCCTGCTCGCCGACGCCCGGATCTCCGCCCGCATCACCGAGATCCTCGGCCGCCGCCTCACCGACCTCGAACAGCGCCTGTCCGACAGCGTCTTCAAGTCCGTACCGCAACGGATCGCCACCACCCTGCTGACCCTCGCCGCCGAGACCCGGCCCCGGCTGCTCGGCGCCCGCGCCCCGCAGGTCGCCCTGACCCATCAGCAGATCGCGGCCCTCGCCGGCACCTCCCGCGAGACCTGCACCAAGGTCCTGCGCGACTACGCCGGCCAAGGTCTGATTCACCTCGCCCGGGGCCGCATCACCGTCCTGGACCCCGAGCGGCTCAAGGACCAGGCCGGCTGACGTCACCGAACCGTAAGGATCCGGCCGTCCCCTCCGCCGGGTCGGCGATCTACATTCAGAGCCGATCCCGAACACCAGGAGTCCACATGCGTGCCCGCTCGTTCCTCCCGGCCCTCCTGGCCGCAGCCACGCTCACCCTGACCGGCTGCGGCTCAGAGAACGGCGCCACCGCCAGCGATGCCGCAGGAACGGACAGCTCCACGACAGCCAGCGCCCCCGCCACGGCGGACAGCGGTTCCGCCACTGCGGCGGGGGTCCCCGAGGCGCTGCGGTTCACCGGCACGACCATCGACGGGAAGCAGTTCGACGGCGCGTCGCTGGCGGGCAAGCCCACCGTGCTGTGGTTCTGGGCCCCGTGGTGCCCCAAGTGCAAGGCCCAGGGGCCGGAGACCGCGAAGGTCGCCAAGGAATTCGCGGGGAAGGCCAACGTCGTCGGGGTGGCCGGGCTGGACAAGCCGACGGCCATGAAGGACTTCGTCGCCTCCACGAACGTCGGCGGCTTCCCGAACCTGTCCGACGAACCCGGGGACATCTGGAAGAAGTTCGAGATCACCGAGCAGAGCATCTACGTCCTGCTCGACAAGGACGGCAAGACCGTCTTCACCGGAAACCTGCCCGCCGGTAAGGGGCTTGCCGACAAGGTCAGCAAGCTCGTCGGCTGACCGGCCCATGTCCGACCTTCCGCTCGCCCTCGCCCTGTCCGCCGGGATGCTCGCCGCGGTGAACCCGTGCGGCTTCGCCCTGCTGCCCGCCTACCTCTCACTGCTCGTTCTGGGCGACGACTCGCCCACCCGGGCCGCAGCCGTCGGCCGCGCCCTGGCCGCAACTGCCGCCATGACGACCGGATTCGCAGCCGTCTTCGCCCTCTTCGGACTGGCCGTCGCACCGGTCGCGGGACAGGTGCAGCAGCATCTGCCCTGGTTCACCGTCGCCTTCGGGCTGCTGCTGGCTGCCGTCGGCGGCTGGCTGCTGGCCGGCCGCGCGCTGCCCGCGCTACTGCCCAAGCTCCGCCGCGCCCCCGCCGTCACCCGCTCCCTGCCCTCGATGGCGCTGTTCGGCGCCGCGTACGCGATCGCCTCGCTGGGCTGCACCATCGCCCCGTTCCTCGCCATCGTGGTCTCCGCGTTCCGCAGCGGATCGACGCTCGAAGGGGTGGTGCTGTTCGGCGCGTACGCGGCCGGCATGGGCGTGATCGTCGGCGCCGCCGCCCTGTCCGTGGCACTGACCCGCACCACCAAAGTGGGCCACCTCCGCCGCCTCGGCGCGGTCGCCTCCCGCCTCGGCGGCGGCCTGCTGCTCCTGGTCGGCGCGTACGTGGCGTACTACGGCTGGTACGAGATCCGGGTGCTCCGCGGCGGCGAGATCACCGACCCCGTGATCGACGCCGCAGGCAGCGTCCAGCGTTGGATCGCGGAGAGCCTGGACCGCATCGGCGTCCCCGTGATCGCCGCCGTACTCGCCCTGCTGCTCCTGACCGCCCTGGCACTCCACCGGCTGGCCAAGGCCCGCCGGGGTGATTCCCGTACGGCCGAGGACACCCCGGCCGTCCAGCAGCCCCTCACCTGACACCGCGAACTCTGCCGTTGGCATCGGGACAGCGTCCCCGGAACCCTCGCGGTCGGCCTACTTGGGCGGCAGGCCGGCCGCGAAGGTGTGGCCTTCGTCGATCCAGGCGTCGAGCTCGGTGTCCTCGGCGAGTACGGATGCGGCGACGACGACCCAGCCGCGCATCGGGCGGCCGGTGAAGTCGAAGACGCGCGCACCGGGCCGGGCCAGCGCGATGTCGGTGCCGTCGGGTCCGACGCGGACCATGAGTTCGTCCCCGATGACGCCTACGGCCATGTTGCCCTGATGGAGGAATGCCAGGCCGCCGAACATGTGCTTCTCGGTGATCGCCGGATCCGTGCTCAGGCGATCGCGGATTCGTTCAGCCAGTCCTTCGTCGAATGCCATGACAGACCTCGCTCCCTAAAGTGCTTGGACCGCCGCGGTGTGGACCGGCGGTCATGACGGTGGCTCCAGCAGCTTGCGCTCGAGGTCGCGCAGGTCCTTGCCAATGGAGGTGCGGACCTTCTTGTAAGCCTGCACCCGGCTGCCGACGGAAGCCGTCCGTATGGACACGGCCCGGCTCAGGTCCGGACCCTACCGCCGCCGCTGAAACACTCCGGAGGGCGGGACGGCCCGGCGGCAGCAGGACCGATGCCGCCCCTGCCGGGTCAGACGGTTGGTTGCCGGCCGATTGACGCGAGGGTCGCGGACACCGCCTTCTCCAGGGTGTGCGCATCGGCTCCGGCGCGAGAGCGCAGGTTCACGCCATAGGCGAGCGGGGCCAGTACGTCGGCGGCGGTGGCGGAGGCCAGCTACCCGTGGGCCTCGGCGGTGGTGAGGGCCACGTGCAGTGCGCCGGTGCGCTGCGGGCGGCGCGCTCGGCCAGTGCGCGCAATCCGGGTTCCGGTTCCACGGACACGAGGCGTTTCACTTCGGGCGGATAGTGAGGGAGGTTCAGGCCGTTGCCGGCGCCGATCTCGACGATCTCGCCGGACAGGCCCGCCACCAGGCGCTTGCGATGTTCCGTGGTGTCCGCCTTCTCCAGCGCGGGACCTGCGACCTTCGCGTAGACGCGGCGAAGACCGGACGTCGTGTGATCATTGCGGCGGCCCCTATGTGTTTGGTCAAGCTGTGTGGCTCACAATGCGGGCATGGATGACCAGGGTGGGGACTCGGTGTCGGTGTGGCGGGTGGAGGGGCCGGCTCTCGTGGCGGCCTATGTGATTCCCGCTGTCGTAGGGGTGAGGGCGGTCATTGGCTGGGGCGGGTGGGCTTCGTCTCCGGCAGCGGAGACGGCACGGTCGGCCGGACTGTGGACGGGGCTGGCCGTCGGCGTTGCGTTGTTCTTCTGGTGGGCGATTCTCAGGGTCCGGCTTGAGGTCGGCTCCGACGGCATCGTGGCGGTCAACCCATGGGGGACCCACCGCCTTCTCCTGGATGAGGTGGCTTCCGTGCGGCTTGGTGCGTGGGGTGCGGAGTTCCATCACGGAGACGGCTTCAAGACCACGGCTTATGCGCTGAGCGAGCTGGCCGCGGGGACCTCGCAGGACCAGCGCTTCGCGGAGCTGCTGGCTGTTCTGGAGGCAGACCCTGATTCCTCACCGCGGTGCGCCTGACAGGGACGGCGGTCATGGGCTGGCCGGGCGCATTTCGTAGAAGGTGCCGTCGCGGAGCATGGCGAAGAGGACATCTGCCCGCCGTCGGGCGAGGCAGAGCAGGGCCTGGGTGTGGTGCTTGCCCTGCGCGATCTTCTGGGGCCCGCGGTGGGCACTCCATGCCGAGATGGGCGCTGTAGGTGGTCTGCCAGTGCGCACGCTGTACCTCGGCCAGCTCGTCACCCTGCTCGTATCCCGCCACCTTGATCGCTCCCTTGCTCTTCTCCCCGCCGGCGCCAAGGCTGCCGCAGAACAGAGTAGATCTCGCAACTGCGCGACTGTCGGCTGTCTGCGGCGGACTGGAGCTGAGCTCAGCCGCTCGGCTCCTGACGATCGACTACGTTCATCCTGCTTGAGGCAGGCCTGCCCGGAACACCCGGCGGCCCGCCTCACGGCATCCGACGGGGGCGGAGCACGGCAGGGATACGCAACACCGACGCGGGTAGATCTCCTGACAGGAGCAGCAACCTGGGGTCGCGCTCGGGGACTGAAGGGGTCCTGCACCGTGCCCATGCTCACCGTCGCCGATACCAGCGGCAGGTCAAGGACACGATCTGCCCGAGGTCGGGCTGCGCGTCATCGCTTTACAGGGGAAGGCTGGGGGCAATCGCCGGGGCGACGCAGTTCAGGGTTCAGCGAGGCCGCCGGGATTCTGGCCGACGCCACACACGGCACGACGGCCATCCCGCAGCACGCACTGAGCATCGCAGCCCCCACGCCCGAGTTCCCCGCCGAGCGGCTCCACGCCGGTCTTCTCGCCGTCGTGTCTCACGATCCAGGTGATCGGTATGAATCCCTCGATGGATGACCGCCGCATCTTCGCAGAGATCGAGCGACGCCTTGCCCGGGACGACCCCGCATTGGCCTCGCTCCTGGACGCGCTCAATCAGCAGTTCATTGAAGACGATAGTGACGGTGTTCATGACGAGCACCGACGGCGCGACTGGCGATGGGTGACTGCTGTCGTACTCGTGGTCGTGGCCCTTCTGGCGATGATCCTCACCGCTGTGTTCGCGGCGCCTCCTCCGACCGAGGGGGACAAGGGACGGCTTGACGGCCGTGTGCCGGCCGTGTCGGTTCATACGCAGCGGCGCGATCAGCGAGCCCGGACGCATCATGTCCCCGTGCCAGGGACGGGGACATACACGGTCGGGGCCCGGCGCAGGAAGTCGCCCGCGTCACTGAGGGGCTCCAGGGCGTCCAGGTGACGGTTGCACGCCGACGGACTGCACGAGCTGCGCCCGCGAAGAAGAGACTCTGCAGCATGAGTCCGGTGACAGCGAGAAGCGGACTCCTGGCGTGCAGACCTTGGCACGGGATTGCGGTGAGTGGGAAGGCTGCACCGGCAAGCTAGAGCCAGAAGGGCATTACGCACGGCCTGTGAAGGTCCGGTCTGCTCAGGCCCGTCCGTCCTTCGCCGCCCGGTGGTCCTTGCGGTCGGCGAGGAAGAACAGGACTCCCGTAGCCGCGATGAAGGCGAAGCCGACGTTCATGCATGCCATGACCGTCTCGTACGAGGCGTGGGCCAGGCGCGGAATCGCGTTTGCGAGCGCGAGCCCGTATATGCACAGCAGTGCGCAGGCGCGTAGCCGGACTCCTGCTGCGTACTTCTTCTGCCACGGCGGTACCCAGCCCAGGAGCATGGCGGCCGGCATGGGCACCAACAACGCCGTGGCGATGCCGAGGCCGATCCAGTGATAGAGCGGGTTGCCGTTCATGAGTGCCTCCTCGTGGACGGGGACAGGCTAGAGGGCACTCGTGGGTGTTCCCATGCCGGGATCCGGCAGTGTTCATGGGTCCTGGGCGGCCGGCTCAAGGTACGTCCATGCTTGGCCAGCGGCTAAAGGGGCCTCGGCGGAACGCCGGACCCGTCCTCGGGCCCGCCCGTAGGCGCGTGCGCTGCTCGGGAAACGGGTGGCTCCGAAGTGTCAGGAGAGGGTCAGCAGACGTCCCAGCCCGACACGTTGGAGCACCCAGCGCACGTGGGCCTGCGGGTGGGTGACGACCAGGCGAGTCCCCGTGGATCGCGCTTCCACCACCGCGGCGAAGAAGATGAGCGTGCCGTCGGTGCTCACGTGGGTCACATGGGTGAGATCCACTTCAAGGATCAACGGGGACATGCGAAGGGCATCGAGCAGTGTCCGTTGCGTCCGCTTCGAAGTCTCTGCGTTGATCTCGCCCCTGAGCGTTACGACGATGCGTCCCGGGGCGCTCGACTTCTTGTGGAGAAAGGCGAGTTTGCGCCAGGGCAATCGCCAGCCCGCTGGCGGGGGGTGCGGCATCGGCTCGCTCCAGGGCAGGGGGCTCCTATTGCCGACCAGGCTTCCCGGCGCACCCGGCGGCCAGCCTACGCATCTCCTGCGGTCGGATCTGCCCTGTGGAGCGCGTGCCGGGCAGGGCCACTCGTACGTACGATCAGCCCAGTGACGGGCCCGTGGCACTGACCCTGGCTGTGTGGCTGGCCGGCGGCCGGGAAGAGTGCCCTTACTTCGCGGTGTTCACAGCCTCCGCCCTGTGCCGGCCGCTGCTCCGCACGGCAAGGGCCAGAGCTGACTGGCCGTGTGCCACCGAGGACTGAGCGGATCTCGTGCATCCAACAGCGCGCCGCTGTCTGCCTGCGCGGGCCGACGGCGTTCAGCAAGGGCCCTTCTCAGGCCTCGCGAATCAGCGCCTCGTAGCCGCCGGCGCACGAAGCGCTGCGGCTCCGCCTCCAGTGCACGGGTGGCCCCGTGTACGGCGCCCCGCAACTCTCCCTCACTCCAGGCCGAACTCGCGTTCGGCTGCAAGCCGATGGCGGGCGAGGGCCTGCTCGTCACGGCCGAGTCGAGCCGCAGGTCTGAGGCCGTTTCGGACGCAGAGGTCCTCCAGGTGGCCCGCGTCGGAGACAGCGCGCAGGGCCGCCGGCCAGTTCACGTGTGAGGGGCGGCTCGGTGAACGGCCTGGTGAAGTCGACCTCACGGAATGGACCGCACGGCCCGTCGGCCGGGCCACGGGCACCTGCCGAGATGTTGTGACCGGGCGCGAGGCCGCTCGTCTGCGCATCACGACGGTCTCCGAGGCGCCCGCAGGACGCGCACTGACCGAACAGTGCACCCTGAGCCAGGGCAAGTTGGGCCGCTTCCGCGTGACTGCCTACTACGGCCCCCTCGGCTGAGCAGGAAATGCATCTCGACGGCAAGTATCCGGGAAGGTCAAAGGCGCGCGCGTGCCCGCACGCTCGAGTGCGGAGTCGCGATCGGGACTGCCTAACTTCAAGCTCGTACGCATCAACGACAAATCCCCAGACGGCACTTCCGGTAACCACGCAACGGGCGATCCGGAGACGCTGAACCGGATGCCGGCGTCGTACGCCACTGCCTCGGCGGACGGGCACGCTGCCCCGCCGTCTGACAGGCACAGCCGTCGGTTCAGAGCGGAGACCCGGGGTCCGCGTCCAGGGCTGCACGGTGCTGACGTCGGTCATCGGCTCCGTATCGGCTGCGCAGTCCTCACTGAGTTCGGACATTCGGGATTCCGGTCTCTGCTGCGCGCCGATGCCGCCGGATCTCGCCGAGCGCGACCACAAGAGTCGCGACGTTCAGGGGAAACGCCACAGCTGCGGCGATCGCAGTGATTCCGGTGGCCCGGGTGAGGCCGGCGGCCAGCGCCGCGCACAGCAACACTGCGGGCAGACGTCGGCGCCAGGTGGGAAGGTCTCGCATGCGCCATACGCGCGCGCTCAAGATCACATTGAGGGCCAGGAACGTCACGGCCCAGGCGGCGAGCACGATCAGGGTCAAGGGCATCGGCAGAGCCTCCACAGCAGAAGGAATTCACGCCGACCAGACTTCCCGGCTCACCTGCCGTGATCCTAGTGGGTGCGTGCGCTGGTCAACAGGGGCGCACCGAACGTGCCGCGGGGTAGGGACATGCGACAGCGGAGTCCCTACTGTGGGCGGCATGGGACGGCACATCGGACGGCGTCCGCCATCGTGGTGCGCGCGCCGGACAGCAATCTCCGGTGAGATTGCTCGCGACGCGTGCTGGGGCCGGGAGTTGAGGGATGCGCTGGGCTGTGCATGCCTGCTGTTCGCGGCGCTGGTCGCGCTCGACTGGGGAACAGGGAATCTCTCCTTCCCACGGGTTGGCCTGTGGGCCGGCCTCGGGGTGCTGCTCTTCGTCGTCCTGCTGCCGCCTCTGGTGACCGGGGGCGAGGGATGGCTTGCGTCGCGTGGTGTCCTTCGCATGCGGGAGGTGCGGACCGACTGCCTGGTCTCGGTGAGGCTGTACGACGGTGTGGCGGCGCGTCTGGTACTGCGCGATGTGCACGGCGAGCGGGTGCAGTTGGACCCACGGGTGCTGACTTCCAACCCGCTGATCTGGCACCTGCTGGAACAAGGTGCGCATCGCTCCTACGAGAGCGGAACCCTGCTGTGCGGGATGACGGCGCTGGAGCGGCTGGGTAAGCGGATCGACGGCGAGACGTGCCGCGCGGTCCTGCGGGCATCCGGGCTGAGTTAGCCCGCGCGAGCCGTCCTCGGCAATCACGGCTGTCTCGTACCGCCGTCGCCGCCCACGGCGCCGAGGAGTTCGTGCAGCAGGTGGGCGGCGGTGATCACGCCGAGCATGTGGGTGCCGTCCTTGGCCCTCTCGGCCACTGCCACCAGCGGGCTGCGGACCCGTGCCATGAGCGCGGCCACCTCCAGTGCGGTGTCGTCGGGTGCGGCGATCGGCGGCGGGGCTGCCCGGGCGGGCAGACAGTCGCCGACCCGGCGTCCGACCAGTGCCTGGCACAGCCGGTCGGCGTGCCTCTCGTCGACAACCGCGGCCAGGGTAGGGTCCTCGACCACATACTCGGGCACGAGGACCTTGACCATCTGGGAGGCGGGCAGGATCGCCTTGGGCTCGCCGCGCTCGTCGAGCACCAGGAGGCCGGGGAGTCTGTGCTCGGCCATCAGCCGGGCCGCCTCCAGTGCGTCGCTGTCGACGCTCACCGATTCGTACTCAACCGCCAAGTCTCGTGCCCGCACGGCCGGCTCCTCGTCTGTTCAGAATGTCCCTGATCCCAGCGTCGTCCACTGCCGGGATTCCAGCGATGACCTTGACGCGAAATATACGGACCTCGATCCGGTCCGCCCCGTCGTCCGCGGTCATCCGAGAGCCCACTGGGCAACGGCGATGAGCACCATGGGGAGCGGGCTCCACGCGAGGTACGGGCGGCCGTGCTGCCGGCGCTCGCCGGTCGGTGCGGGGCGGATCTCCCAGTGATGGGCCATGCCGTCACCGCCGTCGGGCCCAGTCACGATTCCGCCATGAGCCGGTCGACGATGAAAGCGGTCAGGATCCCGCCGAGCAGCGCCCATGCGGCATGGCCCGGACCCAGTCCGCTCACGGCCACCGCCATGCCGAGGGCAGCGGCGGACGCAACCCCCGCCACCACGGCCGTTGTGTTGGTCAGGAACCGCCACTGCTGTCGAGCGGTGCCCGGGCGGCGGATCTCGCCGAGTCCGGTGCGGATGACGAGTGCCGCAACGACGATGCCGCATCCGAGTGCCAAATGTGTCCATGCGGTCATCGGTCAGGCCAGGGCGAAGTAGCGCAGCCAGACGTACACCGCCGAGATCGCCACGGTGACGGCGGTGACGACGAGTCCGTACTTGGTGAACTGCCAGAAGGAGATGGGGGTGCGGTTGCGCTCGGCGATGCCGAGAACGACGACGTTAGCGCTGGCGCCGATCGCGGTGGCGTTGCCGCCGAGGTCCGCGCCGATGGCCAGGGCCCACCACATGACATGGTTGGTGTCGCCGCCCATCGCCTCGACCAGGTCGCTGGTGATGGGTGCCATGGTGGCGACGTACGGGATGTTGTCGATGATGCCGGACAGCACGGCGGAGGCACTGAGCAGCAGCATAGTGCCGCCCAGCTCGTTGTCGCCGATGGCGTCGGCCAGCGCCGTGGACACCTCGCCGATCACGCCGGTCTCGATCAAGGCGCCGATCATGATGAACAGCCCGGCGAAGAAGGCGAGCGTGGGCCACTCGACTTCTTTGAGTACGTCCCCGGTCTCCGCGGTGGACAGGGCGATCAGCAGGCCGGCGCCGAGGAGCGCGACGACGCTGGGCTCGTAGTGGAGCACCGGGTGCAGGACGAATCCGGCGACGACGAGTGCGAGGACGATCAGGCCCTGGACGAGGAGCCGGGGGTCACGGATGGCTTCGCGCTCCTCCAGCTCCATCACCTCGGCCGCGCGGTCCTCGTCGTACAGGAACGCCTTGCGGAACAGGAAGCGGCACATGGCGATCAGCACCACGATCAGCAGAGCGGACAGCGGGGCGAGGTGGACGAGGAAGTCGTTGAAGGTGAGGCCGGCCCGGCTGGCGATGATGATGTTCGGCGGGTCGCCGACGAGAGTCGACATACCGCCGATGTTGGAGGCCAGGACCTCGGCGATCAGGAACGGGGCGACCGGAAGCGCCAGCCGCTCGCACACCAGCAGGGTCACGGGCGCGATGAGCAGCACGGTGGTGACGTTGTCGAGCAGAGCGGAGGCCACGGCGGTGATCACGATCAGCATGACCATCACCCGGAAGGGCCTGGCCTTGGCTCGCTTCACGGACCAGATGGCCAGGTACTCGAACATGCCGGTCTTCTTCAGCACGCCGACGATCATCATCATGCCCATCAGCAGGAAGATGACGTTCCAGTCGATGCCGCTGTGCTGGGAGTAGAAGGCGGACTTGTCGTCGGTCGCCCCGATCGCCAGCATCAGCCCGGCGCCCCCGAGGGCGGCCCCCACCCGGTGGATCTTCTCGCTGATGATCAGGGCGTACGTGCCGGCGAAGACGGCGATCGCCGCCCAGCTCTGCCAGTCGTTCACGATCCTCCGATCAGCCGCTGCATGAGGCGGGCGGCCGTGATGGCACCCACGAACCGGACCTGGTCCCCGTCGCGTTCGATGACGGCGACGAGCGGGCTGTGGGTCCGGGCCATGAGGGCCGCCACCTGCAGCGCTCCCGCGTCGGGCCCGACCACCGGCGGCGCGTATGTCCGCGGCGGCAGCCACTGGGTGACCGTCAGGCCCGCGATCTTCTCCGTGACCTCGGCGAGGTGCCGGTCGTCGATCACGGCGGCGACGTGCGGGGCCTCCAGGACGTAGTCCGGTACCAACTGCTTGATCAGCTGGGAGCCCGGCACGATGGCGTACGGCTGCTGGTCCGCATCGAGCACGAGCAGTGCGGGCAGCTTGCGCTCGGCCAGCAACCGTGCCGCATCCAACGCGCTGTCGTCCGTCGAGACGGAGGGGTAGGGCTCTGCGAGTTCATGCGCGCGCATGGCCGGTCTCCTTGCTGTGGTGTGTTGTCACTTCGTCATGGTCGGCAGGGATGTCCGCCAGGTCATCGACGTGGAAGAGCCGGGCGATCGGCACGTCGGTGCTGCTGTGGGCGATGATCGAGGCCGCGATGCAGACGGCGATGAGGGTGTATGCCTCTTGGCCCTGCGGGATGCCGGACTGAAGCACCAGCAGGCCGTAGACCACCGATGCGAAGCCCTTGGGCCCGAACCAGGCCGCGACCAGCTTCTCGCGGCGGTCGAACCGCGTTCCGATGAGCGATATCAGCAGCGATGCCGGGCGGATGAGCACGATCGCCAAAACCACGGCGACGTACCCGCCGATGGACAGGTCGCCGAACAGCTGCGGAGTGAGCAGCGCGCCGAAGACCAGCAGGGCCGCGAACTTGGCCAGCTCGGCCAGCGCCTCACCGAGCGGCTCGAACGCTGCCGTCGCCTCCGGAGAGGCCGAAGCGAGCACGGCACCCGCGGAGAAGGCCGCGAGGTAGGGGTTGGCGTGGGTGAGGTGGCACAGCCCGTACAGGATGATCCCGGTGGCCAGCGGCAGCAGCGGCTGCAGTTTCGCTTCCGCGCCGAGCAGCCGGAACCGCACGAGGCCCGTGACGAGCAGCGGCAGCACGATGCCAAGGGCGAGGCCGCCTCCCAGCTCCAGGGCGATCTTCCCGAGCGATGCCTCGGCGTGGCCGGCCGTGGGGCCGGCCGCGGCGATGAGGATCAGGACGACCGGCAGGGCGAGGCCGTCGTTGATGCCGCTTTCCACATTCAGCAGCTGCCGTAGTTTGGCGGGGACTTCCTTGCGGCCGACGATCGCGGAGGCGAACACTGGGTCGGTGGGCGCCAGCACCGCACCGACAAGGAACGACGTCGTCCAGTCCAGACCCACCACGTAGTGCGTGATCAGGGCCATGCCGACGAACGCGAGCGGCATGCCCAGGCCCAGAGCACGCGCCGGGTTCTTCCAGTTGGCGCGCAACTTGGGGAACGAGACGTGCATGCCGTCGGTGAACAGGACCGCGAACAGGGCGAGGTCCGCGGTGACCGCGACGATCTCGCTGTCCGGTGTGATGTGGATCAGGCCGAGGAAGCCGTCACTGACCAGCGCTCCGCCGACGAGAAAGAGGAACGAGGTGGACAGGACGGTACGGGCGGCAAGCCCGGAGAGCAGCACGGCAATCAGCAGTGCGACTCCGAAGACGGCAACGAGCACCATGAGGGTGTCCCCCGATCGGCAAGGTCGGCAAAGAGAGCTCTCTCGAATTCGCCGACCAGGCTTCCCGGCACACCGCTGGGAACCTTACCCGCTCTTTACGCAATATTGGCAGGTCTCTAGCGCACATCCCGGGCGCTCCTACGCTGCCGGGCCCCGGCAGCGGTTTCTGGGGTGAGCATGCGGTGCAGCGCGCTCGGTCTCGCGGCGGCTGAAATGCTCGCAGACCCCGCGGGGCAAACCCGCCCCGGAGTTCGGCTTTGGCGAGGAGGGCTCCGGTGGATGGGCCGGCGTGCCGTGTCGAGCTGCGTCACCGTGCCAGCGCCGAGCTCCCGGGCAGGGGCCGCTTCGCGCCGGGCCCTCCTCGCCAAGGAGCATTGCACAGTGCAAAGGAGAGTTCCAGAGTTCGGACCCCACCCGGCGCACGTCGCCGGCCCATCCACAGTCCCGGCGTTCCCTACTGAGGTGTCACTGCTGCTTCGACTTCCTTGAAGGTCGCGCTGTCGACGAGTCCGGTGTCTTCCAGGACTTCGAGGTGGTCCAGGACGGTCTGGTTGGCCTGGCGCGCGTGCCGGCGGATGAGGTCGTTCTGGGTGGCTGCCCTGACTTCACCGATCGTGGCGAAGATCTTCCCGTGCGAGGCGCGCAGCAGGTTGGCGAAGAGGCGGTCGAACTCGTCCCCGTGGGCGTTCTCCAACTGCTCGACGAAGCCCTGCTGTTCAGGAGTTGCCTGGTCGGGGAGCGCGACGCCGAGGATCTTGGCGTCTTCCCGTACGAGCTGGTCGAGCTTGCTGTGGCCGTCGATCAGATGCAGTCCCGCGCGCCTCACGGCGTCGCTGGAGGCGTGTGTCTGCGCCAGCCGCCCGGCGGGAATCTCCCACAGTCCGGCCTGCCGCACCTTGACCAGGAACGTCTTGTCCACCTCCGTCACCGGCTGCGGGCCCGACTGGGCCCGGCCCGAGACGCCGGTGGTGGTGGAGTGGCCGCTGCCGTGCAGCGAACTCCCGGCCGCGGCCTGGCCGGCCGATGCTTCGCCACTGCTGCCCCGTATCAGGATCAGGACGGTCGCGACCGTGGCACAGGCCGCAGCGATGATTGCAATCGTCCGCATCGAAATCCTGGGCCGTGCTGCGCGTCGGTTCGTACGCATGATGCCTCCCGGTTCGGCATGGAGAACTTGTCGTTCATGTCGTCGGGAGCTGGTTGTGGCGACTGGCACGGCGCGCAACAAGGGGTACGAGTGTGAGCACCGAGATGTTCAACAGGACTTGAAGGACTGCGCGGTCGGGCCGGATTCCAGCCGTACGAAGGGGATCGACTCCCCGGCCCGGCGGAAGGCCTCCAAGGAGCCGTCGACTCGAGGCCGTGATCGACGTCATCGCGGGACCCTCGGTGGGGTACCTGCCCCTGGTGTCCCTGGGCCCCGCCTTCGCCGGGCTGGTCGGCGGCTGGCGGCGCACGGCGCTGATCGGCGGGCTTGCTCTGGTCCTCTGCGTGGGGCTCGGCATGTACGACGGGCTGTTCGCCGGCCGCCGCGGCTTCACCGCGCTGGCGTCGGTGGCCGGGGTGACGGCGGCCGGGCTACTGGCGGCAGTCATGCGGCAGCGGCGGGAGGCCGAGTTGGCCAGTGTGCGTTCGATCGCGGAAGTCGCTCAGCGGGTGCTGCTGCGGCCGGTGCCGCGCAGCGCCGGACATCTGTGGGTGGCCGTGTCGTACACGTCCGCGGTCGCCGAGGCCCGGATCGGCGGGGATCTGTACGAGGTCGTCGCCTCGCCGGGCGGCGTCCGAGTGATCGTGGGAGATGTGCAGGGCAAGGGCTTGGAGGCGGTGGAGACCGCGGCTGTCGTGCTGGGCGCCTTCCGGGAGGCCGCGCACGACGAACCCGATCTGCGCAGCGTCGGCGCACGGCTCGAACGGGTCGCCGACCGGGAGCTGCAGGGGGAGAAGTTCGTGACCGCCGTCCTCGCCGAAGTCGGCGACGACCGGAGAGTGACCCTGCTCAACTACGGCCATCCAGCACCCGTGATCGTATGCCCCGACGGCACGGTGCGCTTCGTCGAACCGCCCCACAGTGCGCTGCCGCTCGGCCTCGGCATACACGGGACCCAGGGACCGCAGCCGTACGAGACGGAATTCACGCCCGGGGACCAGCTGCTGCTCTACACCGACGGAGTCACGGAGGCCCGGGACCGCACGAACAGCTTCTACCCCCTCGGTGAGCGAGCCGTTCTGCTCAAGGACCCGGACCCCGAGACGGCGCTTCAGACACTGCGGGGAGATCTGGTCCAGCACGTGGAAGGGCCTCTCCACGACGATGCGGCGATGCTGCTGCTGAGGTACCACGAGCGATGACGGAGGGGCTGTCGTCGTGGACTGCAGGGGGCAGCGAGTAGCGGAGCGGCCGGGGCACGGTAGAAAAGGGGTATGGCCGAGAGCGATCAGCCCCTGCGGGGCATGGACGACGTCGACGCGGTGACCCGCGCGGTGCTGACCGCGTCCCGGCTGCTGGTCGCCGTCTCCGCGCGCTCCCTGGCTGCTGTCGAGGACCGGGTGACGTTGCCCCAGTTCCGGCTGCTGGTGGTGCTGTCCACCCACGGCTCGGCCAAGCTCGTGGTGCTCGCCGACCGGCTCGGTGTCAATCCTTCCACTGCCATGCGCATGCTCGACCGGCTGATCGCGGCCGGCCTGGCGGACCGTCAGATCAACCCGGACAACCGGCGCGAGACGGTGCTGCAGTTGACGCGCGAGGGCCGCAGGCTCGTCGAGGACGTCACCGCCAGACGCCGACAGGAGATTACGACGATCGTGGAACGCCTCGCCCCGGAACAGCGCTCCGCCCTGATCGATGCGCTGACGGCATTCACCGAGGCGGGCGGAGAACCGGCCGTGCCGACGGGAGACGGCAGCCTCCACCCGCTGGGTTGGGCGGATACACCCTTGCAGCAAGGCGGTTGAGCGCTTGCCATGATGCACCTGGCTCCCGGGCACTACGCTTCCGTGCCGGGAGCCGGCCCGCTGCCTGGAGGGTGGACAGATGAGCCAGTCGGATCATGATGTGGCTGCGGGATTCCGCTATGTCATGCAGTGGATATGCGGCCTTATAGCGCTTGGTGCCCTGGCTGTGGTCGGCTTGGTGGTGCTCGTGGCAGCTCCCAGCGACTTGGTCTTCATCTTCAAGCGAGGGTCATTGCTGCCTGAGATCTTGGTATTCGCTGTCTCTGCCATGGTCTGGTTGGGTCTTATGGTCTACAGGGCGGCGTCACGTTCCGGCGGCCAGGCAGAGGGTGACGAGTGAGTCTGCTCGCGCGGCAAAGGCACCGGCCATTCCTGATGAAGACCTCCGCGAACTGGCGGACAGCTTGGTCATCGACCTGGGAGATTGCCGGTTGAGAGAGGCCCCTATCTGGATGGCTTGGACCAGACAGGGGCCTCTCCGCATGTCCGGGATGAGCTGGCCTGGCTTCTTCAAGGCGGCCAGCGGATCTGTGACTGGGCTCCCGCGGGAAATGCCCGGCTAGGTGCACCCGATGACGGCGTAGCGTAGGAGCATGTGCTCTGAGCACCTGGGTGACCGGCTGAATCGTCTGCGTCGCCTCGCTGATCTGACGCAAGAGGGTTGGTCGGAGCGATCCGGCGTATCCGTCGACGTCATACGCAAGTTGGAGCAGAAGAGCAGGCACAGTGCGCGGCTCCCAACTCTGCACGACCTTGCGCGTGGGTTGGGCATAGAGCTGACGAGCCTGCTTGGCTGTCGGCGAAACCTCAAAAATGTGGTTCAGTCTCACTTTCCGTGCTTGGGCCACGGAGGGTCACCGAAACCGCGATCACGAACGGCCCACGTCTGCGAGGAGGACTCGTTTGCGGAGCAGGTCGAAGTTGGCGCGGCCGAACATCTGCCGCTTCAGCATTTTGATCTTGTTGTTGTGACCCTCGACCGCGCCGGAGCCATGCCGATCAGGGTCCGTGCGGTGACCCTGGTCGTCGTGTGGCGCGCCGACGGGCGTTCCCCGCACAGCTCACCGAGCAGGAGGAAGCCGAGGGGAGCAGCCACCAGCCCCAGTACGGTCCCGAACCGGCGTGCCTCGGCGATGCTGCCGAAGACGAAGCGAAGCACCAGCAGTGTCGCCACCATGCCCGTACGCGCTCGCCGACGGGTCGTGACCAAGCCGGGCGACTTCCCGGGGCAGCTGCGCCGTACAGGCACGCGGCGTCTCACTGCTCCCCTTGGCCCGGCGCCGGACGCACCGCGTGCCGGGCCGCTGGGTTCGCCGTCAGACGGCGCGAGTCGGCGGCACGGTTGATCGCCGACTCGACGGCGGCGATCCGGTCGCCGAGGAGCCCGAGCGCGGCGACGGCTCGGGCAAACTGGTCGCCCTCCGGGCCACCGAGGGCCTGTGTTCGCACGTACGCCGTCTTCAACTCGGCCCAGCGCAGAGCCTGTTCAGCGGTGAGCATGCCGCGCAGCTCGGCCAGCTTCAGCAGGTTGGACTCGGCGCCGGTGGCGAGAGTCTGGGCCTCGGCCGTGTAGTGGTCGTCGATCAACGCCGCCAACTCGGTGTCATTCATGACCGGCTGGATGCGCTGGGCGATCTTGTTCATGTTGCGGTAGGAGCCCTGGAGCTGGAAGGGCGGCTCGGTGCGGGTCGCGTCCGATCGGGCCGCCGAGGCGATGTACGCGGCGTTCACCGCCAGGACCGTCTCGCGGGCCGTCAGCAGGTGGCGCAGCACGGCCAGGATCCGCTCCAGCTCGGCGCGCGCGTACGGGTGGGTCAGCCGGTCGGCGCGGGCCGTCAGGTCGCCCTCGGCCAAGCGGATCAGCAGCTCCAGGTCCGTGCGGTCGCGGCCGGCGAGCGGGGCGAGGACCGGGTTCGACGTCAGCGCGTTCTCGATGAAGCTGACCGCGAAGGCGCCCTCCTTGCCGGTCAGGACCTCGCCCAAGTTCCACACGTCGGCGCGGTTGGCGAGCATGTCGGGCACGCGGAAGCGGCTGCCGGACTCGGTGTAGGGGTTGCCGGCCATGCACACGGCGAACCGCTTGCCCCGCAGGTCGTAGGTGCGTGGCTCCCCATTCCGCACGCCCTCCATGCGGCGCGTGGCATCGCACAGCGGGATGAACTTCTGCAGCAGCTCGGGCGAGGTGTGCTGGATGTCGTCCAGGTAGAGGAGGGTGTTGTTGCCCGCCTCCAGCGCGAAGTTGATCTTCTCGATCTCCTGGCGGGCCGTGGCGTTCGGGGCCTCGCCCGGGTCGAGAGAGGTGATGCGGTGCCCCAGCGCCGGGCCGTTGACCTTCACCAGGATCAGACCGAGCCGGTCGGCGACATACTCCATGAGCGTCGTCTTGCCGTAGCCCGGCGGGGAGACGAGCAGGAGCAGACCGCCCGTGTCGGTGCGCTTGGTGGCGCCGGTGGTGCCGAGCTGCTTGGCGAAGCTGTCGCCGATCAGGGGCAGGTACACCTCGTCGATGAGCCTGCTGCGCACGAACTCCGACATCACCCGCGGCCGGTACTCGTCCAAACGGATCCGGGTGCGCTCGGCGGCCACCAAGGCCGTTCGGCGGCGCTGGTAGGCTCGGTGGGCGGGGACCTCGTGGGCGCGGAACTCTCGTGTCCGGGGGAGGAGTTCGTCGATACGGACGGTGAGCGTACGGCCGATGACGCGTGGGTGGGTGCCGAGCAGCCCCTCGACGGTCTCGGTCAGTGGAGCGTCGGACTCGTAGCGGGCCAGGTCCGGGCACAGCTCGGCGGCCACCGCCTCGGCCAGGTCACCGGGGGCGATGTTCGCGTCGGTGGCGGAGGTGTACGAGGTCAGCCACGTCTCGACTAGCTGCTTGCGGGCGGCCAGGTCACCGAGGGCGGCGAGGTCGTCGTCATATGCCGAAGTGCCGACCGTACGGCGGAACTTGTCGAGCAGCGTGCGGCTGCCACTGCTGATGACGAAGCCGTCGGGGCCGCTGGTCAGCTCCTCGAAGAGGTATGCGGCGGCGGCACCGGCAACCGGGCCGGTGATCGCCTCGGCCAACTCTCCCTGCAGGGCGGCGATCGCGGGCGCCAGTCCGAAAGTGTCCCGGGCCCGGGCCATGGACACCGCGCGCCGGGTCAAGCTCTCGCGTACCTCGGGCGTCGTGCCGTGCGCCCAGTACATCTGGGCGGCGGCGCGGGCGGCGGCCTCGTGGCGGAGCAGGCCGGCGCCCTCGTGCAGACGCAGGAGGGCGGTGAGGATCAGGGTCGCGTCGTGGTCGTGGACGCCGCGCTCGTAGCCCTCGTCGTACGCCGCCTCGGCCGCCATCCGGACCAGGGCGGGCAGGTCGTCTGCCTCCGCGAGCGCCGCCGGGCCGTGCTCGTCGAGCAGGCGGGCGGCGAGGTGTTCGGCGCGGTAGACCTCGGTCGACTCCGACGGCAGCGGGCGGTCCCAGTACGGACGGGTCTCGGCGAAGTCCGGGTCCGTAACCGGGGAGCGGTAGTCCGTGCCGGCGAGCGCAAAGGCGAGGGAGTCGCCGTGCGGGACCAGCATAAGGTTCAGTGGCTGAGTGTTGACGGCGAAGCGGTGGGTGCCCAGCCGCAGGGTGCGGCCGTCGTCGGTGAACAGGTCGGTGCGGTCGCGTAGGGCACGCAGTGCCTCCTGGCGGGCGGACTTGAGGCGGCCGTCCAGTTCCTCCGCGCGCACTTGGTCGCCGAGTTCGCGCAGCTCGTCGGCGATGCGGCCGACCTTGGCGGGCATCGGGTCGGAGGCGAAGTACGTGGCGACGTCGTCCGCGTCAGGGAGGGCGGCGGCGCGCCGGGTGAGCGTCTCCAGGACGCGAGCCGCCGAGTCGGCGAGGCGCTCGGCGCGGCGGGCGCGGGCGTCGGCGAGGGTCTGCTTGCGGGCCGAGAACGCCTCGTGGACCTCCTCGCGCTTGTCCGCGAGATCTCTGAGGAAGTCGTCGAACGCGGCGAACCGGGACTCCAGATTCTCCACCTGCACGAGCAGGCGGGCAAGCTGTTCGTCGCACGTCTCGGGGCTGTCGGCGGACGCGAGCGCGCCGGTGACGGCCTGGCCGAGCAGCGCGAACTCGGCGGCGAACTCGGCGCGTCCCTCCCGGTCGAGCAGTGCGCGGCGGCGGCCGTCGAGGGTGGCGCGGGCGCGGTTGACACCACCCAGTACTTCAGCGATCCGCTCCAGGATCGACGTACGGACCGTCGCGTCACCGATGTCGAAGCCGGCCACCACCTCAGTCACCGTCCGCAGACCGTCGGCGAGTTCGTCGAGGAGGGCGGTGACGGGCGCGGCCTCGGCGACCGTGGCGATCGCTTCGGCATCGGCGACGAGCCGCTCGATGTCGGCCCGGTGGCCGGCGAACGCGTCCTCGCGGGCGAGGTGGGCGACGGCCCGCTGCCCGAAGGCGGCAAGGTCCAACTCCGCGTCGGCGGCGAGCTCGTCGATGCGGACGGTGTCGGCGTACCGCATGTCCTTGAGGGTGAGCAGGTGCCCATGGGCGTGCCGGAGTTCGGTTAGCCCCGACACCCACGCGGCGGCGCTGCGGGGGGCCTCGCCACGCAGACGTCGTACGACCGTGGCGACGCGCGCGGCAGCGTCGGCGAGCGCGTCGGCGGCCTGGCGGGTGAGGGCCTGGACGGTCTCGAACTCGGCCAGCACCTGCTCGGCGGTGGACCTCAACTGCTCCAACGGCCCGTGCAGGTCGCCGAGTTCGGTATCGCCCAGCCAGTGGTAGGAGTCGGCGGCCCGGACGCACGCGGTGGCCAGCGCCTCGTAGACCTCGCTCGTCGGGGTGGTCTCTGCGACGGCGCGGGTGATGGACAGGCAGTCGGAGATGCCACGGACGAGGTCGGCGTTGCCGACGCGGGCGAGCGGGCCGGTGCCGGCCGGCTGGGCGGCGGCATGGGTGTCGGAGACGTACGGGGAGTTCCACAGCTGGAGCGGGTGCACGCGGGCCGGCTCGTCGCTGTCGGCGCGCAGGACCATGAGTGTGCCGTCGTCGAAGAGGGCCCAGCCGTGGCAGGACAGCGGGGTGGCGACTTCCTTGCGGATCATGTTGTACGGCAGCAGCAGGCTGCGGCCTTCCAGGCGCGCGTGGAAGGCGAACAGGACATCCTCGCCGTTTGGCGAGCGCACCTCGCGTTCGAATTCCAGGTCGCTGGTGTCGAGGTCGTACGTCTTGTGCGCGCCGGTGGCCAGGTAGTAACCGCCGGGGAAGACGATGCCCTGGTCCTCGGGCAGGCGGTGGCAGGCCCGGCCGATGCCGTCGAGGCGGACGACCGTTCTGGTGAGGGTGTTGAAGACCAGGTAACGGTGGACATCCTCCTTGTAAGGGAGGATGTCCAGCACGATGAGCGCGCCCACGCGCGCGTACGCGATGTCCGCGTCGGCGAGCGACTGCAGCGGCTCGTCCACCGGCTCGGTATAGATCCCCTCGCCCGCATCCGTATTGTCCTCGACCTTGACGGTCAGCGACCCCCCGACCGTCTCGACGAAGACCTCGCCCTCGATGGAGACGTGCGGGTGGCGGCCGAGGACGTGATCCTCGCGGGTCGGCCGGGTCCACGCGAAGTCGTGGGAGGGCGGGAAGACGTGGTCGCGGTCGCCTCGCGCGTCCAGGAAGGTCGCCCGGCCGTCGTCGGTGAGCGCCCAGCGCAGCACGCGGATGTCGCCGGCCTTCTCCCCGGTTTGGAAGACGGCCAGCAGTTTGCCGTCGACGCGGCGGAGTTGAAGGAGGTGGGCCTGGCGGTAGTAGCGGTAGAGGGCGGCGAACTCGCGGACGAAGGCGGGGCCGTCGAGCAGGCTAGGCACGGCGTCGTCGGGCAACCGGTTCAGGTCTCGGTCGTGCAGCGTGAAGACGTCGCCGACGGTGGTCTCGGGCCCCCGGCCGGGGAAGATGTTGTGGCCGAAGAGGAGGGCGTCGCCGACGGAGACGATGTCGCGGGGCGTACAGGTGTGTTCGGTGCGCAGCCGCTCGGTGCGCGTCAGCTCCAGCCGGGTTGAGCCGAACTCCTCGGTGCGGCGGGCGTTGAGCGCCTCTGCGCGGCGGGCGAGGTCGGCGGCCTGCACGGTGAGGCGGTCGCGCAACACCTCATACGTGCCGGCGTCCGGACCGGTGGTCCCGGTGGTCATGGAGTCCCTCTCGGAGGTCGGAGAAACGTGGTCCGGAGCTGCCGTCCCCTGTGCGGCAGCTCCGGACCACGGGCCGGGTGGGCCGTGTCGGCGCAGCTCGGATCCTGGCCTGCCGGCAGGACCCGGCGGCAGGTCAGGCCCTGGCGGTGCCGTTGAGAGCGGCGAGCGAGGTGTCGGCGAGGCCCAGCTCGCCGGCCTTGTCCAGCAGTTGCTTCACCTGTCCGGCGTTCGTGCCACCGCTGTTCATGAGCTTCATCAGCAGGGCGGACACGGTCAGGTTCTGCACGTCGGCCGTGGAGACCGCGCCGAGAACACGGCTGAGGTCGTCGGTGAAGCTCGACGTGCCGTCCAGCCAGGGCTTTGCCAGCGCCTGCGCGGTCTCGGAGTGCTGGACGAAGCCGTCGACGCCCTTGCCGAGTGCGATGGAGGACATCAACCGGTCGAAGAAGACCGACTCCCCGCCGACGATGCTGATGTCGGCGTTCTCCAGCCCGGTGGCGAGCACCGTGGCCTGCGCCTCAGCGACCTGCCGCTGCACGTCCAGCCCTGCAAGGCGGATGTCCTTCTCCGCCTCCAGGCGCAGCCGGTACTCCTCGTGGCCGCGGGAGGCGTCGTCCAGGGCGGCCATCGCGGCCGCCTTCTCGGTGAGACCGGCAGCCTCGGCCTTCAGCTTCCCGCTGATACCCTCCGCCTCGGCCAGCGCCTTGGCCCGCGCACCGTCGGCTTCGGCACGCAGCCGGGCCTGGGTCGCCTCCGCCTCCGCGCGGCCGGCCTTCTCGAGGACCTCGGCCTCCTTGTCGCGGACCTGGACGGCCGCGAGCCCCTCTGCCGCGCATTCGGCCTGAACACCCTCGGCGAGCCGCAGTTTGGCCTGCGCGTCGAGGTCAGCGCTCTTCAACCGGGCCTCGGCCAGGGTCACTTCCTCGGCGGCGCGGTGCACGGCGGCCTGCTCGGCGGCTTCGGCGGCCTTGATGTCCTTGACCAGCTGCTCCTGCGCCTCGGCCTCGGCGGCGATGATGACGGCCTGCCGCTGCCGCTCCGCCTCCTCGACGGCGCGCAGCTTCTTGATGGACTCCTCCTGCTCGGCGACCGTACGGTCCACCGCGATGCGCTCGCGGACGACTTCGGCTATGTCCCGCTTCTCGGCCTCGACCTCCTTCGAGGCGGAGATCCGAGTCAGCTCGGTCTCCCGCTCCCGTGCGATGACTTCGAGGAGCCGGTCCTTCTCGATGCGCTCGTTCTCGATGGCGATGACCCGCTCGCGGTTCTTCGCAGCCACGGCGACCTCGCGGGCCTGGTTCTCACGCTGGATGCCGAGCTGCTCCTCGGTCTTCAGGAACGCGCCCTGGGCCCGCAGCCGCTCCTCCTCCATGACCCGTGCCGTCTCGGCCTCCTCGCGGGCCCGTACGGTGTCGATCTCCCGCTTCTGCTTGATCTCGGCGTCGGCCTGGCGGCGCTCCAGCTCCAGGATCGCTTCACGCGCGTCGACGTTCTGCCGAGTGATCTCCTTCTCCTCCGTGCGCTGGGCCTCGTTGGTGCGCACGTGCTCCACGGCCGTCAACTCGGTGATCTTCCGGATGCCCTGGGCGTCCAGGACGTTGGCCGGGTCGAGCTGGGTCAGCGGCGTCTGCTCCAGGTAGTCGATCGCCGCGTCCTCCAGGTGGTAACCGTTGAGGTCGACGCCGATGACCTCGATGATCCGGTACCGCAGCTCCTCCCGCTTGGTGTACAGGTCGGTGAAGTCCAGCTGTTTGCCGACGGTCTTCAGCGCCTCGGAGAACTTCGCGTGGAACAGCTCCTGCAGCGTCTTCTGGTCGCTCGCCCGCGCGGTGCCGACGGCCTGGGCGACCTTGATGACGTCCTCGACGGTCTTGTTGACCTTCACGAAGAACGAGATCCGGATGTCAGCACGGATGTTGTCCCGGCAGATAAGCCCATCCTTGCCGGCCCGGGTGATCTCGATGGCCTTCACCGAGATGTCCATCACCTCGGCCTTGTGCAGCACCGGCAGAACGACCTGCCCGGTGAAGGTCACGTCGACCTTCCGCAGCTTGGAGACGATCAGCGCCTTGCCCTGCTCCACCTTGCGGAACAGCTGTGAGACAACGAGTACGACAAGGAGGCAGACGGCGACGAGCACGCCGATGCCCACGATCATGGCAGTCATGGCATACGTCCTTGAGGCGTAAGGGAGTTGAGGAAGAGGAAGGCTGAAGGTGAGATCCGGCGGCGCCGAGGCTCAGGCGGCGCGGTCCCGCGGCTGGAGCACGGCGTCACGGGACGCGCCCCCATATTGATCGCGGCACCCGGCACCTCGTAGCCCGGTGCCGTCGCCCGTGCGAGCCTCGCTCAGCACGGGCAGCGCGGGTTCATCCGGGAAGAGGCAGTGCAACGGCCGCACGATCAGGCAGGTCGTGGCCCAAGCGACCAGCAGAGCTCCCACGGGCACCACCAGGCGCAGCAGCCCGGTGACAGGTCCGGGGAGCACGAATACGGCAACCACAACCGCCGCTCCGACACTCAAAGACCAGGCGAGCACCGTCAGCACAGAGAAGGCGACCGCCACGGGCACCCCGCCCAAGCGCCATGCCCGAAGGTCCACGTCCGTGTCGAAGCTGTCGATGCCGACGGCCCCCACGCCGGCCAAAAGCCAGAAGCAGACGACCACGACGACGGCAGCGGTCAGCAGGATCGTGGGCAGGCCCGTGGCCGCTACCAGAAATGTCCGCATCTCCTGGCCCCCCTTTCCACCCGCGGCGCGCATCAGTCGTCTCCGACAGCGCACGGCCGTTCTGGGCCTCGGTGCCGGGCACCTGCCGGTGTCCGGCATCGAAACCATCCGCCGTGCCCCCTCGAGCCATGCTGCACGATCCGATCCCGGCCGCGCATTGCCGGTTTCCGGAAGTGTTCATTAGGGTCTGCATGCCGGTGGCCGCTAAGAAACCGTCACCGGCGCGTCAAGAATCCGGGGGACGATGTGACGGACCGGGAAGTTCCCGAGCAGTATTTGGACGGTTACGCCGAGATCCTGGCCGAGGTGTCGGCCACCGGGCGACGCCTCACCCGGGACGAGATCTCCTCCCGCCGCGCCCTCGGTGAGCAGGCCGCCGAGGCAGGCCACGGGCTGCGCGCCCTCGTCAGCGCGCATCTGGCCGCTGCCCGCACGGCCTGGCCCGCTTCGCCCGGCTCCGCCGACGGCGCGCTTTCCGCCGTGCAGCAGGTCATCGACGCCTTCGCCGAGGGATACGAACGCGCCCAGCTTGTCGCCGTGCGCCAGGAAGAGGCCGCCCGCCGGGAGTTCATCGACGACCTCCTCTACGGCCGCAGCGACCTCGGCCGCCTCGCTGAACGCGCCGAGCGCTTCGGTCTGCGCCTGTCCCACGCTCACGCGGTCGCCGTCGCTCAGGGCCCCACCGCCTACGACGAGGGCGACCCGGTGCCCCGACAGGTGGAAGGCTCCCTCATAGCCCGGTTCGGCGACCGCAATGTCCTGCTCACCACCAAGGACGGCCGCCTGCTGTGCATCGCCCCCGGCCACCAGGACGAGGTACTCGCCCACTTCGCCAAGCAGGCGCACGCGGCCACCGACGGCGGCCGGGTCGCCATCGGCCGCCCCCAGCCCGGTCCCGGCGGCGTCGTCCAGTCCTACGAGGAAGCTCTCAACGCCCTCGAACTCGCCGAGCGCCTCGACCTCGACGACCCGGTCCTGCGCTCCGCGGACTTGCTGGTCTACCCCGTCCTCACCCGCGACCGCCAAGCCATGTCCGACCTCGTCGCCGACACTCTGGGCCCGCTCACTACGGCCCGCGGCGGCGCCCAGCCCCTCCTCGACACCCTCACCGCCTACTTCGATTCCGGCTGTGTGGCCGCCGAGGCCGCCCGCCGCCTCTCCCTCAGCGTGCGCGCCCTGACCTACCGCCTGGAACGCATCCACAAACTCACCGGCGCCAATCCCGCCGACCCCGCCCACCGCTACATGCTCCAGACCGCGGTGATCGGCGCCCGGCTGCTGGACTGGCCCGCCAAGGACCTCTGACACCCGGCCTCCCGAGCGCACCGTGCCAAGTGACCGCGCCCGGAAGGGCCGGACATGTCAAGCCTGGGCAAGGATCGCCGAGCGCAAAACTGGCCGGCTCCTGGGCAGACAGTCCCGACAGGTGCTCATTCCACCCGTCGGCCCAGTCGCCCAAGGCCATACGGTCCACCCGGTTGGGGCCGGCGGAGGTGCAAATGTTCCGGCGGGCTCCAGACGCGGATCACCACGGTGCGTGATATGAGCTCGATCAAACGGCTGTGAGCCTGGCGAGCCCATGACGAGATATGCGGAGGATCATGGAAATACATGTCCCCGCTGGCCGACAAGCGAGCCAGAGTCTTCAATGTCCACAGCGTGTGGACAGACCCGCCCGAATACCCGAATCCAGTGTCTGCGGGCGAACCTGTCATGGACAACCAGTGCCACCTCGACCGCGTCATCGACGGAGTGCCTGCCCCGCCCTGCACACCATTACCCGGGCGGTCCGATCTGTTCGTGCACGGGACGCCGGAAGGCCAGTACTTCAGTGCCACCCGAGGAACGCACCGGCTGCCGCAGGAGCCAGCCGCACAAGGCTTCAACAGGTCAGCCAAGAGCCATACTTGACCTTGCGGGGGGGGACCATCCAGTGGTGGCTTGACATGGGAGAGGCAGCAATCGGGTGGGCAACGACAGCCAGGGAGTGGGGAAGGCCCAGGTACGGCTCAAGTGGGACCCGAGTCCCTGGAATCAGCCACCTCACCATCTCGACATCATCGCCACGACGTACTCGACGGATGCCCCCTACGGGCGGCCTGGGTACGTCGTCCACTTCGACAGCCGCTCACCGGACGGCACCATCAACATGAGCCGGCACAGCCAGACCGGTCAGGGCTTGGGCTACGTCGAAGTGATGACCCTGGAGCTCGATCGCCTCGCTCCCTCCTTCGCACGGGTGGTCGTAGGCGTGGCGATCCACCAGAACAGCGGCCCAAAGACATTCGGCGACATATCGAACGCCGGAGTGCTCGTTATCGAGGGGTACAAGGAGCTGCTGAAGGATGAGTTCGCGCAGGTCGCCGGATCCACCGCCGCGACCGTCGCGGAGTTCGCCCGGGATACCTCCGGAGCGTGGGAGTTTCACGAGATGGTCCGAGGGCTCGACAGCGACCCCGTGGTCTTCGCTGCAGAGATGGGCAGCGCCCCATAACGCTGACCGCCAGCAGCGCAGAAACGTACCGCCGATCACGGTGGCGCCTTGATGAGCGCGTGGAACCGGAGCAGCAGGCAACCCGAAAGCGTTCTCGGCCCTGGCGTTACTCGTCCGACTCGGGCGGCTGGGCGTAGGCCCATCCGGATGTCTCCGCACGGGTGCACTCAAGCGGCGCACGGTGACGAGCGGCGATTGCCAGATCGTCAGGCGCTCGGAGGCTTCCGTGTGCGAGTTGCGCTGGCAGAAACGCCGCCCGCCGTCAGCGAGGCCGGTGAGACGGGAGGGCATCGGGGGTGACGCCCTCGGCCTTGGCTGCGTCGGCGAGGGCCGCGGCAGCGGCTTCTTCCGCCTGAGCCTTGTCGTTGGCGGCCTGGGCAACCATGTCGTCCGAGGGCTTCTCGCGAGTGGCCGGCGACTGGGGCAGCACCTCAGTGAAAGCGCGGGACACGCCCTGGAGTGCGGCGGTGATCTCGCTGGGGATCACCCAGAAATTGTTGCCCGAGCCTTGCGCGAGTTGGGGCAGCGCCTGGAGGTACTGGTAGGCAAGCAGCTTGGGGTCGGGATCGTTGCGATGTACGGCCTGGAAAACCTCGTCGATGGCCCGGGACTGGCCCTCGGCCTGGAGGATCGCAGCGGTACGGTTACCCTCCGCTCGCAGGACAGCGGCCTGTTTGTCGCCTTCGGCGGTGAGGATCTGCGACTGACGCTGCCCCTCGGCCCCCAGAATCGCGGCCCGCTTGTCCCGCTCGGCCCGCATCTGCTTCTGCATCGCGTCCTTGATGGACTGCGGCGGGTCGATGGCCTTGATCTCCACCCGGTTGACCCTCAGCCCCCACTTTCCGGTGGCCTCGTCCAACACGCCACGGAGCTGGCTGTTGATGGTGTCCCGTGAGGTGAGCGTCTTTTCCAGGTCCATGGATCCCACGACGTTGCGCAAGGTGGTGACCGTGAGCTGCTCGACCGCCTGAAGGAAATTCGCGATCTCGTAGAAAGCCGCTCGCGGGTCCGTGACCTGGAAGTACAGAACGGTGTCGATCTCGACAACCAGATTGTCCTCGGTGATGACCGGCTGCGGTTTGAAGGAAACGACCTGTTCCCGCAGATCGATCACCGGATGAACGCGGTCGATGTAAGGGATCACGAGGCTGAGGCCGGGATTCAGGGTCCGGTGGTAGCGACCGAGCCGCTCGACATTACGAGCGCGTGCCTGGGGCACGATACGGACCGCCCGCACCACGGTGAAAACCGCGATCAGCGCGACGATCAGGCCGGCAATCAAGAACGCCGAGGTTTCCATGGTTTCAGTCCCGGGGGTAGACGATCGCGGTGGCGCCGCTGATCTCCATAACTTCGACAGTCGTTCCTGGAGGAATCACCAGCGTCTCGTCGTAGGCGCGGGCCGTCCATTCCTCACCGTCGATGCGGACCCTGCCGCCCAGGCCCGTCACCTCTGAGACGACATAGGCAGCCCTGCCGACCAGTGCGTCTACGCCGAACCGCTTCGCTTGGGGCTGGAGGACGTGGCGCAGCGCAATGGGGCGTACGAACAGCACGGTGATCGTAGCGACGACGGTGAACACCAAGAACTGCAACGGCAGTGGCAGCCCGACCGCGGCGGACCCTGCCGTGACCAAAGCGGCCGCACTCAGCATTCCGAGCGCAGCAGTAAGGGTGAAGATCTCCGCCGCAGCCAACACGGCTGCGATGATCAACCAGATCAGCCATGGATCCATTGCGTGCCTCTTCTGACCGGTGCGGGCGCGAAGGGCCTGACTCCCACCATTGGGCCCCGATACGGGACAGCCGCGATACCTCTGGGAAAGGAAACCCTGCCCCAACGATCGGGAGGTGTACTGGTGCTATGTGCATCCCGAACAAGCTACGTCGTATCTTTACGGCAATTTTACCCATGAGGGAAGATCCGCGAACTCCTCAGCGCGGGCAAGCTGGGTGCGAGGATCGACCATCCGCTGCTGAGCGGCCTGTTCGAAGCCGCGTATCCGCTCCAGCAGTTCCTCTCCGGTCGGTGGCCTCGAGCAGGCCGCGCATCTCGTCGAGGGTGAAAGCCCGGCAGCTTCATACGGCGGATGACCATCAGGCGGGCGACGTCGGCCTCGGTGCAGACGCGGAAGCCGTCCTGGGCGGGCGGAGGGGACGCCAAGGCCGGTCTCTCGTAGTGCCGGATGGTGCGCAGCGACAGCTCGGTCCGTGCGGCGCCCTCGCCGATCTGTATGTGCTCGCTGCTCACGCGGCGACCCCGCCGGCAAGACCGTCGACGACGTCCGGCCCATCCGCGACGACATCGAGCACCGCGTCCGCCGACTCCTCGACGACCTCGGCGTCCCGGCTCAGCACTGACAGCGCAGATTAGTACGGCCGTCCGGTCCACGACTGTCTTCGCCGACGTGCACAGCGACTGAGGCGACGGAGGTTCCGTGCCAGGACGTATCGGCTAGGCACAGCGCTGTGAGCGGTGCACACCACCCCTGCCAACTGTCCCGGCCAACGCCATGATCACGACATCACCCGGCCATGGCCGCGGGGGGCCTTCCTGGCCGTCCTGCGCGCCCGCGAGCTGGACGCGGGCAAAGCAGAAACGGCCGTGGGGACGGCGGGAGGAAGGGAGGCCCGAAGCCTCCTCGCTGGGTTGGCGATACGAGCGGTTCGGCCTCTGCGGAGACCGTATCGCCCGTATCGCCCGTACCCTTCGTGGTGTCTACGGCGTCGCATAGCGGGCGCCAAACCACTGGAGGCAACACCCCGTGCTGATTGCTCAGCGTCCGTCCCTGACCGAAGAGGTCGTCGACGAGTACCGCTCCCGGTTCGTGATCGAGCCGCTGGAGCCGGGCTTCGGCTACACCCTCGGCAACTCCCTGCGCCGTACGCTCCTCTCCTCGATCCCGGGTGCGGCGGTCACGTCCATCCGCGTCGACGGCGTTCTGCACGAGTTCACCACCGTGCCGGGCGTCAAGGAGGACGTCACCGACATGATCCTCAACATCAAGCAGCTGGTCGTGACCAGCGAGCAGGACGAGCCGGTCGTGATGTACCTGCGCAAGCAGGGCCCGGGTCTGGTCACCGCCGCCGACATCGCGCCCCCGGCCGGTGTCGAGGTGCACAACCCCGACCTCGTCCTCGCCACGCTCAACGGCAAGGGCAAGCTGGAGATGGAGCTGACCGTCGAACGCGGTCGCGGTTACGTCTCCGCCGTCCAGAACAAGCAGGTGGGCCAGGAGATCGGCCGCATCCCGGTCGACTCGATCTACTCGCCGGTTCTGAAGGTCACGTACAAGGTCGAGGCGACCCGTGTCGAGCAGCGCACCGACTTCGACAAGCTGATCGTCGACGTCGAGACCAAGCAGGCCATGCGTCCGCGTGACGCCGTGGCCTCGGCTGGCAAGACGCTGGTCGAGCTGTTCGGTCTGGCGCGCGAGCTCAACATCGACGCCGAGGGCATCGACATGGGCCCGTCCCCCACGGACGCCGCCCTCGCCGCCGACCTGGTACTGCCGATCGAGGAGCTGGATCTCACGGTCCGCTCCTACAACTGCCTCAAGCGCGAGGGCGTCCACTCCGTGGGTGAGCTCGTCGCCCGCTCCGAGGCCGACCTCCTGGACATCCGCAACTTCGGTGCGAAGTCCATCGACGAGGTCAAGGCGAAGCTCGCCGGCATGGGCCTGGGCCTCAAGGACAGCCCGCCCGGATTCGACCCGACCGCCGCTGCCGACGCCTTCGGCGCGAATAGCGACGCGGACGCGGGTTTCGTGGAGACCGAGCAATACTGAACGCTGCGCTGCGCCGGTCATAGAGACACTTCGCGTACGGGGACGGGAGAACCTCCACGCTGTTCCCTGCCCGCTGGGCGACCTCGGCCGGGTCCACGCCCGCGCACAAAACCTGGCGAAGGCAGCCGACGACAAAGGGGCACAGTTCCGGCGCTTCACGCACAACCCGCCGCTCGGCCAGCCGACGGTCACCGGCTTCCGGCCTAGCCTGCTGTGCCCGTCACCCCAGCTGGTCTGGCGCAAGGCGACCCCGGCCGGCATCTACCACACGGGGCGTACGTCAGGCGCCTGGCCGCAGAGAAACTACGTCCGTGACGTCCACTGACAGCGCCTACCTCGCGGCGGCCCGGGCCTCCCGCCCTGTGCGGGTCAGGCGGGCCGTTCGGAGCGCTTCCCGACGACTCCACCCGGTCGTTCCATCAGCTCGATTGCTGAGAGGGGTTGAGTACGCGCCGATCAGATCAGTCCTGGCCGTCCTCCGAGGATGGTGACGGGTCGGGGCCGTCACTGAGACTGGGCGGCAGGAATTGGGCATGCTTTGAACGCAGGTATTCCACTCCGTCGTCGTGATTAGCCCGGTAATCGAGGCTGCGTTCCACAAACTTCAGACGGTGCCGGGCATCATTGATCACCTCGGACCAGGTACGCACCCGAACACGATGACGGTCGGTGCGCTGAATGTAGCCGAACGGCAGCCCTGTCTGGTTCCGGCGGGACTCGGCGAACTCGTCAAGGGAGTTGCCGATAATCCAGAAGTCCCACGAGACGTTCCGCTTGTTGAACCGCTCGTCACGCATGACCGCCAGCGCATACTTTTCGATCTGCATGAGCTCGTCCGCACCGATTACCTGACTCGGCCGCTTCAGCTCGACGACGATATTCTCAACTCGGTCCTGCGCGATCTCGCACGTGCGAGTGAATACAAGGTCGGGAATCGGATTGGTGCCGTCGTGACGCAGCACGGGCCGCGTGTGACCGGCGAGTTCGACGTCCTCGCCCAGGAAGTGGAGATATTTCGCGAGCACCTTGGTCAAGGGCTCATCGTCACCGGTCAGAGCGTATTCCTCGGCGAATACCCACGTCTCGTTGGCGAGGATCCGGTGAAGCTGCCTCCGCTCCAGCGTCTCGCGCCGCGGCTCGCTATCGAACAGTATCGTGTCGATTCCGGCCAGGAAGCTGAGCCGATCTCCGACCTTCTTCGAGGTGGCGATGATCGACGCGAGGGTAGTTCTGTTGAGCAGCTCGCTGAGCTCGGCTAGGCGCTCCGCCGACAGTTCGAGAACTCCCCTCAGAACGTTGTGGAGATTCCCCGGGTTCGACGCGAGGGCTTCACGGAGAAGCCTCAGAGTGAACTTTCACGAACGGAAGTCACCGTCGTTGATCACTTTCGACGCGCTGAAGGCGACGATGTCAAAAACCTGCCGCTCTGCGTTCTCGGCAGCAGAGGACGATCCATCGCTGTACGGGTAACTGCCTTCCGACACCCATTCCCTGATGATCGACTTGCGCTTGTCCGCACTGCGGCGTTTGAAGTGCTCACGCAGCTTCTCTTTTGCCGCCACGACAACGGAACTCATGGGCTCCAGACCGGACTCGGCAAGCAACACGTCATGCCCTCTGAATCCGCCCCACTTGAGATATGCGGTGAACTCGAATCCAGGGGCCTGAATTCCTGGCTTGATATCGTGGAGCGCCATACCGGCCTCATCGCACAGATACAAGGCCCGGTCGACCTGGCGACGCCACTCGATGACAACAAGTTGTGGCCGGTCATCCAGCCCGTCGACTTCCAGGTCGTATTCCTCGCGTTCAACTTGCAGTGCCGCCGGATTGAGCTTCTGGCCGCGCCACGAAATCTCAACGTGCCGGTAGGATTCAAGATAGATCGCAAATTCGGCCGAGAGTGTATCGATCAGCGAGTCCTGCTCAAGCTGCTTGCCGGCCGCTTCATTGACCGAGACAACTGAGACCCTGGTGCCGATGTCTCCCTCGGCCGGGGAGGTGGTGATGTCGAAGCGGCGCAGGTTGTGGCGCTCGGCGCGGATTCTCGTCTCAGTCGCAGAGTCTCCCTCATGCACCGTGCACCATTCGACGACATCACCGATGCCGAATGCCGCGAACCGCCCTTTGCCCTGCTCTCCGTGGAGGCGTCTTCCCTGCTGCCGCGTGGTCCTGGTGGACCTCTTCCATGAGCCCCCCAACGCGCCGAATCCCTGCTGCACGTCATCCGGCGACATGCCGTGACCGCGATCTGCGACGAGGACGCGTTCCACGGCACCCAGCGTGCTGAACTCGAGTCGCCCATCGACGACGTCCGCGTCCGCGTCGAGGGCGTTCCAGATGAGCTCCGTCAGGCCAGCGCGCGGACTGCGAACAAGGCGGGCCAGGTGATCTCCGTCCACCTGCACGGTCAGGGAATGCATGCGTGCATGAAAGCACAAGGTGGGCCACTCGTGTCCGACTTCGTCCAGACGCCCACCCCCCTCAACAGGTAATCCACCACCACCCGGCGCTCGCTGGGCGCCCTCCGCGCCTACGACCCGGAGCCCGCCGTCTTGCGGCACGGCACGTCCGACACTCTGTGGCAAGGACCGGCTCGCGCTGGCCGACCATTTCATCGCCGAAGCCGCCAAGGCCCGCAGCGGCCCCTCCGGCCTGTCCGCCTACGTCGCCGCCGCCCGCCAGATTGAGCGCGACAATCCCAGCGAACTCATCCAGGTCGCCGAGGCCGAGCACGGTCCCGTCGCCGGCGCGAGCCCGGAAGCCCCGCTCCTGGCCCTCCAACGCAACTCGCGCTCCAAAGGTCATGGGCAGGGGCAGCTTCCCATCGGACCGTTCACGCACTCCCCGGCGATGGCCGCTATTCCACCGACCAACTGGCCCCTAGGCCCTCAGGAAATCCGTTCAAAAAATCCACGATGGCCCTCAGTGCCCGTTCCCGCGTCACCAGGTCGGACCGCTCGAAGTTGCCCAATTGACCACCGCACACGAGCTTCACTTCGTGTGAACCGGAGCCAGGTTCCTTGAGCTGGAGAATATCCCCATCCGCTGACTCCCCCGTAACCAGGTAAAGGTCCGGGCCACCCGCAATGGACAGATATCGAAAAGGATCGTCCTCTGTGATGGAAGTCTCAGTGCGCCGTCGACCATCGAGATCCGAGATCGACTCGCTGATACGCTCCAGCGTGGGGTTCTCAACCTCCCAGTCGTTTGTCTTTGAACCGGACCTCTCGTCTCCTGCCAGTCTAATCACGGCGTTCTATCCCAACGGTTTTGGTGTGGAAGGTCTTCGAGTTGCATTGATTACAAAGATCCCTGAAGGCGAGTGAACCAGCAGTTCTTCGACGCCTAGGCCACGCATCAATGACCCGACTCCGCCAGTCGCACCACACGACCGGCAGAAATCTCGATCCACATACAGAACCGCTCTGGTTCCGGTCGCCCCGGCGTCCTTTGCCTGCTGGAATACGTCTGCTTCAGCGTGAGTCTTGGTCTGGGCGTTAACCCGGATATTAACGGGCCTACCATGCGCATTCCTGCCGAAGAAAGCTTGCCCACCGATCCGGAGACTGGCGGCGGTGAAAGTATCGTCAGCGCTACCACGTGGACCGTCATCCGGTGCCACAGCTCAACCGGGGTACCCAGGGCCAGTTCGACGAAATCGGTATCGCTGACGACCTGATGACCGCCGATGTACCTACGCATAGAGCTCTCCTGAGTCGGAGGAACAGGGAGAACCGGGGCGGCAGGCGACCTTGCTGGGGAGTCCTGCCGCCGTGGCGGAGTCGGGCAGATCCGGCTCCCCCTCACCGCCCCTGCAAGAGGGGCGGATCAGGCAACCGGCAGCGGCACGTTCGGCCGCTGAGCCGTCGGGTTGAGCAGTGCACGGATCAGTGATCCGGGCGGGCCGCCTTATCAGCGGAGGCGGTGGCCATATGGAGTTCTCAAGGAACAGCCGCTGCCTTCCGGCCCGTTTCACGGGGCCCTCCGGGCGTGGATTCAGATTGCCATGTCAATCTGACTGTCAACAGGCTTCGCCGAACACCTGAGATTGACCTAGGTCCGGTTACCCTCGGGTCTATGGATTCGAGCCCTGTCGCACCCAAGCCGACGGCCAAGGACATCGCAGCGAAGTACCGAAGAGAGATCACCGACGGCGAACGTGAACCCGGGTCGCAGCTGCCGGCAGCTCGCCAAAGATCTCGGCGTACAGCTCATGACCGTGCAGAGCGCTTACGGTCAACTTCGGGATGAGGGCCTGGTTCTCACCCAGCAGGGACGCGGGACCTTCGTCCGCGACCCCTCGGTACCGCTCGGCACCGAGCCGGGCAGCAGCCCTGCCTACGTCGCCCTGGCGGAAGAGCTCACCTCGATTCATGACGCTCTCCGTCAGCTCGGTGAGCGGCTGGACCGTCTTGAGCAAGCCGTGGGCGACGGCCAGACACCACCGCCGCGGTGAGCGCATCAGCCCGCCGTAGCAGCTGGTCCGCTCGGGCGCGCGCTGCAGCCAAACTCGCCTTGAGCAAGGCGAATTCGGCGGGAGTCATGCCTCCCGGATCGACGCTGTACTGAGTGGTCCCTGTCATGCCTTGAGCATGTTGCCCGGAACGGAAGAGGACCCGGACAGTTTGTCCGGGTCCTCTTTCCTTGCAGGTCAGGCGGGTTGACGATCCGTCATTGAGTGACTGCGTCCACCGCCTGCAGCAATGCCGCCCACGGGAGTTCACGAGCCGAAGGTGCCTCACGCGGCTCGAACAGGGGCCACACTTCTGGCCCGTAGACGAGATGGACCCCACCTGCCCGCAGGGTGTCCATGTGACGCTCCCATGCCGGGTGACGGGCGTGCGCCGCGTTCACCCGAGGGAAGACGATGACGGGCAAGCCAATGGTCCCGATTGCTTCGCCAACCTGCGTCAACGCCTGATTGTCCATGAGGCCGGTGGCCAGTTTGGCGACCATGTTGGCCGAGGCGGGAGCTACGACGTAGCAGTCAACCGGTGGGTGCGGCCGCGCTTCTTCGGGAAGCCGCGGTTCATCTCGTACGGGCAGGCCGGTCACCGTCTCCAGCCTGTCAACCTCGCCGCTCTTCCGCAGCCACTGGCCAGCGGTCGGCGTCAGCGTTACGGCCACCTGCCAGCCACGTTCCATCGCAGGCTCGACCAGCCCAGTGCGGAGCGCTTCCACTCCGTCGGCCGCCGAACCCACGATTCCGAGAACTCCGCGCTTCCCAGTACTCACTGCACCGCCCTGCATCGTTGGGCCATCACGAACACCTCGGACGAGCGAGAGCCCGCAGTCACAGGCGACTGCTTGGTCAGATCACGCAGCGTCTCGCGCACTCTGGGATTGTTGCGCACGAGCTGCGGCGACGTGCGTTCGGCCGTGCGCAGTTCTGCAAAGGCATCGTCACCGTGTCCCGCGAGTGAGAGCGCGCGAGCGAAGTCGATCCGGTGGGAGACGCTGCGCTCCTGAGGCATGTGATCCACGTTGAGACGGCCGTGTTCCACCACGTACGAGACGTTGTCGAGGTCCAGCTCGATGGACAGGCGGTGCAGGACCACATTCGTCGGCCCGAACGTCGTGTGCCAGTAGTTCTCATCCGAGCCAAGGTCGTCCGCAAGTTCTTCGGCGCGGTTCAAGAGGCGGGTGGCAGTAGCGCGGTCCTGGTGCCGCGCTGCGGCGACAGCGGCCCGAAGGTGAATCATGCCGAGCAGGCTCAGTGCGGCCGGATCGTTCTCCGCTACTCGCGGGGACAGCCAGGTCGCCGTGGCGTCTCCCAGCTGCATCGCAGCCTCATAACGGCCGTTGGCAAGCAGAGCGTGTGTCCCTGAACGTGCCGCCGTACTGCCTCCTGGCGAGTAGGGGCCTGCTTCACCGTACCGAGACGGCGGCAGAGCGGACAGACGGTCTCTGACCTGGCTGCTTCACCCGATGGTGAAAGGTGCGATACGGAAAGACCCGGACGGAGTGTCCGGGTCTGCGATGGCTACAGCGGTTGGTGCCTCAGCTGTCCAACCAATCGGACAGCAAAGAGACGGCCTGTCCGGGGTGTCCGCGTACAGGCGACTTAATCACCCTTTTCTATGGATGCTTCAGCTCGTCAGCAAAGCCGTCCCCCGGCGGTCGTTACAGCTGGCCACGCATGTAGGCTCCTTGCCACCTGCGCTCGCCGGGTGAAGTAGTTGTGAACGAAGAGGAGTTGTGATGCGTCTTAATCAGCTGGCCAAAATAGCCACAGTGGCCGCGACCACTGTCAGTGCGGCAGTTCTCGCGATCGGTCCTGCCGCCGCTGCACCAACTTGGCAGCCCTGGGTGAAGACGGACGACTCCGTGTGCGGGGGCACTGAGCACCATGTGGTTTCCACCAAGGTCCTCTTCCAGACCTGCATGGTCATCAACTACAGCAACTACACCGCGCAGCCGGTGCTGGTCGTGCGAAACAATGCCAGTGTAAGTATCACGATGAAGAGTGGATATACACACTCGAACTGGGGCGGTTCCAACACCTACTGCTACGACAAGGTGCTAGCAGCCGGTCAAGTCCTTGCCTGCTACGGCGAATCAGCGCCATACATTGACGGCGAAAACATCTCGTGGGGCGGATTCACGTACAACGGGCAGTCAGACAAGACCCTGAACCTGAGCCAGTACCTGGTCAGACCGTAAGACTCAAGTGCTGCAGTGGGTAGCGACCGAAGCATGGGGCACGCCGCATATTCGCATATCACGACACGCGTGACTAACGCCTCACCTGCGGCAAAAAGTAGAACGGGTCCGGTTCCCCTGAGAGGGAACCGGACCCTGCTCGCGCTGGACTCGAACCCAGCAGAAGTCGAATCCATGATCGGATTGCTTCGGGACTCAGCGAAGCGTGGCCCGCAACTCATCGGGGGTCGGAGGCTCAGGATCACGAACGGGATGGCCGATTCGGATGACCAATTAGGGCGGAAGCGATCAACGAAGTCCGTGAAGTGCTCCGCAGATACCGAGAATCGGAAGGCTTCAGCCGGATCTGATGGCGGCTGTCAGCCCACCAGATCTCAAACTCGGCAACCGTGCCTTCCGCCGGCCAGCCCTCACTCTGTTTCGGTAGCATCAGGACGTCGACGAAGCCTCCGACGCTCAGGCCAATGTCCACAAAGATCCCGATCGCACCGGGTCGAGAACCCTTCACGACTGTGCCCTCAAAAACCTGTCCGAAGCGCAGGCCCCTCCGGATCCGAGACCACTCGGCATCTGTCACCACGGACGAATCATCGCATCATCTTCCGGATCGGTGAGTGCCTGTCACGATGGAGATATGCCGAAGCCTGGAATCCCCTGCCGCGCCACGCTGATACCGAACTGCAGCACCGTGAAAGCCCACAGCACCGCCTACGAGGAAGCCAAGGCGAGCGAGATGGTCTTCGTGTGCATTGCTCGTCAGGGGCGGGTCGAAGGTGGAGCTCGATGCCATGTCGACGTCCCAACACGTTGTCCCGAACGAGGCTGCCGCCGTCATCGAGGGCGCGGTAACCAAGCTGGTCGCTACCGGTGTTGCCGGTGACGGCGCCGCTGTTGGCCCCGACTACATTTCTCTGTCAAAGATCGAGAGCGAAGAGAGGGCTCGGGAACTCGCCGCGATATTTCACGCTGCGATGTACGGACTCCAGCAGCCCCTTCAGATCGCCATCCCATAGGCACCGAGCAACGGGTCGATCAACTGCTGACAGGGGACACAGGGGCGGATTGCTAGTGACGGGCGTGCCGAACCGTTCCGGAAGTGTCCCAGCTGTCCGACTGTCCGGTTAAGGCTCTGACCAGCAACAACGAACCGGACAGTCAAAACGGGAGCTGTCCGGGCTGTCCGGTTACAGATGGCTGCAACACCCCGGGATGTTGCAGCGCGTCAGCGAAGCTGACCCCGATAGGTCGCAGGTGCCGAAGGCGCCTTCCGATGGAAGCATGTAACACCAACTGACACACAACGGGGTCGTACTGCAGCGCACAACCACGGACGTTCAGGGACTGTTTCGCCAGCTCAGACTCGTACCGGGCTCAGCTCAGCTCCATGATCGGATTACTTCGGGACGAAGCAGTCGAGGGCTCTCAATCGGCAACCACGAGTGAGTAGCGAGTGAGTTGGGCACCGGTCCAAGCCTGGTCAAGCGTTCTCGCAGCTGAGGTGGGTAGCCGAGCCTCATAGAGCTACGCCCTCCGGAGCCGTGTGCGCAGGTTCGAATCCTGCCGGGGGCACCCTGCATGAGGTGCCCCAAGACCCCGCCATCAGCGCTTTAGCTGAAGACGGGGTCTTGGCGTATGTGCAGCCGTATGCCACTCGAAGCGGCCGTATGTCGGGGTCCGTGAACTATTCGTGGACAGGAAAGCCGGTCATCGGCACAGGTCGGCCCACGACATGGCGAAGCCCCGGGACAGATCCAGGGGCTTCAGAGTGTCCCGCCCTGGGCGGTCACTCGTACTCGGGAAACGGGTCCTCGATCTGAAAAGCCTCAGCCCGTGGCTTTGGCGATGATGCGGTCCATCTCCTCCCGGCCGAAGGCCCGCAGGGTGGAGGTGCGGACGTTGCCCAACCCGGCGACCTGCAGGAGCACCGCAGTGGCGGTCTCGTCATCGGGCGCCTCTACGACGGCCACCATGTCGTACGGACCGACTGTCCAGTAGAGGTTCAGGACCTTCACCCCCAGCTTCTGTGCCGCTGCGGCGAAGGCCTCGGCGCGCTGCGAGGTGTCCTTGTAGCCCCGGACTCCCTGATCGGTCCAGTTCAGCAACGAGACATACGTCGGCATGGTCTTCCACCTCTGTGAAGGAGACACAACACATCGTCGATCAATTCTGAGCACAATGCGCGTAATGCGCATTTAGGAGCACGCCGGACGAGTGATACGAGCGATCAGCGATCGAACTCGTCAAGCGGTGGCCAGCTCGCCGACACGAACCAAGGTGATGACGGCAGCGCTGACGGCACGAGGGCGGACGGCGCTCGATCGGCGCCTTGATGGCGTCGGTGACCTTCGACGCCCAGGCGATCGCGGCGTCCAGGTCCGGGGCCTCGATGATGTAGAAGCCGCCGAGGTGTTCCCTCGACTCCGCGAAGGGGCCGTCCGTGGTCAGCACCTTGCCGTCGGACATGCGCACAACGGTGGCAGTGTCGGGTCCGTGCAGGCGGCCGGAGAAGACCCAGGCGCCGGCCGACTTCATCTCCTGCTCGATGATGCCGACTTGCTTGTGGGACTGCTGCATCTCCTCGTCGGTCATCGGGGGGCGGGCCTCGCCCTCGACGCTGTGGACGGACAACAGGTAGTGCGTCATGGTGATGCTCCTCGTGATGGGCAGGCACTTCCTGCCTCACCCCCACTACGAACGGGCCGCGGCTCAAATCGACACGAGCATTCAAGAGAAGCTCGTGTAATCAAGAAAGCTCGGTCACCGCACATGCCAGTGAGTCGCTGACGGGCCTTGCCCCAGGCGCCGACTGCGCTGCCCTTCACCGGTTCCTGTGTGCCTTCCACGACCACTCCCCGCAGGAACGCCACGTGTTCCTTGATCTTCCTGGCCAGAGGGCTCGGCCTCGGGTAGGACCAGGCGGCATACCGGTTGGTCAGCCCACCGACCGGCTTACTGCCCGGCACCACGGCGGGCCCGGTAGCGCAGGAGGCGGACGACAGCGGTAAGCACCATCACCGTGCCGACGGCGATCAGCCACGCATTGCGCCGCGAAACGCCGACGGCGACGGCCACCCTTCCGCCACGAGCAGTGGGCCCGCGCAGGACAGCAATTTCAGCAGCCCCCGACCGATTGCGGCCGGCATGCCGCGCAGACCGGAGGGTTCGCGGGATTCGGACATCAGGCATCGGCCTCCTCCCTCACGTCCGGGCACTCGGCAGGTGCGGCAGGGCGCCTGCGTGCCCCGCGCAGAAGCAGCCCCGCGTAGAGCAGCAGGAGTGCGTCCTGGGCGAGTACGAACCAGCTCAGCCGCTGGGTCAGGTACATGCCGAAGCAGCCGCAGTTGGCCACCGTGAGCCCGCGTGCGTACGCCTGCACGGCCAGCAGCGCCCACACGACCGCGAGTCCCGTGAACACCCACACCGGGACCCTCGCGCGGGACCGCGGGCGAGCCAGAAACCAGACCCCGCACACCAGCTCGCCCACGATCAGTGCCACGGCGAGCGCGGTCGCACCCGAGCCGGCGACCAGCCCGTACTCGGCCAGAATCCCGGGCATGTGCCCGAAGGAGGCGAGCTGCCCGGCCGCCATCGCGGCGTACAGCGCGCCCAGCACGATCCGCAGCACCATGCCCCCACGCTATTGCTGGGGCGAGGCCGAGAACTGTAAGCGCGCTCACCGAACGGGCACTCGCTGCGCGGGACCATCGGGAGTGTGGGAACCGTGTTCCGAAGCGGGTGATGCACGGTGAACGGTCAGCGGCAGCCCAGGCGGGCCCGGCGGCAGGTCATCAAGGGCGCCGGCGTAATCGGGGGAGTCGTCGTCCTGCTCGTGGGCGGGGGCGTGATTGGCTGGCAGGCCATCTCGGACCGCCCGTCCGAGCCAGTGACAGCCGTGCAGCCCGGGCAGGATCCGTCGCTGGAAGCGCTGGCCGGTGCGGCGGTCTCCGGCGGGCCGGGCAAGGACGGAATCCCCTCTGTCGACCGGCCGCGGTTCGTCCCGGCTCGCGACGCGGACTTCCTCGCCGACGACGATCCTGTGTTCGGACTGGAGTACCGTGGCGAGGTCCGGGCCTACCCGCAGCTTGTGCTGGTGTGGCACGAGGTCGTCAACGACACCGTGGGCGGCGAGCCGCTGGCCGTCACCTACTGTCCGCTGACCGGCACGGTGATCGGGTTCTCCGCTCCGCCCGGCACGCAGGAGCTGACGTTCGGCACCACAGGCCGGCTGGTCAACTCCAACCTGCTGATGTACGACCGTGAGACCGGCTCGGAGTGGCCGCAGCTGCTCGGCATGGCGGTCAGCGGTCCGCTCAAGGGCACGCGGCTGGACACCGTCCCGTTGGTGTGGACGACGTGGAAGGAGTGGCGGGCCGCGCATCCCGACACCCGCGTGCTGTCCACCGACACCGGCGCGCTTCGCAGTTATGGCAGTGATCCGTACGGCTCCTATCCGGACCGCAGCGGCTACTACGTTGGGGTCGCCCGTTCTTCCCGGTGCTGGCCACCAGCGACCGCTTCCCCGACAAGGACGTGGTGATCGGCGTGCGGGTCGGCGAGAAGCGGCTGGCGATCCACAAGGACCTCGTCCGCACAGCTGGAACCGTGCGCGCCGAGATCGCGGGCACGCAGCTCGAAGCGCGCTGGGACGACAAGCTTGACACCGCCCGGGTCCTCCAGCGCGTCGGCGGCGTCGATCGGTGGGAGCCCGCCGACTTCCTCGACTCCATGTGGTTCGCCTGGTACGCGTTCTACCCGAACACCCAGGTGCGGCAATGAAGATGCTACTGGCGGGCCTCGCCAGGACCGGTGATGCCTGGGACGCCTCGGTCGCCGCCACCGCGGCCACCCCTCGCATCGTGCGTACCGCCCTCGCCGTACGCCGCCACCGTCGGATCGGGCTGTTCGCCGCTGCCGTCGTGCTGGTGGCGTACCTGCTCTCCATCGGTGATCTCGCGGTGTCGGCCTCCGGCCGCTTCACTGGCGTCCCCGTGTTCCAGACCGATTGGGAGCAACTGTTCCAGGCCCGGGCGCCGTACCTGTTCGAGCCGGTGCTCGCGCTGCACCCGAGTTCATACGTGGAGGTGTTCCTCAGCCCGCTCAACCTGCTGCTCGGCGCGATCGTGGCTGCGCTGGTCGGCTGCAATGCCGCGATCGCCGGGCTCGCGGCGCGGCAAGGGACTTCCTGCCGACGGACCAGATACGCGCGGCTGCTCGGCGTGCTGCCGGCGTTCCTGCTCGGATTCGCCTGCTGCGTACCGACCTTCCTGCTCGTCCTCGGCGCCGGCACCGCCGCCGCGCTCCTGCCGGTACTGATCCCGCTCCGCCCGGTGTTCTACCCGCTCACGCTGGTGGTGCTCATCAGCACGCTGGTGTGGGGCGCATCACGGATCGACGTGCCCACTCATCGCCCGGGCTGATCACGTCCGGCTGGTGGCGGCAGCCAGCAGAACACCGCGCACCTGAGCGCCCGGACCAGCCGGTCACCCACCCGATGCCGCAATGATGGCGAGCCGGTGGAAGCGGCAGTCTCGGCCGCGTCCGCGGGCAGATCTGCCAGCAGCGGGGCCAGCTCATCCTCTGTATGAGCGGCCACAGCCCGCTCGACACGATCCTCGAACTCACCGGCGGGCCGCGCGCCGTTCGGCCTCCTCCTTGACCGATGTCAGCGACGCCGCGACTGTGTCCTCCCAGCGTCTGGCGACCAGCTGCCCCCAGCGTTGCCCGACCGCCCACAGGTCGGTGCCCAGCTCTCCCTCGTACACCAGGCGCGTACCCGACGCGTGAATGGTGAGGACGAACGCTTCGACAACATGCGGCACCGGCCCGCGCACCAGACGGAAGTCGATGCGCTCGGGCCGGGTGAAGCGGACCGTCTCGACCGTGACGGCCGTCCACCGGCCGCCCACGGGGGTGGAGTGGGCCGCGAGCACCATGTCGCTTCCGCGCTCCAGCACTTGGACCTTCTCCCGCATGGCCCGGGTGGACCGCCCCAGATACGGCTGAGCGATCACCTCGAAAACGACCTCCCGGGGAGCCGCGATATCCACGGTCTGCGGCCCGAGCCGCCTGATACGCCGGCCCACTCCCAGGTCGACAGGCAGCGCGCCGGAGACCAGCCCGGCATAGCCACCGACGGCAACAGCTGCGGCCCCCACCGTCCAGGCACCCGCCCGGACCAGGCGACGGCCGGTCACGGCGCGTTCTCCGGCTCGCCCTCGACCCTCACGCTCTGCCAGAACGCGACATGGTTCTTGATCCGGCGCGCGAGGGGGCTCGGGTGCGGGTAGTACCAGGCCGCGTTCGGGTTGGTCCGCCCGTCGACGGTGACGGTGTAGTACCGGGCGAGCCCCTTCCAGAAGCACAACGACCGAGTGCGACTCTCGGTGAAGTACTGGCGGTGCAGCGCCTCGGCCGGGAAGTAGTGATTGCCCTCGACTATCACGGTGCGCGGGGTTTCCGCGATCACCGTGCCGTTCCATACAGCCCGCAGCATGGCCATGCTCCTCGTCGTGCCTCGGTTGAGACCTGCCTCGTATTGCCACGCTATGCACGACAGTTCCACGGTTTCGGTGACCGCGCTCACGGTTCTCTGCAGGAGGAGATCTACCGTGGCCATTACAAGGCCAACCCGCAGCGCCCCAGAGGAAGATCATGGAACTCACTGTGCTCGCGGTGCCGGACTGCCCGAACGTTGAGGCGATGCTGCAGTGCCTGGAGCAGGTGGCACCAGACGATGCCGCCCGGATTGACGTGCTGGTGATCACCGACCAGGTCCAGGCGGCCCGGCATGGCATGCATGGATCCCCGACCCTGCTGATCAACGGCACCGACCCCTTCGCCGCGCCGAACGCCACCGCCAGCGTGTCGTGCCGGATCTACCGCGACGCCGACGGGCGTGCCGCCGGCGCCCCCAGCATTGAACAGCTCAGAGAAGCTCTCCAGCACGCACACCAGGCTGAGCACTGAGGCGCCCGGCCCGATGTCCCCTCGTGACGAGGTTCAGGGCCGCCGGGTGCGTTGGCTCGCCGCGAAGCCGCGCGTGCCAAGCCGGAATCTGCGACGTTGGCGACGGAGGGAGCGCCAGGTTTCCGCTCACACCTGCTCGCCGCTACAGCTTCGCTGCCGCCTCGCCAGGTCCCGCCTGCAGTGCGCGACGCCGGGGCAGCGTGCGGGCCAGTTCGTCGACCGGCCTGTCGCCGGGTGAGTGTTCCAGCGGGGCGCGGTGCACCGCTTATCGCTGGTCTGGCGCGAGGCCCGCACCTACGACTTGCGACACTCGGCCTTGTCCATCTGGCTGTGCGCGGGCGCGGACCCCGCCGAAGTCGCCCAGCCGACCGGGCTAGAGCGTCGAGGTCCTCCTTTCCCTCAACAACCAACGCATCGAAGGCCCGTTGCGCGCGTACGACCAGCTGCCTGAGGTGGATCAGTACCGTCCGGGCCGAAACGGTGACGACCTACGAAACCGTGTGTGTTTCGTGTCACTGTCAGACGCATTTCGCAGGTCAATGGCGGTTTCCGCGAAGCAGCGCCGTGAGGATCTGCGGTTCGAATCACGGTTGGGTTCTTAGGCCGAGCGCGGCCATCGAATGCCAATTGAAAGGCACCTGACCAGCACAAATATCTCAACAGAAGGGAATAGCCACAGCGTTCGGGTCGTCGAGCGGCTCGAAAAGAGCAACGGTCAAAAGACCGTGTGCGTTTTGGCGTGGACGCAAAAAACCCTGATCTGCATTCCTGCAGGTCAGGGTCTTGATCCGGAGTGCCCCCGGCAGGATTCGAACCTGCGCACACGGCTCCGGAGGGCATTGGTCGCTAGCAGGTGTCGTGCTTCTGACCTGCGCGAATGGCATTCCGTTGGCAAGCGGGCTTGGTACTCACACACTCCTCACGCGAACAACCTGCTGTGACCCAGGCGTGGTCGATTCGAACTCTCGTCGCTGAGATGTGAGTCAGGCGAGGCCCTGCCTGCGTGATCATGATCTGGCGCAGTGTCAGGTATACGCGGAGGTCCAGTATCGTGACTGCCCGTACTCCTTGAACGAACAAGGGGGCTAGTGCCAACTCCGCTGCGGAGTTGCCTGACAGGCCGGGGGGCCAGATGGCTAGCTTCGTCGATGATGGGTTGCCGCGGACGCGTGACGGCTGGCCCGAAGGCGTGCTGAGCGCTCTGGAGGAGCTGACGCAAGGCGATGTGGTTCCGTGCCCTCAACTCGTCTTTCATGGCAGCCCTGCATGCCCTGTCACGCGGACCAGCAGGGATTACGCGCTTGACCATGAGGGCGACATGCCCATGCAGGTGGACGAGGAGGATTCTCCTCGGTGGGCGCTGATCACGTCGGGCACGTGTGACCTTGCAGAAGCCGATGCAGCGCTTCCACTGAAACCCTTCGTACAGCTCTCCCCGATCGTGGATCTGTCGGCCGTGGATGGCGGCAAGAGGAAACTCGTGCGCGAAGGCAAGTACAACTACCTGTTGCACGTCCCGCGGCTCACCGAGCATGCCGCTGGCTTCTGGGTCGCTGACCTGAGGATCGAGTATCCGGTTGAGAAAGGCTGGCTGGCGAGGCAGAAGCCTCTCAAGGGCTTCACTAGCGAGCATGAGCAGGAAGTGGTGGGGCGTGCCATCGCCTGGTTGCGTGAGCGCCCGGCCATGGGCCGCGCCTTCATCGACTTCGTGGCGCGCCCACTACGCACGCTGCTGGGGGAGTTGCGGGCAGGCGAGCCCGAGGCGGCGCAAGCGATGGACGACGAGATCGCTGAGTGGGCGGTATCCGTGGACAGCCGGCTGAATCCTCGGCGGGTAGAGGTCATCTTGCTCTCCGATGGAAGCGATCCCAGTGCTGCGACGCAGCGATGGTGGCGGGAAGCTGTAGACCGCCTGCGGGAGAGCGCGGGCGACGGCCTCGCCATCCTTGGACCTCGCTTCGAACGCCTCGATCAATTGTCCGTGAGTGACTATCGACGGCTGACGGCGTTGGCCAAGCCGCATCAGAAGTTTAGCAATGAGTGAGCAAAGTTCACTTTAAGTTATCTCGTCTACTGATGTTGCGGTTGACAGTCAGCCGACTTGGGCGGGACAGTCTGGAGTGCAGGTTTGTGAAAGTTAGCCTGGGGGGCCTGGTGGAGAAGCTATGCACGGTGCAGGGGTGCAAGTGATGGGTTGGCTTACGCGCGAGCCGGAAGATCGGCGGCTCAGTCGCCCCCCCGTAGTGTTGGTCGTCTGCCAAGTTAGACACGAGACGGAGTATGCAGCTAGCGACGCGGCCAGGGCCCTCAAGGTCAAGGCGGCCCTCGACTGGCCCACAGAGCTGACAGAAAACGTGGTCCAGGGCCTCAACCTCGCAGTTGCGCATGGAACGGGCCTAACCGCTTCGCAGACCCCCGCCGTCCGTGGCTGGCAGCTCAAGACGCCCGATGGGCGTTGGACCGTTTCACTTCAGCCTGATCACTTTGCCCTCGAAACGGTTGCCTACAACGGATGGAGTGAGTTTCGAGAGCGCTTGGAGCAACTGGCGGCCGCAGTGGGAGAGCATGTGGCGCCGGCATTGGAGCATCGAATCGGGTTGAGGTATGTCAATCAGATCACGCATCCTGATGTGAAAGCACCACTTGACTGGCGCAAGTTCATCAGCGAAGAACTATTCCAAGAAAAGCTCTACGAGGGCCTGGGAGACGGCTTCCGCGCGGCCATGCAAGTTGTGGAAGTACTCCCTTCTGCGCATCAAAGTTTGGTGATTCGTCATGGACTGCAGCTTGGGCAGGGTAATGGGCTGACCTACGTCCTGGATAATGACTCTGCTCGCCAGGGCTCACGCTCATTTGATGTGCAATCCATTCTGAATTCCGTGGAGAAACTGCATCTGAATTCTCTCCGCGCATTTGAAATGGAGACAACAGAAGTGCTGCGCAGCTACTACGCCTAGGGGGTTAAATGAGTACCGTCTCTGAGATCCTGGATAGCTACGCGAGGGACTGGGAAATTGATCAAACTCCATCAAGTGTGATCAGTCCTTACGCCAGCGTTGGCGGCGGTTTGGCCCCGGCTATCGCCGCTGCAGCAGCGGTGCGGGATCACCTGCAGAAGATACTTGATGTACTTCCGAACCTGGTCGTTCCGGCGAACATGGCGTCCACTCTGGATCCGTTCAAAGGGCGGTATACGGGTGCGTCGCAGCTGGTGGTCGAGGACCTCTACCCGCATGTGGAGCACTGGACCAGGGCCTCTTTGGAGCGCGATGAAATGCTGCGGCGTGAGCTGGTGCGCTCAATTCAGGGCCTTGAGCGAGGTGTCTCATCACGGCGTGAAGAGACGCGATCCGAACGAGCGCTCGCGGCTGTGGAGGATCTGGCCAATTGGCTGGGTTTGACGGAGTCGAAGGCTGCGGATGTTGCTGGAGGGTACAGGAGGTCCTATTACAACTGGGTGAAGGGGATCCAGCCCTACGAAGCAACGACGCTGAATTTGTTCGAGGCTCATGCTTTCGTGGCTGCTCTGGTTGATGCACTTGACGTTCGCGGTGCGAGAGAGTGGCTAGCAATCGAATTGGCCTCTCGGCCTAGGCTGAGCTACTTGGGTGACAATTCGGGAAGAAATAGACTCTCGAAGCTGGCGGCCAAACTCCTATTCAAGCCGAGCGAGCCTCCTACGTGGTCTCCTGATGAGGACGCACGGCACATAGACGCACAGCACGACGCAGCGACTCCGGCGGGTGTTAGGCGAAGGGTTGCGAAGGGGCTGGCCGCGCCTCCCAAACGCAGAGCGACTCGCAAATGAGCACGCTGAGCCTCAGCACACGCGCACGCCGCCGAAGCCTCTCGGGTAGCTGCAACACCCTGGGGTGTTGCAGCCGTCTGTAGCCTGACCCGACAGGTGGGACAGGGCCCATTTGAGCTGTCCCACTCGTTTGCGCAGGCCAGGTACCCTAACCGGACAGTGGGACAGCTGGGACACGTCCAGCACGGTTCGGGCAGACGCCGGGCGTATTGTGCACCGGGTGCAGCTACTCGCTCTCTTCGATCTCGACAACACCCTGATTGACCGGCAAGGTGCCTTGGAGGAGTGGGCCCGCGACTTCAGCGGGAGTCGCGGGCTGCCGTCTGAGGCGGAACGCCTGATTGGCGGCGCACTCCGCGAGAGGGCGTACCCCGCGGACTTCGAGCGGCTCCGGGACTCCCTTGGTCTCGCCGATCCGGTGGACTCGTTGTGGGGCGAGTACGTCAACGGGATGGCTTCCCGGGCACGCTGTCCCGAGGGGCTACACAGCGACCTCCGCAGGATGCGGGCGGCAGGCTGGACGCTAGGTGTCGTCACGAACGGAGCCGCGGATATCCAACGGGCGAAGTTGGAGAGGGCGGGGCTGTCCGCACTGGTCGACGGGGTGTGCATCTCCGACGAAGTCGGAGTGCGGAAGGCGTCTCGGGCGATATTCCAAGCGGCCGCCGATCGTTGCGGCGCCACCCTCGCTGCGGGCGGGTGGATGGTGGGCGACAACGCTGAGAGTGACATCGAGGGTGGTCGCTCTGCGGGGCTGCGGACGGTATGGATCGCGGCCGGACGGCAGTGGCCGGCGGATGTCCGCACCCCTGATGTGATGGCGGAGGATGCCTCAGCCGCGGTCGGTTCGCTCATGGCATGGGGCACGTATTCCGCGCCTCACTCCTCTGGCACCTCGTGAAGCTGTGCGAGCGCCTCGCCCAATTCGATTGACTGATCTCTGCAGTTCGCCCACCGTTCCATGACCGAGGCTGAGGCTTCCGCTAGTTCGGTCGGCAGGCTTGCTTCACGGAGTGCGCTCGCGACCTCTCGCATCTCCGGGGCCCATCGCCATGCCCGTGCGGCAACCTTGGGGATGTAGGCGGTCTCAGCGAGATAGCTGGTCGTACGACCCTTCGCGATGTCGAGGAGTTCGTCCTCCAACCCGTGGTTATTGGCGAGCGCGTAGGCGACGGCTGCGAGTGCTCGGCTGGTCTTCTGGTAACTGCTGTAGGCCAGCTTCAGCGCGGAAGCCTTGCCGACTCCTCCGGCCAAGAGATGTGGCTCTACGGCCGTATCTTCGAAGAGCCGTGCGACAGCAGCCAGAGCGTTCTCCGGACCGGACAAGTACAGCCGCGGGGTCTTCGATTCCGAAGGCGGGGAACCAATGACTGAGCCATCCACCACGGCCGCGCCGGTTGGCAGCATGATGGCGCTGATTCGCGCTATGCGCGCAGGCGAGATCGCGTTGCCATCGACGTAGACCCCTGAAAAGGACTCCGCAGCAACCGCTGCCGCTACTTCCTCCGCGTTGGTCGGCGGGCACAGGCTCAGGATGACGTCGCACCGCTGGGACATCTCCGATAGGTCGAGCGCTGCCGTGAGGCCGTACCTCAGCGCTCTTTCCTTGCTCGCCTCGCTGCGCCCTTCCGGGCACCAAAGGACCTCGGTCCCCGTGCGCTTGGCCTGAGCAGCGACGGCTGCACCCATACTTCCCGGGTGCAGGATGCCGAGTGTCGTCATCCGACTAGCCTTCGAATGTCGCGTACCTCGGCAGCCGCTCCGGTAGCGACGGCTTCATTGATGGCGCGTGCTGTCTCTGCGGGGGCGAGATGCTGCGTCTGGATGAGGAGAGACCACGGCTCGTTCGCATGGTCCAAGAGGTCTTGTCGGGTCTCATGCCAGACCTTGAGCCGCGCATCCACGTCCTTGTCTCCGCGTCCCTTGCAGCGCGCCTTCGTGACGTCCAGAGGGCACCAAAGGAGAACCTTCACCCAGCGGATAGGGAAGGCTCCAACTGCGCTCGCACCAGCGACCTGACCCATATGCAGAACGGGAATCCGCCCAGAGTCCACAAGTTCAGACACCCCGCGCCGGTCGATGGCGTACTCAGCGCCGTACCTCGCATTGCGGTATAGCAGCTCTCCCGCTCGCGACAGTTCCTCGATGTGCTCAGCCGTGGTGAGCCGATAACCCCTGGTTCGGCCGGGTCCTGCCTTGAGCCGTTGGCAGAGCGCGAACTCGGGGCGGAGACGCGACAGCTCAGCCGTTACCGTGTCTTTCCCTGAACTTGGCGGTCCGTAGAGGATCACGCCGGACGGTGTCACAGGTCGCCTCCGCTCAGTACGTCCCTGGCTTCATCCACCATCGCAACGGCAGCGCCAAGCCGGTTGTCCACCACGAAGTGAGGGCCCTGCGGGCGCAATTCCAGATCGACCGTGGCGATGTACTCATCCCAGGATTCCATCTTCCAAGCGTCGCGTGCTGCACCGCGAAACTCGATGTACTCCCGCATGGACTCTGGGTCGCACACAACCCATATCGTCGCCACCGAGACTCGCTTTGATCGGCAGCGGTTCTGGAACCGCTGCATCCATTCGGCTTGAGAGAACTCGGAGATGAACGGGGCATCGAGGATGGTTGAGATACCGCAATCCACGTTGTCCCATGCGGCTTCCATGAGGCAGCGGTATTCGAGCGGTCGTACCTTTTCGCGGTAGAGCGCGGAGCTTCTATCGTGAGCCTCGCCACCAAGTGCGACCAAGAGCTGATCCACCAATGGGCGTGTGAGTGAGTCCTTGTCGAGGATGGGCCACCCAGTCAAGCCGCCGAGGAACTTGGCGAACTCGGACTTGCCCGATCCAGCGAATCCCCCGACCAGCACCACAGACGGTCCGTCCATACTTCCGCCCGTGGTGCGGCGCCTCCACGCATCAACGACGCGGTCGCGCAGGGCTTCGCCATCGGCGTCGGCAGTCCCTTCGCGAATACTGCTGAGTGCTTGCCTCACAGCTTGCGACTGGTCCGGAAGACTGCGGTCTATGGCCGCGGGGACGGATTCCACTGGGGCATCCTCTCCGGGCAGGGCTCCGCGGAAGCCGAGTTGGGCTTCATTGCGACGATAGAGACGCAATACGCCCGGCGATAATGCGGTCCGGGATATACCGTTCCTCTCTCGTGTCCCCAGATAGTTTGGAAATTGGCGGCGATATTAAAGCCGTGTCGCTCGGCGATCTCGCGCAACTTTTCCCCGGTGTCTTCCAGGGTTAGCCCGATTTTCTCCCTGTGCTGGCGCAGGAGTTCGGGTTTCCAATCTGGGTGCTTGCGAGCCATCTGCCCCTCCTAGATAGCTGCTCGGAGCCGTGAGTGTAGCGGTCCGAGTAGGCCCATGGAAATTCGTGATAGCGCATGTATAAGCGGATGTGTAAAACCGCTGAGAGTTTGTCAGGTAGCGGGACGTGATACCGGTTTTCTTGCCGTGACGGTGAACTAGCACCACATCCGATCGAGGAGGTGCTCATGCGTCACAGCAAGGCCGGGGCCGCACGGCGTCGGCAGCCTCAACCTCTCTCGCCCCGAGCCTCAGTTGGCTTCCAGGGCGGTCAAGCGCTCTCGGAGCTCCCCCACCTCGCGTCTGAGCTTCGCGACCTCGTCGCGCAGTTCGGCGATGGCTCCCTCGGGGCTGGCGAGCTTCGCGGCCTCTGCGGAGTCCTGGGTCAGGAACGCGCCCTTGCCCTGGTGGCTCACCGCGAGTCCATCGGTCTTGAGCTGGCGGATGGCATCCCGCGCCACGGTGGCCGTGACGCCGTACGCCTCCTGAAGCTCTGCCAGGGACGGCAGCTTCCCGGACTCCGTGAATTCGTCGGCCGCGATCCTGCGCCGCAGTTCCTCCGCCACCTGTTGGTAGGCGGGCTTGCCGGTCCACTCGACCATCTGCACCCCAAGTCTCTTCTCGGTCACTGCCTCATAGTGCCCAAGCCGCAGAGGGAGAACCAGTGCCGCCCCGCCCTTGTTCCGCGAGGGTTGACTAAGTCTGCCTCAGAGTGCACTCTGAGGCAGAGTTAACCGAGGTGCTCACCCTTCCTTCGTGAGGGGCGGACACCTGACGAGACCTGCCTGACCTGCGTCATCGCACGACCAGCCCGGGGCGGCGGCACTTCCGCGCAATGGACAGCCTGCCGCCCCGGTTCCTCCCTCCCGCCGACTTCCAGGAGAGATCGTGAGTAGTTCGAGGTTGCGCACGTTCGTTGCAGGCCATGAGGCCCTGACTGCGAATGAGTTTGTGGAACTGGCCCTGGGTACCCCGGTTGAGCTGTGGCTTGGGGTTGAGGGCGAGAGCGAGATGGAGCGGGCGGCCCGGCTGGACGCGGCCCGCGACATCCTCGCGGACAACCCGGAGCTCCCGGACCGAGTCAGCCAGGTTGCCGCTGAGGCGATCGAGGCGTTCGCGCCGGAGCTGTTCAACGTCGTCCCGCTCGCGGGGGCCAAGGTCCGCCGTCGGCAGTCGCGCCGGAACGGGGTGGCGGCATGACGACCGCAACCGGCGCGACGCGGCCCGCGGTGCCGCCGCTGTCGAAGCCCGAGTTATGGCTGTTGGGCGCGGTCGCTGTGCTCGCGGCCGGGGTGGGCGGTCTGGGTCTGGCCTCTTCCTTCGCGGCGGTGTCCGAGGCTGCGGCCCGTTGGGGGTTTGGTTCCCCGTGGATGCTGCCGGTTGGCATCGACATCGCGATCCCGGTGTTCACCGCGGCGTTCCTGTTGCTGATCCGCACCGATATGCCGCTTGGGTGGGTGCGGTTTGTGCCGTGGGTGCTGACCGGAGTGACGTGCTGGCTGAACGTGGCGGCCGGGCACTCGCTGTCCGCGAAGCTCGCGCACGGGACGATGCCGCTGCTGTGGGTGGTCCTGTCCGAGGTTGCCGCCCACGTCTACGCCTCCCGGATCGGCGCGGTCACCGGTCGGCGGATGGAGAAGATCCGCCGCTCCCGGTGGCTGCTCGCGCCGCTGTCGACGTTCGCCCTGTGGCGCCGGATGACGCTGTGGGAGATCACTTCATACTCCGAGGCGCTGGGGCGCGAACGGGAGCGGCAGCTGGCCCGTGCTCAGCTGCGGGAGCGGCACGGACGTCGGTGGCGGTCCAAGACCCCGCGTCCGGAGCGGGTGCTCCTCAAGCTCGGGGAGCTGAGCCCCGCAAGCGAGGAACTGCCGCCGGTCACCCCCACGGTTCCGGCGCCGCCGGTACCGCCGAAGGCTGAGGCTCCCAAGTCCCCGCGCAAGCGCACCGCGAAAGCCAAGGCACCGAAGGCGCAGCGGACCCCGGCAGAGCTCCTTGCCGAGGCGCGTGAAGCTACGGCCAAGTGGGCGGATGACGCGATCAACGCGGAAGCCATCCGTACGACGCTGCACTGCTCGGCGGCCAACTCCCGTGTGCTGCGAGACGCCCTGCTGACCGAGAGGGCCGATGGCCGGCGCCTGCGGTCGATCGAGGGTGATGAGTCGGATGAGGCGGCTGCCTGATGTCGCGGACGTTCGGCAAGTGCTTCGACCCGAGCGGAAACCGGTACGGCATACCAACCTACCCGTGGCGGTTCGCGCCGGACGGGCTGGCTACCCGCCGCCAGCTCCGCGCCCGCGGCTTACGGCCTGGCGGGCAGCCGATCGCCGCGCAGGTGATGCGCGGCAATCGCCGGGCGGGCGGTGTCCGCGTCGCCTACCTGTACCGGCTCGACCGCGCGAAGCCGGTCCGCCCCATGACCCGCGGCAAGTCGGTGGCGCTCGCCAAGGCGATGACAGCCCGTCGTACCTGCCCTGCCTGCCAGACAGACGCCGGATACGTCATCCCGACCTCGCTCGGCATGTGCGTCACCTGCGCCTACCCCGAGGAACAGCGCGCCGCGTAAGCGAAACGACAGGGCCCGACCGCTCACCTCTCACAGCGTCGGCCGGGCCCGTCATCCCTCACCTCTGGAAGGAAGTTCAGTGAAACACCCCGATGACGACAACGAACTGTTCAACCGGCTGGAAGCCGAGATGAGCACCGACTCCGGCGGGCACGTCGTGGACCTGGACAAGGCCCGCGCCGCCCGCGGCGAGTCGCCCGACTCCCACCTTGATGGGTCGGGCGACCGGTCCGCCGACTCGAAGGCCACCGGGTCGGGCGACCCCAGCCCCGACTCGTCGGCCGACTCCGAGACCGTCGCCGTCGACATGGCGGTGTCGACTCAGTCGGGCCCGGGGCTGCTCGACCGTGTGAAGAACTCGAAGCGGCTGGACGTCATCCCCGGGTGGATGAAGTCGGGCACAGAGTTCAAGGACGCGATGCGGTGGCTTGGCGGGCATGTCTGGCACACCTTCGCCTTCCACGCGGTCCGGGTGCCGTTCCTCTACCTCCCCAAGCTTGTGGTCCGCTCCCCGCGCGGCCTGTTCAACACCCTGGGCAAGGTGGGGCGTTGGTCGGTTGATGCGGAGGGCGAGCCGCTGCGGCAGGCGGAGGCGCGCCGTGAGAACTCCGAGCTGTACCTGAAGCTGTCCCGGCAGCGCGACCGCCGGGTACGGCTGCGGATGGTCCTCACCATCCTGGGCGCCCTCGCGGCCCTGGTCGGCCTGCTCTACCTGGTCTACGGCGCGGGGCTGATGACGCAGGTCATCGCCGTCGCGCTGGCGGTGCTCGGGTTCGGGTACGCGGGTGCGCCGGCCGATGCGCCGCTGTCCACGCGGGCGGTCATCAAGACCGAAGTGCAGAAGCTGACCGGTGACATGGTGGTCAAGGCCATGGCGTCGATCGGCATCGGGCAGATCGCCTCCGCGGTGGCCAAGGGCGGGGACGGCATCAAGTTCGTCGCCCCGATCACCCGCGAGGGACCGGGCTGGCGCGCGGACATAGACCTCCCGCTCGGGGTGACCGTCGCAGACGTCGCCGACCGCCGCCCCCGGCTTGCCTCCGGTCTGCGCCGCCCGCTGGGCTGCGTGTGGGTGGATGCCGACCCGAACGAGCACGAGGGGCGCATGGTCCTGTGGGTCGGCGACCGGGACCTGTCCAAGACCGAGAAAGTCACGTGGCCGCTCGCCAAGGGCGGGTCGCATGACATCTTCAAGCCGATCCCCTTCGGCATGGACCCACGCGGGCGCGCGCAGGCGATGCCGGTCATCCAGCACAACATGCTCTTCGGCTCCCTCCCGGGCCAGGGCAAGACCAGTTCCGTGCGCGTGATCCTGTCCGGGGCTGCACTGGATCCGACGGTGGAGCTGTGGCCGCACGAGCTCAAAGGCACTGGAGATGCGGACTCGTTCGAGCCGCTCTCGCACCGGTTCGTGTCCGGCATCGATGACGAGTCGATCAAGTACGCGGCCGACTCGATGAAGCTGCTGCGCGAGGAGGTCATGCGCCGCGCTGCGGCGATGAAGAAGCTGCCGCGGGACCTGTGCCCGGACAAGCGCGTCACCCGGCAGATCGCCGACAAGCGCTCTTTGAAGCTGTGGCCGCTGATGGCCGTGTTCGATGAGTGCCAGAACCTGTTCGCCCACGCCAAGTACGGCAAGCAGGCAGGCGAGGATGCCGAGTTCGTCATCAAGGTCGGCCGCGCCCTCGGTGTCGTGCTGGTCTTGGCGACGCAGCGGCCGGACAAGGATTCGCTGCCGACCGGGATCAGCGGCAACGTGTCCATCCGGTTCTGCCTCAAAGTCGCAGGCCAGATCGAGAACGACATGATCCTCGGCACCTCCGCGTACAAGAACGGCGTACGCGCCACGGCCTTCCGCCCCGAGATCGACGCGGGTATCGGCTACCTCGCAGGCGCGACCACTCTCCCGGTTGTGGTCCGCACCGCGTACCTGGACACCCCCGCCACCGAGAAGATCGCTCAGCGTGCGCTCGCGGCCCGCAAGGCCGCAGGCACCCTGTCCGGTCACGCGCTCGGCGAGGAAGCCGAGAGCGCCAAGGGCCCGTCATACGACCTGCTCGCCGACGTTGCCGCCGTCGTCCCCACCACGGAGGAGCGGGTGTGGAACGAGCGGATCGCGGCCCGGCTCGCAGAGTTGCGGCCGGAGGTCTACGGCGGCTGGAAGGGCGAGAACGTCACCAGCGCGCTCAAACCGCACGGCATCAAGACCACCGGAGTGGCCGGCATGACCGACGACGGTGACCGCACCACGCGGCGCGGCATCGTCCGCGCCGACCTCACCAAGACGATTGCGGAGCGTGACGGAACGTCGGGGGCTGCATAGCCCCACCGGGGCGCTACCGGTAGCGGGGTGACCTGCTACCGGTAGCACCCCCGCTAGCACCCCAAATGGCACCCCACCAGCGATCTAGCACATAGCACCCCACCAGCGCAAACCCTCAAAACCGGCCTGGGAGGGCCCTGATGACCCCCATCGCTGCTGCTATCGCCTGCCTACTCGTCGTCACGCTCTGTTATGCGGCGATGTGCGCGGGCAGCCCCTTCGGCCGCTGCCGCAAGTGCAACGGCTGGGGCTTCCAGATGAAGACCGACCGCAAGGGACAGCTCAAGCGCGGCAAGGACTGCCGCCGCTGCAAGGCCACCGGCCGCCGCATACGCATCGGCCGCTGGCTCTTCAACCGCGCCCAGCGGATCTACCGCGAAGGCACCCGCTGACCACCCCGCCCCACATCCCGAAAGGAGGTTCCGCCCATGGCCGTCACTGTCTCGCTCGTGGCCCTGTTCGGACTGGTCCTGTTCTTCCTGCTCCGCTCCAAGACCCTCGGCTACGGCGCCGCGTTCGTCGCCGCGATGTTCGGCTTCTTCCTCGCCTCCACCGGCGCTGCCGGGCCCATCAACCAACTCGCCACCGCCGTCATCGCGGCCGTCCGTGACCTGTAGGGGAGAGCTTCCGATGAACGAACAGATCATCGCGCGGCACTGGCTCGCCGCCGCGCTACCGAAGGCGGCCCCGGTGCTGGCCACGTCCACCGTGCTCATCCTCGCGCGGATCTGGAACGCGAACGGAGCCGAACACTCCGTCGGCAACGCCGCGTTGATGACCGCGCTCGCCATCGGCGCGGCGGCGGCCGGCGCGTTCGCCGCGGCGGGCCGCTCCGGTGACGGGGTGCTCGCCGGAACCGCGTTCGCCACCTCTGGCGGACTCGCCCTCGCAGGGGTGGCCGGATACGCCGACGGCATCTCACTGCCGCTGCTGCTGTGGGCTCTCGCGACTGCCGTCGCCTACGGGCTCGCGGCCCGCTACTGGCGCACCGACCGCCGCGAGAGCGTCGCGTACGAGCGGCACATCAGCGAGCGGCGTGAGGAACACGACCACATCGAGCGTGTGGAGACCCTGCGCGCTCACACGCAGATCGAGGTTGCCCGCGAGGCCAGCACCTACGCCACGGCACTTGCCGAGGCGATGACCGCCCGGGCCTCGCTGCCCGGCTTCGACCCTGCCGCCCTCAACAAGGCCGGACTGCCCGAACTCCCTGCCATCGGCCTCGCCAAGGAGTGAACATGCCCCACAAGCCCCTGACTGCCGCCGAACTCTCCGACGCGGCGGCAAAAGCCATCCGCGACCTCAACCACGCCACCCGCCAGACGAACGGCGGCCTGGAGTACCCGGGCGACGCCTACACCACCGTCGCCAACCTCTCCACCGTGGCCATGCGCCTCCCGCAGGCATTCGACCAGATCCGCGACTTCATTGACCGCCTGGGCACAAAGGGCCACCTGCAAAGCGACAACGGGCTGGACGACCTCGCCCAGCGCCTGGAAGACCTCCGCGCCGCGATGGCGACGGCAGGTCGCTGCGCTGACGCCCTCCACACCTGCCTGAACCAGGCCCACACCGCACTGAGCCCGATCGGCTACGCCGAATAGCTGCGCCCGGGGCGGCGGCACTTCCGCGCAAGGACAGCCCGCCGCCCCGGTCTCCCTGGCCGTCCGAAGACTGAACAGGAGACCTTCAGCATGACGCATAACCTGTCCAGGGCGCTGCTGTGCGCAGCACTGGAAGCCGCCGAACGTGGCTGGCATGTCTTTCCCCTCCGTCCTGGTGACAAGCGGCCCGCAGTCACCGATTGGGAGAACCGCGCCACCACCGACCCGGAGCGCGTCGCCCGGTGCTGGGCCCACGCGCCATACAACATCGGCATTGCAACCGGCCCGTCCGGCTTGGTCGTTGTCGACCTCGACACCGCCAAAGACCCCGAGGACGTTCCGCCGGCCGAATGGGACCGGCCCGGCATCCACAGCGGCTACGACGTCTTCCTCGCCCTCTGTGAGAAGCACACGGGCCGCGCGGAACTGGCCCCAGACACGTACACCGTGCGCACCCCCAGCGGCGGTACCCACCTGTACTTCACCTCCCCCGAGGACATCGAGCTGCGCAATACCGCGGGCAAGCTCGGGTGGAAGATCGACACCCGCGCGCACGGCGGCTACGTCGTCGGCTCCGGCAGCGTCCTCGCCACCCGGTTGGACGCCTACCGCGCCCCCGTGACCGTGGTGCCCTCGCCGCTCCCGGAGTGGCTGGTTGAGCTGCTGCGCCCGGCGCCGCTGCCGCCGCAGACGCCCATCACCGTCGCGCTCGCCTCGGACCGGCGCGGCAAGTGGCTGCGGTCCGCGGTCAACGGGGAGCTGGAGCGCGTCAGGCGTAGCGGGGATCACCAGCACAACACCGCGCTCTACCTCGCCTCGGTCGCTCTCGGACAGCTTGTTGCCGGGGGAGAGCTGGGCGAGACCGACGTGACCGAGTGGCTCACTGCCGCCGCCCTCCAAGTGGGCCAGGGCGAGCGCGAGGCACGGCGCACCATCGCCTCCGGCCTGCGGGCCGGAGCCAACCGGCCCCGGACGGTGGCGGCATGAGCGCCAACCTGATTCCCCCGCTGCACTTGTACTCCGTTCCGAACGACTCCCAGCCCACCCCGGTGGCATCGGCGAAGCGGGATCGTCCACGGACCTCGTGGACCGCGGATCAGCTCATGGCCACGGAGTTCCCGGAACCGAAATGGGCAGTGCCCGGCATCCTCGCCGAAGGCGTCAGCCTGCTCGCCGGACCTCCCAAGGTCGGCAAGTCCTGGCTGTCCCTCGGACTTGGCCTCTCGGTCGCGGCCGGGGGACAGGCCTTCGACTCCGTGCCGGTCAAGGGCGGCCCGGTGCTCTACCTAGCTCTGGAGGACACCCCACGCCGTCTGAAGACCCGCATGGGCAAACTGCTGGGCGGACAGAAAGCGCCGTCCGGTCTGACCCTTGTCACCGAGTGCCCGCCCTTCCCTCAGGGCGGGGTGGAAGCCATCGCGCAATGGCTGGACCGCAACCCGGACGCCCGCATGGTCGTCATCGACGTATTCGCCAGGATGCGCGGCCAGGCACCACAGGGCGTGTCCGCCTACGACGCGGATTACATCTCCGTCGGCTACGCCAAGCGGCTCGCGGACCACTACGGCATCGCCGTCGTTCTGGTCCACCACGTCCGCAAGATGGCATCCGAGGACTTCCTTACTGAGGTCTCCGGAACCAACGGCATCGCGGGTGCCGCAGACGCCACCCTCGTACTCAAGCGGGCCCGCGGGCAGGCCGACGGCATCCTGCACGTCACCGGACGCGACGTGAACGAAGCCGAATACGCGCTCCAGTTCCAAGAGGGCTCTGGCGCCTGGCACTTGCTCGATGGGCCCGTATCCGACCACACCATCGGCGACACCCGCGCGGCCATCCTTCAGCACGTCCGGGCCAACCCCGGCGCGCGCCCCAAGGACATCGCCGACGCCCTTCCGCACCTCGATGGGGACAACGTCCGCCGCACCTGCGCCCGCATGGCCGCAGACGGCCAGCTCACCAAGGACGGCAGCGGCCGGTACTACCCCGACACCGAGACCCGGGCCCAGGGCACCCAGGAGGAGTCCCAGTTGTCCCACTGTCCCGCTACCCCCTCTGATCAGCACGAACGGGTGGGACAGCCGGAATTGGAGCTGTCCCACCTGTCCGACCTTCCCCCTGCCGTCAGCCAGAACGGAAGGAAGTGACCATGGCCCGAGAAGAGATGCTCACGATCTCCCAGGTCATCGCCGAGATTGGCGTACCCCGCGCGACCTTCTACCGCTGGCGGCAGCTCAGGAAGGGACCGAAGGCAATCAAGCTTCCGAACGGCGCGGTACGCATCCGCCGCTCCGAACTGGACCGCTGGATCGCGACCTTGGAGGAAGCCGCGTGACCCATCGCAAGGACAACCAGGGTCCAGGCGACCGCAACGGCGGTCGCCTGGCACGGCCGGATGAGCCCACGCTTTCCACCGACGTACGTGTCTGGAAGGTAAGCAAGATCGCCAGCAAGAAGGCTCCTTACCAACTGCGCTGGGTCGTTGCCGGGAAGGTTCGCCACGCCACCTTCCCTACGGTGGCGCTCGCTGAGAGCCGCCGCTCCGAGCTGTGGCAAGCGATGCGCAGGGGCGAGGCGTTCGATGTGGATACGGGCCTTCCGGAGTCCGAACTACGCGCTGCCGCCGCGAAGAAGAACACAAGGCCCGATCCGTCATGGTGGGACTTCAGCCGCGAGTACATGGCGGCCCGCTGGCGCACTACGGCAGCTAAGACGCGTGAGGGTCTCGCGGACAGCCTCGCCACAGTGGCGCTTGCCATGATGGGCGAGGGTGTGAAAGCGCCCACGCTTGAGGAGACTCGGCTCGCGGTGCGCTGGGCTGCCGTACCTGGTCACAGGGACGAAGAGCCCCCGTCAGAACTGCAAGCCGCCTGTACGTGGCTGTCGGCCCGCTCGCTGCCTCTGTCGGCTCTCATGGACCCGAAGGTTCTGCGAGACGTTCAGTACCGGCTCTCGTTCAAGCTGGACGACACCCCGGCGTCGGGGGAGACGTACAAGCGGCGCCGCCGCGGGTTCAACACGGCGATGGAGTACGCGATCGAGGCGGGCTACCTGGATGAGAACCCGCTCGCCAAGGTGAAGCGGACCGCGTCCAAGGTCGATGACGTAGTGGACCCTCGGGTCTTGGTCAATCAGGTGCAAGGTGCGCAACTCCTCACCGCCGTTTCCTACGTGGGGTCCGTTCACCGCAACCGCGGGCGGCGACTGGTCGGGTTCTTCGCCTGCCAGTTGTACGCCGCGATGCGGCCGGCGGAAGCGGTCGGGTTGCGGGAGACGGACTGCTACCTCCCTGAGAAGGGGTGGGGCACCCTCACCCTGCGGGAGACGCGCCCCGTGTCCGGCAAGAAGTGGACCGACTCGGGGAAGCGCCACGACAAGCGGGGGCTGAAGGCGCGCGAGGCCAACACGGACCGGCCGGTACCGGCGCCGCCCTTGCTGGTCGCGGTACTCCGGGCGCACATCAAGGAGTTCGGCACGGCCAAGGACGGCAGGCTCTTCGCCAACGAACGCGGCGAGGTGCTCGGTACGTCCAGCTACTGGCGAGTGTGGCAGGAAGCCCGGCCGATCGGGCTGCCGCCGGACAAGGCGTCCTCTCCTCTGGGTCGCCGACCGTACGACCTGCGGCATACGTGCATCACGAACTGGCTCAACGCAGGAGTACCCGTAGCTGAGGTCGCCCGGCGCGCGGGTAACTCGCCGGAGGTCATACATCGCCGGTACGAAGGCTGTATCGATGGACATGAAGAGCTAAACAACAAGAAGATCGAGAGAGCGATGGGCTGGGTCACGCTGCAGTAGGCGCATTTCGCTGGACTGTGCGATGCCGATCGCCGTGTTGGTTGTGGGCGCCGTAGGACTGCCGGCGCCTGCTTGTCCCCGGGATGCTGGTGTTTTGCATGGTGAGACACCAGCATCCCCAGTTGAAATCAGTCGCAAGGAGCGGGTCGACAGGTCGTCCCCGAGCCGAGGTGCAACAGTTGGGCGTGTGCCATAGCCTGGACATATAGGTTCAATCCCTCATTGAAGGGGAGGAGCCGTGAATCTCGGTCCCATACCGCTGAACAAGCGCCTCGTTGCGGTACTCGTGAGTTGGCAGCTCGGGGTACTGCTAGCTGTAGCTACCGCAGTTCTCGGCCCATTGATCGCGATATCTCACGGCGACGCGAAGGGGTGGCTCGTCGGAGGGTTGGCGTTCGTGGCCGCAATCACGGCCCTGACCGTGGCTGTACGCGGTGGAAAGATGAGGGGCTACAAGTGGTTTGCTCGTCAGGTCTATCAGCGCGTCTGCGGTAGCGGCGTCCCCGTTCTTGACGATCTGAAGAGTTTTTGCGCCATAACTGACAAGGCGTCAATTAATGGTGAGCTGGGCCGTCTGCGTCGCAGCGTCTTGGATACCGCGATCAATGTTTGCGGAAGCCCTAGCCTTGAGGCGCAACGCCGGGCCGTCATCTACGAGTTCAGAGCAGGCAGCCCCGATCTAATCTTGACGGAGTTCAAAGGACGGCCTCATCTGGGTGCGCCACGACCTCGGTTCTCCGCTGCGCACCCCGAGGACGGCAACGTTGTGACGTGGTGTGAGGGAGTTCGGAAAGGTGGTCGTCCCCTTGTTGACCATTCTCCGGATGCAAAAAGTAACAGCCGTGGACACGTCGGCTCACTGGCCCACTATGAGAGCTACATGTCCGCACCGGTCTATACCAACATGAGTGATGGCACTGACCCTCAACTTGGAACGACTTACGGCCTACTTGGGATCGACGCGACAGATTCGAACGATCTGGTTGAAGAAGACAAGCAAAGCATGATAATGCTTGCGAGCATATTGGCTGCTGGCTATGCGCACAGGGCCGCGGTTCTCGGCTTTCCTGCATCAATCGCTACACAGAGCAACAGTAGAGAGAGTGGACAATGACCGACACCGAGCGCCCCAGGCCAAGGATCGTCCCCTCCGTCGATGATCTTTTGGAGATGGCTCAGAATGTCTCTGCTGGGCTGGTGAGTCGTGAAGAGTACTTCGCCGCTTGCAAGCTACGCGCTGAGAGGGCAGTAGAGGAAAGCGCAGACCGATACGCCTCCTTCCACCCGTGGCGCTTTTCGCGTGTGCATGGCAATCGATGATGGCGAGCGCAAGCGGATCGTGTGGGCGTTGGTGATCAACGTTGCAGGCTGGCTGCATGTTCGAAGCCGTTCGCCTGAGACGTCCGCGCGCTTTCCAGGACGGCCGTGGATGGGCCGAGGTGGATGGGCGGCTGGCACCCCTTGAAGGCGGGAGAGTTCCCGGTGCAACCTTCCCACACGCTCCCCACACGCGATTGGCGATGGAGAGCGACAAAGAGCCGGACCTAGTGGGACTGGGTCCGGCTCTTGAAGTCTGGCACTTCCGCAGGTCAGCGGGTTGATCACGCTGGTCCGGATGAAGTGCCCCCGGCAGGATTCGAACCTGCGCACACGGCTCCGGAGGCCGTTGCTCTATCCCCTGAGCTACGGGGGCGTACGCCCCGCTACTGCGTGGCGACGGGTAGAACCCTACCAGCTCCTACACGGTCCCCGTGAACAGGTATTTCCGCCTCCCGAGCCCTACCCCGAGCGCCTCCCCGACCCCGCCCCGAGGCCCGTCCCGGCCCCCGCCAACCGTCGGCTCAGGTCGCCCGCACGGGGTGGAAGTGGGCAAAACCCGGACGCAGCCCTGCCCGCCGACCTACTCTCGAGTTGTGTCAGGCGCGTTCGGCCGAGTGCTCGTTGTCGACGACAACCGGGTCATCCGGCAGTTGATCAGGGTCAACCTCGAGCTGGAGGGCTTCGAGGTCGTGACCGCGGCTGATGGTGCCGAGTGCCTGGAGGTCGTGCATCGGGTCTGTCCCGATGTCGTCACCCTCGATGTCGTGATGCCCCGCCTCGACGGGCTCCGGACCGCCGCGCTGCTGCGGGACGATCCGCGGACCAGGCATCTGCCGGTCGCGATCATCAGCGCCTGTACGCAGTACGAGGTGGAGAGCGGCCTCGATGCCGGTGTGGACGCCTTTCTCGCCAAGCCCTTCGAGCCGGCCGAGCTGGTCCGTCTCGTACGGCAGTTGATGCACCGGGAGGGCCCGCCGTCCGTCGACGGCAGGCATGGTGCCGGGCGGGCGGAAAGCGCACGGGGCTGACCGCATCGCGAAACCGGTTCGCGAAGGGCCCCCCTCCCTCCCATACGCTTGTCCCGTGACCCCCGCTGAGCTCTCCCGTACCGTGCTGCACGCCGTGTGCCGCGCGGTGGAGGACGGTGTGCTGCGCGCGCCCGTGCCCGAGAGCGTCAGCGTCGAGCGGCCGCGGCCCGGGGGGTCCGGGGACTACGCCACCAATGTCGCCCTCCGACTGGCGGGGCCCGCGGGCCAGCAGCCACGCGCCGTCGCCGAAGTCCTGCGGCCCCGTATCGCCCAGGCCCCTGGGATTGCCGGGATCGAGATCACCGGCCCGGGCTTCCTCAACATCACCCTGGACGACGGTGCGCAGCAAGATCTCGTACGGCGGGTGCTGGAGCAGAGGTCCCGATACGGGCATGGGGACTCAGCCGTCGGCGTCTCCGTTCGCTTCCACGCCGTCGACGAGCTCCGCGCCCGCATCTGGGCCGAGACCGTCCTCCAGCTCCTTCGCTCTCAGGGGGCCGACGTCACGCACGGCGCCCCCGAAGCCCTGCATGTCGTCCCCGCCCCCGCCCCGGACCTCTTCGAGAGGCTCGGTCCCGACGCCGCCCGCTGGGCCCTCCTCCGGCCCGCCGCCCACGATCGCCCCTCCGCCGGGGACGAGCTCCTCGTACAGCAGGAGAGCAATCCTCTCTTCCGGGTCCGGTACGCCCACTCCCGTGCCCGCGCCCTCACCCGCAACGCCGAGCAGCTCGGCTTCGACAGCGTCCCCCAGACGCATGTCGATGCCCCTGCCCTCACCACCGCCATAGGCGACTACCCCGCCGTCCTCGCCTCCGCGGCCCGCCTTCGCGCGCCTGACCGGCTCGCCCGGCATCTGGAAAGCACCGCCGACGCCCTTCTCGCCTTCCAGCACACTGTGCTTCCGCTCGGCGAGCTGCCCGTTGGCGACGAGAAACCCATGGCCGCCCACCGTTCCCGGCTCGCTCTCGCCGAAGCCGCCGGGGTGGTGCTCGCCGGTGGCCTGTCCCTGCTCGGCATCACCGCCCCTGACTACCTGTGAGAGAAGAATGAGCCGTTCCGCACACCCCGCCGGGCCCCGCCACGCAGACGTCCTGCCCGAAGGGCACTACACCGCCCCGCCCACCGACCTCAACGTCCTCGACGAGAAGGTCTGGGCGAGGACCGTCGCCAGAAACGACGACGGCGCCGTCACCGTCGGCGGGATCGAAGTGACGCGGCTCGCCGAGGAGTTCGGCACCCCCGCCTACTTCCTCGACGAGGCCGACTTCCGTGCCCGCTGCCGCGCCTGGGCCGACGCCTTCGGCAAGGACGCCGACGTGTTCTACGCCGGGAAGGCGTTCCTCTCGCGGGCAGTAGTGAAGTGGCTCTACGAAGAAGGGCTCAACCTCGACGTCTGCTCCGGCGGCGAGCTCACCACCGCCCTCGACGCCGGCATGCCGGCCGACCGCATCGCCTTCCACGGCAACAACAAGTCAGAGGAAGAGATCGAACGAGCCGTGAGCCTCGGCGTCGGGCGCATCGTCCTCGACTCCTTCCAGGAGATCGTCCGCGTCGCGCACACCGCCCAGCGCCTCGGCAAGCGCCAGCGTGTCCAGATCCGCGTGACGGTGGGAGTGGAAGCGCACACCCATGAATTCATCGCGACCGCGCACGAGGATCAGAAGTTCGGGATTCCGCTCGCCGGCGGGCAGGCGGCCGAAGCCGTACGACGCGCCCTCAAGCTCGACGGGCTCGAGCTCATCGGCATCCACTCCCACATCGGTTCGCAGATCTTCGACACCTCCGGCTTCGAGGTCGCCGCCCATCGCGTCGTCCGCCTCCTCGCCGAGATCCGGGACGAGTACGGGATCGAGCTGCCCGAGATCGACCTCGGCGGCGGCCTCGGTATCGCGTACACCTCCGACGACGATCCGCGTGAGCCGCACGACATCGCCAAGGCTCTCAACGAAATCGTCACCCGCGAGTGCGAGGCCGCGAAGCTGCGTACGCCCCGTATTTCCGTCGAGCCCGGCCGCGCGATCGTCGGGCCAACCGCCTTCACCCTGTACGAGGTCGGCACCATCAAGCCGCTCGACGGCCTGCGTACATACGTCAGCGTCGACGGCGGAATGTCGGACAACATCCGTACCGCGCTGTACGACGCCGAGTACAGCGTCGCGCTCGTGTCGAGGACGTCCGACGCCGCGCCGATGCTCGCCCGCGTCGTCGGCAAGCACTGCGAGAGCGGCGACATCGTGGTCAAGGACGCGTTCCTGCCCGCAGACCTCGCGCCCGGTGATCTGATCGCCGTGCCCGCCACCGGCGCGTACTGCCGCTCCATGGCGAGCAATTACAACCACGCACTCCGCCCGCCCGTCGTCGCGGTCAAGGACGGCGAGGCGCGCGTGATCGTCCGGCGTGAGACGGAGGAAGATCTCCTGCGTCTCGATGTCGGCTGATGAAATAGACGTCTCGTAATCTGGACAAGGGATAGAAACTTCCGTCCGGTGCGTGAGACTGGATCGCACTCAAGCTGTGAAGCTGAAGCAAGGAAACGAGGTCGGATGATGCGTACGCGTCCGCTGAAGGTGGCGCTGCTGGGCTGTGGAGTGGTCGGCTCAGAGGTGGCGCGCATCATGACGACGCACGCCGAAGACCTCGCCGCGCGTATCGGCGCCCCGGTGGAGCTCGCCGGGGTCGCCGTCCGCCGGCCCTCCAAGGTGCGGGAGGGCATCGACCCCGCGCTCATCACCACCGACGCGACCGCCCTCGTCAAACGCGGTGACATCGACGTCGTCATCGAGGTCATCGGCGGCATCGAGCCTGCCCGCACCCTCATCACCTCCGCCTTCGAGCACGGCGCGTCCGTCGTCTCCGCCAACAAGGCGCTGCTCGCCGAGGACGGCGCGACCCTCTACGCCGCCGCCGAGGAGCATGAGAAGGATCTCTACTTCGAGGCAGCGGTCGCCGGCGCGATTCCGCTGATCAGGCCGCTGCGCGAGTCGCTCGCCGGCGACAAGGTCAACCGGGTGCTGGGAATCGTCAATGGGACGACGAACTTCATCCTGGACAAGATGGACAGCTCCGGTGCGGGCTACTCCGAGGCGCTCGACGAGGCCACCGCCCTCGGATACGCCGAGGCCGACCCGACCGCCGACGTCGAGGGCTTCGACGCCGCCGCCAAGGCCGCCATCCTCGCCGGGATCGCCTTCCACACCCGCGTACGCCTCGACGACGTCTACCGCGAGGGCCTGACCGACGTCAGCGCCGCCGACATCGCCTCCGCCAAGCGCATGGGCTGCACCGTCAAGCTCCTCGCCATCTGCGAGCGCGCGGCCGACGGGAAGTCCGTCACCGCGCGTGTCCACCCGGCGATGATCCCGCTCAGCCACCCGCTCGCCTCCGTCCGCGAGGCGTACAACGCCGTCTTCGTCGAGGCCGAGGCCGCCGGGCAGCTGATGTTCTACGGTCCGGGCGCGGGCGGTTCGCCCACCGCGTCCGCGGTCCTCGGCGACCTCGTCGCCGTATGCCGCAACAAGCTCGCCGAGGCCACCGGGCCCGGCGAGTCCGCGTACACCCAGCTGCCCGTGAGCCCCATGGGCGACGTGGTGACGCGGTACCACATCAGCCTCGACGTGGCCGACAAGCCGGGCGTGCTCGCCCAGGTCGCGACGGTCTTCGCCGAGCACGGCGTATCGATCGATACGGTTCGCCAGCAGGGCAAGGACGGCGAGGCATCCCTCGTCGTCGTCACCCACCGCGCGCCCGACGCCGCCCTCTCGGGGACCGTCGAGGCGCTGCGCAAGCTCGACACCGTGCGCGGTGTCGCCAGCATCATGCGTGTTGAAGGGGAGTAAGGGACCCATGACGACCAACGGCACCCACCAGTGGCGCGGCATCATCGAGGAGTACCGGGACCGGCTTCCGGTGACGGAAACGACGCCGGTCGTCACGCTGCGTGAGGGTGGCACGCCGCTCGTCCCGGCGCAGGTCCTCTCCGAGCGCACGGGCTGCGAGGTGCACCTCAAGGTCGAGGGCGCCAACCCCACCGGGTCCTTCAAGGATCGCGGTATGACCATGGCCATCACCAAGGCCAAGGAGGAGGGCGCGAAGGCGGTCATCTGCGCCTCCACCGGCAACACGTCCGCCTCGGCCGCCGCCTATGCCGTACGGGCCGGAATGGTCTGCGCGGTCCTGGTTCCCCAGGGCAAGATCGCCCTCGGCAAGATGGGGCAGGCGCTGGTGTACGGCTCGCGCATCCTCCAGGTCGACGGGAACTTCGACGACTGCCTGAACCTCGCCCGCCGCCTCTCGGAGAACTACCCGGTGGCACTGGTCAATTCGGTCAATCCGTTCCGCATCGAGGGGCAGAAGACCGCCGCGTTCGAAATCGTCGACGCGCTCGGCGATGCGCCCGATGTGCATGTGCTGCCGGTCGGCAACGCCGGCAACATCACGGCGTACTGGAAGGGGTACAAGGAGTACGCCGCGGACAAGATGTCGACGCGGGCTCCCCGGATGTGGGGCTTCCAGGCCTCCGGCTCGGCCCCGATCGTCCGCGGCGAGGTGGTCAAGGACCCCTCCACCATCGCCACCGCGATCCGGATCGGCAACCCGGCCTCCTGGCAGTACGCGCTCGCCGCGCGCGACGAGTCGGGCGGTCTCATCGATGAGGTGACGGACCGTGAGATTCTGCGCGCGTACCGGCTGTTGGCCGCGCAGGAGGGCGTCTTCGTGGAGCCCGCGTCGGCCGCGTCCGTCGCGGGTCTGCTGAAGGCCGCCGAGGCCGGCAAGGTCGACCCGGGCCAGCGGATCGTCTGCACGGTCACCGGCAACGGACTGAAGGACCCGGACTGGGCGGTCGCCGGAGCGCCGCAGCCGGTCACCGTGCCGGTGGACGCCGCCGCGGCCGCCCAGCACCTCGGTCTGGCGTAACCGCGCCACTTCTGCTTTCCCCGGGTTCCGGGTGCGCCCGCCCCGGGGAAAGCAAGGCAAGCCGGACAACGGCGTACGTAGGGGCACAGGAGGCTTCCGACACGCATCGTGCGCCTACCGTGCGCCCTATGTCGCCACTGAACCTTCCTTCGATAAGCTGTACCGAACCCGCCCCGCCGCATATGCCGCGGTGTTGTTGCCATTACGGCCCACGGGTGTTCGTACCTCTCGAAAAAATCTCGCAGTCAGAACCAAGGAGAGTCATCGAACGATGGCCGGTCCAGCGTTCCGCGCCGCCGCCGTCCGGGTGCGCGTCCCCGCCACCAGCGCCAATCTCGGCCCGGGCTTCGACGCCCTCGGGCTGTCCCTGGGGCTGTACGACGACGTCGTCGTCCGGGTCGCGGACTCCGGGTTGCACATCGACATCGCGGGCGAGGGCGCCACGACGCTGCCCCGCGATGAGAGCCATCTGCTCGTACGTTCCCTGCGTACGGCATTCGACCTGCTCGGAGGCCAGCCGCGCGGCCTCGAGGTGGTCTGTGCCAACCGCATCCCGCACGGGCGGGGCCTAGGATCGTCGTCCGCGGCCATCTGCGCCGGCATCGTCGCCGCACGCGCCGTGACCATAGGGGGCGACGCCAAGCTCGACGACGCGGCGCTGCTGGAGCTCGCCACCGAGATCGAGGGGCACCCCGACAATGTCGCCGCCTGTCTGCTGGGCGGCTTCACGCTTGCCTGGACCGACGGGGGAGCGGCGCGCGCCATCAGGATGGACCCTGTCGATTCCGTCGTTCCGGTGGTTTTCGTCCCCGGCAGGCCGGTGCTCACCGAGACGGCACGCGGACTGCTTCCGCGCACCGTCCCCCATGTGGACGCCGCGGCCAACGCGGGCCGGGCCGCCCTGCTCGTCGAGGCGCTGACCAGGCGTCCTGAGCTGCTGCTGCCGGCCACCGAGGACCGCCTCCACCAGGAGTACCGCGCCCCGGCGATGCCGGAGAGCGTGGCCCTGGTCAACCGACTGCGCGCCGACGGCGTCCCCGCAGTCATCTCCGGTGCGGGCCCCACGGTGCTCGCGCTGACCGAGGACGGTGTGGCCGACAAGGTCGCACGACTGGCGGGCGAGGGATGGGCGGCCAACCGGCTCACCTTCGACGCCGCGGGAGCGAGTGTTCTGCCGCTCGCCCCGTAGTGACACGAGATTGCCGGTGATGGAGAGGGGGAATGTTTGTTGGAGCCGGTAGTGTTAACCTCAAGTCTGCAGCCGACGTCTTTGTGGCGCAGTGCTTCGTGTCCCCATTCGGGACCAACATTCTTCCGGGAGCCTCCCCAACTGCCTGAGCAGCCTGCCTGTGCAGTTTCGAGCACGCTCCGGAACCGGCACGACCACCCCTCGCTTTTCCAGGAGTGGGCCGAGCAGGGGGACCTCGGGCCGGGCCTTGCATGTTTATCTCTCCGCCGTTAATTCCCGGCGGGACCACCGCCCCGGCACGGTCCGCACACCAGGACCGACGTCGGACAGCACAACCGGTCGCCGAGCCAGAAGGCCGACGTCCGCTCCAGGGAAGGACCCTTCGTGAGCGACACCACCGATCTGATGGGCGTGAGCGCCGACAGCAGTGTCGACACCTCCGCGCCCGCCGCAGGTGCTGCCTCTGGCACCACCTCACGGCGCCGCCGCTCCGGCACCGGCCTCGAGGGCATGGTCCTGGCCGAGCTGCAGCAGGTCGCGTCCGGCCTCGGGATCAGGGGCACCGCGCGGATGCGCAAGAGCCAGCTGATCGAGGTCATCAAGGAGGCGCAGGGCGGCTCCGCCGCTCCGGCCAAGAGTGCCGAGGCAGGCACCGGCGGCGCCGAGACCAAGCCGAAGCGGCGCGCCACCTCCAAGGCGCGTACGGGCGATGATGCCGCCGTCGCGGAGAAGTCCGACAAGGCCGACAAGGCCGAGAAGGCCGTGGCCCAGCAGCAGATCGACATTCCCGGCCAGCCTGCCAGCGACGACCAGCCGGCCGGCGAGCGCCGCCGTCGTCGGGCCACCGCGCAGGCGGGCAGCCCGGACGCCAAGACCGACGTCAAGGCCGAGGGTGCCGTCGACGTGAAGACGGAGGCGCCAGAGGCCAAGGCCGAGGCCGCCACCGCCGTGTCCCAGGACGGCGCCGAGGGCCGTCGCGACCGCCAGGAGCGCGGCCAGCGCGGTGAGCGTGGCGACCGTGGTGAGCGCGGCGGCGAGCGCCGTGACCGTCAGCGCGACCGCCGTGGCGGCAAGGGCGACGAGCAGCAGGGCGGCCAGCGCCAGCAGCGTCAGGGCGGCCAGCAGGGCCCGCAGGGCCCGCAGGGCGCCGGCCCGCAGGACGACTTCGACGACGAGGCAGGCGGCCGTCGTGGCCGTCGTGGCCGTTACCGCGACCGCCGTGGCCGTCGTGGCCGCGACGACTTCGCCACCGGCGAGCCGCAGGTCTCCGAGGACGACGTCCTGATCCCCGTCGCGGGCATCCTGGACATCCTCGACAACTACGCGTTCATTCGTACGTCCGGCTACCTGCCGGGTCCGAACGACGTGTACGTCTCGCTCGCCCAGGTCCGTAAGAACGGTCTGCGCAAGGGTGACCACGTCACCGGCGCCGTGCGCCAGCCGAAGGAGGGTGAGCGCCGCGAGAAGTTCAACGCGCTGGTCCGCCTCGACTCGGCCAACGGCATGGCGGCCGAATCCGGCCGCGGGCGCCCGGAGTTCCAGAAGCTGACTCCGCTGTACCCGCAGGACCGGCTGCGCCTCGAGACCGACCCGGGCGTCCTGACGACCCGGATCGTCGACCTCGTCGCGCCGATCGGAAAGGGCCAGCGAGGCCTGATCGTGGCCCCGCCGAAGACCGGCAAGACCATGATTCTTCAGGCGATCGCCAACGCGATCACCGTCAACAGCCCCGAGTGCCACCTGATGGTCGTCCTGGTCGACGAGCGTCCGGAAGAGGTCACGGACATGCAGCGGTCGGTGAAGGGCGAGGTCATCTCCTCGACCTTCGACCGCCCGGCCGAGGACCACACCACGGTCGCCGAGCTGGCCATCGAGCGCGCCAAGCGTCTCGTCGAGCTGGGTCACGACGTGGTCGTCCTGCTGGACTCGATCACCCGCCTGGGCCGTGCGTACAACCTGGCGGCCCCGGCCTCCGGCCGCATCCTGTCCGGTGGTGTCGACTCGACCGCGCTCTACCCGCCGAAGCGCTTCTTCGGTGCCGCGCGCAACATCGAGGACGGCGGCTCGCTGACCATCCTGGCCACCGCGCTGGTCGAGACCGGCTCGCGCATGGACGAGGTGATCTTCGAGGAGTTCAAGGGCACCGGCAACATGGAGCTCAAGCTCGACCGCAAGCTCTCCGACAAGCGCATCTTCCCGGCGGTGGACGTGGACGCGTCCAGCACCCGTAAGGAAGAGATCCTGCTCGCCAGCGACGAGCTCGCCGTCGTCTGGAAGCTGCGCCGGGTGCTGCACGCGCTCGACCAGCAGCAGGCCATCGAGCTGCTGCTGGACAAGATGAAGCAGACGAAGTCGAACGCAGAGTTCCTGCTGCAGATCCAGAAGACGACCCCGTCCGCCGGAGGCAACGGCAACGACTGAGGTTCGCCGAGGCCGCGTGCGGGAGATCTTCGCCACAGCCGTCAGGCGTGACGCAGCTCCCGCGCCCCGACTCACCGCCCGCCGAACTCGCAGGTGAGGACGGAGAGTCGGGCCCCGCAAGCAGTACGCCGCGCCCACCGTGCACCGCACGGTGGGCGCAACGCGTTCTTAAGGAGTTCTCAGGCTGCTGTGCAACCCTTCATGCTCCCTCGCCGTCTGGACAAGTGCGACAGACCGCGCCTGATCACCACGGCAGGGGGTAGCGGGAACAGCGAGAGCCGAGGAGACCATGGCCGACCAGAGCAGCCGCGGCAGCCGAATACGCAGCCGCGGCAAACGCCGAAAAGCGCCCACCAAGAGCCGCAGAGCCATGACCGTGGCCGGATGGTCCCTCGCAGGTCTGGTGCTGGTCGGTGGATCCGGTCTCGGTTACGGCTACTTCAAGCTCAACGGCAACCTCCAGGGCGTCGACATCAACGCCGCACTCGGCGACGACCGCCCTCAGAACGTCGACAACGGCTCCATGGACATTCTGGTCCTGGGCTCCGACTCCCGCTCCGGCGCCAACGGCGAATACGGCGTGGACGAAGGCGCTGCGCGCTCCGACACCGCGATGGTCGTGCACGTCTACGAGGGCCACAAGAAGGCCAGTGTCGTCTCCATCCCGCGTGACACCCTCGTCGACCGCCCCCAGTGCGCGAACGGGGAGGGCAAGACCGTCTCCGGCGAGAAGCGCGCCATGTTCAACACGGCGTACGAGGTCGGCGGCCCCGCCTGCGCGGTGAAGACCATCGAGAAGATGTCCCGCATCCGCATGGACCACTACATCGAGGTCGACTTCACCGGCTTCAAGAAGCTCATCGACGAGCTGGGCGGCGTGGAGATCACCACCGCCAAGCCCATCGACGACAGCAAGAGCCATCTGGACCTGCCGCCCGGCACGCACACTCTCAACGGGGAGCAGTCGCTCGGTCTCGTACGCACCCGCAAGAGCGTCGGCGACGGCAGCGACCTGGGCCGAATACAGCTCCAGCAGGCCTTTATGAAGGCCTTCATCAATCAGGTCAAGGACGTCGGCGTCTTCACCAACCCGAAGAAGCTCCTCGACATCGCCGACACCGCGACCAAGGCGATCAAGCCCGACTCCGAGCTTGACTCCGTCAACGAGCTGATGAGCTTCGCCAGGGGGCTGAGCGGCCTCGGTGCGCAGGACGTGCACATGATCACGATGCCGGTGGAGTACGACCCGGCGGATCCCAACCGCGTGGTCCCGCTCAAGGCCGCGTCCCAGCAGGTCTGGACGGCGCTGGCGCAGGACAAACCGATCCCCGCATCCGCCGTCAAGGACTCCGCGGGCGACAAGGGCGACGCCGGCACGTTCGTCCGGAGCCGCTAGGGAGCCCCGCCCTGGGGAATAGTTCCGGCGGTACCCCGGTTTTGGGAGTTACGGCCGGTCCTGGCAGACTGGTACGTCGGCCCCGGTTCACGTACGAGCAATCCGCGCGTGCGACCCGGTGCCCTCCCGAAACTAGGAGACACCCTTGAAGCGCGACATCCACCCCGAGTACGTCGAGACGCAGGTCAGCTGCACCTGTGGCGCGTCGTTCACCACCCGTAGCACCATCGCGTCCGGCACCGTCCGGGCCGAGGTCTGCTCCGAGTGCCACCCGTTCTACACGGGCAAGCAGAAGATCCTCGACACCGGTGGCCGTGTGGCCCGCTTCGAGGCCCGCTTCGGCAAGGCTGCCGGCTCCGCCAAGAAGTAGCGAGCCACTGCGCCGGCCCTCGGCCGCCCCTGACCGGGGGTGGCCGAGGCCGGCGCTTTGTCCGTTCTGAGCAGCCCCTTTTCGCGTACCAAACCCAGGAGCCCCCGATGTTCGAGGCGGTCGAGGAACTGATCGGCGAACACGCCGATCTCGAGAAGAAGCTCGCCGACCCTTCGGTCCACGCGGACCAGGCGAACGCGCGCAAGCTGGGCAAGCGCTACGCCGAGCTGACCCCGATCGTCGGCACGTACCGCTCCTGGAAGCAGACCGGGGACGACCTCCAGACCGCGCGTGAACTCGCCGCCGACGACCCGGACTTCGCCGCCGAGGTCAAGGAGCTCGACAAGCAGCGCGAGGAGCTCACCGAGAAGCTGCGGCTGCTGCTCGTACCGCGCGACCCCAGCGACGACAAGGACGTCATCCTCGAGGTCAAGGCGGGCGCCGGCGGCGACGAGTCGGCGCTGTTCGCCGGTGATCTGCTGCGGATGTATCTGCGCTACGCCGAGCGCGTCGGCTGGAAGACCGAGATCATCGACGCCACCGAGTCCGAGCTCGGCGGCTACAAGGATGTCCAGGTCGCGGTGAAGACCAAGGGCGGCAACGGCGCGACCGAGCCCGGGCAGGGCGTCTGGGCGCGGATGAAGTACGAGGGCGGAGTGCACCGCGTGCAGCGCGTGCCCGCCACCGAGTCCCAGGGCCGTATCCACACCTCGGCGGCCGGCGTGCTGGTCACGCCCGAGGCGGAGGAGATCGACGTCGAGATCCACGCCAACGATCTGCGGATCGACGTCTACCGCTCATCGGGCCCCGGCGGCCAGTCCGTCAACACCACCGACTCCGCGGTGCGCATCACGCACCTGCCGACCGGCATCGTCGCCTCCTGCCAGAACGAGAAGAGCCAGCTCCAGAACAAGGAGCAGGCGATGCGTATCCTGCGCTCCAGGCTGCTGGCCGCGGCCCAGGAGGAGGCCGAGAAGGAAGCCGCGAGTGCCAGGCGCAGCCAGGTCCGCACAGTTGACCGCTCGGAGAAGATCCGTACGTACAACTTCCCGGAAAACCGCATCTCGGACCACCGTGTCGGCTTCAAGGCGTACAACTTGGACCAGGTGCTCGACGGTGATCTGGACGCGGTGATCCAGGCCTGTGTCGACGCCGACTCCGCCGCCAAGCTCGCCGACGCCCAGTAACACCCCCTGCAACAACCCCCTGCAGTCCCGGAGGACCAAGGTGAACCTGCTGCTTGCCGAGGTGGCCCAGGCCACCCAGCGGCTGGCCGACGCCGGCGTGCCCTCACCACGCTTCGACGCGGAGGAGCTCGCCGCGTTCGTGCACGGCGTGAAGCGGGGAGAGCTGCACAACGTCCCGGACGGTGACTTCGACGCCCGCTACTGGGAGGCGGTCGCCCGCCGCGAGGCCCGCGAACCGCTCCAGCACATCACCGGGCGCACTTTCTTCCGCTTTCTGGAGCTCCAGGTCGGGCCCGGCGTCTTCGTGCCCCGCCCGGAGACCGAGTCGGTCGTCGGCTGGGCCATAGACGCCGTACGGGCCATGGATGTCGTCGAGCCGCTCATCGTCGATCTGTGTACGGGATCCGGGGCCATCGCGCTCGCCATGGCGCAGGAGGTGCCGCGCTCGCGGGTGCACGGCGTGGAGCTCTCCGAGGACGCGCTGAGGTGGACCCGTAAGAACGCCGAGGGCTCGCGCGTCACCATTCACCAGGGCGACGCCCTGTCCGCGCTTCCTGAGCTGGACGGGCAGGTCGACCTGGTCATCTCGAATCCGCCGTACATCCCGCTCACGGAGTGGGAGTATGTCGCCCCCGAGGCTCGCGACCACGACCCGGACATGGCTCTGTTCTCCGGCGAGGACGGCCTGGACACGATTCGTGGCATCGAGCGCACCGCCCACCGGCTGCTGCGGCCCGGCGGCCTCGTCGTCGTCGAGCACGCCGACACGCAGGGCGGCCAGGTGCCGTGGATCTTCAGCGAAGAGGCGGGCTGGGCGGACGCGGCCGACCACCCCGACCTGAACAAGCGGCCGCGCTTCGCGACCGCGCGCAAGGCAACGCCATGACCAAGCTTGTGTACGTGTCCATGTACGAGGAGGCCCGCTGATGGCTCGGCGATACGACTGCAACGACGCGACGGATCGCACCACCGGTCTGCGTGAAGCCGCATCGGCCGTCCGCCGCGGCGAGCTGGTCGTGCTGCCCACCGACACCGTGTACGGGATCGGTGCGGACGCCTTCGGTTCCGAGGCCGTCGCCGACCTGCTGGAAGCCAAGGGGCGCGGCCGCAATATGCCCACGCCTGTCCTCATCGGATCCCCGAACACCCTGCACGGCCTGGTCACCGACTTCTCCGAGCAGGCCTGGGAGCTTGTCGACGCCTTCTGGCCGGGTGCGCTGACGCTGGTCGCCAAGCACCAGCCGTCACTGCAGTGGGACCTGGGCGACACCCGGGGCACCGTCGCGATCCGGATGCCGCTGCACCCGGTCGCGATCGAGCTGCTCACCGAGGTCGGCCCGATGGCGGTCTCCAGCGCCAACCTCACCGGGCACCCTGCGCCCGAGGACTGCGACGCCGCGCAGGAGATGCTCGGCGACTCGGTCTCGGTCTACCTGGACGGCGGCCCGACCCCGGGCAACGTGCCGTCCTCGATCGTCGACGTCACGGGCAAGGTCCCGGTGCTGCTGCGCGAGGGAGCGCTCTCACCGGACGAGCTGCGCAAAGTCGTACCCGACCTCGAGGTGGCCAATTGACCGCCCCTGAGGGGCGTGGCATAGCGGAATCCTGGGGGTCCCCCCGGACGGAGTCTGGAGGAAGCACCTCCGCCTTCCGCATCCTCCACGTCAGCACCGGCAATGTCTGCCGCTCGCCGATCACCGAGCGGCTGACCCGCCATGCCCTGAGCGACCGCCTCGGCGATGGGCTCACGGGCGGCCTGATCGTGGAGAGCGCGGGCACCTGGGGTCACGAGGGCGCCCCGATGGAAGCCAACGCGGAGATCGTCCTGGCCGACTTCGGCGCGGACGCGACGGGTTTCGTGGGCCGCGAGCTGCTCGACGAGCATGTGATCCGCGCGGATCTGGTCCTCACGGCGACCAGGGACCACCGGGCGCAGGTGATCTCGATGGGCCATTCGGCGGGCCTGCGGACCTTCACGCTCAAGGAGTTCACCCGGCTGGTGCGCGCCATAGACCCGGCGACGCTGCCCGACCCGCGCGACGAGGGCGTCGTCGAACGCGCCCGCGCCCTGGTGCGCGCTGCGGCGGCGCTGCGGGGCTGGCTGCTTGCGCCGAGCCCGGACGCGGATGAGGTGTACGACCCGTACGGTGCGCCGATCACGTTCTTCCGATCGATCGGGGACGAGATCAACCAGGCGCTGGATCCTGTGGTGACGGCGCTGACGGGAGTCCCGGCCCGCCGCTGAGCCCCTGCGGGGGCCTGCCTCACCCCGCCCCTTCCCGGACTGGGGCTCCGCCCCAGACCCCGCGCCTCAAAACGCCGGCGGGGCTGAACATTCGGCCCTGACCGGGGCTCCGCCCCGCGCCCCCCTCCTCAATCGACGGAGGGCTCCGATGGAGCCCGTTGGGGGTCCCCCCGGACGAAGTCTGGGGGAGATTGAGGACAACGCCCGAAGGGCGTACGGGAGTCTGGGGGCGAAACCCACAGTTATGGGAAGGGGCGGGGTGGGGAAAGAAAGATCCCCCGGACACCGGGCAGGCCGCCGGACCCCGGCCTACATTGGAGGGGCCGCAACCCCACGCGCGAGGCCCGGAGCCCACCATGCCGGTCAGCACTGCACCTACCGCCGCCGCCCCCGCGGCTTACGCGGACTTCGACGCCCTGCGCCGCCAGGACCCCGAGATCGCCGAAGTGATCCTGGGTGAGTTGGGACGCCAGAGCGACAGCCTTCAGCTCATCGCCGCCGAGAACTTCACCTCACCCGCAGTCCTCGCCGCTCTCGGCTCCCCGCTCGCCAACAAGTACGCCGAGGGCTATCCCGGTGCTCGGCACCACGGCGGCTGTGAGCTCGTCGACGCCGCCGAGCGGATCGCCGTCGAGCGCGCCACCGCCCTGTTCGGCGCCGACCACGCCAACGTGCAGTCGCACTCCGGCTCCTCCGCCGTCCTCGCGGCATACGCTGCGCTGCTCAAGCCCGGTGACACCGTGCTCGCCATGGGCCTGACGTACGGCGGTCATCTCACCCACGGCTCGCCCGCCAACTTCTCCGGCCGCTGGTTCGACTTCGTCGGATACGGCGTCGAGGCGGAGTCCGGCCTCATCGACTACGACCAGGTGAGCACCCTCGCCCGGCATCACCGGCCCAAAGCCATCGTCTGCGGCTCGATTTCCTACCCCCGCCACCCCGACTACGCCACCTTCCGCGAGATCGCGGACGACGTAGGCGCGTATCTCATCGCGGATGCCGCCCACCCGATGGGTCTGATCGCGGGCGGCGCGGCCCCCAGTCCCGTGCCGTTCGCCGATGTGGTGTGCGCCACCACACACAAGGTGCTGCGCGGGCCGCGCGGCGGGATGATCCTTTGCGGGGCGGAGCTGGCCGAGCGCATCGACCGGGCGGTCTTTCCGTTCACTCAGGGCGGCGCCCAGATGCACACGATCGCCGCCAAGGCCGTCGCCTTCGGCGAGGCGGCGACCCCCGCGTTCACGGCGTACGCCCATCAGGTGGTCGCCAATGCCCGGGTGCTCGCCGACGAGCTCGAGGCCGAAGGCTTCGCGGTGCTGACCGGCGGCACCGACACCCATCTGATCAGCGCGGATCCGGCCCCGCTCGGCGTGGACGGCAGGACGGCCCGCGGCCGTCTCGCCGCGGCCGGACTGGTCCTCGACACCTGCGCCCTGCCGTACGGCGACGGCCGCGGCATCCGACTTGGCTCCGCGGCCATCACCACGCAGGGCATGGGCGAGGCCGAGATGAGACGCATCGCCGCGCTGTTCACGGCGGCGATGCGTGAAGAGGGGGAGGAGGCGCTGAAGGTACGTACGGAAGTACGCGCGCTGGCCGGTAGATTTCCCCCTTATCCGAGGTAGTCGCGAACTCTTGCAACCATCGCCGCCACCCGAATGTCCTCAAGCATGTGGCTACCAGAGCTAGGGTGTGGGGCTGAGATGGCCAGCGATTCCTGTGGGGCAGCCCGTGCGTGATTACCTGCTTACGCTCTGTGTCACGGCTGCGGTGACCTATCTGCTGACCGGTCCGGTGCGGAAGTTCGCCATCGCGACTGGAGCGATGCCGGAGATCCGCGCCCGCGATGTACACCGAGAGCCGACACCGCGACTCGGCGGCATCGCCATGTTCTTCGGGCTGTGCGCGGGACTTCTGGTCGCCGATCACCTGCAGAATCTGAACAGCGTCTTCGAGCTGTCGAACGAACCGCGCGCGCTGCTCTCCGGCGCCGCCCTGATCTGGATCATCGGCGTCCTGGACGACAAGTTCGAGATCGACGCCCTGATCAAGCTCGGCGGCCAGATGATCGCCGCGGGTGTGATGGTGATGCAGGGTCTGACGATCCTGTGGATCCCCGTCCCCGGCATCGGCACGGTCTCGCTGACCTCCTGGCAGGGCACCCTGCTGACAGTCGCGCTCGTCGTCATCACCATCAACGCGGTGAACTTCGTGGACGGCCTGGACGGCCTCGCCGCCGGCATGGTCTGCATCGCCGCCGCGGCCTTCTTCCTCTACTCGTACCGGATCTGGTTCGGGTACATGATCGAGGCGGCCGCCCCCGCGACCCTTTTCACCGCGATCCTGATGGGCATGTGCCTGGGCTTCCTGCCGCACAACATGCATCCCGCCCGGATCTTCATGGGCGACTCGGGCTCGATGCTGATCGGCCTGGTGCTCGCGGCGGCGGCGATCTCGGTGACCGGCCAGGTGGACCCGGACGCCCTGAAGATCTTCGAAGGCAGCACCCGCCAGGCCACGCACGCGGCGCTGCCGGTCTTCATCCCGCTGCTGCTGCCGCTGACCATCATCGCGATCCCGGTCGCCGACCTGGTGCTCGCCATCGTGCGCCGTACCTGGAACGGACAGTCGCCGTTCGCCGCCGACCGCGGCCATCTCCACCACCGGCTCCTGGAGATCGGACACTCGCACAGCCGCGCAGTCCTGATCATGTACTTCTGGTCGGCGCTGATCGCCTTCGGCGTCGTCGCGTACTCCGTGCATTCGGCGTCGATGTGGATCGTGATGCTCATCGTCGCGCTGAGCGCGGTGGGCCTGGTGCTTCTGTTGCTGCCGCGCTTCACCCCGCGCGCCCCGCGCTGGGCGGAGGCCTTCGTGCCGCCGCGCTACCGGCGCCGCAAGACGCTGCCCCAGACGGTGCCTCCGCTCTCGTACAGAGCGGGGGAGCAGGCCGAAGAGGTCCCCGAGGAGCTCACCCCGGTCCCGGCGGGCGTCAACGGGGCGACCGCCATCGGCCCCCGTTCGCGGTTCCCGGACCGAAGGAAGGCCGGGACGCGCGGCTGACGAGTCACCGTATGGCCGCCTAATAGCAGACATACCGCCCGCTTGTCCTGCACACACGCGCGCGGTAACTCTCATGTGTGATGGTTGGCACACTCTCTGGGTAAAGACCTATTCAAATAGTTTGTGATACGGTTCACGAGACCCGGAGACAGCGCCGAAGGACCGTAGTGCGACGGTCCCTTGGCCCCGAGGCACAACTCGGACCGGGATTACGCTCGTCCATGACGACACCACTGCCCCCACCAGCAAGCGGAGCTGCCGCCATGCCGTCCAACGACGTCCGGACTCTCCTGTACACCGCCGTACCCACAGCTGTCGCCGGCGCTGTCGCCGTTGCGATCAGTGCGGGTGTCGCCGGTGGAAAGGGAGCGCTCGGGGCGGCCGTCGGCACCCTGGTGGTCATCCTCTTCATGGGGATCGGAATGGTCGTGCTCCAGCGGACGGCCAAATCGCTTCCGCAGCTGTTCCAGGCCATGGGGCTGATGCTCTATACCGCGCAGTTGCTGCTGCTCTTCATCTTCATGGCGGTGTTCAAGGACACCACCCTGTTCAACCCCAAGGTCTTCGCCATCACCATCGTCGCGGTGACCGTCGTCTGGGTATCCGCACAGGCCCGTGCCTACCTGAAGGCAAAGATCCTCTACGTCGACCCCGAGTCCTCGAAGGCCGAAAAGCCCGAGAAGACGGGGTCGTCGTCATGACGGGTAGGGCCGGGATAAAAGCCAGTTCGGGATCCTGCTATCGTCCGAAGCCAACTGCGGCACTGCGGGCGCGGGCATCCGAGCTGACGCCTGTCCCAGCGCGAGGCTCGACGCCGAACCGCCGCCCCCACATCTGTAAGACCACCAGTCCAGTGCCGAACCGCGGCTGCGCGCCGCGCCGACACAACGAGGTTGCCGTACCTATGCGCCACGCTGAAGGAGCCCGCGGTGAGTGCTGACCAAACGCTTGCCTTTGACGCGAGCTGCCACATCTTCACCGGATGCGGATTCCCAGCTCCGGGCCTGCACACGTTCATGTACGAGCCCATGTTCAAGGTGGCCGGCTTCGAATTCACCAAGCCGATGCTGCTCGCGTTCCTGGGCTCGGCCGTGGTCGTCGGATTCTTCTGGGCCGCCTTCCACAAGCCGAAGCTGGTGCCGGGCAAGCTCCAGATGGTCGGTGAGGCCGGGTACGAGTTCGTACGGCGCGGAATCGTCTACGAAATCATCGGCAAGAAGGACGGCGAGAAGTACGTCCCGCTGATGGTCTCACTGTTCTTCTTCGTATGGATGCTGAACCTCTGGTCGATCATTCCGCTCGCCCAGTTCCCGGTGACTTCGCTCATCGCGTTCCCCGCGGCGCTCGCCCTGATCGTCTACGTCGTGTGGGTCAGCCTCACCTTCAAGAAGCACGGTTTCGTCGGCGGCTGGAAGAACATCACCGGCTACGACAAGTCGCTCGGTGCCATCCTCCCGCTGGTCGTCGTACTCGAGTTCTTCTCGAACATGATCATCCGGCCCTTCACCCACGCGGTCCGGCTCTTCGCGAACATGTTCGCGGGTCACCTGCTGATCGCGATGTTCGCGATCGCGACCTGGTACCTGGCGAACGGCATCGGCCTCGTCTACGCCGGCACGTCCTTTGTGATGGCCGTCGTGATGACCGGCTTCGAACTCTTCATCCAGGCTGTCCAGGCGTACGTCTTCGTCCTCCTGGCCTGCAGCTACATCCAGGGCGCGCTCGCCGAGCACCACTGAGCAAGCCCCACCCGCTCACTACAACCAGTCCTCCGGTGGCCAACCCCCACCGGGTCCTTGAAAGAGAAGGAAGAACCGGCATGTCCGCTCTCCAGACCCTCGCCGCTGTCGAAGGTAACGTTGCCTCGATCGGTTACGGCCTCGCTGCGATCGGCCCCGGCGTCGGCGTCGGCATCATCTTCGGAAACGGCACCCAGGCCCTGGCCCGTCAGCCCGAGGCGGCCGGTCTGATCCGTACCAACCAGATCATGGGTTTCGCCTTCTGTGAGGCGCTCGCCCTCATCGGCATCGTCATGGGCTTCGTCTACTAATCCGGTATCGACGACAGCCCGATCATTTTCACGGAAGGCACTGATGTGAACGCTCTGTTCCTTGCGGCGGCGGAGGAGCCCCAGCCTCCTCTCATCCCGCATCTCGACGAGCTCGTCATCGGCCTGATCGCCTTCGCCATCGTCTTCGGCTTCCTCGCCAAGAAGCTCCTCCCGAACATCAACAGGGTTCTGGAAGAGCGCCGCGAGGCCATCGAGGGTGGCATCGAGAAGGCCGATGCGGCCAAGATCGAGGCCGAGAGCGTGCTCGAGCAGTACAAGGCTCAGCTCGCCGAGGCCCGCCACGAGGCCGCCCGGATGCGCCAGGAGGCGACCGAGCAGGGCACCGCGATCATCCAGGAGATGAAGGCGGAAGGCCAGCGGCAGCGTGAGGAGATCATCGCGGCCGGCCACGCCCAGATCGAGGCCGACCGCAAGGCAGCGGCTGCGGCGCTGCGTCAGGACGTGGGCAAGCTCGCCACCGTCCTGGCCGGCAAGCTCGTCGGTGAGTCCCTCGAGGACCACGCCCGGCAGAGCCGTACCATCGACCGCTTCCTCGATGAACTCGAGGACAGCGCTTCGAAGGCCGAGGCCGCGCGATGAACGGAGCGAGCCGCGAGGCGCTGGCTGCCGCACGCGAGTCCCTTGACGCGCTGACCGACAACACGTCGGTCGACGTCGCCAAGCTCGCCGAGGAGCTCGCCGCCGTCACCACGCTGCTCCACCGTGAGGTGTCGCTGCGTCGGGTCCTGACCGACCCGGCGCAGGCCGGTGAGGCCAAGGCCGAGCTGGTGGGACGCCTGCTGGCCGGTCAGGTGGGCGGCGAGACCGTCGACCTGATCTCCGGCATGGTGCGTTCCCGCTGGTCGCAGTCGCGCGACCTGGTCGACTCGGTCGAGGAGCTGGCGGCCACCGCCGACCTCACCGTGGCCCAGCGGGCCGACGCGCTCGACAACGTCGAGGACGAGCTGTTCCGGTTCGGCCGGATCATCGACTCCAGCCCCGAGCTGCGGTCCGCGCTGACCGACAAGTCGGCTCCGGCGTCCGCCAAGGGCGAGCTGCTGCGCAGCCTGCTCGGCGGGAAGGCCAACCCGGTCACCGAGCGTCTGGTTGTCCGTCTTGTTACCCAGCCCCGGGGACGTAGCCTGGAAGCGGGACTCGAGTCCCTGTCCAAGCTCGCCGCGGCGCGCCGGGACCGGATGGTCGCGGTCGTCACCTCGGCGGTGCCGCTGACCGATCAGCAGAAGCAGCGCCTCGGCGCGAGCCTCGCGCGGATCTACGGCCGTGAGATGCACCTCAACCTCGACGTGGACCCCGAGGTCCTCGGCGGGATCTCGGTGCGCGTCGGCGACGAGATGATCAACGGCACCATCGCGGACCGTTTCGACGAGGCGACTCGTCGCATCGCCGGCTGACCAGCCACCAACTGAACACAGCAGTACGAGCGGCCCGGTTGGGCCGTGCAGAGATTGCAGAAGATTCCTGGGGGTCGGCCCCCAGACCCCTTAAGAAACTTCGGGCCCAACAAGGAGAGCAGGGAACCCAGATGGCGGAGCTCACGATCCGGCCGGAGGAGATCCGGGACGCGCTGGAGAACTTTGTCCAGTCGTACCAGCCGGACGCGGCCTCGCGCGAGGAGGTCGGTACGGTCAGCGTTGCCGGCGACGGCATCGCGAAGGTCGAGGGTCTTCCCTCGGCCATGGCGAACGAGCTGCTGAAGTTCGAGGACGGCACCCTCGGTCTCGCCCTCAACCTCGAGGAGCGCGAGATTGGTTGCGTCGTCCTCGGTGAGTTCAGCGGTATCGAGGAGGGACAGCCGGTGCAGCGCACTGGTGAGGTTCTCTCCGTCGGCGTCGGCGAGGGCTACCTCGGCCGCGTTGTCGACCCGCTCGGCAACCCGATCGACGGCCTCGGCGAGATCGCGACCGACAGCCGCCGCGCCCTCGAGCTGCAGGCACCGGGCGTCATGGTCCGTAAGTCGGTGCACGAGCCGATGCAGACCGGCTACAAGGCCGTCGACGCCATGGTGCCGATCGGCCGCGGCCAGCGTCAGCTGATCATTGGCGACCGTCAGACCGGCAAGACCGCTCTGGCCGTCGACACGATCATCAACCAGCGCGACAACTGGCGCTCGGGCGACCCGAAGAAGCAGGTCCGCTGCATCTACGTCGCCATCGGCCAGAAGGGCTCCACCATCGCGTCCGTGCGCGGTGCGCTGGAGGAGGCCGGCGCCCTCGAGTACACGACGATCGTCGCCGCCCCGGCGTCCGACCCCGCCGGCTTCAAGTACCTGGCGCCGTACACCGGTTCGGCCATCGGCCAGCACTGGATGTACCAGGGCAAGCACGTCCTGATCATCTTCGACGACCTCTCGAAGCAGGCCGACGCCTACCGCGCCGTTTCCCTGCTGCTGCGCCGCCCGCCGGGCCGTGAGGCCTACCCGGGTGACGTCTTCTACCTGCACTCGCGTCTGCTGGAGCGCTGCGCGAAGCTGTCGGACGAGATGGGCGCCGGTTCGATGACGGGCCTCCCGATCGTCGAGACCAAGGCGAACGACGTGTCGGCGTTCATCCCGACCAACGTCATCTCCATCACCGACGGCCAGTGCTTCCTGGAGTCCGACCTGTTCAACGCCGGCCAGCGTCCGGCCCTGAACGTCGGTATCTCGGTCTCCCGTGTCGGTGGCTCCGCCCAGCACAAGGCCATGAAGCAGGTCTCCGGTCGGCTTCGTGTGGACCTCGCCCAGTACCGCGAGCTGGAGGCGTTCGCCGCCTTCGGTTCCGACCTGGACGCGGCCTCCAAGGCGCAGATGGAGCGCGGCAAGCGCATGGTCGAGCTGCTCAAGCAGGCTCAGTACCAGCCCATGCCCATCGAGGAGCAGGTCGTCTCCGTCTGGGCCGGTACCACCGGCAAGATGGACGACGTCCCGGTCCAGGACATCCGTCGCTTCGAGTCCGAGCTGCTCGAGCACCTGCGCCGTGAGCGCAAGGAGCTGCTGACCAGCATCGCCGAGGGCGGCAAGATGTCGGACGACACGCTGCAGTCCGTCGCGGACGCGATCACCGCCTTCAAGCGTCAGTTCGAGACCTCGGACGGCAAGCTTCTGGGCGAAGACGCGCCGGTCAGCACGGCCAAGTGACGACGGAAGGGACCTGACTCATGGGAGCCCAGCTCCGGGTCTACAAGCGTCGCATCAAATCCGTCACCGCGACCAAGAAGATCACCAAGGCGATGGAGATGATCGCCGCCTCGCGCATCGTCAAGGCGCAGCGCCAGGTGGCGGCCTCCACTCCGTACGCGACCGAGCTCACCCGCGCGGTGACCGCGGTGGCGACGGGGTCGAACACCAAGCACGCCCTCACCACCGAGGTGGACGCTCCGGTCCGCGCCGCGATCCTGCTCATCACGAGCGACCGCGGCCTGGCCGGCGGCTACTCGGCCAACGCCATCAAGGCGGCGGAGCAGCTCACCGAGCGGCTCCGCGGCGAGGGCAAGGAGGTCGACACGTACATCGTCGGCCGCAAGGGTGTCTCGTACTACGGCTTCCGTGAGCGCAAGGTCACGGAGTCGTGGACCGGCTTCACCGACAACCCGACCTACGCCGACGCCAAGAAGGTCGCAGGACCGCTGATCGCGGCCGTCCAGCAGGACACGGCCGAGGGCGGCGTGGACGAGCTCCACATCGTCTTCACCGAGTTCGTCTCGATGCTGACGCAGACGCCGGTGCAGAACCGGCTGCTGCCGCTCAGCCTCGAGAAGGCCGCGGAAGAGTCCCGCACCAAGGGCGAGATCCTTCCGCTGTTCGACTTCGAGCCGTCGGCGGAGGACGTCCTCGACGCCCTGCTGCCGCGCTACGTCGAGAGCCGGATCTACAACGCGCTGCTCCAGGCCGCTGCTTCCAAGCACGCTGCCACCCGCCGCGCGATGAAGTCGGCGACCGACAACGCCGGGGACCTCATCAAGAGCCTCTCCCGGCTTGCCAACGCGGCCCGCCAGGCCGAAATCACCCAGGAAATCAGCGAGATCGTCGGTGGCGCCAGCGCCCTGGCCGACGCGACCGCGGGGAGTGACAAGTAATGACGACGACAGTTGAGACGGCCGCCGCCACGGGCCGCGTCGCCCGGGTGATCGGCCCGGTCGTCGACGTGGAGTTCCCCGTCGACGCGATGCCGGAGATCTACAACGCGCTGACGGTCCAGGTCGCTGACCCGGCCGAGGACGGCAAGCTCAAGACGCTGACCCTCGAAGTCGCCCAGCACCTGGGTGAAGGCCTGGTCCGTGCGATCTCGATGCAGCCCACCGACGGTCTGGTCCGCCAGGCCACGGTGACCGACACCGGCAACGGCATCACCGTTCCCGTCGGGGACGTCACCAAGGGCAAGGTGTTCAACACGCTCGGTGAGGTGCTGAACGCCTCCGGAGCCGACGCCGAGGTGACCGAGCGCTGGCCGATCCACCGCAAGGCACCGGCCTTCGACCAGCTCGAGTCCAAGACCGAGATGTTCGAGACCGGCGTCAAGGTCATCGACCTTCTCACCCCGTACGTCAAGGGTGGAAAGATCGGTCTGTTCGGTGGTGCCGGTGTCGGCAAGACCGTTCTGATCCAGGAAATGATCTACCGCGTCGCCAACCTGCACGAGGGTGTGTCGGTGTTCGCGGGCGTCGGTGAGCGTACCCGTGAGGGCAACGACCTCATCGAGGAGATGACCGAGTCCGGCGTCATCGACAAGACGGCGCTTGTCTTCGGTCAGATGGACGAGCCCCCGGGCACCCGTCTGCGCGTCGCCCTGTCCGCTCTGACCATGGCGGAGTACTTCCGCGATGTGCAGAAGCAGGACGTGCTGCTCTTCATCGACAACATCTTCCGGTTCACCCAGGCCGGCTCCGAGGTGTCCACCCTGCTCGGCCGTATGCCGTCCGCGGTGGGTTACCAGCCGAACCTGGCCGACGAGATGGGCATCCTGCAGGAGCGCATCACCTCGACGCGTGGTCACTCGATCACCTCGATGCAGGCGATCTACGTCCCCGCGGACGACCTGACCGACCCGGCCCCGGCCACCACCTTCGCCCACCTCGACGCGACGACGGTTCTGTCCCGTCCGATCTCCGAGAAGGGCATCTACCCGGCCGTGGACCCGCTGGACTCCACGTCCCGGATCCTGGACCCGCGCTACATCGCGCAGGACCACTACGACGCCGCCACGCGCGTCAAGGGAATCCTGCAGAAGTACAAGGACCTCCAGGACATCATTGCGATCCTCGGTATCGACGAGCTGGGCGAGGAGGACAAGCTTGTTGTCCACCGTGCCCGTCGCGTCGAGCGCTTCCTGTCGCAGAACACTCACGTCGCCAAGCAGTTCACCGGCGTGGACGGTTCGGACGTGCCGCTCGAGGAGTCGATCGCCGCGTTCAACTCGATCTGCGACGGTGAGTACGACCACTTCCCCGAGCAGGCGTTCTTCATGTGCGGTGGCATTGAGGACCTCAAGGCCAACGCCAAGGAGCTCGGCGTCTCCTGAGTCTGCTGACTCGTGAAGGGGGGCGGGTGCGTCCTGCCCCCCTTCGTACGCCTACTAGAATTGACCCAACACCCGGCAGTTGTGCCGGGTGGTGACCCGAGGAGCCACCCTTGGCTGCTGAGCTGCATGTCGAGCTGGTCGCCGCGGACCGCAGTGTCTGGTCCGGCGAGGCCACCCTGGTCGTCGCGCGCACCACGTCCGGCGACATCGGCGTCATGCCCGGTCACCAGCCGCTGCTCGGTGTGCTGGAGTCGGGCCCGGTGACCATCCGTACGAGCGAGGGCGGGACCGTCGTCGCCGCTGTGCACGGCGGTTTCATCTCGTTCGCCGACAACAAGCTGTCCCTGCTGGCGGAGATCGCCGAGCTGGCGGACGAGATCGATGCCCAGCGCGCGGAGCGTGCGCTGGAGCGCGCCAAGTCGGACGACGACGACGCCGCCGAGCGGCGCGCCGATGTCCGGCTGCGTGCGGTGGCGGTGCACTGAGCACCCCGCTGACATTCCCTTCGGGGGTCTGGGGGTCGCTCCCCGGACAGACTCAGTCTCAGCCGCGGCCCGGGCTGGATTTCTCCAGACCGTGCCGCGGCTGAGGCAATGCAGGTGCACGTGGGATTGCGTGTGCGACTAGGACGAAAACGATGCGAGGAGGTCGGTGGAGATGTTCCTCGCTCTGCTTGTGAGCGGCCTGGTTGTCGTCACACTGGTCGCGGTCGGGCTGTTTGTCTTCGGACTGCGACGGCGGCTGATCCAGCGCTCTGGCGGCACCTTCGACTGCAGTCTGCGCTGGAATGTCCCGGAGGAGACCGACCTCTCCGGCAAGGGCTGGGTGTATGGCGTCGCCCGCTACAGCGGTGACCGGATCATGTGGTTCCGGGTCTTCTCGTACGCCCCCCGCCCGCGGCGTGTCCTGGAGCGCTCGGCGATCGAGGTCATCGCGCGCCGCACTCCCGAGGGCGAGGAGGAGCTGGCGCTGCTCTCCGACGCGGTGGTGCTGGGCTGTCTGCACCGGGGGACACGGCTGGAGCTGGCGATGAGCGAGGACGCGCTGACCGGCTTCCTCGCCTGGCTGGAGGCGGCGCCGCCCGGCCAGAGAGTCAATGTCGCCTAGACGCAAGACGCAAGACGCAAGACGCACAGCGAAGCCCCGGGAGTCAGGCTCTCCCGGGGCTTCGCCGTCCGTACGGCTACTGCAGACCGCTGCTGATCGCGTTCGCCAGTTCGCCGTTGCTGGTGTCGCCGCTGAACTCCCAGAAGAACGCGCCCTTGAGGCCCTGGCTCTTCACGTAGTTCATCTTCCCGCTGACGGTGGCCGGGGTGTCATAGCTCCACCACTGCGTGCCGCAGTGTGCGTAGGCGGTCCCGGCGACGGTGCCGGTGGCGGGGCACTTGGTCTTGAGCTCCTTGTAGTCGTCGATGCCCTGCTCGTACTTTCCGGGGGCCGGTCCCGTGGCCGAGCCGCCGGGCGCCGCCTGGGTGACGCCGGTCCAGCCGCGGCCGTAGAAGCCGATGCCCAGGTTCAGCTTGCTGCCCGCGATCCCCTTGCCCTTGAGCTTCTGGATCGCCGCGTCGGAGTTGAAGCCCTGCTGCGGGATGCCGGAGTACGAGGTGAGAGGGGAGTGCGGGGCGGTCGGGCCCTGTGCGGCCCAGGCGCCGAAGAAGTCGTACGTCATCACGTTGTAGAAGTCCACGTACTGGGCGGCGCCGGCGTAGTCGGCCGCGTCGATCTTGCCGCCGGAGGACGCGTCCGCGGTGATGGCCGCGGTGACGAGCTTGCTGCCGAACTTGGCGCGCATCGCCTGCATCATGTTCTTGAAGGACGCGGCGCCGCTGGTGTCGCAGGACAGACCGCAGGCGTTCGGGTACTCCCAGTCCAGGTCGATGCCGTCGAAGAGCCCGGCCCAGCGTGGGTCGTTGACCAGGTCGTAGCAGGACTGGGCGAAGGCCGTCGGGTTCGCCGCGGCCTGGCCGAAGCCGCCGGACCAGGTCCAGCCGCCGAACGACCACAGCACCTTGATGTTCGGGTACTGCGCCTTGAGCTTCTTCAGCTGGTTGAAGTTTCCGCGCAGCGGCTGGTCCCAGGTGTCGGCGACGCCGTCGACGCTCTGGTCGGCGGTGTACGACTTCTCGTACGCCGGGAAGGCCTCGCCGACTGTGCACTTACCGCCTTGGACGTTGCCGAAGGCGTAGTTGATGTGCGTGATCTTCGAGGCGGAGCCGCTGGTGACCAGATTCTTGACGTGGTAGTTGCGGTCGTAGACGCCCCACTCGGTGAAGTAGCCGAGCTTGACCTTGCTGCCCGGGTCGGGGTTGGTGCCGCCGGTGGTGCGCACCGCGCGGGCGCCGCTGACCGGTCCTGTCTGGTCGGCGGTGTCACGGGCCTGGACGGCGTACGAGTAGTCGGTACCGGCGGTCAGCCCGGTGTTCGTGTACGTCGTGCCGGTCACCGTCGCGATCTTGGCGCCGTCACGCAGTACGTCGTAGTTCTTGATGCCCTTGTCGTCGGTGGCGGCGGTCCAGGTCAGCTTCACCGAGGTGTTGGTGATGTCGGACGCGCTCGGGGTGCCGGGGGCGGACGGCGGGTTGTCGCCGGGGACGCTGCCGCCGTCGCAGGAGGCGCCGTTGAGCTTGCAGCCGGAGGGGGCGCCGGAGCCGGTGCCGTTGAAGCCGAAGGAGACGGATGCACCCGCGGCGAGAGTGCCGTTGTACGACTTGTTCTTGGCGGTCCAGTGGGTGCCGGAGCTGGTGACGTCCGCGTCCCAGGCGGAGGTGACCGCGGTGCCCGAGGGGAAGTCCCACTCGACGGTCCAGGAACTGAGCGATGTGGTGCCGGTGTTCTTCACCGTCCACTTGCCTTCGAAGCCGGTGCCCCAGTCGGAGACCTTGGTGTAGGTGGCGGTCGCCGAGGGGGCGGCCTCGGCGGGGGAGGCGAGGCCGACCATGGCGGCCAGGGGGAGGAGCAGCGCGGTCAGTCCCGCGACGGCTCTGGATCTGAGTCTGAATCTGGTGCTGTGCAGTGGGGGTTGCGTGTTCACGGGTACTCCTCGAGGAGGTCCGGACGATCGGGGTGGTCCGTGCACTGCGCACCCTGCGTGGCTCACCGCAGCGTGTGTTTGCGGTGAGACTAGGAAGGTCTGGACCAATCGTCAATAGGTCCAGACCAAAGGCGTGAGAGGTGGGGAAGGGGAGGGGAGCTAGATGCCCAACTCCTGTGCCAGAACCGCCGCTTGGACCCGGCTGCGCATCTCCAGCTTGCCCAGCAGCCGGCTCACATGGGTCTTCACCGTCGCCTCCGCCATGTCGAGGTGTCCCGCGATCTCTGCGTTCGACATGCCCTTGCCGAGACACGACAGCACCTCGCGCTCGCGCCGGGTCAGCACATCGAGGATCGCGGAGTCGGGCGCGTCCGGGGACCGCGGGGGAGACGGCGCAGCGAACTCCGCGATCAGCCGACGGGTCACAGCAGGCGCGATCAGCCCCTCGCCGCGCGCCACCGTGCGCACCGCCTCCAGCAGATCCTTGGCGTCGGTGTTCTTCAGCAGGAAGCCCGCGGCCCCCGCCCGCAGCGCCCCGAAGACGTACTCGTCCAGATCGAACGTGGTCAGTACGAGTACGTCGGCAAGCTGTTCGGCGGCGACCTGCCCGGTCGCCGACACCCCGTCGAGCCGCGGCATCTGAACATCCATCAGCACCAGGTCCGGGCGCAGCTCGCGGGCCAGCCGCACGGCTTCCTCGCCGTCCGCCGCCTCGCCGGCCACCTCGATGTCCGGCGCGCTGCCCAGAATGAGGACCAGACCCGCGCGTACGGCACTCTGGTCCTCCGCGACCAGTACCCGGATCGTCATGCCTTCCCGTTCCCTTCCTCGACGGGCAGCTCCACCCGTACCTGCCAGATCTTGCGGCCGCCGCCATCGGTCACCGGTCCCGACTCGAACTGCCCGTCCAGCAGCGCCACGCGCTCGCGCATGCCGACCAGACCGGCCCCCGAGCCAGGGGCGCGCGGCCCGCGCCGGTCGCCGTACGGGCTGGTGATCCGTACCGTCAGCGTCCGCTCGTCCTGCGCCAGGGCCACCGTGATCCGGCCCGGCGACGCGTGCTTGAGGGCGTTGGTCAGCGACTCCTGGATGATGCGGTACGCAGCGAGCTCGACCGGCGCGGGCAGCGCCAGGCCCGCCTCGCGGGTGTCGTCGAGCGTGCATTCCAGGCCGCTGGCGGCGCCGTTCGTCCGTGACTGATCGAGGAGCGCGTCGACACCGGCGAGTGTCGGCGCGGCCGCGGGCTCCGCGTCGCCCCCGCTGTCCCGCAGCAGCCCGATCAGCCGGCGCATCTCGGCGAGCCCGTCGACGCTGTTCTCGCGGATGACGCCGAGCGCCTCGCGGGAGGTCCTCGGGTCGTCGAGGGAGAGCGCGGCCGTGGAGTGGATCGCGATCGCCGAGAGATGTCCCGCGACCAGGTCGTGCAGCTCTCGGGCCATCCGGGCGCGCTCGGCGGTGACCGCCTGGGTGCGGTCGACCTCGGCGAGCAGCGCGGTCTGCTCGGCGCGCAGCTGGGCGGCTTCGGCGGCGTCGCGATGGGTGCGTACGCACACGCCGGTCCAGGCCGGGACCACCGTCAGTACGGCGAAGAGGAGGCCGGGCAGAATGGCCTGCGCATCCTGGTAGATGACCAGTGCGGTGACCGTGACGGCTGCGGTGGCCACCATGGACACGGCGGGGATACGGCGTGCGGCCGCGGGTGTGCCGTACAGAACGGCCGCGTAGACCAGATCCGTGAACATCGCGATGGTGGCGACATTCCCGACGGTGAACTGGTCGGCCAGCATCGTCAGACAGCCGAGCGCCAGCGAGGTGTTCGGCATCGTCCGGCGCAGCAGCTCCGCTCCGCTCATCACGGCCAGCGGCACCAGCGCGAGCGAGCGCGGTTCGAAGCCCTGGTCGCTATGGGTGTCCAGCCCCAGCGACCACAGCAGCAGGCCGCCGAGAAATCCGGCCACGGCGATGAGCAGGTCGTCGCGGTGCGGGCGCGGGAAAGCGGTCACGGACCCATCAAACACGGCGGGCGGCGCGCGGGCCTCCACGTCCAGGGTGAAGGCCCGCCACATCCGGCTACATCGAAGGATGCAGTGCCACTTCGTCACTGGCGACGACGATCGGCGGCCGAGCGGACGGGAGGCTGGAATCCAGAACGAAGGGAGAGTGCTGTGATCGTCACGCTGATCGTGATCTGCGAGGTCGGCTTCTGGGTGCTGCTGGTCGCCGGACTGGCCTTGCGCTACCTGGCGAAGATGCCGCGTCTCGGGGCGGCCGTCCTGCTCTGCGAGCCGCTGCTGGAGGTCATCCTGCTGGCCGTGACGGCGATCGACGTCAAGAACGGCGCAGAGCCGGACTGGAAGCACGGGCTCGCCGCCGTCTACATCGGCTTCACCGTGGCGCTGGGACACCACACGATCAAGTGGGTCGACGCGAAGTTCGCGCACCGCTTCGCGGGCGGCCCGCGGCCTGTCAAGCCGCCGAAATACGGCGCGGCCCGCACGGTCCACGAGTGGAAGACGGCCATCCGCTGGATCACCGCCGCGGTGATCGCCATGGGCCTGCTGCAGGCCGCGATCTGGTACGTCGGCGGCGACGGCGACATCGGCTCGCTGCGCAGCTGGCAGGAGACGATGCTCTTCGTCATCGGCATCAACGTGATCATCGCGGGGAGCTACACGCTCTTCCCGAAACAGGCCCCGAAGTCCAAGCGCGAGCCCGTGCGCACTGAGCGTTAGCGCTCGCCGCCCGGCACCCAGAGCACGTCTCCGACCTCCTTGTTGGCCGTACGGGCCAGGATGAACAGGAGGTCGGAGAGGCGGTTGAGATACGTCGCGGTGAGCGGATTCATGATCTCCCCGTGCACCTCGAGCGCCGCCCACGTCGAGCGCTCCGCGCGCCGTACGACCGTGCAGGACTGGTGCAGCAGCGCCGCGCCCGGTGTACCGCCGGGCAGGATGAAGCTGCGGAGCTTCTCCAGCTCCTCGTTGAAGCGGTCACAGTCCGCCTCCAGCTTGTCGATGTAGAACTGCTCGACCCGCAGCGGCGGATACTCCGGGTTCTCGACGACCGGGGTGGCGAGGTCCGCACCCACGTCGAACAGGTCGTTCTGGACGCGGACGAGGACCTTCACGACCTCCTGCGGGAGCTGCCCGAGGGCGATGGCCGTGCCGATGACGGCATTGGCCTCATTGGCATCGGCGTACGCCGCGATCCGCAGATCGGTCTTGGCCGTGCGGCTCATGTCGCCGAGGGCTGTCGTGCCCTGGTCGCCGGTGCGGGTGTAGATGCGCGTCAGATTGACCATGCACCCAGCCTAGGTTCTGTCCGTCGATCAGGCCGGATCAGGGAGCGCGGGGTGATCGGCGCGCGAGGTGGGGGAGAAGGTGCTCAAGTAGGCGGTATGTGACCCTTGATGGGCCGTGCTGGTGTGATGTCCGTCATCTGAGACGTGACGCGCATCTCTTCACCGCCACACGGTCGCTCACGAGCGCTAACCTCCGCCGGAGAGGCGAAATGTAAACAGGTGTTAAGGGGTGCCGCAGTGGCCAGGAAGCTCGCCGTCATCGGGGCCGGACTCATGGGGTCCGGTATCGCGCAGGTCTCGGCCCAGGCGGGCTGGGAAGTCGTGCTGCGCGATGTCACCGACGCGGCGCTGACCCGCGGCACGGACGGCATCAAGGCCTCATACGACAAGTTCGTCTCCAAGGGCAAGCTCGAAGCGGCCGATGCCGAGGCGGCATTGGCGCGCATCACCACCACCACCGACCTGGACGCCGCCGCCGACGCGGACATCGTCGTCGAGGCGGTCTTCGAGAAGCTCGAGGTCAAGCACGAGATCTTCCGTACGCTCGACAAGCTCGTACGGGACGACGCAGTCCTCGCCTCCAACACCTCCGCCATCCCGATCACGAAGATCGCGGCGGCGACGGAGCGTCCGGACCGCGTCGTCGGTGCGCACTTCTTCTCGCCCGTCCCGATGATGCAGCTGTGCGAGCTGGTACGCGGCTACAAGACGAGCGACGAAACCCTCGCCACCACGCGGGAGTTCGCCGAGTCCGTCGGCAAGACCTGCATCGTCGTCAACCGCGATGTCGCCGGTTTTGTCACCACCCGCCTCATTTCGGCGCTGGTCGTCGAGGCCGCCAAGCTCTACGAATCGGGCGTAGCGTCCGCCGAGGACATCGACATCGCCTGCAAGCTGGGCTTCGGCCACGCCATGGGGCCGCTCGCCACCGCCGACCTGACGGGCGTGGACATCCTGCTGCATGCCACGAGCAACATCTACACCGAGTCCCAGGACGAGAAGTTCGCGCCGCCGGAGCTGATGCGCCGGATGGTGGACGCGGGTGACATCGGTCGCAAGAGCGGGCAGGGCTTCTACAAGCACTGACCGTCATTGACCGGTTTGGTATCACCCTCTGGGGTGAATTCGGTATCGGTTCGCTTACAGACGGCAACTTCCTCGCCCACGCGGCAGTCAGTTGTTGCAAGACAGAAGAGACAGACACAGGGCACTGAAGCACTCACGGGGAGCGCATATGCACATCAGGGGCGACCACGCCGAGCTGGTCGTCGGGGGCCGCCTCGACGTCCGCAGCGCGGCGGACGCCCGTACGGTCCTGCACTCGGCAGTCGACGACGGAGTCGGCGACCTCGTGCTCGACCTGACCGACCTCGATTCCTGGGATGCCACCGGGCTCGGGGTCATCATGGGCGCGCACCGGCGGGCCGGCCGGTGCGGTCGCCGGCTGGTGCTGCGCGGTGTGCCGCCACAGATGCAGAGACTGCTCGTCGCCACCCGGCTGCACCGCATTCTCGCCATCGAAGGCGGCCTCGCGGCCGAATCGCTCCCTCGGGTCTGAACCGTACGACGCTCGCAATCCTCACGAGACTGTGACGTCACGGGCGGGGTGGCACCCCGGCCGTTCGTAGATACTGAGCGAACGTCTAGGGTTCGGTCGCCTGCCGAATTGACGGACCCGTGTGACAGGCACAGAGCATCCTGGGGGGCTTGGACCATGGACAACGACAGCTTCGGCGAGGGCGCGGGACAGGCGCGGCCCCCGCGCGACGCAGGCACGCCCGACTTCGGACAGTCCACGCCGGCGCTCGCCCGTACCGTCGAGCTCGTCGCGGGCGACTTCCTGCTCACGGTCAACCCCGTCGACGGCAGCGAGATAGAGCCCTGCCCGCCCGGCGGCCCCTCCCAGGTCGATGGCCATGAGGGAGAACAGCCCGCGCGGCCTGCCCGGTACAGCGCCGAGGAGCGCACCGAGCGGCAGCGCGCTGCGCAGCCGCCCGTGCCGGCGGGCCCGCCCGCGCCGCGGCTCCCGCTGCTCGAGCGCGACGAGGAGCGCGAGCGGCTGGTACGGCTGCTGGGCCGCGGTCGCTCGGTGCGGCTCACAGGACCCGCGGGATCCGGGCGCAGCACCCTGCTCGACATCGTCGCCGAAGACTGCGCGAACCTCGCACCCGACGGAGTCGTACGCCTCAGCGGCTACCACCGCACCCCCACCGAGCTGCTGTACGAGCTCTTCGCCGTCGTCCACAGCGCGCCGCGGCACCGGCCCGACCGGGCGGGGCTGCTCGAGCATGTGAGGGACATCGGCGCGATCGTCGTACTCGACGACCTGGAGTTCGGCGGCGCTGCCCTCGGCGAGCTGCTGGACGCCGCGCCCGAGTGCGCCTTCCTGGTCGCCGCCACACCCGACATCGCGGCGCCCGCCGCCGACTCGCACCTCGAAGAGGTCTTCCTCGCGGGCCTCGGCCGCAGCGCCTCGCTGGAACTGCTGCAGCGCACCGTGGAGCGGCCGCTCACCGAGGACGAGGCGAACTGGGCGGGTGACCTCTGGTTCGAGTCCGAGGGCCTGCCGCTGCGCTTCGTACAGGCAGGCGCGCTGCTGCGGCAGGCCGACAGCCGGCGTCCCGACCCGGAGGACTCCGACGGGTTCGGCGTTTTCGACGCGGTCGACGGTGTCGAGGTCCCGCTGCCGACGCTGGGCGAGGGGGCCGCGCCGGCGGCGCTGCTCGCCTCCCGGCTCAGCGAGTCCGCCCGCGACACCCTGCGCTTCGCCGTCGCGCTCGGCGGTGAAGTCCCGCACCAGGCGCATCTGCCGGCCCTCGTCGGTGACACGCACGCGGACGCCGCGCTCGGCGAGCTGATGAACTGCGGGCTGCTCTCCCCGGTCGGCCCCCGCTACCGGCTGGCGGCCGGCGTGATCGCGCAGCTGACGGAGAAGGGTTACGCCGACGACGCGGCCGCTCACGCCCACACCGCCGCCCAGCACTACGCCTGGTGGGCCGGACATCCCTCCGTCACCCCCGAGCGGGCGGTGGCCGAGGCGGACGCCGTCCTCGCCGCGCTGACCGCGCTGGTTCCGGGGCAGGAGGCCGGACACCCCAGCGCGGCCGTACTGCTGGCCCGCAGCGCCGCACCCGCCTTCGCAGCGGGGCTGCACTGGAGCGCCTGGGAGCGGGCCCTGCGGATCGGCTCCGAAGCGGCCCGGATATCGGGTGAAGTGGCCGAAGAGGCGTATTTCCACCATGAGTTGGGCGTACTGGCGCTCTGCACCGGCAGCCTGGAGCGTGCGCGCGCCGAGCTGGAGGCCTCGATCGGCATGCGCGGGGCGCTCGCCGACAAGCGCGGCACCGTCGCGGGACGCAGGGCGCTGGCACTCGTCGCGGACCGCGCGGGCGGCCTCGTACTCGGCGGACGCACCCCGGCGGGCGAGGAGGTGCCGGCCGCGCGCTACGAGGTGTCGGCGTCGCCGCCCGGAGGCGTAGCGGCCGCCGTGCTGCCGCTGGGGGCCTCGGGGAAGTCGAAGCCGCAGGATGAGCCCGCCACGCTGGTGGCGCGGCCGAAGTCGCCCGCGGGCGGCGCGAAGCTGCGCGGCCCCCTCTCCATCATCGGTGGCGCACGCCGCAACCTGGTCGCCGCGGGCGCGGGCGCGCTGCTGGCCGCGGTGCTCGGCACGGTGGTGACGCTCGGAGCGACCTCGGACCAGCAGGACCCGCCCGGCGGCAAGGTCAGGAACGGTCAGTCCGCGAACGAGGACGACGCGGACAACGGCCTGGACGCGGACGAGCCGACCTACGGCTCGACCCGTCGGCCGGGCGGCCCCGCGGACCCGACGGGGGCGGTGACGCCGGGCTCCAGCTCATCGGCGAGTGAATCGTCGAAGCCGGGGGGTGAGCCGTCGCCGAGTTCGTCGAAGCCGGGCAGCAAGCCGACGTCGTCAGGCAGGCCCCCGACGAATCCGGTGACCAAACCGCCGACGACCCCGCCGACGAAGCCTCCGACGACTCCGCCCTCTACGCCGCCGCCCACCACGCCGCCGCCCACGTCGACCAGCCCGTCACCGTCGGCGTCGACCGCGCCCGAAGGGTCAACCTCCGCCAGCGCTCCTATCACAACCAGCAGCGCCCCCGCGTCCTCCGCGAGCTCCAGCAGCTCGCCCGTCATCTGACGGCCACGAGAACGCAGTACGGCCCCGAGCGGCATCGCCGCCCGGGGCCGTCTCCGTACCCGTATCAGTACTGTTCTCAGAACAGCCTGAGCTTGTCGTCCTCGATGCCCCGCAGCGCGTCGTAGTCCAGCACCACACACCCGATCCCGCGGTCCGTCGCCAGCACACGCGCCTGCGGTTTGATCTCCTGCGCCGCGAACAGGCCCTTCACCGGCGCCAGATGGGGGTCGCGGTTCAGCAGCTCCAGATAGCGCGTGAGCTGCTCGACCCCGTCGATCTCACCGCGCCGCTTGATCTCCACGGCCACCGTCGCGCCGTCGGAGTCCCGGCACAGGATGTCCACCGGGCCGATGGCCGTGGGGTATTCGCGCCGGATCAGGCTGTATCCCTCGCCCAGCGTCTCGATGCGGTCGGCGAGCAGCTCCTGGAGGTGCGCCTCCACGCCGTCCTTGATCAGGCCGGGGTCCACGCCCAGTTCGTGCGAGGAGTCGTGGAGGATTTCCTCCATCGTGATGATCAGTTTCTCGCCCGCTTTGTTGATGACGGTCCAGACGCTGTCGTCACCCTCTTTGAGTGTGCAGGGAGGAGACATCCAGTTCAGTGGTTTGTACGCCCTGTCGTCCGCGTGGATGGAGACGCTGCCGTCTGCCTTGACCAGGATCAGACGGGGAGCGGAGGGCAGGTGGGCGGTGAGCCGGCCCGCGTAGTCGACGGAGCAGCGGGCGATGACAAGACGCATGGTCGGCAACGCTACTCGACACACACCGCTGCGCGCGATTCGCCCCGGAAGCCCCGTTCGTAATTGGCCGGTTGTGTTCCCAATCTCCTGGTGCGCTCCGGACAGCGCACTTAACGTGGAAGCAGGAGGTCGTCGGTCGTGCACTCTGAGTCGTCATGCGTCGTTCGTATGCCGTCGTCGCCCGTCATCCTCCTTCCCTGCCCGTAAGACCCCGTTCACCGGGGTCGCGAGAGGAGAACCCATGTCGCTCGACGTCTCACCGGCGCTGTTGGAACAGGCCGAGCGAGGCGAGGTCGACGAAGATGCCTTCGTCGACTGCGTCCGGACCTCCCTGCCCTTCGCATGGGAGATGATCAGTTCTCTGGTGGCTCAGCTGAAGGTGGACGGCGGGGACTTCGCCGACAACCAGACGCCTCCGCCGGACGAGCAGGCACGTGGTCAGCTGCTGCGCGCGCTCGCGAGTGACGCGATTCGCGGGGCGCTCCAGCGGCACTTCGGGGTGCGTCTGGCATTCCAGAACTGCCACCGCGTCGCGGTGTTCCCGCTGGACTCTTCGGTGGATGAGCGGCTCGCCCGCTTTACTTCCGTGCGAGCCCAGTTGCTCAACCAGTCGCCCGAACTGCGCGACTGCTGAAGTCTTTTGCTGCCGCTCCACACCGCGGGAGGTGCAACTGGTGTCGGAGCGGCAGCACCTCCGGTACGGCCCGGGTCGCAACGATCGGGGGCTCAACTCAGCAGCGGCAGGACCTCTGTGCCGAGGCGCCGCACATTCTCCTCGGTGGCCGCGAGATCGCCCGAGCCCTCGGCGAGCAGCGCGAAGCGTGTGATGCCGGTACGTTCCGCGGTGGCCGCGATGCGGTCCGCGGCGAGCCGCGGCGGGCCCACCGGGTGCATCTCGCAGAGCAGTTCTGTGTACGCCACGGGGTCCCGCATCGCGCGGCGCCGCCCGTCGACCGTCACATGGGCGTCCAGGCCCCGCTTGAGCCAGCCCGGCATCGCCTTCAGCAGCGTCTCGGAGGCATCGGCCCTGCGTTCCGCGATCTGGGCCACGCCGGCCGACACATGCCCGGCGTGCGCGACCTCCTCGGGCGGGCGGCCCGCGGCGAGCGCGTCCGTACGCCACCGGGCGACCATCTCCGCCTTCTCCTCGTCGTCGCAGTGCATCCCGAGCAGCATCGGCAGCCCGCGCTCGGCGGCGAGCTTCACGCTCGTCGGGGACGTACACGCGACGATCACCTCGGGGCCCTCGGGGGGACCGCCGATCAGCTCGTCCGGCCTTGGCACGACAGGGACTTCACGGAAGGTGAACCGTTCGCCCCGGGTGGCGACGCGGGGTTCGCGCAGCCAGCGCAGCAACAGGTCCAGGGACTCCGGAAAGTCCTTCTCGTACGCATCGAGGCCCGTGCCGAAGACCTCCAGATCGACCCAGGGGCCGCCCCGCCCCACGCCGAGGGAGAACCGCCCTCCGCTTGTGAGATGCAGCAGCGCCGTCTGCTCACCCAGCGAGACGGGATGGGCGTTCGGCAGCACGCTCACGGCTGTGCCCACCCGGAGCCGCCGGGTGCGGCCGAGCAGCAGCGCGGCGAGTGTCACGGCCGACGGGCACACGCCGTACGGTACAAAATGGTGCTCGGCGAGCCAGACCGAATCCAGCCCGGACTCCTCCGCGACCTCGGCGGACCGCACCGCACGGTGCAGCGCCTCCCCCTGCCCCTGGCCCGGGAATTGGGCCGCCAGTACGAAAGTTCCCACGCGCATCGCCTATTGCCTCCTTGCGGCCGACGCGTCACTCCCCCTACCGGCAACAACGTCTGACACGTGCCAAAGGCACGGCCATTCGTGAAGTTGTTGCGATTTTCCGGTAACTGGCCCCTATGGGTGCCACGGTCTCACGCTGTGCGGTACGTGTACCCCGGACTGCGGCCCGTAGGCTGGATGAGAACTGTCCGGACTTGCCCCGTGAGGTGTCACGTGTCCCCGCGCCGCAACCGCCCCCGAGGCGGCGAGAAGCCCACCGAGCAGCCCGGCGAGCCGGGCGACAGGTACGGCGGCTTCGGCCGGAGCGAGTCCTGGCAGGGTGAGGAGTGGTTGGTCCGCCATGTCGCCGGCGCAAGTGCCGCCGGCAAGCGGTACCGCTGCCCCGGCTGCGACCAGGAGATCCCCTCGGGCGTCCCGCATGTGGTGGCCTGGCCGGAGCACGGCGGTGGCATCGATGAACGGCGGCACTGGCACAAGGCGTGCTGGAACGCGAAGGACCGCCGCACCACGCGGGTGCAGCGGTCCCGTAACGCGCCGAAGTACTGAGGCTTCAGGAGCCTCGCGTGCCTTTAGACGTCGCGCGCCTTGAGCGAGGCGTACGCGCCGGCCAGTGCCGCCGCCGTCACGCCCAGCATGATCCACAGCGGGTCCCAGCCGGCCGGACCCGACTCGGTGACGGCGGTGTCGTACAGCACGCCGATCTGGTTGGGGATCGAGTACTCGAAAAGCGCCTGCTGCAGATCCCGCAGCGACTCCGAGAACATGAACATGGCCAGCACCAGCGGCAGCAGCACGACGCCGATCATGACCGTGATCGCGCCCGCCGAGTGGCGGATCAGGGTGCCGACGGCGAGCGAGAGCAGGCCGAGGGTCGCGACGTAGAGGGCGATGCCGATCGTCGCGCGGAACCAGTCTTCGCCGGTGGACGAGCCCTGGTCCACGATCGCGGTCTGCAGGGCGCCCACGATCGCGGTGATCACCGTGGTGAGGATGAAGACGAGCAGGAAGAAGACGATCGCCTTGGCGGTCAGCACGCGGGCGCGGCTGGGGCAGGCGGTCAGCGTGGTCCTGATCATCCCCGTGCCGTACTCGGAGGCGATGGTCAGCACGCCCAGCGTGATCACGCAGATGGAGCCGAGCAGTACGCCGAAGAAGCCGAGGGAGAGGACCGACTGATCCTGGAGATCGGCGTCCGCGGCGGAGACGGCGACCGCGGAGAGCGCGCCGATGCCGACCATCAGCACGATCATGACGCCGAGCGTCCACATCGTGGAGCGTACGGAACGGATCTTGGTCCACTCGGAGGCGAGGGCGTCGCCGAGGTGGGCGTCGCGCACCGGGATCGGCGAGGAGTACACGGTGCCGGGCGCGCCCTGCTGCTGGTAGGGCGCTTGCTGCTGGTAGGGGGTGGTCATCGGGCGTCCTCGGGCTTGGTCAGGTCGGCGGGGCCGGCGGAGGCCGGGGGAACGGGCGGAGCGCCGGCGGGCGCGACAGGAGCCGCGCCGGCGTACGGGTTCTGGCCGGGCTGGGGCGGCGGCGGGGCGTACCAGCCCTGCTGCGGCACCTCGGGGATCTGCTGCTGCGGCGGGAGGTAGCCCATCGGCGGCTGCTGCATCAGGCCCGACTTCTGGTCGGCGGTCGAGCGGTAGTCGACCGCGCCCTGTGTCATCCGCATGTAGGCCTCCTCCAGCGAGGCCTGGTGCGGCGACAGCTCCCACAGCCGGACGTCGGCGGAGTGCGCCAGATCGCTGATCTGCGGCAGCGGCAGCCCGGTGACCCGCAGTGCGCCGTCCGGCTCCGGCATGACCTGACCGCCGGCCTCGGTGAGCGCGGCGGACAGCTTCTCGCGCTGCTGCGGCTCGGTCTGCGGCGTACGCACCCGGGCGAAGTCCGCGGAGTTGTGCGAGATGAAGTCCTTGACACTCATGTCCGAGAGCAGCTGGCCACGGCCGATCACGATCAAGTGGTCGGCGGTGAGCGCCATTTCGCTCATCAGGTGCGAGGAGACGAAGACCGTACGGCCTTCGGCGGCAAGCTGCTTCATCAGATTGCGGACCCAGAGGATGCCTTCCGGGTCCAGGCCGTTGACCGGCTCGTCGAAGAGCAGCACCTGCGGGTCGCCGAGGAGCGCCGCCGCGATACCGAGCCGCTGCCCCATACCGAGCGAGAAGCCCTTGGAGCGCTTCTTGGCGACTTCCTGAAGCCCGACGACACCGAGCACCTCGTCGACCCGGCGGGCCGGGATACCGGAGAGCTGCGCCAGCGAAAGCAGGTGATTGCGCGCGCTGCGGCCACCGTGCACCGCCTTGGCGTCGAGCAGGGCACCGACCTGCCGGGGCGCGTTCGGCAGCTGCCGGAAGGGGCGGCCGCCGATGGTCACATGACCCTCGGTCGCCTGGTCGAGCCCGAGGATCATCCGCATCGTCGTCGACTTGCCGGCGCCGTTGGGGCCGAGGAACCCGGTGACGGCGCCGGGCCGTACCTGGAAGGAAAGGTTGTACACGGCCGTCTTCGCGCCATAGCGCTTCGTCAGGCCGACTGCCTCGATCATTCTCCAGCCCCATCGACATTCGGGTCGTCGGGGCCCAGGCCGTCCGGCCGTACGCCCCCGTAAGAGTTAGGAGGATATCCGGGCCTTGACGGTTCCGGCCAAGCCGTAACGCTACGGTTTCGGCCGCGCCGAGTCGCCGCCGCCCTCTAGGCGTCGCGCTTCTTGAGCACCAGATAGCCGCCGAGCAACGCCACCGCCACCCAGATCACCATGATCCCGAGCCCGCCCCACGGCCCGTACGGCGCCTTGTCGCCGCCCATCGCGTCCGGAACCACCTGCATGATCTTGGATCCTGCCTGGTCGGGGAAGTAGCGCGCGACCGTCTTCGCCTTCGGTACGGACACGAGGATCTGCGAGACCAGGAAGAAGAACGGCATCAGGATGCCGAGCGAGAGCGTCGAGCTGCGCAGCATCGTCGCCACGCCCATCGAGAACAGCGCAATCAGGCCCATGTACAGGCCGCCGCCGACCACCGCGCGCAGGACGTTGTCCGCGCCGATCGTCGTACGGTGCTCGCCCAGCAGTGCCTGGCCGAGGAAGAAGGCGAGAAGGCTGGTCGCCATCCCGACGACCAGCGCCAGCACCGTGGCCACCGCGATCTTGCTGAAGATGAAGGTGGCGCGCTGGGGTACGGCGGCGAGCGAGGTACGGATCATGCCCGAGCTGTACTCCGTGCCCACCACCAGCACCCCGAAGACCACCATCGCCAGCTGACCCAGGATCATCCCGGAGAAGCTGATGAGGGTCGGGTCGAAGGTGAGCTGCTCCTGAGGCGACAGATCGTCGAACGTCGACTTCAGCAGCGCGCTGAGCGCCGCGCCCATCGCGACGGTGACGACCAACGCGCTCACCAGCGTCCAGGTGGTCGAGGAAACGGTACGGATCTTGGTCCACTCGGACTGGAGAACAGCGGGTACCGAGGCCATGGGTCAGGCTCCCTTGCTGCTCTGGTAGCTCTGGCCCCACTGGGGACCCGGTGGGGGTGCCGACGGCGGCGCCGCCTCACCCGTCGAATGCGCGTGGTACTCCACCGCTCCCGCCGTCATCTGCATGAACGCCTCCTCCAGCGAGGCGCGCTGCGCGCTCAGTTCATGCAGGACGAGCTGGTGCCGGGCGGCCAGCTCACCGATCGCCTCGGTGGTGGCGCCGTCGATCTCCAGCGTTCCGTTGCCCGACTCGACCGCCGTGAAGCCCGATTCGTGCAGCACATCGCGCAGGCGCTCCGGCTGCGGGGAGCGCAGCCGTACATAACTCCGGGAGTTCTCGTGGATGAAATCGGCCATCGAGGTATCGGCCAGAAGCCGCCCCTGTCCGATAACGATCAAGTGGTCGGCGGTGAGCGCCATTTCACTCATCAGATGCGAGGAGACGAAGATCGTGCGTCCTTCCGATGCAAGAGTCTTCATCAAATTGCGGATCCAGTGAATTCCTTCGGGATCAAGACCGTTGACCGGCTCGTCGAACATCAGGATCTCCGGATCGCCCAGCAGAGCCGACGCGATGCCCAGCCGCTGTCCCATACCGAGCGAGAAGCCCTTGGGCTTCCTCCTCGCCACCGCCGTCAGCCCGACGACGTCCAGGACCTCGGCGACCCGCGAGGCGGGGATGCGGTTCGACTGGGCGAGACAGAGCAGGTTGTTGTACGCGCTCCGCCCGCCGTGCATCGCCTTCGCGTCCAGCAGCGCGCCGATGTACTTCAGTGGCTCCTCGAGATCGCGGTAGTGCTTGCCGTCGATCCGCACCGTTCCGCTGGTCGGGTTGTCGAGATCGAGCATCATCCGCATCGTCGTGGACTTGCCCGCGCCGTTGGGGCCGAGGAAGCCGGTCACCACACCCGGCCTGACCTGAAACGAGAGATGGTCGACCGCGGTGGTGGTGCCGAAGCGCTTCGTCAGGCCCTCGAGCTCGATCATGCGGCCACGCTAAGTGCGCGCAAAGCCCCCCGCCACTGGAGTGACAGGGGGCTTGACGCATTCTTGACTTACGCGACGGACCCCGCGAAAGGGGACATACTCAGCGGGTCTGCTGAGCCGGGACGCCGCGGGAGATCGGCTCGTCGTCGGCGGGGGTACCGGCCGCGGCCACCGCCGCACCGGTCAGCGTGGCCAGCATCTCGCGGACGTTGGTCAGCTGCGCGTTGATCGAGTCGCGACGGTTGGTGAGCGCCGCCAGCTCGCGCTCCGATTCACTGCGGATCCGGTCGGCCTTGGCGTTCGCGTCAGCCACGATGTCCTCGGCCTGGCGCTGCGCGGTCTCCACCGTCTGACGGGCCCGGCGCTCCGCGTCCGTACGCAGCTTTTCGGCCTCCAGGCGCAGCTGCTCGGCGCGGTGCTCGATCTCCGCCAGGCGCTTCTCCGCCTTCGCCTGACGCGAAGCCAGGTCCCGCTCGGACTGCTCGCGGCGCTTGGCGAGGTTCGTCTCGAAGTCCGCGGCGGCCTGGGCGGCCTTGGCGCGGGTCTCCTCGAAGAGCGCGTCGGCCTCCTCGCGCTTGGACTGCGCGTCCTTCTGTGCCTCGCTGCGCAGCGTAGAGGCTTCGCCCTTCGCCTTCTCGACGATACGGACGCCCTCGTCCTCGGCCTTCGCCTTGCGCTCGGCCGCGAACGACTCGGCGTCGTTGCGCACCTGCTGGGCGGCGGACTCGGCGAGCTCACGGTGCTGCTCGGCCGCGCGACGGGCCTCCTCGCGCAGGTCCTTCGCCTCCTCCTCGGCGAGGCGGAGGATCTTCTCGACGCGTGCACCGAGACCGGCGTACGACGGCTCCGCGTCGCTGACCTGGGCCTGGGCGTTCTGCGTCTCGAGGTGGAGTTCCTCGATGCGCTTTTCCAGAGAGGTGATTCGGGCCAGAGCACTATCACGGTCGGCGACGAGTTTGGTAATGCGGTCGTCCACCTGACCGCGGTCGTAACCACGCCGCACGAGCTCGAAGCCGAAGGGGGAGGAAGTGTCGCTCATGGGGTTCCTGTCGAATGAGACCGGTGAGGTGATAGGGGGAATCCTAGGGGCCGAAGCGGCGTGTCATCGAGCGGATGACCGTTTGATCTGGAGAATGTCCAGCCTTTTGAGTGGCTAGCCGTCGGACGACTTGCCACTCGAACGTGTAACCCCTGCTGTCGCGCCCGCTCTGACGGCACCTGCGGCGGAGCCGCTGGTGGATGCAGCCTTGGTGCCCCCTGACGGAGCCTCGAATGACTCCAACGCTTCAAGCACGTCCTGGACACGGGAAATCTCCGCCTGAATGTCCTCGCGCCGGCGCACGAGCACATCGAGCTCGCGCCGGCCCTCGGTGACCAGCCGCTCGGCCTCGGCCTCGGCCTCCGCCTTGACCCGCTCGGCCTCGCGGACCAGCTCGGCCTTCTTCTGCTCGGCCTCCTTGAGGAGCCCCTCCGCCTTGCGCACCGCGGCGATGCGGACCTTACTGGCCTCCGAATTGGCATCGGACACCAGCTCCTTGGCCTTCGCCTCGGCCTCTGCCCGCTGTTCCTCGGCGGTCTTCACCAGATGATCGACGCGCTCGCCGGCCGTCTTCATCTGCTCGGCCGTCTCCCGGCGGGCGCGCTCGTGCAGCTCCTCGATCTCGCCTTCGACACGGGTACGCAGCTCCTCGCCGCGCTCCCTTATGGCGGTGGCGTCCCGGCGCGCGCCGACCAGCAGCTCGTCCGCGTCCGTGCGGGCCTTCTCCACCAGGGAGTTGCCCTCCACGGTCGCCTCGGAGACCAGCCGCTCGGCCTCGTTGCGGGCCGCGCCGACCATGGTGTCGGCCTGCTCCTCGGCCTCGGTGGCCGCGCGCAGCGCCTCCTCCTGGGCCTTGTTGATGAGCTGGTCGGCCTGCTCGGCGGCGTCCGCACGACGCTTGGCCGCCGCCTCGCGCGCCTCGTCGAGCGCACGGTCGGCCTCTTCGCGGGCCCTCGCAAGCATCTGCTCGGCCGCCGCTTCCGCGTCCGCCTTGACATTCTGGGCCTCGGACTTGATGCGCTCGGCGGCCTGCTGGGCAGAGCCCACCATCTCCGCCGCCTCGGCGCGCAGCCTCTCGGCCTCGCCGCTCGCCTCGGAGATCAGCTGGTCGGCCTGGGCCGCGGCATCGGCACGGCGCTTGTCGGCGGCCTGGCGCGCCTCGTCCAGGATCTGCTCGCCGTCCGCGCGGATCGCGGCGTGCAGCCGCTCGGCCTCGGCCTCGGCCTCCGCCTTGACCTGCTCGGCGCCGGACAGCGCCTCGGCCGCCTCCCTGCGCAGCCGCTCGCTCTCGCTCGACGCCTCGCCGATCAGCCGGTCGGCCTGGGAGGCGGCGTCCGAGCGGATACGGTTGGCGTCCTCGCGGGCCTCGGCACGGGCGCGCGAAGCGTCCTGCTCGGCGGAGGCGAGCGCGTCCGTCGCTTCCGTACGCATCCGCTGCGCGTACTCGGCGGTGTCGGCGCGCAGCCGGTCCGACTCGGTGATCGCCTCCCCGACGGTCCGCTCCGCGAGCGCATTGGCCGCGTCGGTCTCCTCCTGGGCCCTGGCCCGCAGCCGGCTCGCGTCCTCCGCCGCCCGCTCCCGCTCGGCATACGCGTCGGCGCGGACCCGGTCCGCCTCTTCCTGCGCCTCGGTCCTGGTGCGGTCGGCAGCGTGCTCGGCGGCCGAGCGCAGCCCGGCGATCTCCTGCTCGGCCTGCTCCTGGAGGCCATTGACCGAGTCCCGTACCTGCTGGGCGGTCTGCTCGGCGGCGGAAACCATTTCGGTGGCGCGGCGGTCGGCCTCCTCGACCAGCCGCTGTGCCTCGGTCTGCGCCTCCTCGACCCGCTTGCGGGCGGAGGCCAGCAGCTCCTCGCTCTGCTCGCGGGCCAGCTCGCGTTCCTGATCCGCCTCGCCACGCGCGGAGTCGAGGATCTCCTCGGCCTCCCGGCGGCGGCGGTTCGCCTCCTCCTGCGCGGCGGCCAGCGCCTCGGCGGCCTCGGTGCCCACGCGTTCGGCGGCGGCCGCCGCTTCCGCGCGCAGCCGGTCGGCGCTGTCCTGCGCCTCGTTCTTGAGCCGCTCCGCCTCGTTGGCCGCGTCGCTGCGCAGCCGCACCGCGACGTTCTCCGCCTCGGCGCGGGTGGTCGCCGCGTCCGACGCCGCCTCGCTACGCAGTCGCTCGGCCTCGTGCTCGGCCTGCGCCTGGAGCGTACGGATCCGCTCGGCGGCCTCGGCGCGCTGCCGCTCGGTCTCCTCGGCGGCCTCGCGGCGGATCCGCTCGGCCTCGCCGCGGGAGTCGGCGAGGTTCTGCTCGGCGGCGGCGAGGCGGGACTCGGCCTCGGTGTGCAGCCGGGTCAGCTCCTCGGCGGCCTCGGCCTGGCGTGCCGTGATGCCGCGCTCGGCCTCCTCGCGCAGTACGGCCGCAGCCCGCTCGGCCGCGGACTTGACGCTCTCCGCCTGCTCCTCGGCATCCGCGCGCAGCCGCTCGGCCTCGGCGCGGGTGCGCTCCAGGGTCTCCTCGGCCTGCTTGCGCAGGGTGGTGGCTCGCTCGATCGCCTCGGTGCGGACCCGCTCGCTGTCGCTGCTCGCCGTGGCGCGCATCTCGTCGGCGTCGGCCCGCGCCTTCGTGAGCAGCTCCTCGGCGGTACTGGCCGCCTCCTCGATCTGCTGGACGGCCTCCCGGCGGGCCTCGCCGCGGATCCGCTCACCCTCGGCGACCGCCTCGGCGCGCAGCTGCTCGGCCTCGCCGCGCAGCCGGCGCGCCTCCTCCTGCAGCTCGACGGTCTTGGCGCGGTACTCCTTGGTGTCGTCCTTGGCCGCGCCCTTGAGCTGATCGGCCTGCTCGGCGGCCTCGCCGCGCAGCCGGTCCGCCTCCGCCTCCGCCTCGCGGCGGATCCGCTCGGCCTCCTCGCTCGCCGCGCGCGTGGTGGCCTGGGCGTCGTCGGAGGCCTTGGTCAGGACCTCCTCGGCGGTACGGGCCGCCTTGGCGAGCTGCGCCGCGGAGTCCTCCGCGGCGACCGTACGGGCCTTCTCCCCCGCGGCCGCGACCAGCTTCTCGGCCTCGGCCCGGGCGTCGGCGACCGCCTGCTCGGCCTCCGCCTTGAGCGCCTCGGACTCCTTGGTGGCCTCGCTGACCAGCCGGGCGATCTCCGCCTTGGCGGTACGGGTGCGCTGTTCATTGACCGACTCGGCGGACGCCAGCTGCTTGGCCGCCGACTCCTTGGCCTCGGTCAGGAGCTTCTCGGACTCCGCGCGGGCCTCGCGCAGCTTCTCCTCGGCCTCCTGGATCCGCTGCTCGGCGGTGCGGCTCAACTCGGCGGCCTGCTGTCGGGCCTGGTCCGACTCTGCGGTGGTGGAGGAGCGCAGCTGCTCGGCGTGGCTGGTGGCCTCCTCCGCCTGGTTGGAGGCGGCGTTCAGCAGGCGTTCGGCGTCCTTGCGGGCGCGCAGCAGGATCGCCTCGGCCCCGGCCCGGGCGGACTCCGCCTCGGAGCCGAGCCGCTGACGGGCCTCTTCGGCGACCCTGGCGGCCTCCGCGCGGGCGGCGGCCAGGGACTGCTCGGCCTCGGCGCGGGACTCGTCGAGGAGCCGGCGGGCCTGTGCCTCGGTGCGGGCACGCAGTTGCTCGGCCCAGGCGACGTTCTCGTTGACGTGCGTCTCGACCGTCTGGCGGCGCTCGGCCAGCTCCTGGTCCAGGCGCTGGCGGCGCTGGACCGCCTCGGAGTGCAGCTCGGCCTGGAGGCGGGCCTGGTGCTCGGCGTGCTCCTGGAGGATGCGCTGGGTCTGTGCGCGGACCTCACGCAGCTCGCGCTCGGCGTCGGAGCGCAGCTGGTCGGCCTGGATCTGGGCGTTACGGAGCAGCTGTTCGGCCTGGTAGCCGATGTCGGCGCTGTCGTAGGCAGGACGGGAGGCGAGGTTGCGGCGCGCCTCGTGGAGCTTGGCGCGCAAGACCTCGACCTGGTAACCGAGGTCCTCGGCGTGCTGGACGGCCTTCTCTCGCTCGGTCTTCAGCCGGTCCATCTCGGCTTCGAACCGCGAGAGGTGGTCGTCGTCAGCTCGGTGGCTCTCCTGGCGTTCGTAGCCCCGCACTGCGCGGTCCCATCCGTCCCCTGGTCGCAACTTTCTCCGTACGAGCACCGTTCGCCGGCGAACGGTCCCCCGGGGAATGGTGACAGATCCAACGGAGGGGACGCGGCGCGGCCCCGACCCGGCCCCGGCCCGGAATCGCCCACTCTACCGGGCCGGGAATCCGGAGGTCAGTGCTCCGTTGCAGAGGTGACGAGTTCGGTGAGAACGCCGTGGCAGTCCTTGGGGTGGAGAAAGGTAATACGGGAGCCCATGGAGCCGATACGTGGCTCGTCGTAGAGAACGCGCACACCCTTGTCCCGGATCGCCTGTGCGTCACCGTCCACGTCCGCGGTGCCGAAGGCGATGTGGTGGACCCCCTCGCCATTCTTGGCCAGCCACTTTCCGACCGCGGAGTCCTCGCGGGTCGGCTCCAGGAGCTGGAGGTAGGAGGCGCCGCCGTCGGACGTCTCATTGATCTTGAGCATGGCTTCACGTACGCCCTGCTCCTCGTTGACCTCGGTGTGGAACACCTCGAAGCCGTATGTGGCCCGGTAGAACTCGACAGTCTTGTCGAGGTCGAAGCAGGCGATCCCGATGTGGTCGATTCGCGTCAGCATTCCCCCAGTGCAGCGCCCTGGCCGTGGTTACGCAACGTGCGCGCGATCACACTGGCTGCCCGGTGACCGCAGCACGTACCGCTCAGTACATTTGAGGTAAACCCTCGTTCACTCCTCAGCTTCGCGCTGGAAGGGGATCGTGCCTCATGTCAGGAACGACCGGTAACACCTCAGTGATCGTCGCGGGCGCCCGTACGCCCATGGGACGCCTGCTCGGCTCGCTCAAAACCTTCTCCGGCGCTGATCTCGGCGGCTTCGCCATCAAGGCGGCGCTGGACCGGGCGGGCATCGGCGGTGACCAGGTGCAGTACGTGATCATGGGCCAGGTGCTGCAGGCCGGGGCAGGGCAGATCCCGGCGCGCCAGGCCGCGGTCAAGGCGGGCATCCCGATGGGCGTGCCCGCGCTCACCGTCAACAAAGTCTGTCTCTCCGGGCTGGACGCCATCGCGCTGGCCGACCAGCTGATCCGTGCCGGTGAGTTCGACGTGATCGTCGCAGGCGGCCAGGAGTCCATGACCAACGCGCCGCATCTGCTGCCGAAGTCACGCGAAGGGGTCAAGTACGGCGCGATCGAGATGCTCGACTCGATGGCGTACGACGGCCTCACCGACTCCTTCGAGGGCATCGCCATGGGCGAGTCCACCGAGAATCACAACAAGCGCCTCGGCATCGGCCGACGCGAGCAGGACGAGATCGCGGCGCTCTCGCACCAGCGGGCCGCGGCCGCTCAGAAGAACGGCATCTTCGAGGCCGAGATCACACCGGTCGAGGTCCCGCAGCGCAAGGGCGAGCCGGTCGTCTGCACCAAGGACGAGGGCATCCGCCCCGAGACCACGGCCGACACGCTCGGCAAGCTGCGACCCTCGTTCGCCAAGGACGGCACGATCACGGCGGGTTCGTCGTCGCCGATCTCGGACGGCGCGGCGGCGGTCGTGGTGATGAGCAAGGCGAAGGCGGAGGAGCTCGGCCTTCAGTGGATCGCGGAGATCGGCGCCCACGGCAATGTGGCGGGTCCGGACAACTCCCTGCAGTCGCAGCCGTCGAACGCGATCCGCAATGCGATCGGCAAGGAGGGCATCGGCGTCGAGGACCTCGACCTCATCGAGATCAACGAGGCGTTCGGCTCGGTCCTGGTGCAGTCAATGAAGGACCTCGGGGTGTCCCCGGAAAAGGTGAATGTAAACGGCGGCGCGATCGCACTCGGACACCCGATCGGCATGTCCGGCGCGCGGGTGGTGCTCCACCTGGCGCTGGAGCTGAAGCGGCGCGGCGGCGGCGTGGGTGCGGCGGCGCTGTGCGGTGGCGGCGGGCAGGGCGACGCGCTGATCGTGCGTGTCCCGGGCAACGGCAAGTAGGAGCACTCACATGGTGGACGTCCCCCAGCTGGTTGCCCAGGCGAGGGAGGGCCGGCCACGGGCCGTGGCCCGGCTGATCTCACTCGTCGAGGGGGCGTCCCCGCAGCTGCGCGAGGTGATGGCGGCGCTGGCTCCGCTGACCGGCGGGGCTTACGTGATCGGCCTGACCGGCTCGCCGGGTGTCGGCAAGTCGACATCCACATCGGCGCTGGTGACGGCGTACCGGCGGGCCGGGAAGCGGGTCGGCGTCCTGGCCGTCGACCCGTCCTCGCCCTTCTCGGGCGGAGCGCTGCTCGGCGACCGGGTCCGGATGTCGGAGCACGCCTCCGACCCGGGCGTCTACATCCGCTCGATGGCCACGCGCGGGCATCTGGGCGGCCTCGCCTGGGCCGCGCCGCAGGCGATCCGCGTTCTGGACGCGGCCGGCTGCGACGTGATCCTGGTGGAGACGGTGGGCGTCGGCCAGTCCGAGGTCGAGATCGCGGCCCAGGCGGACACGTCGGTCGTCCTTCTCGCTCCCGGGATGGGCGACGGCATCCAGGCGGCGAAGGCGGGCATCCTCGAGATCGGCGATGTGTACGTCGTCAACAAGGCGGACCGGGACGGGGCGGACGCGACGGCCCGCGAGCTGAACCACATGCTGGGCTTGGGCGAGTCCCGCGGCCCTGGCGACTGGCGCCCGCCGATCGTCAAGACGGTCGCGGCACGGGGCGAGGGCATCGACGAGGTCGTCGAGGCGCTGGAGAAGCACCGCGCGTGGATGGAGGAGCACGGCGTGCTCCCCGACCGTCGCGCCCGCCGCGCGGCGGGCGAGGTGGAGACGATCGCTGTGACGGCGTTGCGGGAGCGGATCGGGGACCTGCACGGGGACCGGAGGCTGGGGTCGCTGGCGGAGCGGATAGTGGCGGGGGAGCTGGATCCGTACACGGCTGCGGACGAGCTGGTGGCGGGCCTGACGGAGGGCTGAGGCGACGGGGTCCGCCGGCCCCGGTGCTTCCGCGAGGCCGGGGGCGAGCCCCCGGCCTCGCGGCTGCCCCAGGTCAGTCGTCGGAGCCCTCGTCGTGGTCGTCCTTGGAGCCCTTGTCGTCCTTGGAGTCCTTCTGACCGTCCTTGCTGTCGTCCGCGGCGCCCTTGCCGTCGTCGGTGCCGGACAGCCTCCTCTCCCGGCGCGTCCCGGAGCCCGGCTCGCGCGACGAAGTGGCGCGGCTGGCCCGTACGACCAATGAACGCTGGCCGCGCTCGAAGCGTCGGTGGAGCGGCAGCGAGGCTTCGTCGCGGACGCCTCGCACGAGCTGCGCAGCCCCATCGCCTCACTGCGGACCCAGCTCGAAGTGGGCGCGGCCCACCCGGAGTTGCTGGACGGCCCGGGCGCGGTGGCGGACACCGTACGACTGCAGCAGCTCGCCGGCGATCTGCTGCTGGCCCGCCTCGACGCGGGGGAGCGGCCGGGGCAGTCCCGGCTCGACCTTGCCGCACTGGTCCGCGAGGAGGCCTCACAGCGATCCGGGGACCGCATCCCGGTGACGGTCACCGCGGCGGACGGTCTCGAAGTGACGGGCTCGCGCGGCCAGTTGGCGCGCGTGCTGGGCAATCTGCTGGACAACGCGCAGCGCCACGCCCGTACTTTGGTCACCGCATCGGTGCGCGGGGACGGCGACACCGTGGTGCTGGCGGTCGCCGACGACGGCACGGGTGTGCCGGAGCCGGAACGGGAGCGGATCTTCGAGCGCTTCGTACGCCTCGACGACGCCCGCACCCGGGATGACGGCGGTGCGGGGCCGGTTCTGGCGATCGCCCGACGTGGCCGAGCGCCACGGCGGCACGCTCATTGTGAGCCAGGGCCCGCAGGGCGGCGCGCTGTTCGAACTCCGACCCCCACAGTCGTGTGAGCTGCCTCTGAGCGGCGCGTCGGGCTGCGCGTGCCCGCCGCCTGACGGACCGGCCTCCTGCCGCCGCCTACTGCTTGCCGCGCTGCCCGCGCAGATGCTCGGCCACCGGCGACAGCGACTCCCGCAGGTCCGCCAGCGCCTCCGGCGTCAGCAGGTCGATGAAGTGCTTGCGTACGGACGCGACATGATGCGGCGCGACCTTCTGCATCGTCTCCATGCCCTGCTCGGTCAGCACCGCGTACAGCCCGCGCCGGTCCGACTCGCAGTTCTCTCTGCGGACCAGTCCTGCGTTCTCCATGCGGGTGATCTGGTGGGAGAGCCGGCTCTTGGACTGCAGCGTTGCCGCGGCGAGGTCGCTCATCCGCAGCCGCCGCTCTGCCGACTCCGAGAGGTTGACCAGGATCTCGTAGTCGTTGTTGGTCAGGCCGAACGGCTGGAGGTCCTTCTCGAGCTGGTGCATCAGCAGTCGGCTGACGTCCAGGTGGGTGCGCCAGGCGCACTGCTCGTCATCGGTCAGCCAGCGGGTGGCCGTCTCGGTCTCCATATATGGAATCTACCTAAGAAGTTGAAAGACGGACGAAGTCGGGGGGTGTGACGCCTGGCACCCAGTGCGCGAGAAGCCGCACGAGAAGCGATCCGCGCACAAAGGTGCAGGCGTTCGACGTCACACTCCGCAGACTACCGCTCACAGGCCGAAGCGACGCTGGAGGTCCCCCAGCTGACCGGGAAGACGGGGCGTCGCCCCGTGTTGGCCTGGGGCTCCGGCCCCCGCGTGACCACCCGGGACGCCCGCCTGGTGCGGCACCGCGCCCGTCGCCGTCTCCGCCATCAGCGCCTCGGTCGACTGCAGCAGCACCGTTCCGGCGCCGACGAACTCGAACTGGTGCTCCTCGCCCGAGGCCCCCCCGATCCCCGTCATCGCCCGGAGACCGCCCATCACGCCCGTCATATAGCTGTGGTCGTAGTGGTGGCACGGGGAGGGGCAGTCCGCCCAGCCCACCAGCGCCTGCGGATCCACCCGGATCGGCGGTTCCATGAAGACCACCGGACCATTGGACGCGGCCACGAACTTCCCCGTGCCGATCAGCGTCAGGAAGCCCGGCACGATCGACTGCTTCAGTGCCAGGGTCGGCTGGTACGCCAGCAGATTCCCGGACCGGATCGTCAGATTCCCCTCGTCCAGGTCGTACGAATTCACATCGAAGGCGCGGTCGGCGAGCAGCATCTTGCCGCTGCCCTCCGCCACCACCCAGTCGCTCGCGTGCAGCGGCGAGTGGAACGACGTGCGCAGCAGCCGGTCGAGCCGGCCGTGGCCGATGCCGTTGAAGTCGATGCGCCCGTAGTAGGCGATCATCTTCCCCTTCTGCAGGAACCACTGGCTGCCCTTGAGCTCCACGCAGAAGGTGTACGGATTGACGTTCTCGTCGCTCGGCAGTGTCATCGGGTCGAAGACCACAGGACCGGTCACAGCTTCTCCTCCGAGGCCTGTACGTACACCGCGCCACTGCCGCTCAGCTCCAGCTGGAAGGCCTCGCCCGAGCCGCGCCCCACCATGTCGCGCCAACCCAGCGCGGTGGAGAGCTTGTTGCGTACGTCACCGTGGTGCGCGACGTACGCCTGCGGGTCCACATGGACCGCACGCCCCGGTGTGATCGGCAGCTCGATCACACCGCCGTGCGCCATCACCGCCACCGCGCCATGGCCCTTGAGCGTGGTTGTGAAGAGCCCCTGACCGGTCACCTGACCGCGCACCATGCCCATGACCCCGCCCTGCGAGCCCATGAACATCGTGCCCTGCTGCAAGGTCCCGTCGAAGGCGAGCAGCCGGTCCGCCTCGACGTACAGGGTGTCGCCGGTCAGCTGGATCACCTGGATGTGATGGCCGCCGTGGCCGAACATCACCGTGCCGCTGCCCTCGACCGTCATCAGCGGTGTCGCCTCATTGGCCACCCGCCGCCCGATCATCGACGCAAGGCCACCCTGGCCGCCCTGGATGTTCGGCGTGAACGAAACCTCGCCCTTGTACGCGAGCATCGCCCCGCGCTGGCTGAACATCTTCTGGCCGGGCACGACCGTCGCCTCGACCATCTTGGAATTGATCTCGCGGAACGGCATCAGACGTCGCCCCCGATGGTGTTGCGCTCGCTGGGCTGTACGTAGACGAGTCCGTCGCCCTCGAAGCGGATCTGGAAGGCCTCGCCGCCGCCCTCGCCCAGGATGGTCCTGAAGGTCACGCCGGACTGGAAGTCCTGCCGCAGATTGCCCTGGTGCGCGATGTACGCGCCGGGATCGACGGACAGCGGGTATTGCGGCGTCACCCGCAGCACCACGGCAGCGCCGTCAGACATGATCGCTGCCTGGCCGGTGCCCTCGACGGTGGTGGTGAACAGGCCATTGCCGCTCGCCCCGCCGCGCAGCCCGGTGAAGGTCGTCCCGGTACGCAGCCCGGCGTCGGTGCAGAGCAGATTGCTCGCCTCGACATAGAGCTTGTCGCCGTGCAGGTTCACCAGATTGATCTCGGACGCGCGATCGGCGAAGTAGCAGGTGCCCTGCCCCTTCACCTCCATCACGGTCATCTGCTCGCCGGTGATGCGGCGGGTGACCATCCCGCGGATGCCCTCACCGCCGCCGGACATCTTCTTGAAGGCCATCTGGCCGTCGTAGGCGACCATCGAGCCGTTTTTCGCTTTGACGGCGTCGCCGGTCATGTCGACGGCGAGCACCTTGCTGCCTTGGAGTCGGAACGTTGCCACGCAGTGACGTTAGCTGGTGGTTCCGCCCCGGAACAGGTCCTCAAGGAGGATCCCGACCCTGACACTGCGCCTTTCCTGGACACCCCGGACCCCGCCCGGCGAAGTGGGCTGCCACAATGGACCGGGCGCTTGTGCATGTGTTCACAAGAACCCCTGCAAGATAAGTCCTCCTCCCACCGAAGGTGCCCTCGTGGACATCAAGACCGCCTCGTCCCTCCACCGCCTCCGCCTGGTCTCCGCGCCGGAGGCCGTCTCCTTCCTCCTGCTGCTCGTCTGCTCGGTGCTCAAGCGCACGACGGAGTTCAACGCGGTCCCGGTCATGGGCGCGATCCACGGCGTGCTCTTCATCCTGTACGTGCTCTTCTGGCTGGACGCCTGGAACCGCACCAAGTGGAACGCGAAGACCGCGGCCCTCTACTTCGTGCTCTCCGTCCTCCCCGCCGGCGGCTTCGTCGCCGAGCGCAAGCTGAAGCGCGCGGCCGACGACGAGGTCATCGCCGCCCGCGCCCGCCGCGAGGGCAAGGTCAACGCATGATCGTCGCCTTCTCCGTCACTCCGCTGGGTGTCGGCGAGGACGTAGGCGAGTACGTCGCCGACGCCGTGCGCGTCGTCCGCGAGTCCGGTCTGCCCAACCGTACGGACGCGATGTTCACCTCGATCGAGGGTGACTGGGACGAGGTGATGGACGTCGTCAAACGCGCCGTCGCCGCGGTCGAGGCCCGCGCCCCGCGCGTGTCCGTCGTCCTCAAGGCCGACATCAGACAGGGCGTCACCGACGGTCTCAGCTCCAAGGTCGAGACCGTGGAACGGCATCTCTCCGCCTAAACCGGAACGGTGGGCTGCGACACCGCCAGCGCGATCCCCAGCGGCGTCCGCTCGTACAGCACCTGATGTCCATGGCGGCGCGAGGTCAGCAGGCCCGCATCGCGCAGTACGGCCAGATGTGCCGATACGGAGGAGGGCGCGAGGCCGAGCCGGTGTGCCAGGGCGGTGGTCGTGCCCGGCTCGTCGAGCGCGGCCAGCACGGCGGCGCGCTTGGTGCCGAGCAGCCGGGCGAGCGCCTGAGGGGTGCGGCCGGCGGGCTCGGTCCACAGGACGCCGATGCCGCGGGCCGGGTAGGCGATGGTGGGCTGCCACGGTGGCTCGAAGCCGGTCACCACATCCGGCCAGCAGAAGACGCTGGGCAGCAGCATCAGTCCCTGGCCGCCGAGTTCGCGCACATGCTCGCTCCTGCCGGACAGGGGCAGGGTGCGGTCGGCCCAGCTGAGCCGTGGATGCAGCTCGGCGAACAGCCCTTCCAGGCCGGCCTGCGCCAACCGCCCCGAATGGAACGCCACATCGGCCTCGAGCAGCGCGCGCAGCCGGGGCCACTCGGGCTCGATGAGGGTGTGCCAGGCCTGCTCCATCGCATCGGCCAACTCCCGCACGGCCCGCACGGGATCGGCGAGCAACGCGCGCCCCTGCGGGCTGTCGAGAGCCCCCGGGGTGTCGGAGAGCGCCCACGCCATGTCGTGCCGCGCCGCCTCGGGGTCCACGGCGCGTACGGCGGCGATCTCCTCGTCGAACGACGCGGCGGGCCCGATCGGCGGCGGCCCCAGAAAGTCCGGGGTGTGCCCGCGGCGCGGCATGAGCAGCCACAGAGAGATGAGGTCGAGCCCGAGCGCCGCCTGCCGGATCCGCCGCAGCCAGGGGAGGTGATAGCCGTGCCGTTCGGGGCGCTTGAGGGTGCGTACGGCTTCCTGGGTCTCCCAGAGCGGAGACACCGCGAACCGGATGCGCAGGAGGTCGGCCTCGCCGAAGTGCATGTACGACGGCATGGCTCTCGCGCCCCCCCGGAAGATTCGGCGTGTGCCGAAAGTCTACGACCCGGCCTTAAGGGCTCGGCAGGCTGTCGGCCATGCCAGAAGAGAAGTTGACGGGCCCCGTCCGGCCTGGTGCGGACGGCGTGCCCGCGTCTGCTGCGGGCTTGGGCGCTGCCCGGCCGACGGGCGGCGTGACGCCTTCGGGGCCGGGAACCGGCGTGCCCGACGGGAGCGATGCGCCCGTGCCCGCCGTGGGCCAGGGTTCCGCGCCCGCCGTTGGTCAGGGCCACGTGCCCGCCATCGGCGAGGGCCCCGCGCCCGCCCTGACGGCGGGCGGCCCCTCGCCGAAGCAACGTCGCGCCGACGAGGGCGGTCGGGCCGGGTCCCGCCGGTACCGGGATGTCTTCGAAGTACGCGAGTTCCGGGCCGTCTTCGGTGCGCACCTCATGTCGTTGCTCGGCGTCGTCGTCAGCGAGATCGCGCTCACCGTGCTCGTCTACCGGCTCACCGGGTCGCCCATGCTCAGCGCGCTCACCTTCGCCCTCGGGTTTCTGCCCTACCTCCTCGGCGGGACGCTGCTCGCCGGCGTCGCAGACAAGTACCCCGCCCGCCGGGTGCTCGTCGTGTGCGATCTCCTCTGTGCCGGGTGCGCCGCCGTCATGGTGCTGCCCGTGACGCCCGTCGCCGCTCTGCTCGTGCTGCGTTGCTTCATCGCCGCCATCTCGCCCGTGTTCAACGGCACTCGCATGGCGACCCTCGCCGACATCCTGGGAGAGGGCGACCTGTTCGTCCTCGGCCGGTCGCTGCTGCGCATCGTCTCGCAGAGCGCCGTGCTCACCGGGTTCGGACTCGGCGGGCTGCTGCTCGCCGTCGTCGCCCCGCGCGGCGCGCTCGCCATCACCGTGTGCACCTTCCTCGGCTCGGCGCTGCTGCTCCGATTCGGCACCAAGCGGCGTCCCGCCCGCAGCCGAGACAGCGGCGCCCTGCTTCGCTCCTCCCTCTCCGGCGCACGGCAGATCCTCGCCGACCGCCGACTCCGCGTGCTGATGCTGCTGTTCTGGGCGCCGCCCATGTTCAGCGTGGCGCCCGAGGCCCTCGCCGCCCCGTACGCGGACGAGATCGGCATCGGCTCCGCGGGCCTCGGCCTCCTGATGTGTGCGCTGCCGGTCGGCACGATCGCCGGAGAGCTGTACGCCGGATCCGCGCTCGGCCCCGCCGCCCGCTCCCGGATCGTCCTGCCGCTCGCCGCCACCACCCTGCTGCCGCTGACCGTCTACGCAGTCACCCCCGGCCTCGGCTGGGCGCTGCTCGCGCTCACCCTGGCCGGCGCGGGATCCGCGTACACCCTGGGTCTCGACCGGTGGCTCATCGAGGAGATCCCCGAGGAACTGCGCGGCAGGGCGATGACCCTGCTGACCGCCGGGCTGATGACGATCCAGGGCGTCGGCATGGCGCTGTCCGGAGTCGCCGCGGAGTTCCTCCAGGTGAGCACCGTCGTCGCGGGCGCCGGCGCCATCGGCACCCTGTGCTGTCTGCTGCTCGTCGCGGAGACCAGGCGGACAGAAGGGCGGACCCGGGGCGGCAGAAGGGCGGACCGAAGGGCGAGACGGGGCTGACCGCCATATGACCAGTCGGTAGGGTCGGTGCCGTGCCGAAGCCGCTCAGCCTCCCCTTCGACCCCATCGCCCGAGCCGACGAGCTCTGGCAGCAGCGATGGGGACCCGTGCCCTCGATGCCCGCGATCACCTCGATCATGCGCGCGCACCAGATCCTGCTCGCCGAGGTCGACGCCACCGTCAAACCGTACGGACTGACCTTCGCGCGCTACGAGGCGCTGGTGCTGCTCACCTTCTCCAAGGCCGGCGAGCTGCCGATGTCCAAGATCGGCGAGCGGCTGATGGTCCACCCCACCTCGGTGACGAACACCGTGGACCGGCTGGTGAGGTCCGGTCTGGTCGACAAGCGGCCCAATCCGAACGACGGGCGCGGCACGCTCGCCTCCATCACCGAGAAGGGCCGGGAAGTCGTGGAGGCGGCCACCCGCGACCTGATGGAGATGGACTTCGGGCTCGGTGCGTACGACGCCGAGGAGTGCGCGGAGATCTTCGCGATGCTCCGCCCGCTGCGCGTCGCCGCGCGGGATTTCGAGGACGTGGGCTGAGGGAGGCCGGTACGGGGTCCGGTGCTCACCCGTTCCCGCGCGATCGCATGCTCCTGGTCCCCGGGTCCGTGGGGATTTTCCGGGCCGTTACGCTCGTATGCATGAAACAAAGCGTGCTGTCCCGTTACCGGGTGATGGCGTACGTCACCGCCGTATGGCTGCTGGTCTTCACCGCGGCGATCATCCTGAAGTACGCCTTCGAGGTCGGCGACACCATGCTGATCTCGCAGGTCCACGGTGTGCTGTTCATCATCTACGTGATCTTCGCCTTCGATCTGGGCTCCAAGGCGAAGTGGCCGTTCGGCAAGCTGCTCTGGGTGCTGGCCGCTGGCTGTATCCCGGTGGCCTCCTTCTTCGTCGAGCCGAAGATCTCCCGCGAGGTCCGTCCGCTGGTCACGGACGGTAACGCGGCGACCGCTGAGGCGTAACCCTCGCGGAGCCATCTGGGCCCCGTACGCATGTGCGGGGCTTCAGCCATCGACATTTACTAGGACGTCCTAGTAAATTCAGGGTATGGACGCTGACGCCATCGAGGAAGGCCGCCGACGCTGGCAGGCCCGTTACGACAAGGCCCGCAAGCGGGACGCGGACTTCTCCACGCTCTCGGGGGACCCGGTCGAGCCCGTGTACGGGCCCAGGCCCGGGGACACCTACGACGGCTTCGAGCGGATCGGCTGGCCGGGGGAGTACCCCTTCACCCGTGGCCTGTACCCGACCGGCTACCGCGGCCGCACCTGGACCATCCGCCAGTTCGCGGGCTTCGGCAATGCCGAGCAGACGAACGAGCGCTACAAGATGATCCTGGCCAACGGCGGTGGCGGGCTCTCCGTCGCCTTCGACATGCCGACCCTGATGGGCCGTGACTCCGACGACCCGCGCTCTCTCGGCGAGGTCGGCCACTGCGGCGTGGCCATCGACTCCGCCGCCGACATGGAGGTCCTGTTCAAGGACATCCCGCTCGGTGACGTCACGACGTCCATGACGATCTCCGGGCCCGCCGTCCCGGTCTTCTGCATGTACCTGGTCGCCGCCGAGCGTCAGGGCATCGATCCGGCCGTGCTCAACGGCACACTCCAGACCGACATCTTCAAGGAGTACATCGCGCAGAAGGAGTGGCTCTTCCAGCCCGAGCCGCATCTGCGTCTGATCGGCGACCTGATGGAACACTGCGCGCAGGGCATCCCCGCGTACAAGCCGCTCTCGGTCTCCGGGTACCACATCCGCGAGGCGGGCGCGACGGCCGCGCAGGAGCTCGCGTACACGCTCGCGGACGGCTTCGGCTACGTCGAGCTGGGGCTGAGCCGCGGCCTGGACGTGGACACCTTCGCGCCCGGCCTGTCCTTCTTCTTCGACGCGCACCTCGACTTCTTCGAGGAGATCGCCAAGTTCCGCGCGGCACGCCGGATCTGGGCGCGCTGGATGAAGGAGGTGTACGGCGCGAAGACCGACAAGGCACAGTGGCTGCGCTTCCACACCCAGACCGCGGGTGTCTCGCTCACCGCCCAGCAGCCGTACAACAACGTCGTACGCACCGCGGTCGAGGCGCTCTCCGCGATTCTCGGCGGCACCAACTCCCTGCACACCAACGCCCTGGACGAGACCCTCGCCCTGCCCAGCGAGCAGGCCGCGGAGATCGCGCTGCGCACGCAGCAGGTGCTGATGGAGGAGACCGGCGTCGCCAATGTCGCCGATCCGCTGGGCGGCTCCTGGTTCGTCGAGCAGCTCACCGACCGTATCGAGGCCGACGCCGAGAAGATCTTCGACCAGATCAAGGAGCGTGGCCGTCGGGCGCACCCGGACGGGCAGCACCCGATCGGCCCGGTCACCTCCGGCATCCTGCGCGGCATCGAGGACGGCTGGTTCACCGGCGAGATCGCCGAGTCGGCCTTCCGCTACCAGCAGTCCCTGGAGAAGGGCGACAAGCGGGTCGTCGGCGTCAACGTCCACCACGGTTCGGTCACCGGCGACCTGGAGATCCTGCGGGTCAGCCACGAGGTCGAGCGCGAGCAGGTACGGGTCCTGGCGGACCGCAAGACCGGCCGTGACGACGCGCGCGTACGGTCCTCGCTGGACAAGATGCTGGCCGCGGCCCGGGACGGCTCGAACATGATCGAGCCGATGCTGGAGGCGGTCCGCGCCGAGGCCACTTTGGGCGAGATCTGCGATGCGCTGCGGGACGAGTGGGGGACGTACACCGAGCCGCCCGGCTTCTGACGTTCCGTACGGCCTGTACGCCGGCCCGGTCCGCACGCTTGCGGGGACCGGGCCGGCGGCCCTTCCGTCGGCCTTCCGTCGGCCTTCCATCGGCCTTCTGCCGGCCCTTCTGCCGGCCCTTTGTGTTCAGCCCTGCAGCGAGGCCAGCCCCGACACCAGCAGCGTCGTGAAGCTGCGCGCCCAAGCCTCGTCCACCGGCTCCGCGCTGACCAGTGCCCGGTGCACCACCGCTCCCGCGATCACGTCGAAGATCAGGTCCGCGCTGCGGGCCGCCGCCTCCACGTCCTGCTCGTACGGCAGTTCGCCGCGGGCCTGCGCGCGTGCCCGGCCCTCGAGCACCAGCCGCTTCTGCCGGTCGACGATCGCCGAGCGGATCCGTACGCGCAGGGCGTCGTCCCGCGTCGACTCCGCGACCACCGCCATCAGCGAGGTCTTCGCCTCCGGCCGGGCGAGCAGCGAGGCGAACTGCAGCACCACGCCCTCCACATCGGCGATCAGGCTTCCGCGGTCGGGGAGTTCGAGCTCGTCGAAGAGTATGGCGACGGCGTCGACGACAAGCTCGCTCTTGTTCGCCCAGCGGCGGTAGAGGGTGGTCTTGGCGACCCCCGCGCGGGTGGCCACATCCCCCATCGTCAGCTTCGACCAGCCCAGCTCGACGAGCGCCGCCCGCGTCGCCTCGAGGATCGCGGTGTCGGCCTCAACGCTGCGGGGGCGTCCCGTACGACCCGTACGTGCTGGTTTGGGGCGGGTGTGGCTGCACATGACGGCGACCATACCGGCGGGTAGGCGTCCTGTTGTGAGCCAGTTCACCGGAGGAATCTCACACGGGACGGCGCGAGTGCAGATACGCTACGACTCGTAGCGAAAGCCTTCAGCGGCTCGAGCGACGACCACAGGCGCCAGGTGGGGACCCGGTGCCGAACATTTTCGCCAGTGCGGCGGTCTCTTGGCCGTCTTTTTCACATGCGCGCGCGGAAGGGGGAGGATGTACTCATGCAGCCTAGGAACATGTCCATGAGCGGCGTCGTCGACCTCGCCGCTGTGAAGGCGGCCAGTGAGGCCAAGGCAAAGGCGGAGCAGGCCCGTGCCCAGGCCGCCCGCGAGGGCGGCGGCGGTGCCGTATCCCCTACGAGTCTTGTGATCGACGTCGATGAGGCGGGCTTCGAGCGCGACGTCCTCCAGCGCTCCACCGAAGTCCCGGTCGTCATCGACTTCTGGGCCGAGTGGTGCGAGCCGTGCAAGCAGCTCAGCCCGCTGCTGGAGCGACTGGCCCAGGAGTACAACGGCCGGTTCGTACTGACCAAGATCGACGTCGACGCCAATCAGATGCTGATGCAGCAGTTCGGGATCCAGGGCATCCCGGCCGTCTTCGCGGTGGTGGCCGGCCAAGCCCTGCCGCTCTTCCAGGGCGCGGCCCCGGAGGCCCAGATCCGCCAGACGCTGGACCAGTTGATTCAGGTCGCCGAGGAGCGCTTCGGCCTCACCGGCATCACGGTCAGCCCGGACGAGGCGGGCGTCGAGGCTTCGGCCGCACCCGTCGTGCCGGAGGGGCCGTACGACGCCCTGCTGGAAGCGGCCGTACAGGCGCTGGACGCGGGCGACTTCGGCGGCGCGGTCCAGGCGTACAAGAACGTGCTGTCCGACGACCCGGGCAACACCGAGGCGAAGCTGGGCCTGGCCCAGGCCGAACTGCTCGCCCGCGTACAGGACCTGGACCCGCAGAAGGTGCGCCAGGAAGCGGCCGACAATCCGGCCGATGTGCAGGCCCAGATCGCGGCGGCCGACCTGGATCTGGTAGGCGGTCATGTCGAGGACGCCTTCGGCCGATTGGTCGAGACGGTGCGTCGCACGACGGCGGAGGACCGCGACGCGGCACGGGTGCGGCTCCTCGAACTCTTCGAGGTGGTCGGCCCGGAGGACCCGCGGGTGACGGCGGCGCGCTCGGCGCTGGCGCGGGTGCTGTTCTGAGTCATGTTTGAAAGATCCGTCCTGAACGCTCCGTTCCGTCAGGTCTGACGGTTTTGCGGCGGCGGCGCCGGTGAAGCGCCGCCGCCGTTTTGGCGACACAGTGACAAAAGAGGCTGCGCTTTGCCAAAACTTGGCAAATGCAGACGCTGTTACTCGCAGTAAATCAGGGCTCTTGTTCTGTCCGCTTATTAGCGGCAATCCACCCTTCTGGTGCAGCACTGTGTGGCACCCTGCGTTGCCACCCGGCATCAGGCCGTCGTGGCGTGGTTATCAGGCCGTTACTAGCGAGTAACGAACCCCCTTGTGCCCCGGCCTGGAATGGACCAACATCGGCGACGCTCGGTCCAATACCGCACCAGCTCGGCCCCCAGCCGTGCCGCGGAACCTTGGGTCCCCACCGAGTCGGCCGGCGGCAGTGGCGCCGGTCGCGGACAGGGGGGTTCCTGCCGAACGGCAGGGCCTGTCCGGCAGGTTGCGCGAAGGCGTGGCCAGTGGTTGTCGCTCGGGGGTGATCGCCGGTGTTTCGGACGCAGCACGCGCCTGAAGAACGGGCGCTCTCCTTCCCGAGGACGTAGCACTTCTCCCATCCCAGGACGGACCCACGGTCCGGACCGGAGATGTACGTCCGAGAAGGAGGAAAGTCATGGAGTCTGTGGCTCGTGGCGGAACCAGATGGAAGCGGTTCGCCCTAGTCATGGTGCCGAGTGTGGCCGCAACGGCCGCGATAGGCATCGGCCTGGCACAGGGGGCGCTCGCCGCGTCCTTCAGCATTTCCGGCCAGGAATTCAAGGTCAAGGCCAAGAGCCTGACCGGCACCAACTTCGTTCAGTACGGCAGTGTGGCATCCGGTAAGACGCTGGACGGCAAGGACTTCGCGGCTCCGGTTGCGGTGTCCGGTTTCAAGACCGCCACCATCGTCGACATGTGCCAGTCGGTCGTCACTCCGAACGTGCCGTTCATCGGCAACGTGAGCCTTGAGCTGAGGGCCGGTCAGGACGAGAACAAGCCGGTCGAGGCCACGGACATCTACCTGGATGTCTCAGACCTCAAGGCGGACGCCGCGTTCGAGGACATCGACATCGGCGTCGCAGCGGGTCAGCTCAAGGACCCGGGCATTCAGCCCGGTACCAGGGCCAACCCGTACGGTTTCGCACAGCGCGCGAAGGTGGCGAAGCTGACCGGCGTGGAGCAGAAGGCGTGGGCGACCACGGCCGGCACGTTCAAGCTCAGCGGTCTGCAGCTGAAGCTTCACAAGGGCGTCAAGGAGTGCTTCTAGGAGCATCCGCTCCGTCGGCACTTCGGACGGGCCGGGGTCGTCTGTGCGAGGCCCCTGCCCGATCCACCCATCTCACTTTCTTTGAGTAAGACCGTTCCAGGGAGCTGTTTTCCATGAGCGCCGAGTCCACTGGTTCCCGCGGATTCACCTACTGGCGGCTGCGCTTCCGCGCATGGCGTGGCAACCGACCCTTCTGGGCAGGCCTGTTCACCCTGCTCGGTGGCATCCCGATCGCCTACTTGCCGTACGCCGACCTCCGGCTCGGCAATCTCACGATCGCCATGGCCACCACGGCGGGAGCGGGCTCGCTGATCATCGGCGTCCTGCTTATGACGCTCGGCCTGACGATGTGGTTCCACGCTGTCGTCCGGGTGTTCGCGGGTGTCGCCACCATCGTTCTCGGGCTGATCTCGATCCCGGTCGCGAACATCGGCGGGTTCCTGATCGGGTTCCTGCTCTCCCTGATCGGTGGCGCGATGTCGATCTCTTGGGTACCCGCCAAACCGGCGGCCGAGCCCGTCAAGGAGTTCGAGCCGGAAGGGACCCCGGGACCGGACAACGATGCGGGTGACCTGGATTTTCCCGAGCCGCGAGCTGACGAGGGATACGACCCGAACGTGACCGGAACGACAGCCCACGCCAACGGCGGGAGGAACAGTGCGGGGTGACGAAACGCAGCTGAGCGCGGCCGATGGTGGTGATTCCGCCAGGGCCAAGACCGGGCCGCGGCATGCGGCTCCAAGGAAATCGCTCCTGACCAAGCTGCAGATACCCGCGAGCAAGGCGATAGCGCTGGCCGCCATGCCCACTGCCGTATTCGTGGGCATGGGACTCACCCCCAGGCTGGCAGTTGCGGACGACAAGGAGATTCCCTTCGCCCCGGGGCCGTGCGTGACCCGCTCGGACGAGCCGGCGGAGTCCGAGTCGCCCAAGCCGTCGGAGTCGGAGAAGCCTTCCGAGTCTCCGTCGGAGGAGCCCGACCCGACCCCGAGCGGTTCGGCGGGCGGCAACGACGAGGACGAGCCGACGCCCGGCACGACCCCGTCGGCCTCGGACGCGGGCGAGCCCGCGGACGCGAACGCGCCCTCGACGAGCCCGGCTCCCACGCCGAGCGAGACGCAGACCAGAAACCCGCTGGACCCGCTGGGTGTCGGCGACGCGATCAAGGACATCCTGGACGGCCCCGACGAGGAGCCGACCAGCAGCCCGACGCCGAGCGCCACGGCTACCACCGAGCCGACGCCGTCGACAACTCCGTCCGCGAAGCCGTCCACGCAGCCGTCCACCAAGCCGTCCACGGAGCCCACCGACACGGTGGACGAGGTGGACGAGACGGTGGACAAGACCAAGGACGCCATCAAGGACGCGGCGGACAAGGCCGGGGCGACGACCGAGGAGCTGGACGAGGCGGTCAAGAGCCTCGACCCGAAATTGGACGTCGACATTCCGGACGGGGCCAAGCCGCCCTTCCCGTGCCCGACGACGGACCCGAAGGCGCTCGCCGCGGCGGACCTGGAGCCGGGCCTCCCCTTGCTCCCGGACGACCCGTGGATCCTGGAGAGCTCGCGGCTCACTCTGAACGGCCTGGACTACAAGGGCATCGTCGAAGTGAAGACGGGCAGCGGCAAGATCAAGAAGGTGCTGAAGTTCACGGCTTCGAGCGTGGACATCAAGGACCTCCACCAGCTGGTGGTCGGCCCGAACGGCACGACCGCGCACGTCGAGGCGGACAAGGGCTCCACCTCGACGATCCGCAACGGCACCGTGACGATGTACACGGAGGAGCTGAAGGGCAACCTCTTCGGCATCATCCCGGTCGTCTTCAGCCCGAAGACCCCTCCGCCGCTGAATGTTCCCTTCGCCTTCTTCACGGACGTGAAGGTGACGCAGGCAGGCCAGTTCGGCGGGACGCTGACGGTTCCCGGCCTGCACAACCACTTCACCGGTGGCAGTAACTAAGACCTTCCGGGAGCCGCACAAGGCTGTGGGCCGCACCTCGACCTGAGGTGCGGCCCACAGTCGTCCGCAGCGGACGAGACGTCAGCCGCGGTGCTCCCCGCCCAGGTGGTGCACCCGCACCATGTTCGTCGTTCCCGGGACTCCCGGCGGCGAGCCCGCCGTGATGATCATGATGTCGCCCTCGTTGTGCCGCTGGAGCTTCAGCAGCTCCGCGTCGACCAGGTCCACCATCGCGTCCGTGTTGTTCACATGCGGAACCACATACGACTCCACGCCCCAGCTCAGCGCCAGTTGGCTGCGGGTCGCCGCGTCCGTCGTGAAGGCCAGGATCGGCTGGGCCACGCGGTAGCGGGACAGGCGGCGGGCCGTGTCGCCGGACTTGGTGAAGGCGACCAGGGCCTTGCCGTCCAGGAAGTCCGCGATCTCGCAGGCCGCGCGGGCCACCGAGCCGCCCTGGGTGCGCGGTTTCTTGCCCGGGACCAGGGGCTGAAGGCCCTTGGAGAGCAGCTCCTCCTCCGCCGCGACGACGATCTTCGACATCGTCTTGACCGTCTCGATCGGGTATGCGCCGACCGAGGACTCGGCCGAGAGCATGACCGCGTCCGCGCCGTCCAGGATCGCGTTCGCGACGTCGGACGCCTCGGCGCGGGTCGGGCGGGAGTTGGTGATCATCGACTCCATCATCTGGGTCGCCACGATCACCGGCTTGGCGTTGCGGCGGCACAGCTCGATGAGGCGCTTCTGCACCATCGGGACCTTCTCGAGCGGGTACTCGACGGCCAGGTCGCCACGCGCGACCATCACGCCGTCGAACGCCATCACGACGTCCTGCATGTTCTCGACCGCCTGAGGCTTCTCCACCTTAGCGATGACCGGGACCCGGCGGCCCACCTCGTCCATCACCTTGTGGACGTCCTTGACGTCGCTCGCGTCCCGTACGAAGGAGAGAGCGACCAGGTCGCAGCCCATCCGCAGGGCGAAGCGCAGGTCCTCGACGTCCTTCTCGGACAGGGCCGGGACATTGACCGCCGCGCCGGGCAGGTTGATGCCCTTGTGGTCGGAGATCACACCGCCCTCGACGACGATCGTCTTGACCCGCGGACCCTCGACCTCGACGACCCGCAGCTCGACGTTGCCGTCGTTGATCAGGATCTGGTCGCCCTTGGACACGTCGCCGGGCAGGCCCTTGTAGGTCGTGCCGCAGATCGACTTGTTGCCGGCGACATCCTCTGTGGTGATGGTGAATTCGTCGCCGCGGACCAGTTCGACCGGCCCCTCGGCGAAGGTTTCCAGACGGATCTTGGGGCCCTGGAGGTCGGCGAGCACGCCGACCGCGCGGCCGGTGTCGTCCGACGCCTTGCGCACGCGGTGATACCGCTCCTCGTGCTCAGCGTGGGTGCCATGGCTCATGTTGAAACGGGCCACGTTCATGCCGGCCTCGATGAGCGCTTTCAGCTGCTCGTAGGAGTCGACGGCGGGGCCCAGTGTGCAGACGATTTTGGAACGGCGCATAAGGCGGATCCTATCGGTTTGTTTCGTTGCGGAATATTCCGTCTGGTGGAAAGTACAAATGGGCGGGCTGCCGCTCAGGCGAGGGCCACCGGGGCCGTTCTCAGACGCCTTCCGGAGCGACCAGAGCGAAGGTCTGCTGCGCGATCTCCAATTCCTCGTCCGTCGGGACAACGGCCACCGCGACACGTGCGTGGTTGGGCGAGATCAGCCGCGGCTCGTCGCTGCGTACGGCATTCAGGTCCGCGTCCACCGCAAGCCCCAGCTCCTCCAGGCCCGCGACGGCTGCCTCGCGCACCGGCGCCGCGTTCTCACCGACCCCGGCGGTGAACGCGATCGCGTCCACCCGGCCGAGTACCGCGTAATACGCGCCGATGTACTTCTTCAGCCGGTGGATGTAGATGTCGAAGGCGAGCCGCGCGCGCTCGTCCCCCTCATCGATCCTGCGGCGGATCTCCCGCATGTCGTTGTCGCCGCACAGACCCATCAGACCGCTCTTCTTGTTGAGCAGTTCGTCGATCTCATCCGCCGACATTCCCGCGACCCGCTTGAGGTGGAACGTAACCGCCGGGTCAATGTCACCGGAGCGGGTACCCATCACCAGGCCCTCCAGCGGCGTCAGTCCCATCGAGGTCTCCACGCACCGGCCGCCCGCAACCGCCGATGCGGACGCGCCGTTGCCCAGGTGCAGGACGATGACGTTCACCTCGGACGGGTCCTTGCCCAGCAGCGCCGCGGTCCGGCGCGAGACGTACGCGTGCGACGTGCCGTGGAAGCCGTAGCGGCGGATCCGGTGTGCGTCCGCCGTCTCTACGTCGATCGCGTAGCGGGCCGCGGACTCCGGCATCGTCGTATGGAAGGCCGTGTCGAAGACCGCGACCTGAGGGAGATCCGGGCGCAGCGCCCGGGCGGTGCGGATGCCGGCGATGTTCGCCGGGTTGTGCAGCGGGGCCACCGGGACCAGCCGCTCCACCTCCGCGAGCACCTCCTCGGTGATCAGGGTCGGCTCGGTGAACCTCAGCCCGCCGTGGACCACCCGGTGGCCGATCGCCGCCAGCTCGGGGGAGTCCAGGCCCAGCCCGTCGTGCGTCAGCTCGTCGGCGACCGCCTTGAGCGCCGCGCCGTGATCAGCGATCGGGCCGGTGCGCTCGCGCTTCTCGGCGCCGCCGGTCAGCGGGGTGTGCACAAGACGGGAGGTCTCCTCGCCGATCCGCTCGACCAGCCCGACCGCCAGGCGGGAACTGTCGCGCATGTCGAGCAGCTGGTACTTCACCGACGAGGAGCCGGAGTTGAGGACGAGGACGCGGGTGGCATTCGCGGTCACGGCGGTCGTGCTTTCTGTAGGCGTGTCATACGGATTCGGTCTGCACGGGCTGCGACTGGATCGCGGTGATCGCGACCGTGTTCACGATGTCGCTGACGAGCGCGCCGCGCGACAGGTCGTTCACCGGCTTGCGCAGACCCTGCAGCACCGGCCCGACGGCCACGGCGCCGGCCGAGCGCTGCACGGCCTTGTAGGTGTTGTTGCCGGTGTTGAGGTCCGGGAAGATCAGCACCGTCGCCTCGCCCGCCACCTCGGAGTCCGGCAGCTTCATCGCCGCGACGGACGGCTCGACCGCCGCGTCGTACTGGATCGGGCCCTCGATCCGCAGGTCCGGACGCGACGCCCGCACCAGCTTGGTCGCCTCCCGCACCTTGTCGACGTCCGCGCCGGAGCCGGAGGTGCCGGTGGAGTACGAGAGCATCGCGATCCGCGGCTCCACGCCGAAGCGGGCCGCCGTCACCGCCGACTGGACCGCGATGTCCGCGAGCTCCTCGGCGTTCGGGTCCGGGTTGACCGCGCAGTCGCCGTACACCAGCACCTTGTCGGCCAGGCACATGAAGAAGACCGACGAGACGATCGACGCTCCCCCAGAGGCTCCCCCAGAGGCTTCGCCCTGGGAGGTGCCCCCGGGCTTCGCCCTCCCGTCGCCCACCACCGCCCTACCTGACGCACTTTGCGCGGCCCCCTTTGTTCTTATGATCTCGAAGGCGGGGCGGATCGTCGCGGCCGTCGAGTGCACCGAGCCCGACACCATGCCGTCGGCCAGGCCCTCCTGGACCATCAGGGTGCCGAAGTAGTTCACATCCGCCACCACGTCGTACGCCAGCTCCACCGTCACGCCCTTGTGGGCGCGCAGCTGTGCGTAACGCTCGGCGAAGACCTGGCGCAGCTCGGAGGTCTGCGGGTCGATCAGCTGGGTGGCGCCGGCGCTCAGGTCGATGCCCAGGTCCGCGGCCTTCTTGCGGATGACCTCCGGGTCGCCGAGCAGGGTCAGCTCGCAGACGTCGCGGCGCAGCAGCACGTCGGCGGCGCGCAGCACCCGCTCCTCGGTGCCCTCGGGCAGCACGACGCGACGGCGGTCGGCGCGGGCCTGCTCCAGCAGATCGTGCTCGAACATCATCGGGGTGACCCGGCTGCTGCGGGCCACCGAGATGCGGGTCAGCAGATCGCCGGTGTCGACATGCCGCTCGAACAGGCCAAGCGCGGTCTCCGCCTTGCGCGGCGTCGACGCGTTCAACTTGCCTTCCATCGCGAAGAGTTCGGCCGCGGTGGGGAAGCTGGTACCGGAGACCAGGACCACCGGGGTGCCGGGCGCGAGCCGGGAAGCCAGCGTCAGGATCTGCTCGCTCGGCCGCTCGTTCAACGTCAGCAGTACGCCCGCGATGGGCGGGGTGCCCGCGGAGTGCGCGGCCAGCGCGCCCACCACCAGGTCGGCGCGGTCGCCGGGGGTGACCACCATGCAGCCGGGGGTCAGGGCGTTCAGGACGCCTGGCAGCATCGCCCCGCCGAAGACGAAGTCCAGCGCGTCACGGGACAGGCCCGCGTCGTCGCCGAGGAGCACAGTGCCGCCCAGCGCATGGGTGATCTGGGCGACCGTGGGAGCCGCGAGCGCCGGCTCGTCGGGCAGCACGTAGCAGGGCACCGGGAGGCGGGCCGCCAGTCGCTCGGCTATGCTCTCGCGCTCCTCGGGGACGACCCGGTTGACGACCATGGCGAGGACGTTGCAGCCCAGGACCTCGTACGCGCGACAGGCGTTACGGGTCTCGGCCCGGACCGACTCGGCGGTCTGGCCCTTTCCGCCGACCACCGGGATCACCGATGCGCCGAATTCATTGGCCAGCCGGGCATTGAGCGCGAGCTCGTCGGGGAGCTGGGTGGCGGCGTAGTCCGTGCCGAGGACGAGCACCACCTCGTAATCCCGCGCCACCTGGTGGAAGCGCTCGACGAGCCGGGTGACCAGCTCGTCGGTACCCTTCTCGGCCTGCAGCGCGGCGGCCTCGCGGTAGTCCAGGCCGTAGACGGACGCGGGGTCCTGCGACAGTCGGTAGCGGGCACGCAGCAGGTCGAACAACCGGTCGGGGCCGTCGTGGACCAGCGGGCGGAAGACACCCACCCGGTCCACCTGGCGGGTCAGGAGCTCCATGACTCCCAGCTCGACGACCTGTCGGCCGTCTCCGCGGTCGATCCCGGTCACGTACACGCTGCGCGTCACGCATGCTCTCCCGTCATGTCCATGTTTGTGCATACAAAAAAGCCGCTTGGGGCGGCATTGCCCTCTTGACAATACCTCTGCAGGTGGATAGGGCGCCCGCCGGACGGGGCCCGGATTCAGGCCCGGAATCAGGCCCGGAATCAGGCCGGGACTCAGGCCTGGATCGGGCACGGACGGAGCCGGGTCCAAAGGCCCGCGAGCAAGGGTCTGGTGCAGTACGGCGGAGTAGCTGAAAGCGCGGGTTCCCCGGGGTCCGTGGAACAATCGAACCTGGGCTCACATGCACCAATGACGAGCAGGAGACACAGCACGATGCGCATCGGAGTTCTCACGGCAGGCGGCGACTGCCCGGGCCTGAACGCAGTGATCCGGTCGGTCGTGCACCGTGCCCTGACCGGACACGGCGATGAAGTCATAGGTTTCGAGGACGGGTTCAAGGGGCTGCTCGACGGCCACTACCGCCCGCTCGACCTCAACGCCGTCAGCGGCATACTCGCCCGCGGCGGTACGATCCTGGGCTCCGCGCGCCTCGAGCGCGGCCGGCTGCGCGAAGCCGCGGAGAATTCCGCGGAGTTGGCGAAGCAGTACGGCATCGACGCGCTCATCCCGATCGGCGGCGAGGGCACGCTCACCGCGTCCCGGATGCTCGCCGAGGCGGGGATGCCCGTCGTCGGCGTACCGAAGACCATCGACAACGACATCTCCGCCACCGACCGCACCTTCGGCTTCGACACCGCCGTCACTGTCGCCACCGAGGCCATCGACCGCCTCAAGACCACGGCCGAGTCGCACCAGCGCGTGATGGTCGTCGAGGTCATGGGCCGGCACGCGGGCTGGATCGCGCTGGAGTCCGGCATGGCGGGCGGCGCGCACGGCATCTGTCTGCCCGAGCGGCGTTTCCAGGTCGAGGACCTGGTCAAGATGGTCGAGGAGCGATTCTCGCGCGGTAAGAAGTTCGCTGTGGTGTGCGTCGCGGAGGGTGCGCATCCGGCCGAGGGCTCGATGGATTACGCGAAGGGCGAGATCGACCAGTTCGGGCACGAGCGCTTCGAGGGCATCGGCAACCGCCTCGCCGCGGAGCTCGAGCTGCGGCTCGGCAAGGAGGCGCGGCCGGTGATTCTCGGTCATGTGCAGCGCGGCGGCACGCCGACCGCGTACGACCGGGTGCTGGCGACGCGCTTCGGCTGGCACGCGGTCGAGGCGGCGCACCGCGGTGAGTTCGGCATGATGACCGCGCTGCGCGGGACGGACGTTGTCATGGTGCCGCTGGCGGCGGCGGTCGCCCAGCTGAAGACCGTGCCCGAGGACCGGGTGTACGAAGCGGAGTCGGTCTTCTGACCCTGCGGGCTTCCGCTTCGGCTTCGGTTGCCCAGTGGTCTTGATCGCGACCCCCGTGCGCGATCAAGACCACTCTTTTCCGCCTTGGATGGCGCAGATCACTCTTGAGTTGACTGGCGCGTATCGCAAGGCTGTTCCGCGTCCGGGACATGTCCCAACCCTGTCCCAGCACGTGAACGTTGAAGGGGAGGGACGCATGGACTCCGACGGCCCCGCCGCTCCGGATCCCGAACAGGCCCAGAGCTCCGCCGAGTTCGTCGCGCAGATGCAGGCGCTCAAGGACTGGTCCGGCCTGACCTACCGGGAGTTGACCGCGCGGGCGGACGCGGTCGGCGACGTACTGCCGCGCTCGACCGTCGCCAATATGCTCAGCCGCAGCACGGTGCCGCGCGAGGAACTCGTGGTGGCTTTCGTACGCGCCTGCGGCTGCGGCCCCGGGACGACCGAGACCTGGCTGCGCGTACGCAAGGAGCTCAGCCGGCGCGAGCGGCAGTCCTTCGAGGTCCCGGAGTACACCGTCGGCGAACCGGAACCGGAACCGGAACCGGAACCGGAACCGGAACCGGGACCCGGGACCGAGGAGTCCGCGCCGCCCGAGCCGCCGCGCAGGCCGTGGCTCGCCCGTGCGGTGCTGCCGACGGTGGTCGTCGCGCTTGGCGTGGCCGCGCTGGCGGTGACGCTCGCCTCCCGCGACTCCGATGAGGCGGAGAACAGACAGGCGGAGAACAGACAGGTGGAGAACAGAAAGACGGAGAAGAGACAGAGCACGGAGCAGTCCGAATCTTCTCAGCCCAGCCCTCTTCAGCCCGGGCCCGTACAGATCAGGGCCGTCCACTCGGGCCTGTGTCTGGCAGAGGCCGGCGGGCAGAACGGGCAGCTCTACCAGCAGCCGTGCTCGCCCGACACCACCCCGCGCTTCAGCCTGAAGCCCATCGAACCCGCCTGGCGGATCGTGACCTTCCACAGGCAATTCGGCGAGGGCTGCACCGGTGTCAAGGACAAGTCGCTGGAGGTCGGCGCGCCGCTCGAAGACCAGGAGTGCGGCAAGCGCGGCCCCGCCGAGGCCTTCCTGCTGGAGCCGGTGGGGCAGCCGGTGCGCGGCTACCGGCTGCGGCCCCTGCACAGCGACCTGTGCGCCGGGGTGCCTGAGGCCGCGACGAAGCCCGGCGCCAAGCTACGGCAACTGGCCTGCACCAAGGACGCGAAGGGCCAGTTGTTCGCGTTCGACCGGGATCCCAACGGGATTTAGCCGCGGGCCAGTTCCCAGAAGTGTTCCACTATCCGGTCCAGGAACTCCCGGCCCGGCTCCCTGGTGTCCTGCGACGCGGTGCCCCAGTTGAGGGTGGCCACCATCCGGGACTGGTAGTCGGCGTGCAGCTCCTGCAGTACGTCCTCGAGGTGGCCGCGGTCCATCGGCAGCATCTTCCCGACCGGACGGACGTACGCCTGCCAGCGCGCCTTCACCGCGTCCCGCAGCAGGTCGGCGAGGTCCTCGTCCCGGCCGGTCGCGGTCAGCAGCTCGCGGGGGCCCAGGTCCAGCACCTCGGCGAGCGCGGTGGTCTGCCGCTCATTGCCGCGCCAGCGCCCCGACTCCTCCATCCGCACATACGAGGTGGCGTCCACGCCCACCCGCCGCGCCAGGTCGTCGGGGGCGAGACCGCGGGCCATCCGGTGCTCGCGCAGGGTGGTCGCGGCGGTAAGCAGATCGGTGGGCGCACACCACAACACCCCGGCGAGCGCGGTCAGTTCGTGCGAACCGGGGGCGTCGAGTCCGCGTTCCCAGGCGACCACCGTGTCGGGGGTGATGTGGAGTCCGTACTGGGCACGGAGGCCGTACGCGACATGGCCGGGCGCCATTCCGAGGGCCTCGCGCAGTCGGCGTGCGGCGGGGGCGTTGAAGGGTGGGGAGGGGGTGTGGTGCACGCACACACGCTAGGGGGCCGGAGGGGACGGCGACTACGGTGCGTTCCCCCAGAGCGACTTATCGTAGGAACATCTGAGCTGATCGTTACCGCTTGGTAACGTCACGTGACGGTACATGCAAGCCATCACCCCTTGACGGCGCCGCCCAGCGCGAACCCGCCGCCCAGCCTCCGGGCGATCAACATGTACAGCACCAGCACCGGCGCCGAGTACAGGATCGAGAACGCCGCGAGCTGCCCGTAGATCACCGAGCCGTAGTTGCCGAAGAAGCTGAAGATCGAGACGGACGCCGGCAACTGCTCGGGGGAGAGGATCAGCATGAACGGCACGAAGAAGTTCCCCCAGAGCTGGATGAAGGTATAGATCGTCACCACGGTCATCCCCGGGCCCATCAGCGGCAGGACGACCCTGGTCAGCGTCTGCAGATTCGACGCGCCGTCCGTCCGGGCCGCCTCCTCCAGGACGACCGGTACGCCGTCCATGAAGTTCTTCATCAGCCAGATGGAGAACGGCAGTTGGGACGTGGCGAGGAACAGGCCCGTGCCGTACATCGTGTCGATCAGATTGACCTGCACGAACAGTCCGTAGACAGGGACCATGACCGCGGTGATCGGCAGACACGTCGTGAACAGGATCGTCAGCAGATACGGACGGCCCCAGCGCGAGTGATGGCGCGAGAGCGGATACGCGGCGAGCGCCGCGCACACCACCGTCAGCAGGGTCGCGCCGCCGCACAGCAGCAGGCTGTTGAGCATCGGCGTGAGGGTGATCTCGTCGGTGAGCACCGCGTCGAAATTGTCCGCGGTGAACGACGAGGGCGCCCGCACCCGCAGATCCGCCTCCGTGTCCACCGAGGCCAGCAACAGCCACACCAGCGGAATCGCGAAAGCCGCGGCGGTCAGCAGAAGGGCGGCGTTGGCGGCGAGCCGGGCCCGGGTGGTCCGGCGCATCACACCTCCACCTTCATCAGACGCAGATAGACGATCGAGAACAGCGAGCCCACCAGTAGAAGCAGCAGCGCCACCGCCGTGCCGTAGCCGATCAGGCTCTTCAGGAACGCCTGGTCGTACATGAACACCGGCAGTGTCTGGCTGCGACTGCCCGGGCCGCCGCGCGTCATCGCCCAGATCAGGCCGAAGACCGACAGCGTCGAGAGCGTGTTCAGCATCAGATTGGTGCCGATCGAGCGGCGGATCATCGGCAGCGTGATGTGCCAGACCCGGCGCGGGCCGCTCGCCCCGTCGACTTCCGCCGCCTCCGTGATGTCGCGCGGGATCTCGGCGAGCGCGGCGGAGTAGATCAGCATCGAGAAGGCGGTGCCGCGCCAGACATTGGCGAACGACACCGCGAGTATCGGTAGTGTGAACAGCCAGTTCTGGGAGGGCAGATGGAGCCAGTCCAGCAGGGCGTTCAGCGTTCCCTCGCGGCGGAAGAAGGTGTACAGCAGGAACGCCGCGACGATCTCCGGCAGCACCCAGGCCGTGATGACGAGGGTGCCGGTGAGGGTCCGTACGGGACGCGACGCGGCCCGCATCAGACCGGCCAGCGCCAGGCCCAGCGTGTTCTGGCCGACCACGGCCGAGACGAAGGTGAAGACGAGCGTGAGCCAGACGGCGTTACGGAAATCGTCGTCGGCGAAGGCCCGGCGGAAGTTGTCCAGGCCGACGAAGTCGGAGCCGGACGCGCCCGTCAGCTGCGTGTTGGTGAACGCGATCCAGACGCAGTAGCCGATCGGTCCTGCCAGAAAGAGAAGCAGAAGGATGGTGGCGGGGGCGAGCGGTACCCATCGCCACCATCCCGTTCTGGTGGCGCTCACTTGGTGAGGACCGCGCCGTCGACGATTGTCTTCAGCTGGTCGTCGTACGCCTTCGCCGCGTCCGCCGCCGATGCGTCACCCGTCGTCACCTTCTCCATCGCCTCGCCGATGGCCGTCGAGACCTGCGGATAGACGGGCAGCGCGGGCCGGTAGTGGGTGTACTGCACAAGGCCGGTGAAGAAGTCGATGCCCGGCATGGACTTCAGATACTTCGGGTCGGCCGCCACATCCTTGCGTACGGCGATCTGCGCGGCGACCACGCACCACTGCGTCGCGTTCTCCGCCGTCTGCAGGGTCTTGATGAAGTCGAAGGCGAGATCGGGGTTCTTGGCCTTCTGCGGGATCGACCACGCCCAGCCGCCGGACATGGACACCTTGCCGGGCGCCTGCCCGGTCTGCGTCGGCATCGGGGTCTGGGCGAGCTCCTTGCTCCAGTCCGGCCACTCCTTGGGGCCCTTGTTGATCCAGTTCTGGCCCATCCAGGAGCCGTCCAGGGAGATCGCCAGCTTGCCCTCGGGGAGCCACTCGGTGGCGACGCGGGTGCCGACGTTGGGGTCGAGGGCGTCCGAGACGTCCGGGCCGAGCTTCTCCGCGTACACCGTCCGTACGAAGTCGAGCGAGTCCTTGAAGCCCTTGGCGCCCGTGACCCACTTCTTGGCGGAGGCGTCGTAGAGGGGGTCCTCGCCGGTGCCGTACAGCAGCATCTCGAAGCCCTGCATCACGGCCGCCTCGCCGGGGCCCTTGCCGGTGTAGACATTGAGCGGGATGACGCCGGGGACCTTCTGTTTGACGGTACGGGCCGCGGTGAGGATCTCCGCCCAGTTCTTGGGCTGCCAGTCGGCGGGCAGGCCCGCCTTCGCGAAGATCGCCTTGTTGAACCAGAGGCCGCGGGTGTCGGTGCCGTCGGGGATGCCATACGTCTTGCCGTCCTCCGCCTTGGCCGCCGCCTTCGCCGTGTCGACGAACTGGCTCCACTGGTCCCACTTGGGGAGATAGTCGTCCAGCGGCTTCAAGTACCCGGCCTTGATGTCGGAGTTGATGCGGAAGGTGTCCTCGTAGACCAGATCCGGGGCGGTCTTGGGGGAGCGCATCATCTGCTGCGCCTTGGTGGCGTAGTCGTTGTCCGGGGCCTGGATCGGTATGAGCTTGATCTTCTTGCCCGGGTGTTCCTTCTCGAACTGCTTCTTGGCGGCCTCGAGATGGGCGTCCTTGAAGCGGATCTTGTTGTCGGTGGACCGGTTGTAGGCGACCTTGACGGTGTCGGGGTCGCCTCCGGCGTCGCCGCCGCAGGCCGTGAGCGTTGCGGCGACAAGTGCGGTGACAGTGGTGACGAGGATCAGTGGGGCGGTGGGGCGCACGGGCACGACCTCCTCTGAGCCGGGGGCGTCCGAGCCGGAGGGCTGCGGGCACGGGGGCTGCCCGGTGACCGTAGGACCGGCCCGTTCACAGGGTCAATCCCCGTGCAGGCCAAGGTCGTTGGGTCGGCCACTCAGTGTGCGGCGGGCTTCCAGCGGTACTGGAGCTCGGGCCGCCCGATCTGCCCGTACTGCGGGCTGCGCACGGCCCGCCCTTCGGTGACGAGATGCTCGAGATACCGGCGCGCGGTGATCCGCGAGATGCCGACGGCGGCGCCGGCCTCGGCGGCGGTGAGCCCAGTGGCGGATTCGCGCAGGGTACGGGTGACGGCCGCCAGCGTGGGGGCGCTGAGTCCCTTGGGCAGACCGCCGCCCTCGGGTGCCCGGAGCGCGGCGAGCGCTCGGTCGACCTCGTCCTGGCCGCTGGCCTCACCGGCGGCGGCGCGGAACTCGGCGTACCGGCAGAGGCGGTCGCGGAGGGTGGCGAAGGTGAAGGGCTTCAGGACGTACTGGACGACCCCGAGGGAGACGCCTTCGCGGACGATGGCGAGGTCGCGGGCGGAGGTGACGGCGATGACGTCGGCCGAGTGCCCGGCGGCGCGCAGCGACCGTACGAGGTGGAGGCCGTGCCCGTCGGGAAGGTACAGGTCGAGGAGGAGCAGATCGACCTCGGCGCGCTCGAGAATCCGTACGGCTTCGGCGCGCGAGTGCGCGACCCCGGCGACGGTGAACCCGGCGACGCGGCCGACGTAGAGGGCGTGCGCGTCGGCGGCGACGGGGTCGTCCTCGACGACGAGAACTCTGATGGGGTCACTGCTCACTCGGCCGCCTCCGCGGTGCGCGGCGGCCGGGCACTTGGCGCGGCGGGGCGCGGGGGAGGCGCGGCCCGGGTGGTGGTCATGCCGGGACCTCCGCCGTGTGCAGCGGCAGTCGTACGGTGAACTCCGCGCCGCCGTCCGGTCCCTGGGCCAGGGTCACCGTGCCGTGGCTGAGGTGCGCGGCCTGATTGACCAGCGCGAGGCCAAGCCCGCGCCCCGCGCCGTGCGTGGACCAGCCGCGCCGGAACACCTCGTCCAGATCGGCCGGGTCGATGCCCGCGCCCGAGTCCGCGACCCGCAGCAGCAGTTCGGCGTGGTCCGCGCGCGCCGTGACGGCGACCCGGGCGCGCGGCGGCCGCCCGGACACGGGCCCGGGTTCGAGCGGGTCGCTGCCCCATCCCGTCGCCGCCTCCGACGCCGCGTCGACCGCGTTGTCGATCAGGTTGCCCAGGATCGTCACCAGGTCACGCGACGGCAGCGACGGCGGAAGGACCCCGTCGTCGATCCGGCTGTCTTCCGTGATGACCAGCTCAACGCCGCGCTCGTTCGCCTGCGCCGTCTTGCCGAGCAGCAGCGCGGCCAGCACCGGCTCGCCGACCGCGCCGACGACCCGGTCGGTCAGGTCCTGGGCCAGTTCCAGCTCGGCGGTCGCGAAGTCGACCGCCTCGTCCGCGCGGCCGAGCTCGATCAGCGAGACGACCGTGTGGAGGCGGTTGGCCGCCTCGTGCGCCTGTGAGCGCAGGGCCTGGGTGAAGCCGCGCTCGGAATCCAACTCCCCCGAGAGCGCCTGTAGTTCGGTGTGGTCGCGGAGCGTGACCACGGTCCCGCGCTGCTTGGCACCGACGACCGGGCTGGTGTTCACGACGATGACGCGGTCGGTGGTCAGATGCACCTCGTCGACCCGCGGCTCGGACGCCAGCAGCGCGCCCATGAGCGGGGCCGGCAGCCCGAGCTCGGCCACGGGGCGGCCGACCGCGTCGTCGTCCAGTCCGAGGAGCTCGCGCGCGCCGTCGTTGAACAGGGCGATCCGCCGCTGCCCGTCGAGCATCATCAGCCCCTCGCGCACGGCGTGCAGCGCGGCTTGGTGGTAGTCGTGCATATGGCTCAGCTCGGCCGCGTTCATGCCGTGAGTATGCCGCCGCAGCCGTGCGTTGATCACGTACGTGCCGACGCCGCCCAGTGCGAGCGCCGCCCCCGCAACGCCGAGCAGCGCGGTGACCTGCTTGCGCGCCTGCTCGCTGATCTTCTGGACGGTGATGCCCGCACTGACGAGCCCGGTGATCTTTTTGCCGTCGTACACGGGGACCACCGTCCGCACCGAGGAGCCGAGCGTGCCCACGTATGTCTCGCTGTGCACCTTGCCCTGCAGCGCAGGGCCGATGTGCCCCAGATATGTCTTGCCGATCTGGCCCGGCTCCGGGTGCGTCCAGCGCGTCCCGTCCGGGGCCATGATCACCACGAAGTTGACCCCCGTGGTCTTGCGCAATGCCTCCGCGTACGGCTGGAGCCGGCGCGACGGGTTGTCGGAGCGCGCGGCCTCGATGACGGAGGGTGAGCGCGCGGCGGCCGCGGCCGTGGCCCTGGACTGCAGGCGCGCGGTCTCCTCGGCCTGCGAGCGGTCGGTGAAGTACGCGAAGAGCGCGCAGCCCGCCACAATCGCGGCGACCAGCACGACCTGCATGGCGAAGAGCTGGCCGGCGAGGCTGCGGGGAACGGCTGTGCGCATGAAACAAGTCTGCCTGGCCGTTTTCATATGAACGAAACGCACGTAACGGTGACCCCTGTCACAGCCTCGTGAATAGTCACGGACATCCATCGGGACATGGACGCCCAATTCAACGAGGAGGCACCCCGTGGCTGCTGGAGCCGTCAGACGGGATCGTACCCACTATCTCTATATCGCCGTGATCATCGCGGTGGTGCTCGGCATCGCCGTGGGCCTGGTCGCCCCCGAGTTCGCCACTGAGCTCAAGCCGCTCGGTACCGGCTTCGTGAACCTGATCAAGATGATGATCTCGCCGATCATCTTCTGCACGATCGTGCTGGGCATCGGCTCGGTACGAAAGGCCGCAAAGGTCGGCGCGGTCGGCGGCATCGCGCTCGGCTACTTCATGGTCATGTCGCTGGTCGCCCTGACCATCGGACTGGTCGTCGGCAACATCCTGCACCCGGGTGACGGTCTGGCGGTGACCGACGCGGTCAAGGAGGCGGGCCAGGGCCAGGTGGCGGAGGAGGCCAAGGACACGGTCGAATTCCTGCTCGGGATCATCCCGACCACGATGGTCTCCGCCTTCACCGCGGGCGAGGTCCTGCAGACGCTCCTCGTCGCGCTGCTCGTCGGCTTCGCGCTGCAGGCGATGGGTTCGGTCGGTGAGCCGGTGCTGCGCGGCGTCGAGCACATTCAGCGGCTCGTCTTCCGCATCCTCGCCATGGTGATGTGGGCCGCGCCGATCGGTGCCTTCGGCGCGATCGCCGCCGTCACCGGCTCCGCCGGTCTGGACGCCCTCAAGAGCCTCGCCGTGCTCATGATCGGCTTCTACATCACCTGTTTCCTCTTCGTCTTCATCGTGCTCGCCGCGCTGTTGCGCATCGTGGCGGGCCTCAACATCCTCACGCTCTTCAGGTACCTGGGCCGTGAGTTCCTGCTGATCCTGTCCACCTCCTCCTCCGAGTCCGCGCTCCCGCGGCTCATCGCGAAGATGGAGCACTTGGGCGTGAGCAAGCCGGTGGTCGGTATCACCGTCCCGACGGGTTACTCCTTCAACCTCGACGGCACCATGATCTACATGACGATGGCCTCGCTCTTCATCGCGGACTCGATGGGCAACCCGATGTCGCTCGGGGAGCAGATCCCGCTCCTCCTCTTCCTCTTCGTCGCGTCGAAGGGAGCGGCAGGCGTCAGCGGAGCCGGGCTGGCCACGCTGGCGGGCGGTCTGCAGTCGCACCGGCCGGAGCTGGTCGACGGCGTCGGACTGATCGTCGGTATCGACCGCTTCATGAGCGAGGCGCGGGCGCTGACCAACTTCGCGGGCAACGCGGTCGCGACGGTGCTGATCGGAACGTGGACGAAGGAGATCGACAAGGCGCAGGTCGAAGAGGTGCTGGCCGGGCGGCTGCCGTTCGACGAGAAGACGCTGCTCGACGACGGTCACGGGACGCCGCAGGCGGTCGAGGACGTGGCTGTGGTCGATGGCGCGGACACGGACCTGCCGGAGCAGCGGGACGCTGACGGGGTGCGCGCCAAGGTCTGACGGTTGGCGGGCGAGTCGTGAAGCGGCTGGGCGGCGGGCGGCCTGACGGGCCGGCCCACCGACCAGCCGCTGACCGCGGTCCGGGAAGCCCTGCCCCGCAGGCCGCTGGGCGTCCCGGACCGGAAACGGTTGGTCACTGCTGGATCGGACTGCCGTCCGTCCCGCAGATGTAGCCCGCGTTGATGCAGTTGGCCACCCTGCGCTTCAGCTCACCGTCGTCCCAGGCGTTGAAGAAATCGCCGTGGAAGGTGTAGCCGGGCGCGTTCGTGACATTGGCGCCGTTCCTGGTGCCCGCGAGGGTGAGCCCGCCGCCGTTGACCGGCCAGGTGATCAGCAGCTCGAGCCGCGGCACGACCACGGGGTGCGAGGCCGGGCAGCTCTGCCCCGCCGCGTACGTCATGTGGTCCCGGTGGTTCGCGCTGTCCAGGTTCTTCCCGTCCCAGCAGGTGGGGAAGTCCAGATAGTTCTCCAGCTTGGTGCCGGGCGGGCAGTTGATGAAGTCCCGGCTGGACTCCGGCCGGCCCACGCACGACCAGCGTGCGGCGGGATTCTGGTCGGGGGAGGTGGCCAGGGCGTTGCCGACGACGTACCGCAGACCGCGCGGATGGGCGACGGCACGGGTGTGGTCGGTGATGCCCTGGTAGTAGACGGTGACCCGCTCGGGGGCCACCGGGGCTCCGTTCTGGTAGAGGGTGGGGGTCCAGTACGAGGAAAGGTCCGTCTTCGGCGTGCAGTTGGTGGTGCCGGCGGCCAGCGACTGGAGCGTCGAGGCCGCGCCCGCGGTCCGGTTCCCGTAGAACTCATGGATGTGCGAGCGGCCCGCCTGGCCGGGGAAGACGATCGGGTCGTCGCCCTGGCGGTGGCTGGAGAAGCAGTCCGCGCGGAATTCGCTGCCGCGCAACGGGGCCGCCGCCTGCGCGACGATCGCGGCCTGCTGGGCCTTGCTGAAGGTGTACGCGTGGCCTGCGTGGCGCGAGGCCGCATGGGGTGCTGGTGAGTCGATCCTCGTGGTCACCCATCCCGCCGTGACCAGGAAGATCACGGCGGCGGTGCTCGCGAGCAGTCGGCGGAGCATGTGTTCCTCCTGACCGGTCAGTCGAAGGGGATGCGTACGACGGACTGGTTGCCGACGCCGACCGTGCTGGGTCCGCCGCCGATGGCGTTCCAGACCTCGATCCGGACCTTGCCGTTCGCCAGATCGCCGAGCGATCCGGTGGACGACTTCAGGCCCTTCGCCTGCGTGTAGTGCTCATAGCCCGCCACGGGATCGGTGGCGAAGTAGTTGTACGTCTCCGTCCGGTCCCAGGTACCGTCGCCCGTACGGTCGTAACTCACCCTGATCTGCTGGCCGTTGGCGACCGTGGAGCCCGCGTCGACGAAGAGATCGAACTGTGTCGGCCCGCCGTTGTACTTCCGGGTGATCCCGGAAGAGGTGAAGACCTGCGGGTTGTGCGGGGTGCCGTCGTAATTGGCGCCGCCCGCCGACGCCAGGCTCACCGTCGAGGCCGATGCCGCGGCGTCGCCCGCGCCGCCTCCTGTACGCAGATACAGCTGCGAGGAGCCGGACGGCGGCGGGGTGGTGGGCGGGTCGGTGGTGGGCGGGGTCGTCGGGTCGGCGCCACCGCCCCTGGTCCAGACGGCGACGTAGTCGACGAGCATGGGTCGGCCGGGGACGGTCGCGGCCGTCGGGGTCTTGCCGGCCAGGGCGTCGGGGAACGCGCCACCGATCGCGACATTGAGAAGAATGAAGTAGCCCGCGTGATCGGTCATGTTCGCCCAGGTCCCGGCGTCCACGCGGTTCTGGTTGACGCTGTGGAAGAGCTGGCCGTCCACGTACCAGCGAAGCTCATTGGGGGACACGGAGCGGTCCCACTCGAAGCGGTACGTGTGGAAGGCGGACTGGCAACTGGCGCCGGGGCAGGCGCGGTTGTTGGCGATTCCGCTGGTCTCGTTGCAGGGGCCGCCGGGGTTGACCCCGCAGTGCAGCACACCCCAGACGGAGTTGATGCCGTTGACGTTCTCCATGATGTCGAACTCGCCGATGGACGGCCAGTTCCAGAAGTTGCCGCGGTACGGGGCGCCGAGGGCCCAGAACGCGGGCCAGTAGCCGAGCGCGGCCTGGCCGGTCACATTCGGCATCTGGATGCGGCTCTCGATACGCAGGGTGCCGCCCGCCGGGGCCTTGAAGTTGGCGCGCTGGGTTTCGATACGGCCGGAGGTCCAGTTTCCCGCGCCGTCCCGGAGCGGGGTGATGCGCAGATTGCCGTTGCCGTCGTGGCTGAGGTTGTCGGGGTTGTTGGTGTAGTTCTGGACTTCACCGGTGCCCCAGTTGCCGGGCCCGCCGGGGTAGGCGTGCCCGAGGTCGATCTGCCAGTTGGCGGACGAGGGCAGGGTTCTGTTGGCGCCGTTGAAGTCGTCGCTCCACTGGAGGTTCCAGCCGGGCGTGGGAGGTACGTCGCCGCGCGCCGACCCGGCGCCGGTGACAGCGATGAAGCCGGCGAGGGCGACGGCGAGGGCGACGAGGATGGTGAGGAAGGGGGTGCGTTTGATGCGGCTCGTGCTCAAGGAACACCTCCGGGAGGGTTGTGCCGAGGGTGGTTTCGGGAGGGTTGAGAGCGCTCTCAAACAGTTTTCTAGATGTATACAGTGCGGCCGTCAATGGCTGCACCCCGTTAACTTCCTGAAGGCATCGGGTAGTTTTGCTGAATGGCTGGTCAGGAGCGGGGACGTGCTGGAGCGGATCTCGGCGCTGGGGCGTACGGCGACGTCGATCGTGCTGACTGACGTCGCCGATGGAGCGGAAGCCAAGCCGCTGCTGCTGCCGCAGAGCTGACCGCGCTGACCTCGATGTTTCCCTTCCGGTGGGTACCTGACTTATTTGTAGGTACTTGTGGGGGAGTGCGGGGCGAAGAAGCATTGCGGTCATGTCCACCACCGAGAACGCCCCCCTTACTTCTGTCACCGTCATCGGCCTCGGCGCGATGGGCCAGGCGCTCGCCGGCGCCCTACTCGACGCAGGCCACCCCACCACCCTATGGAACCGCTCTCAGGGCAAGGGTGACGAGCTCGTCGCACGTGGTGCGGTCCTTGCCGCCACCGCCGAAGAGGCCGTACGCGCAACTGAATTGACCATTGTCTGCGTGGTCGACTACGACGCGTCCCACGCGATCCTGGCCCCGCTCGCCGACGCTCTCGCGGGCCGCGTCCTGGTCAACCTCACCTCCGACACCCCCGAGCGCTCCCGCGAGGCGGCGGCCTGGGCGGAGTCCCACGGCATCAGCTACCTGGACGGCGCGGTGATGGTGCCGACCCCGTTGATCGGCTCGCCCGATGCGCTGCTCTTCTACTCCGGCGCGCAGGGGGCTTTCGAGCGCTACGAGTCCACCCTGAAGTCGCTGGGCGGCAAAGCCGCCTTCGTCGGCACGGATCCCGGGCTCGCCGCGCTCTATGACCTGTCGTTGCTCGACTTCTTCTACGGCAGCATCTCGGGCCTGGTGCACGCGTACGCACTGGCCACGGCAGACGGTGTCAGGGCCGCCGACATCGCCCCGTATCTGAACACCATCGTCCAGATCCTGCCGCCCATCGCGGAGTACACGGCGGCCAACATCGACGCGGGCAGCTACCCGGGGGCGCAGGCCAACCTCGGCATGATGGCCGCGGGCGTCGAGCACATCCTGCACGCCGCGCGCACCCGCGGGCTCGACGTCTCCCAGCTGCAGGCCGTCAAGTCCGTCGCGGACCGGGCGATCGCGAAGGGCCACGGCTCCGACGACTGGGCGAGCACGTACGAGGCACTGCGGGACTGAGCCGCTTGCCTTGACGCCGACGTCAGGGATTACCGTCGAGGACATGCGAATCGGCGAGCTGGCGGAGCGGGCGGGCACCACCACACGCACCCTGCGCTACTACGAGTCCCGCGGGCTTCTGCCCGCCCGGCGCGCGGAGAACGGCTACCGCTCCTACAGCGAGGACGATGTGCGGCTGCTCCAACAGATCCGGACCTTGCAGGATTTCGGGTTCGACCTGGAGGAGACCAGACCGTTCGTCGACTGCCTGCGCGCCGGCCATCCGGCGGGGGACTCCTGCCCCGCCTCGCTCGCCGTGTACCGGGCGAAGCTCGGCGAACTGGACACGCTGATCGAGCAGTTGCAGTCGGTGCGCGCCCAGGTCGGGGCACAGCTCGCGCGGGCCGAGGCGGAGCTGCCGGCCGGCCCGGAACCACGTTGTGAATTCGGAGGCTGACGAATGATTCAGACAGAGGGCGTCGCCGCGGTGACGGATGCGGACTTCGACGCCGAGGTGCTGGGGGCGGACCGCCCGGTCCTGGTCGAGTTCACGGCGGACTGGTGCGGCCCGTGCCGCCAGCTCGCGCCGGTGCTGAGCGCGCTCGCGAGCGAGGAGACCGGCCGGCTGAAGGTCGTGCAGCTTGATGTGGACACCAACCCGGAGATCACGACGCGGTACGGCGTGCTGTCGATGCCGACGCTGATGGTGTTCCGCGAGGGCGAGCCGGTGAAGTCGATGGTGGGCGCGCGTCCGAAGCGGCGGCTGCTCCAGGAGCTGGAGGACGTGATCTAGGCAGTACCTCGGCGAAGTCGGGGATCGGGCGACCGGGTCCGTCCGTGCGTTCCCTCGTGCCGCTTAGGATCAGGTTGTGATGGCTGACCTGCAGTGTGTGGTGCTGGACTGCCCCGAGCCAGTGCAACTTGCCGAGTTCTACCAATCATTGATCGGCGGGACGGTCAATCAGCAGGATCAGCGGTGGGCGCTCGACGAATGGACGTCCCGGCCACCCCGCCCTGCTTCAGGTGGATCCGCCCGCCTATGCAGACGGTGACCCGTTATTGACACGGCCGACGACAAGCCTGATTGCGCTGATCGTCAGGTCAGGATCGCGGATCTGCACGTAGTGATCGCTTCCCGTGGCCAGGAAATGGGGGGTCTGCGGCTCCAGATCCACCAGTGTCTGCTGAACTTTCGGCCAGACCCGCTCAAGGCTTGTCAGGAGAGACTTCGGGCTTCCGGGCGGAAGGGCGAAGGGCTTCGTCTTACTGAGGACGGCGAGTGGTACTTCCGGCAGGGGTTGCGCTCTGGTAACTGCTTCGATTGCACCGTCGACGTCAATGGTCTCGAATCCACGTTTTGTGTCGAGGGCTGTACCGGGATGGTTGAGCAACTCCAGGTAGGACGTCCAGTCCTTGCCGAAGAACGGCTTCATGTTCGTTCCGAAGGCGTCGACGAAGACAAGGCCGGCCGTCTGCTTCGGATGGATCTGGGCGTACAGCCGCGTGACCATTCCTCCGAAGGAGTGGCCGACGAGTAGGTAGGGGCCGGGGACTTTCGCCGCTGTCAGGAGCTTGTCGAGATCACTGACCATGCTCGTCAAGGAGCGCGGGCCGGTCACGGGCGTGCTGCGCGCGGTGAGTGTGGGGGGCTTCGTATACCGGATGGTTCCGGGCCGGTCGTATTCGCAAACACGGGTGAACGTTGCGACACCGGGGAAGACCGCTGGGGACTTCGGCACGGGCGGTTGTGTATCGGTCACGTTCCAGGTGTCGGACGAGTCGTGGAACCCGGATTCCAGAATGACCGTGGGGCTCCCGCTTCCTTTGCAGTGCAGATAGATTTTCCGACCGCCGCCTACATCGACCTGGCCGGAGAACTCCTCGGCCGTCGGCGTAGGGGCCCGGGCGACTGCGGTGTTGGTTTCGAGCGAGGTGCTGTCGCACCCCGACAATGCGATCGGTGCTGCCGTAGCCAACACAATGCTGAAGACCAGAAGGCATTTTCGCATCAAACACTCCAGCGTGACGTTCCCGCCGAGCCTAGCGTCAATCTTGATCAATCACGCTCGCCCAGTACGGGGGTGCCACGCAGGAGTCGGCGCGATGCAGCGAGCGAGCGGGCGGGCGGGGCATAGGATCGGCAGCCGCCAGGTCGTGCACGGGGCCGCCGGCCGTAGCTCCGGCCCTGCGCCCCAGACCGTCAGTCGCTCGTGCACCGGACTTCTCGGCGCACAAAAACACCCCGGTACCGAATTGACGGCCGGGGTATTCCTCTGCGAATATTGAGTGTTTCACGTCCATGCACAACTAGGCGCATGGAGAGGTTGATTGGTGACACCATATCGCGTCAGGAGCTGAATTGTCAACCGAGGAATTGCATAATGAACAGCAATTCGTCTCTCTGCTCTACGAGCGCCTCGACGCACTCCGCGAGCAGGCCGAAGCCGCAGTCCGGACCACAATCGGGCAGGTCAGCACCGGTTTGCAGGCCCGGGTCGAGCGGGATGTGCTCGTCGCCGAGCAGTCCGGGCTGCTCTCCGGGCTGAATGCAGTGGACTCCGGGCTATGTTTCGGACGTATCGATCTCAAGGACGGCGTGCACCATCACATCGGGCGTATCGGAATGCGAGAGGGTGATACGGAACGTACCCCGTTGCTCATCGACTGGCGCGCACCCGTCGCCCGGCCCTTTTACCTCGCCACCGGGCATGAGCCGATGGGGCTGCGCCGACGGCGGCACATCACCACCAAGGGGCGCACCGTTACCGCCCTCCACGACGAGATCCTCGACCTCGCCGACACCACCCGCACCGGGTACGAGGAGCATGACGCAGACGCCGTACTGCTCGCCGCGCTCGGGGCCGCGCGCACCGGGCGGATGGCCGACATCGTGCAGACCATCCAGGCCGAGCAGGACCGCATCATCCGCGCACCGCGGCACGGCGTCCTCGTCGTCGAGGGCGGGCCCGGCACCGGGAAGACCGCGGTCGCGCTGCACCGGGCGGCGTATCTGCTCTACGCGCACCGCGAGCAGCTGGCCAGGCGCGCCGTGCTGATCGTGGGGCCCAACCCGGCGTTCCTCGGCTACATCGGCCAGGTGCTGCCTTCGCTCGGTGAGACGGGCGTGCTGCTGTCGACCATGGCCGAGCTCTTCCCCGGTGTACGGGCCGCCGGCGCCGACACCCCCGAGGCCGCCGAGGTGAAGGGCCGCGCAGAGATGGCCGACGTGCTGGCCCGTGTCGTACGCGACCGACAGGCGCTGCCCGAGTCCGCGCCGGAGTCCGACCGCGAGATTGATGAGGAGGACCCGGACCACCTGCCCGGGCCCGCGCTGGAGATCGACCACGAGGAGTACGGAATCCTGCGGCTCGACCGTGAGATGGCGTACGACGCCCGCGACCGTGCCCGTGCCACCGGGCTGCCGCACAATCTCGCCCGGCCGCACTTCGCCTTCCGGATCATCGACGCGCTGACCGCCCAGCTCACCGACCGGCTCGGCGCGGATCCCCTCGGAGGGCCGAACCTCCTCGGCCTCGACGACATCGCCCAGCTCGGCAAGGAGATCGCCACCAGTGCCGAGGTGCACGCGGCGATCGAGGAGCTGTGGCCCCTGCTCACCCCGGAGCAGCTCGTCGCGGACTTCCTTGCCGCGCCCGAGGCGCAACTGGCCGAGAAGGACGCCGAGTTGGTCCGGCGTATCACCGGTCCCTGGACACCCGCCGATGTGCCGCTGCTCGACGAGGCCGCCGAACTCCTCGGCGTCGACGACAGCGCCGAGCGCGCCGCCGAAGAGGCCGAGCGGCAGGAGCGGATCGCCTACGCGCAGGGCGTGCTGGAGCTGTCCGAGGGCTCGAAGACGTACGAGTTCGAGGACCAGGAGTCCGAAGTGCTCGCCGCGCACGACATCATCGACGCCGAGCGGATGGCGGAGCGCCAGGAGGAGGCCGACCACCGCAGCGCCGCCGAACGCGCCGCCGCCGACCGGACCTGGGCCTTCGGGCACATCATCGTCGACGAGGCGCAGGAGCTGTCCGCGATGGCGTGGCGGCTGCTGATGCGTCGCTGCCCCACCCGCTCCATGACCCTGGTCGGCGACCCTGCCCAGACCGGCGACGCGGCGGGCTGCGGCTCGTGGCAGCGCATTCTCGAGCCGTACGTCGGCGACCGCTGGCAGCACACCCGTCTCGAGGTCAACTACCGTACGCCCGCCGAGATCATGGAGCTGGCGGCGGACGTGCGGCGGAGCGAGGACCCGGCCTTCGAGCCGCCACGCTCCGTGCGCTCGACGGGCGTGCAGCCGTGGGAGGCGTCAGTGTCCCCGGACGAAGTGGCCCGTACGGTCGCCGAGCGGGTGGCCGGGGCCCCCCATGAGGGACGGCTCGCGGTGATCGCCCCGGGCGGGCTCCACGCCGCCCTCGCGGCCGAGTTGCCCGATGCCGGCCAAGGGGCCGAACCGGACCTCACCCTGCCCGTCGTGCTGATCGACCCGCGGCAGGCGAAGGGCCTGGAGTTCGACACGGTGATCGTCGTCGAGCCGGAGCTGATCCGCTCCGGCTCGGAACACGGGACGAACGACCTCTATGTGGCGCTCACCCGGGCCACCCAGCGTCTGGGGGTGGTGTCCTCAGTCACCCGACGGGCCTGAATTCCAGGCGCTCCGGCAGGCCCGTCCGGGCGCGGCGCTCACACCGGCCGCAGCCACAACGTCGCCAGCGGCGGCAGCGTCAGCTGAATGCTCGCCGGACGGCCGTGCGACGGCACCGACTCCGGCTTCAGCGGGTCCGGGTTGAGCACATCGCTGCCGCCGTACCGCGCCCCGTCCGTATTGAGTGCCTCCGTCCACGCCTGGACCGCGTCCGGCACACCGAGCCGGTACTCGTGCCGTACCACCGGCGAGAAGTGGCACACGGCGAGCAGCGGCGAGCCCGAGGCGTCGTAGCGCAGGAACGCGAAGACATTGTCCTCGGCGGCGTCGCCGTCCACCCAGGCGAAGCCCCCAGGGTCGGTGTCCCGCTGCCAGAGCGCGGGGGTGGCGCCGTACACCCTGTTCAGATCGCGCACCAGATCCCGCACCCCGCGGTGGTCCGCCTCCGCCGCGTAGGACGGGTCGAGCAGCCACCAGTCCGGGCCGTGGCCCTCCGACCACTCCGCGCCCTGCGCGAACTCCTGGCCCATGAAGAGGAGTTGCTTTCCGGGATGGGCCCACATGAAGCCCAGATAGGCGCGGTGGTTGGCGCGCTGCTGCCACCAGTCGCCGGGCATCTTGCTCACCAGCGACCGCTTGCCGTGCACGACCTCGTCGTGCGAGATCGGCAGCACATAGTTCTCGCTGTACGCGTACACCATCGAGAACGTCATCTCGTTGTGGTGGAACTTGCGGTGCACCGGCTCGTGCGAGACATAGCCCAGCGAATCGTGCATCCAGCCCATGTTCCATTTCAGGCCGAAGCCGAGGCCGCCGAAGCCGCCCGGGCCGACATGGTGGGTGGCGCGGGTGACCCCGTCCCAGGCCGTGGACTCCTCGGCGATCGTCACGACGCCGGGGCAGCGCCGGTAGACGGTGGCGTTCATCTCCTGCAGGAAGTCGACCGCGTCCAGGTTCTCCCGGCCGCCGTGCACATTCGGCGTCCACTCGCCCTGCTCGCGGGAGTAGTCGAGGTAGAGCATCGAGGCGACGGCGTCCACCCGCAGCCCGTCGATGTGGAACTCCTCGCACCAGTACGTCGCGTTGGCGACCAGGAAGTTGCGCACCTCCGTGCGGCCGTAGTCGAACTCGAGGGTGCCCCAGTCGGGGTGCGCGGCACGCGCCGGGTCCTCGTGCTCGTACAGCGGGCGGCCGTCGAACTCCGCAAGCGCCCAGTCGTCCTTCGGGAAGTGCGCCGGCACCCAGTCGACGATCACGCCGATGCCCGCCCGGTGCAGGGCGTCGACAAGATGGCGGAAGTCGTCGGGGGTGCCCATCCGGGAGGTCGGGGCGTAGAAGCCGGTGACCTGATAGCCCCACGAGCCGCCGAAGGGGTGCTCGGCGACCGGCATGAACTCCACGTGCGTGAAGCCCAAATCCTTTACGTACGCCGGGAGTTGGACGGCCAGCTGGCGGTAGGTCAGGCCCGGGCGCCAGGAGGAGAGATGCACCTCGTAGACGGAGAACGGCGACTCGTGCAACGGCCGCTCGGCGCGCTGCGCCATCCACTCCTCGTCGTGCCACACATGGTGTGACTCGGTCACGATCGAGGCGTTGGCGGGCGGCACCTCGGCGCGCCGCGCCATCGGGTCGGCCCGCAGGGTGTGCGAACTGTCCGGGCGGGTGATGTCGAACTTGTAGAGCGCCCCCTCGCCGACGCCGGGAACGAACAGCTCCCAGATGCCCGTCGAGCCGAGCGAGCGCATCGGGTGGCCGGTGCCGTCCCAGTAGTTGAAGTCGCCGACGACCCGCACCCCGCGGGCATTGGGTGCCCACAGCGTGAACCGGGTGCCGGTGACGCCCTGGTGCGCCATCGGATGCGCGCCCAGCGCCCGCCACAGCTCCTCGTGCCGCCCCTCGCCGATCAGATGCAGATCGAGCTCGCCGAGCGAGGGCAGGAAGCGGTACGGATCCTGCACCTCGATCTCGATCTCGGTCCCGGCGTCGGTGCCGTCGTCGTACGCGACCAGAAGCTGGTACTCCGGGGCCGCGCGCAGCGGCAGCACACCCGAGAAGAACCCGCCGCCGTCCTCGTGCAGCTCGGCCCGCAGCCCCTTGGCGAGCACGGTCACCGACCGCGCGAACGGACGCAGTACGCGCAGCTCCACACCGCCCCGCATCTCGTGCGCGCCGAGCAGCGCGTGCGGATCGTGATGCGCGCCTGCCAGCAGCCGCTCCCGGTCACCGTCATCGAGCGGCCGGGCGGCCCGCACGCCATGGCTGGCGCCGGCCCGCGGCTTCGGCGCCGCCGTCTTCTTCCCCAGGCGCGCGGTGTCGGCCACCTGTTTGGGCACATCGGGGTCGGAGGAATTGCGGGACGGGGGTCGGGCGCTCACGGGGGTCGGCCTCCTTGGGCAGTGGGGGATCAGGTGGTTGCGGCCAGGCGGTCGATCGCCGCCATCGGCACCGGAAGCCAGTCGGGGCGGTGCCGGGCCTCGTAGACGACCTCGTACACGGCCTTGTCTGTCTCGTACGCGCGCAGCAGTTCGGCCTCGGCACGCGGATCGTCGCCGCCGGCCTCGGCGTAGCCCTCGCAGTACGCCGCACGGCAAAGCTCGGCCCAGTCGGGGTTCCACGGGCGGTGCGTGCGGGCCGCGTAGTCGAACGAGCGGAGCATGCCGGCGACATCGCGCACCGGGGGCTGCGGCCTGCGGCGTTCACCGAGCGGCCGGGCTGGCTCGCCCTCGAAGTCGATGACCGACCAGTGGCCGTCGCCGTGCGGGCCGCCGCCGCGCAGGGTCTGCCCCAGATGGAGATCGCCGTGGACGCGCTGGGCCCGCCAGGCGCGGCCGCGACTGCCCAGCGCGGCCAGTGCGTCGAAGGCGGCCCGCAGCTGTGGCACGTACGGCAGCAGCGCGGGCACCGCCTGCGCGGCCGCTTCAAGACGCTGGCCCATCGCGTCCGCCAGGTGCTCGGTCTGCGGCCGGCGCAGCATCACGGTGGGCAGCGCGCCCGCGAGTGCGGTGTGCACCTCGGCGGTGACGCGGCCGAGCGCGCGGGCCTCGTCGGTGAAGGAGTGCCCGGCGGCCAGCGAGTCCAGCGCGAGCAGCCAGCCGTCCTGCGAGCCGCGGAGGAACGGCTGCAGCACGCCGAGGGTGTACGGCTCGGGCGAGGTGGCCTCGTACCAGGCGACCGGCACCGGCACCCGGTCGCACCCGGCGCGGGCCAGCGCGAGTGGCAGCTCCAGATCGGGGTTGGGGCCGGGGTGAACGCGGCGGAAGAACTTGAGGATGTACGCATCGCCGTACACCAGCGAGGAGTTGGACTGCTCGGCGTCCAGCGGGCGCGCGGCGAGAGAGGCGGGGATGGCGGGGGCGCGGTCGAACCGGTCGAAGCGGAGCGGCCCGAGAACGCCCGGCGTGCGCAGCCGCTCCAGGATCAGCTCCGCGAGCCGCGGATCGTGCAGGCCCTCGTAGACCGTCCGCCCGGCCAGCGGGCCCTCGGCCGGATGGCCGATCAGCGCGGGCGCGAGATGCGGCGGCAGTGTCTCGCGTACGCCGAGGAGGAGCTGGTAGCAGTCCTGCGAGGAGGGGGCCGGCAGCCCCGGCTGCTTCACGCGTACGAGCATATGCAGCAGCCCGGGACCCGACCCGCCGTCCAGCGGCAGCAGCTCGGTCGCCGAGACGAGCGAGAAGCCGGTGACCGGGTGGCCCTTGCCGGCGAACCATCGCTGGTGGGGCAGCCAGGCGTGCAGCAGAGGGGCGAGCGACGGAAGAAGAGCGACGGGAGTCCGGGTGGATGCAGCCTCCGACATGGCATCGCGTCCTTTCCCCGAGATGCACTCCAATGGCGCTGTATGCGCAGAGTGTCCCGGATTACAGCTGTGGCTGTCCGGCGGCGCGCGGGGATGAAGGGGAGAGTGCCCGGTGCGGGGCGGCGGAAACCGCCCCGCGGGAGGTACCTCTCGTTACTTGTGGGTCAGCCGGTCGCGGTGTCCTTTCTGATCCGGAACCAGTAGAAGCCGTGGCCCGCGAGAGTGAGCAGATAGGGCCACTGGCCGATGGCCGGGAATCGCACCCCGCCGATCAGCTCAACCGGATGCCGTCCGTTGAACGCCCGCAGATCGAGCTCGGTGGGCTGCGCGAACCGCGAGAAGTTGTGCACGCAGAGCACGAGATCGTCCTTGTACTCGCGGGTGAAGGCGAGCACGGCCGGGTTCGACGACGGTAGTTCGGTGTACGAGCCGAGCCCGAAGGCGCGGTTCTGCTTACGGATCTCGATCATCCGCCGGGTCCAGTGCAGCAGCGAGGACGGTGAGGCCATCGACGCCTCGACATTGGTGACCTGGTAGCCGTAGACCGGATCCATGATGGTGGGCAGATAGAGCCGGCCGGGATCGCAGGAGGAGAATCCGGCGTTCCGGTCGGGCGTCCACTGCATCGGGGTCCGCACGGCGTCCCGGTCGCCCAGCCAGATGTTGTCGCCCATCCCGATCTCGTCGCCGTAATACAGAATCGGCGATCCGGGCAGCGACAGCAGCAGCGCCGTGAACAGCTCGATCTGATTGCGGTCGTTGTCCAGCAGCGGGGCGAGCCTGCGACGGATGCCGATGTTGGCGCGCATCCGCGGGTCCTTGGCGTACTCCGCGTACATGTAGTCGCGCTCTTCGTCCGTGACCATCTCGAGGGTGAGCTCGTCGTGGTTGCGCAGAAAGATGCCCCACTGACAGTTCTGCGGGATCGCCGGGGTCTTGGAGAGAATTTCGGAGACCGGATAGCGGGACTCGCGCCGTACGGCCATGAAGATCCGCGGCATCACCGGGAAGTGGAACGCCATGTGGCATTCGTCGCCGCCGGCCGTGAAGTCGCCGAAGTAGTCGACGACGTCCTCCGGCCACTGGTTGGCCTCGGCGAGGAGCACGGTGTCCGGGTAGTGCGCGTCGATCTCCTTGCGCACCCGCCTGAGGAACGAGTGGGTGGCGGGGAGGTTCTCGCAGTTGGTGCCCTCCTCCTGGTACAGGTACGGCACGGCGTCAAGACGGAAGCCGTCGATACCCAGGTCCAGCCAGAATCGCAGCGCCGAGACGATCTCTTCCTGCACCGCGGGGTTCTCGTAATTGAGATCCGGCTGGTGGGTGAAGAAGCGGTGCCAGTAGTACTGCTTGCGCACCGGGTCGAAGGTCCAGTTGGACGTCTCGGTGTCGACGAAGATGATCCGGGCGTCCTGGTACTGCTTGTCGTCGTCCGCCCAGACGTAGTAGTCGCCGTAGGGTCCCTCAGGGTTGCTGCGGGACTCCTGGAACCACGGGTGCTGATCGCTGGTGTGGTTCATGACGAAGTCGATGATCACGCGCATGCCGCGCTGGTGCGCGGCGTCCACGAACTCCACGAAGTCGGCCAGGTCGCCGAAGTCGGGAAGGACGGCGGTGTAGTCGGAGACGTCGTAACCGCCGTCCCGCAGAGGGGACTTGAAGAAAGGTGGCAGCCAAAGGCAGTCGACGCCCAGCCACTGCAGATAGTCCAGCTTGGCGGTGATGCCCTTGAGGTCGCCGATGCCGTCGCCGTTGCTGTCCTGGAAGGATCGCACCAGGACTTCGTAGAACACGGCCCGCTTGAACCAGTCGGGGTCGCGGTCCTTGGCGGGGGTGTCCTCGAACAGGTCGTGGACGGGTTCATTGACGATCATGATGTGGGTGACCCTCCGATCGGCGGGGACGGTCGCAGAACGACGATGTGCGCGGGCGTGATGCCCGGCTCGAGGCGCACATAGTTGGCCCTGCCCCAGTGATAGGTCTCGCCGGTGAGCTCGTCGCGCACCGGTGCGCTCTCGTGCCAGTCGAGGCCGAGGTGCGGCATGTCCAACGAGACCGTGGCCTCCTGGGTGTGGTGGGGGTCGAGGTTGGCGACGACGAGGACGGTGTTCGGTCCCGAAGGGCCCTCGGCGGATTTCGAGTAGGCGATCACCGCGTCGTTGTCGGTGTGGTGGAAGTGGATGTCGCGCAGCTGCTGCAGCGCGGGGTGGCGGCGCCGGATCCGGTTGAGGGCGGTGATCAGAGGTGTGATGGTTCGACCCTCCCGTTCCGCCGACTCCCAGTCGCGCGGCCGTAGTTGGTATTTTTCCGAGTCCAGATACTCCTCGCTTCCGCCTCGGAGGGGGACGTTTTCGCACAGTTCGTAGCCGGCATACACACCCCATGAAGGCGACAGCGTCGCGGCGAGCACCGCCCGCACCTCGAACGCCGGGCGGCCGCCGTGCTGGAGGTAGGCGTGCAGGATGTCCGGGGTGTTCACAAAGAAGTTGGGGCGCATGTACGAGGCGGCGTCGCCGGAGAGCTCGGTGAGGTACTCGGTCAGCTCCTGCTTGGTGTTGCGCCAGGTGAAGTACGTGTACGACTGCTGGAAGCCGATGGCGGCGAGGGTGTGCATCATCGCCGGGCGGGTGAACGCCTCGGCCAGGAAGACCACGTCCGGGTCCGAGCGGTTGATGTCCGTGATCACCTTCTCCCAGAAGACGACGGGCTTGGTGTGCGGGTTGTCGACGCGGAAGATCCGTACGCCGTGGTCCATCCACAAGCGCAGGATGCGCACGGTCTCATTGACCAGCCCGCGCAAGTCCTGGTCGAAGGCGACCGGGTAGATGTCCTGGTACTTCTTGGGCGGGTTCTCGGCGTAGGCGATGGAGCCGTCGGCGCGGTGGTGGAACCACTCGGGGTGCTTCTCCACCCAGGGGTGGTCGGGCGAGCACTGGAGCGCGAAGTCCAGGGCGACCTCCATGCGTAGGCCGCGCGCCGTCTCGACGAAGTGGTCGAAGTCGTCGAACGTGCCGAGGTCGGGGTGGAGCGCGTCGTGACCGCCGTCTGCGGAACCGATGGCCCAGGGGACGCCGACATCGTGGGCGCTGGGGGAGAGGGTGTTGTTGGCGCCCTTGCGGTGGGTGGTGCCGATGGGGTGGACGGGCGGCAGATAGACGACGTCGAATCCCATCGCGGCGACCGCCGGCAGCCGCTCGGCGGCGGTTCGGAAGGTGCCGGATACGGGCGGCTCACCCTCGGTGACGACGGCGCCCTCGGAGCGCGGGAACAGCTCGTACCAGGAGCCGAAGAGCGCGCGCCGACGCTCGACGATGAGGGACAACGGGCGGGAGGCGGTGACCAGTTCGCGCAACGGGTGGCGGGTGAGCGCGGCGCGGGCGTCGGGGGCGAGGGCCGCGGCGAGCCGGGCGGCGGCGGGCCGCGCCTCGTCACGCAGCGCGTCGACGGCGGCGAGCACGGCCTCCCGGCCGTCGCGCTTGGGCACCCCGGCAGCGGCGCGCTCGTACAGCGCGGCGCCCTCGGCGAGCACCAGCGCGGTGTCGATGCCTGCGGGGATCTTGATCTGTGCGTTGTGCCGCCAGGTGGCGACCGGGTCGCTCCAGGCCTCGACGGCGTACGTCCAGCGCCCTTCGGAGTCCGGCGTGACATCGGCGCCCCACCGGTCGGTGCCGGGCGCGAGTTCGCGCATGGGGCTCCAGGGTCCGGGGCGTCCGCTCGGGTCGCGCAGGACGACGTTGGCGGCCACCGCGTCATGGCCCTCGCGGAACACGGTGGCGGTGACCTGGAAGGTCTCACCGGTCACGGCTTTTGCGGGCCTTCTTCCGCAGTCGACTTGGGGGCGGACGTCCAGGACGGGGATGCGACCGATCATGAGATCACCTGAGGGCTGTGCGAGCAGGGTGGATTGGGCGGGATGTGCCGTTTTATGGATACGGGTGCTTCTTTGTAGCTGCTCGGTCGACGACTGGCGTGCTGCGGGCATGGCCGCTCCTGTCCGCGTTCACTCGGGTGGGCGGAAAGAATGTTGAGAGGGGTGCGGTGGCCTGCGTACCGAATGAGCCTTCCCATAGGGTTCGGGTGGGCAATCCGGTGGATTGTTAACTACTAGGGCGTAGGTGGGTGCACAAGGACTTCGCGGCGCGGGATCTGTTTCTGCTGGGGGTCCGGGGGTCGTCCCCCGGGGGATGCAGCACTACTAGGGCGCAGGTGGGTGCACAACACTTCGCGGCGCGGGATCTGTTTCTGCTGACCCGGACAGCACGCGAGCCCCGACGCATTTCGCGCCGAGGCCCGCACCCGCACTCGTACCGCCCGTACCGCCTCAGAGCACCGCGCCCCAGTTGGGCTCCGCGCCCCAGCTCGGCTCGGGCCTCCTCGTCGCCCTCATGACTGCTCCCCCGACCACATCTGCCACGGCTGGCGCGCCACCCACTCGTCCACCGGCGCCGGCTTGACCGACAGAGCCCCAGCCGACACGCCCTTGTCGCCCGCCATCAGACGCGGCTCCAGGCCCGTCGCCATGTAGTGGTAGATCCCCGCAATCCCGGCCGCCGACTCCGCGCCAAGGATCTGCGAGAGACCCTGCTCGAAGACGAGTGGCTCCAGCGGTACGTAGCGGATCTCGCGCCCGAGGCCCTGACCGAACGCCGTCGCCAGTTCATGGCCCGTCAGCGTCTGTGCGCCGCCGATGTCGAAGGTGCGGCCCGCCAACCCATCCACCGTGAGCGCCGCGTAGACCGCCTCGGCCAGGTCCCGGTGGGAGATCCACGCGGTGGGCGCGTCGGCCGGCAGCGGGTAGGCGAGCACGCCCTCGTTCACCAGGGCCGGGCCGTTCCACGGGCTGAACAGGTTCTCCAGATAGACCGGCGGGCGTACGACCACCACCTCCACGCCGCTCTGCGCAAGGCTCTCGCGGAACACCGTCTCGGCGAGCCGGCGGGTCTCGAAGGCCGCGACATTCGTGGTCCGGTCCGGGATGCGGGTGTTCGCGTTGTAGACCAGCCGGCGCACCCCGGACTCGCGCGCCGCCTTCGCGATGTACTGGGCGTACCGCATCACCTTCTCGGCCTGGTACACCAGCGGCAGCATCACCGCCGCGTGCGTGGCACCTTCGAAGAGCTGGCGCACATCCTCGTACCGCCCGAGGTCGCCGCCGGCGACAGAGACACCGGGGAGCTCCGGGCGGTCCGCCGCGGGCTTGCGGCTCAGCGTGCGGACCCGGTGTTTCCGTTCGGCCAGCAGGCGGGCCGTCGCACCGCCCTGGAAGCCGGTCGCCCCCACGACCGCTACGCGCATCGGAATGTGATCGGACATGTGTCTTAAGGGCCCCTTCGATAGGGTGTGGCTGCCTGCCGTGAACGGCTCTTCCAGGCTCGCGTCGGTGAGTTCGGCCGATCAATTAACAAACCGGGGCGGAGGTTGAAGGATCGTCCAATGGAAGCGACGGACAGCGAAAGCGATGACCTCCTCAGCGAGCTGCTGAAACCCCTGCGTCTGACCGGGGTCTTCGACAGCCGATGGCACGTCAGCGCTCCCTGGGCCATCGAGGGCGACGCTGAACAGAGCTGCGCCGTCCTCCACTTCATCACCGAGGGCGGCTGCTGGATCACCGGCGAGGACCAGAACCCGCTCGAACTGCACGCAGGCGACCTCGCCCTCTTCCCGACCGGCACGGCCCACCGGCTCTCCGACCGGCCCGACCGGCGGGGCGTCGCGCTCGGCGCCGTACTCCCCGAGCGGGCGCCCGGCACCTCCGGCGAGATCAGGATCGAGGGGGAGGGGCCGGAGAGCCGGCTGCTCTGCGCCGGGCTGCACTACGACGCGTCCGCGGCCACCGGCCTCTACCAGGCGCTGCCCTGGGCGCTGGTGCTCGACGGCTCCCAGGTGGACAAGGAGCCGCTGCTGCGCGACACGCTGCGGCTGCTCGCGGCCACCGACCGCCCGGTCGGCCCCGGCGACCGGCTGGTCACGCTGCGCGCCTTCGAGATGGCGCTGGTGCTCGCACTGCGACCGCTGCTGCGCGAACTGGCCGACAATCCCTCCGCGCTGCCCGTGCTGCGCCATCCCGGCATCAGCAAGGCGATGGTGATCATCGCGACCCGGTTCGCGGAGCCCTGGACCATCGAGTCGCTCGCCCGCGAGGTCGGCATGTCCCGCTCCGCGTTCACCGCCGCCTTCAGGGAGCTCGTCGGCGAGGCGCCCGCCAGGCATCTGACCGGGCGTCGGATGCAGGAGGCGGCCCGGCTGCTCGGCGAGACCTCGCTGCCCCAGTCGGCAGTGCCGGAGCGCGTCGGCTACCAGAGCGCCGTCGGCTTCCACCTCGCCTTCCGCAAGTGGTACGGGATGACGCCGGGCGAGTACCGATCGGGAAGCCCCTCAGCTGCATGACTGGCCGGTTCTTAATCACCGCTGGACGGTCGTTCATTGCCCTGCGTCCTCGGCGGGAGACAGGCTCGACCGAGTCGAGAGCCCTTCCGCTTGCGCCGTTTGAGGAGAGACGTTGACCAGGTCCGGCCAGGAATACCTCGAATCGCTGTGTGACGGGCGCGAGGTGTGGCTCGACGGCGAACGGGTCAAGGACGTCACACGGCACCACGCTTTCCGCAACACCGCGGCGTCGATCGCGCACCTCTACGACCTGGCACACGACTCCGAGCACCGCGATGTGCTCACCTCCGGCGGGGTACATCGCGCCTTCGCCGTTCCCCGCAGTTACGAAGACCTGGTCGCACGGCGCAGGGCATACAAGCTGTGGGCCGAGTCGAGCTTCGGCTTCCTGGGCCGTACGCCCGACTACATGGCGGGCGGCGCCGCGGGCTTCGCCGCCGTGCCCCAGCTGTTCACCACCGACTCCTTCGACGGCGCCGAGAACGCTCTCGCGTACCACCGCAGGCTCGCCGAGGGCGACCTGTACTCGGCCTTCACCATCAGCAACCCTCAGTCCGGCGAAGGAGACGACGACCTCGTGGTGCGGGTCGTCGCCGAGAAGGACGGCGGCATCGTGGTGCGCGGCGCCAAGATGATCGGCACCGGCGCGGTCTTCGCCGACGAGGTGATCGTCGGCACGATCGAGCCGCTGGCCCCCGAGGACGCGGAGCACGCGCTGTGCTTCTCGGTGCCCGTCGACACACCCGGCCTGAAGTTCGTCTCGCGTACGTCGTACGAGGCACAGGCCCGCAGCGTCTTCGACAACCCGCTCTCCTCCCGCTTCGACGAGAACGACGCGCTGCTGGTGTGCGACGACGTCTTCGTACCGTGGGAGCGGGTGCTGACCTACCGCAACGTCGAGGCGACCGCCGCGATGTGGTGGCAGACCCCTGCCTACCTCAACTTCGGTCACCAGGCGGCCACCCGCTTCTGGACCAAGCTCGAATTCCTCACCGGTCTCGCCATCCTGTTGACCCGCACCAACAAGACGTACCAACTGCCGCCCGTCACCCAGGCGGTCGGTCGGCTGCTCGGCATGGTTGCCCAGGCCAAGGCCTTCGTGCTGGCCGCCGAGGCCGACTGCGAACAGGTCGACGGCGGCCGCGGCGGCGTCATGCCGGGCCAGGAGATCTCCTTCGCCCAGCGCATCATGGCCGGCGAGCTGTACCCGCGCGCGGTCCAGGAGATCAAGCTGCTGGCGGGCGGCGGGATCATCCAGCTGCCGGCGTCCGCCGGGGATCTGCTCCACCCCGAGCTCGGGCCCGTCGTGAGGGAGTATCTGCGCGCGCCCGGAACCTCTGCCGAGGACCGGATCAAGCTGCTCAAACTGGTCTGGGACGCGCTCGGTTCGGAGTTCGCCGGACGCCATGAGCAGTACGAGCGCTTCTACCACGGCGCCCCGCACGTCTATCTGGCCATGCAGACGCGGGCGGGCGGCGCCGATAGCTGCGAGCAGCTGGCCCAGGACTGTCTCGACGGCTACGGCCTAGGAACCGGACAGGACCTGGGGACCGGCCGGTGACCTCGGCCCGGCCGGGCGCCGCGCTCGCGCTGCTCGCCTCGACCCAGCTGCTGCTGATCATGGATACCGCGATCATCAACGTCGCGCTGCCGTCGGTCGGCGACGACCTCGGCTCCGGCTCGGCCGGGCTCTCCTGGGTCGCCAACGCCTACCTGATCACCTTCGGCGGGCTGCTGCTGCTCGGCGGCCGCACGGCCGATCTCCTCGGCCACCGGCGGCTCTACCTCACCGGACTCGGCCTGCTCGCCGCCGCGTCCGCGGCCGGCGGCCTCGCCGGGACGGCGGGCACGCTGATCGCCGCGCGGTCCGCACAGGGCGTGGGGGCCGCCCTCGCCGCCGCGGCCGCCTTCGCGCTGCTGCTGGGCCTCTTCCCGGACGGGCCAGGGCGGCACAAGGCCCTCGGCGCGTTCGCCGCGATGGGCGGACTCGGCGGCGTGCTGGGCACCGTCCTCGGCGGCGTACTCACCGATCTGCTCGGCTGGCGCTCCACGTTCTGGCTCAATGTGCTCGTCGGGCTGGTGCTCGGGCTGCTCGCACTGCGCCTTCTCGACGGGGGGACGCGCAGCGCACAGCCCGGCTTCGACCTCGGCGGCGCGCTCACCGCCACCGGCGGCCTCGGGCTCGTCGCCTACGCACTCGTCGGCGCGGGCGAGTGGGGCTGGACCAGTGCCCGCACCCTCGCCGCGGGCGGCGCCGGCCTCGTGCTGCTGGCAGCTTTCGCTGTACTGGAATCGAGGATCGCCCACCCACTCGTGCCGCCCGCCGTACTGCGGCGGCCCGCGCTGCGCGACGCCAACATCCTCAGCGCGCTCGCCCAGATGGCGCTCTTCCCGATGTTCTTCCTGGTCAGCCTCTATCTGCAGAGGGTGCTCGAACAGTCCCCGCTGACCGGCGGCCTCGGACTGCTGCCGCTGTCACTCGTCGTCGTCGCCGTCGCGCCCCAGACCGGCCGCCTCATCTTCAGGATCGGGCTCAGATCCACCATGACGCTCGGCTTCGCACTGCTCTTCGCCGGCATGGTGTGGCTGGCGCTCGCGCTCACCGCCGACGGCACCTTCGCCGGTACCGTCCTCGCGCCCAGTCTGGTCCTCGGCGTCGCTCTGCCGCTCGTCATGGTCACCACCAATGTGGCCGCCACCGCCGAGGCCGCGCCCAAGGAGACCGGGCTCGCCTCCGGACTCATCAACACCAGCCAGCAGTTCGGCTCGGTGCTCGGACTCGCCGTCCTGGTGGCCGTCGCCACCGCCTCAGGCGGATCGTCGGCCGCTGCCCAGACCTCCGGTTTCCGTTCCGCGCTGCTGGCCGGGGCCGTCTTCGCGGCCCTGGCCACCCTGCTTTCCGTACGGCTGCGGCTGCCCGTGCCCGCGATGGCGCCACGGCGCCAGGACCCTGTGGGCGGCGCCGTGGAGTGACCGTGTGCGGCGAGAGCGTGCGGTGTACGTGTACGCATGCGGCGAAAGCGTCCGGTGACCGCGTTACGCCACCAGGCCCGCATCCCACCCAATGAACCGATGTTGCCCGAGGGGGGCATTCCGTTGACCTTGTACGACCTTGTCGCGCCCGGTCTCGATCTGCACGGCGAACCGCGCTACCGGATAGCCGAGATATGCGCGGCCGACCCGCTCGGCGCCGACGCCCTGCTCGCCGCGCTGCCCGGTATGAACGCCGACGCCGATGCGCCCGCGCTCACCGTCGCCCTGCGCACCCTGGTGCCCGACCCGGACCGGGTCGCCGCCCTCGCCATCACCGACGCGCTCGCCGCCATGCGCGACCTGGGGATCCTCCTCGGCTCGCTCAAACGGCACGGCGTCGAGCCCGTCGCCGCCGTGCCCGAAGTCCTGCCGGTGCTCGAAGAGCTGGGCCGGCGCACCGACATGGTGCCGCGCGACACGGTGCACCACTACACGACGTGGAACCCCCTCGGCGCCCGGCGGCGGATGTACACCGGCGACCCGATGGAGAGCAGTCTCCAGGACGCGGTCCGGATGGTCTTCCCCAGCCTGGTCGCATCGCTCGACACCTGCGCGGAGCTCGCCCGCCTCGAACCGTACGACCCGGGCTTCGCCCTCGCTCTCGACCGCACCGCCCAGCATGTGCAGTCCATGGTCGACTCCATCGACTTCACCGTCGCCAATGTCTCCCCGGCTTTCTTCGCGCGGGAGATGCGCTCCTATTTCGAGGAGATCGACATCGCGGGCGTCGACTACCTCGGCCCCGCCGCCGCCCAGGTGCCCCTCTGGCTGGTCGATCTGACGCTGTGGCAGTGCGACCGCAGCAATCCCGCCTACGACGCCTTCCTCGACGATTCGGTGCAGTACAGCCTCCCGTCCTGGCGCGCCCACTACGCCGAGCACAAGGGCGGCACCTCCGCCGTCTCCAAGCTGTCCGCCGCCGTCAGCTGGGAGGCGACCGACCGGCTGCCCCCGCAGCTCGCCGCGTCCGCAGTCTCCCTCGCCCGCGTGCTGCGCATCCTCAAGACCTTCCGCGCCCGTCATATGACCATCGCCCGCAAGGCGTACAGCGACGAGGTACGGCTGTACGACGTGGGCAGCGGTGGCGCCCCGATCGCGCTGCTGCGCTCGGTGCTCGACCTGACCCGGGACAACGAGACCCTCGTACGCCGCTCCGTCGAGCGGCCGCGCACCCCCGCTGCCTGACCGTCCCAGGAGGTCCGACACCCATGACCCACATCATGATCGCCGGCGGTGGAATAGCCGGGCTCACCGCCGCACTCGCCCTGCACACCGCCGGATTCGAGCGCATCACCGTCGTCGAGGCGGCCTGCGAGATCCACCCGGTCGGCGCCGGGCTGAACATCATGCCCAACGCGGTACGCGAACTCGACGCGCTCGGCCTCCTCGACCGCCTCGAAGAACGCGCCGTACGCACCCGCGAGCTGCGCTACTACCACCGCAGCGGCGGCCTGATCTCCCGCGAGCCGCGCGGCCTCGGCGCCGGATACCACTGGCCGCAGCTCTCCATCCAGCGCGGCGAACTCCAGCTCGCGCTGGCCGACGCGGTACGCACCCGGCTCGGCCCCAGCGCCCTGGTGGGCGGCGTCAAGGTCACCGGCCTCGAACCGCTCCCCGACGGGCGCCCCCGGGTCCAGCTGGAGCACCGCGACGGCGCCCGCCGCGGCAAGGCGTCCCTCGAACCGGACGTCCTCATCGGCGCCGACGGCATCCGCTCGACGGTCCGCGCGGCCCTCAACCCGGGCGAGGGCGAACCGCCGTGGAACGGCATGCTCGTGTGGCGCGGCGTCTCCTCGCTGCCCGCCCACCGGAGCGGCACCTTCATGTTCATCGCGGGTGACGACCGCCAAAAGGCCGTCGTCTACCCGATGACCGAGCCCGCCACGGACACCGGCGAGGTGCTGGTCAACTGGGCGCTCGCGATGCCTGCCGAATCCGTCGACGACGCTACGCGCGGAGACTGGAACCGGCCGGTGCCGGTCGCCAAATTCCTGCACCACTACGAGGGCTGGGACTTCGACGGCGTCAGCGTCCCTGAAGTGCTCCGGGCTGCCGAGGGGGCCTTCGAGTACCCGATGGTGGACCGCGAGCCGCTGCCGCGCTGGTCCCTCGGCCGTACGACGCTGATCGGCGACGCCGCCCACGCCATGTACCCGATCGGCTCCAACGGCGCGACCCAGTCCATCGTCGACGGCCGCGCCCTCGCGCATGCCATGGCCCTGCACGCCGACCCGGCCGACGCACTCGCCGCGTACGAGGCCTGGCGCAGGCCCGCCATGACAGAGCTTCAGCGGGCCAATCGGCAGCTGGGCCCCGAGGTCGTCATCAGCCTCGCCCACGAGCGCGCCCCCGGCGGTTTCACCGACATCCACGAGGTGATCCCGCAGTCGGAACTGGACGAGATCGCCGCCCGGTACGCGGCCACCGGGGCGTTCGACCCGCAGAGCGTCAACCAGGGCTCTCCCTACGGTCCGACGGTGCGCGCGCCACGCTGAATGCCCCGGCGGGAATCCGCCGGACGGCCGTGCGCCGTGGTTGCGGGGGCAGGGCTGGCACTACCGTCTGTGGGTGACGGAGAGGCGCACACCGTCGTGCGTCCCCTCGGATGTGTACCTCCCCTGCGAAGGTGGGACCCGTGAAGGCCATTCGTCGATTCACCGTCCGCCCCGTCCTCCCCGAACCGCTCCGACCGCTCAGCGACCTAGCGCGCAATCTGCGCTGGTCCTGGCACACCGAGACCCGTGACCTCTTCCAGGCTGTCGACCCCGAGGGGTGGCAGGCGGCAGGAGGCGACCCCGTGCGGCTGCTCGGGTCCGCGTCCGCCGTCCGGCTGGCAGAACTGGCCGGAGACCGCCGATTTCTGCGCAGACTGGCCGCCGTCGCCGATGACCTGGACGACTACCTGCACGGGCGCAGGTGGTACCAGACACACAGCGGCTCCGCCGGGGACAGCGGCCCCACCGGGCCCGAATTCCCGGCAGCGGTCGCCTACTTCTCGCCCGAGTTCGGCGTCACCGCCGCACTGCCCCAGTACTCCGGCGGCCTCGGCATCCTCGCCGGCGACCATCTCAAGGCCGCGAGCGACCTCGGCGTACCGCTGATCGGCGTCGGGCTGCTCTACCGCCACGGCTACTTCCGCCAGTCGCTGTCCCGCGACGGCTGGCAGCAGGAGCACTACCCCCTCCTCGACCCCAACGAGCTGCCGGTCAGCCTGCTGCGGGAGTCCGAAGGGACACCCGCCCGGGTGTCGCTCGCGCTGCCCGGCGGGCGCTCGCTGCACGCCCACATCTGGGTGGCGAAGGTCGGCCGCGTACCACTGCTGATGCTCGACTCGGACGTCGAGGAGAACGGCCCTGGCGAGCGCGATGTCACCGACCGGCTGTACGGCGGCGGCAGCGAGCACCGGCTGCTGCAGGAGATGCTGCTGGGGATCGGGGGCGTACGTGCGGTGCGGACCTACTGCCGCCTGACCGGCCATCCGGCCCCCGAGGTGTTCCACACCAACGAGGGACACGCCGGCTTCCTCGGCCTGGAACGCATCCGCGAACTGGGGGAGCCCTCCGAAAGCGGCGGCCAGGGCCTGGACTTCGACTCCGCGCTGGAGGCCGTGCGCGCCGGGACCGTGTTCACCACCCACACCCCGGTCCCCGCCGGGATCGACCGCTTCGACCGCGAGCTCGTCGCCCGGCACTTCGGGGAGCGCGGGGAACTGGCCGGAGTGCCGGTCGAGAAGGTGCTCCAGCTCGGCATGGAGACCTATCCGGGCGGCGAGGCCAACCTGTTCAACATGGCGGTGATGGGCCTGCGGCTGGCCCAGCGCGCCAACGGCGTCTCCACCCTGCACGGTGCCGTCAGCCGCGGTATGTTCGCCGGCCTGTGGCCCGGCTTCGACGCCGAGGAGGTGCCCATCACCTCCGTCACCAACGGTGTGCACGCGCCGACCTGGGTGGCCCCGGAGGTGTTCCGGCTCGGCGCGCGCCAGATCGGCACGAGCCGGACCGAGGACGCCCTGTCCGTCGGCGGCTCCGAACGCTGGGACTCCGTCGCCGACATCCCGGACAACGACATCTGGGAGCTCCGCCGCGAGCTGCGCGAACAGCTGGTCATGGAGGTACGGGACCGGCTGCGGGCCTCCTGGCGGCAGCGCGGCGCGGGCGCCGCGGAACTGGGCTGGATCGACGGGGTGCTGGACCCCGACGTGCTCACCATCGGCTTCGCCCGCCGGGTCCCCTCGTACAAGCGGCTCACCCTGATGCTGCGCGACCGCGACCGGCTGATGGAACTGCTGCTGCATCCGACCAGGCCGATCCAGATCGTCGTCGCGGGCAAGGCGCACCCGGCGGACGACGGCGGCAAGCGTCTCGTACAGGAGCTCGTGCGGTTCGCGGACGATCCGCGGGTGCGGCACCGGATCGTCTTCCTGCCGGACTACGGCATGGCGATGGCGCAGAAGCTGTATCCCGGCTGTGACGTCTGGCTCAACAACCCTCTGCGTCCCCTGGAGGCGTGCGGGACGAGTGGGATGAAGGCCGCGCTCAACGGCTGCCTCAATCTGTCCGTGCTGGACGGCTGGTGGGACGAGTGGTTCGAGCCGGACTTCGGCTGGGCGATTCCGACCGCCGACGGCTCGGCGACCGACGAGGACCGCCGCGACGATCTGGAGGCGGGCGCGCTGTACGAGCTGATCGAGAACCGGGTGGCGCCCCGCTTCTACGACCGCGGCGCCGGCGGGCTGCCGCAGCGCTGGATCGAGATGGTCCGGCGCACGCTGACCACGCTCGGACCCAAGGTGCTCGCGGGCCGCATGGTGCGGGAGTACGTGGAGCGGTTGTACGCCCCAGCCGCGCGGGCCCACCGGTCCATGGACGCGGACGCGGCACGGGAACTGGCGGCCTGGAAGGCACGGGTGCGGGTGGCCTGGCCACAGGTGTCCGTCGACCATGTGGAGGCCCTGGAGGAGGCCGCGGCGGAGGGCACGGCGGAGCTGGGCGCGACGCTCGCGCTGCGGGTGCGGGTCGCCCTCGGCGAACTCCAGCCGGACGACGTGGATGTGCAGGCGGTGGCCGGCCGCGTCGACTCCGACGACGCGATCGCTGACGCCCAGACATCCCCGCTGAAGCCGGCGGGCGGCCCGGACCTGGAGGGCCGCTGGGTCTACGAGGGGCCGCTCTCGCTGGACCGCACGGGCCCCTTCGGCTACACGGTGCGCATCCTGCCGGCTCACCCGCTGCTTGCGGCCAGCGCGGACCTGGGTCTGGTGGCGCTGCCGACGGAGGCGACGGGGGAGGGCGCGGGAGTGCTGATGCGCTGAGGAGGGGGAGGGCGGCGTGGTGGTGCGGGTGCACCACCACGCCGCCTTTTGCATGGACTCTTTTCACGCCTTGAACTCTGAGCCTTGACGTGCCCATGGGATGCCTTTAGCTTCCTGACTCACTGCGGTGTTCACCCCCACGCCCAACGTTCATATGGGTGAACCCAGTTGGAGAGCACCCCCCACCGGAAGGCCCCCCATGCGTACCGGATCACGCGCCCTGCGCAGACCCAAAGCGCTCCTGCTCGCCCTCGCCACGGCACTGGCCACAGTGCTGGCCGCGGTGCTCATAGCCCCGGCCTCGGCGGTGAAGGACACCGCCCAACAGGCCGCCGCGCCCGCGAACTTCACCCACCCCGGCGTGCTCGTCGGCCGCCCCCAGCTCGACTTTGTGAAGGCCAAGGTCAACGCGGGTGCCCAGCCCTGGAAGTCCGCCTACGATCAGATGCTCGCGAGCAAGTACGGCTCACTGTCGCGCACCGCCAGGCCGCGCGCCGTCGTCGAGTGCGGTTCGTACTCCAACCCCAACTACGGCTGCACGGACGAGCGCGAGGACGCAATCGCCGCGTACACCCTGGCACTTGCCTGGTACATCGGCGGAGACAGCCGCTACGCCAAGAAGTCGATCGAGATCATGGACGCCTGGTCCGCGGTGATCAAGGACCACACCAACAGCAACGCCCCGCTGCAGACCGGCTGGGCCGGCTCCTCCTGGCCGCGGGCCGCCGAGATAGTCAGGTACACGTACAGCTCCTGGCCCAACTCCGGCCGCTTCGGCACGATGCTGCGCAATGTGTACCTCCCCGAGGTGATCAACGGCTCGCACTCCAACGGCAATTGGGAGCTGAGCATGATGGAGGCGGCGATCGGCATCGCGGTCTTCCTGGAGGACCGCGGGGCGTACGACAAGGCCGTGGCCAAGGTCCGCGGCCGGGTCCCCGCGTACATCTATCTCACCTCGGACGGCTCTCTGCCGAAGGCCGCGCCCGGCTCGGGCCTCGACACCCGCGAGGAGATCATCAAGTACTGGCAGGGCCAGTCGACCTTCATGAACGGCCTCAGCCAGGAGACCTGCCGCGACCTCACCCACACCGGATACGGACTCTCCGCCATCTCGCACATCGCCGAGACCAGCCGAATCCAGGGCCAGGACCTCTACCCGGAGATCGCCGACCGGCTGCGCCACGCGCTGGGCCTGCACGCCAAGTACCAGCTGGGCGAGCCCGTGCCCGGTAACCTCTGCAACGGCAGCCTCAAGGACAGGCTCGGCCCGGTCACCGAGGTCGGATTCAACGCGCTGCACAACCGCATGGGCTTCGGCATGAGCAACACCCAGCGCCTCACGGAGCAGCAGCGGCCGGCGGGCTCCAACAACCTGTTCGTGGCATGGGAGACGCTGACGCACGCGAACAACCCCGCTTGACGCGGAACTGCCCGGGGGCTCGGCCCCCGGGCAGCTCCTTGCGACAAGGCTCAGAAGGTGAGCTTGACGCTGTTGATGTAGCCGGTGTCGTACGCCGCCTTGTCCTGGACGCGCAGCTTCCAGGTGCCGTTGGCGACCTCGGAGGAGGCGTTGACCGTGTAGGTCGCCTGGACGTTGTCCGCCGAGTCGGAAGAGCTGAACGGCTTCAGGTTGTACACCGTTCCGTCCGGGGCTACCAGGTCGACGACCAGGTCACCGCGCCAGGTGTGGACGATGTCCACGCCGACCTTGAGGGCGCTCGGGGCGTTGCCCGTGCGGCCGGTGACGCTGACCGACGAGGTGACCGCGGCGCCGTTGTCCGGGATGGCGACGTCAGCGGTGTTCTCGAATACGGTGCCCGGGTCGGGGTCGCCGCCGCCGGGGCGGGCGCCGACGTTGATGCCGGCCCACGCGTCGGTCACGGCCTTGACCTCGGCGCTGGTTGCTCCGTACAGCTCCGTCGCGACCGCGATGGTGCCGGTGCGGGCTGCCGCGTAGTTCGTCGTGGAGTTGAACTTCGTGGTGAGCGCCTTGAACCAGATCAGCGAGGCCTTGTCCCGGCCGATGCCGGTAACGGGCAGACCGTCGGAGGTCGGCGAATCGTAGTTGACGCCGTTGATGGTCTTGGCGCCGCTGCCCTCGGAGAGCAGGTAGTACCAGTGGTTCGCCGGGCCCGAGGAGTAGTGGACGTCGATATTGCCGATGCCCGAGTACCAGGCGTCCTTGGACGCGCCGTCCTTGCTCGGCTTGTCCATGTAGCGCAGCGGGGTGCCGTCTCCATTGATGTCGATCTTCTCGCCGACCAGGTAGTCACCCTTGTCCTGGGCGCTGTTGGCGTAGAACTCGACCGCGGCGGCGAAGATGTCGGACGTCGCCTCGTTGAGACCGCCGGACTCGCCGCTGTAGACGAGCTTCGCGGTGGCGGAGGTGACGCCGTGGGTCATTTCGTGCGCCGCCACGTCGATCGAGGTGAGCGGCTTGGCGTTGCCCGAGCCATCGCCGTACGTCATGCAGAAGCAGCTGTCCTGCCAGAACGCGTTGACGTAGTTGTTGCCGTAGTGCACCCGGGAGTACGCGCCGACGCCGTCGCCGCGGATGCCGGAGCGGCCGTGCACGTTCTTGTAGTAGTCCCAGGTGATCCCGGCGCCGTACGCGGCATCGGCACCCGCGGTCTCCAGGTCGGAGGCCTGGCCGTTGCCCCAGACGTCGTCGGGGCCCGAGAACAGGGTGCCGGTGCCCGAGGTGCCGCGGTTGAGGTTGTACGTCTTGGTGTTGCCGCGGCCGCCGTCGGTCAGGTTGTACGTCGATCCCGACTGCGTGGAGCCGAGCGTCACCTGGCCGCTGTACTGCGTGTTGCCGGTGCCGTTCTCGACGGCCTGCCACTCGAAGAGCTTCTTGCCCGTCGTCGCGTCGGTGACGACGTGCAGCTCGTTCGGGGTGCCGTCGTGCTGGATGCCGCCGACGACCGTCTCGTACGCGAGAGTCGGCGCGTCCTGCGCCAGCCAGACCACCTTGCGCGGCGCGCGGTCGGCCTTGGTCTTCGCCGAGCCCTCCGCCCTGGCCGCGCCCAGCGCCTGCTTCTCGGCGGTGGCCGGGGCGATGTCGGCGCTGGTGTCGACGTTCTTGAGGGCCGACCTGGACGCCTTGGTGACCGACTCGGTCGCGCCCGCCCTGGTCTCGGCGACCACCAAGTCGCCGCCCAGCACGGGGAGTCCGGCGTAGGTGCGCTCGTAACGGGTGTGCGTGGTGCCGTCGCGGTCCTGGGTGACGTCCCGGACGACGAGCTTCTCCTGGGCGGTCAGGCCCAGTTCCTTGGCGGTGGCCGCCGTGGTGGCGCTCTGCTTGCGGATCAGCTCGGCGCGCTGGGCGGGGGTCAGGTTCAGCGGCAGGGCGCCGGGGTCGGCCTTCCCCGCTTTCGCCGCCGCCGGCGCGGCGGCCCGCGTCGGGTCGGCTGAGGAGGTGCCTGTCTGGAATCCGACCGCGAGGAGGGCAGCGGTGGCTATAAGAGCTCCGGTCGCGGTGGTGCGCCGGCGATGCGTGGGTCTCACGCGAACTCCTTCTGCGAGGGGGGTACCGGGCGACTGGGTGAGGTCGGCCGGGCAGAGCATGCGGAGCGTGTCGGGCGTGTGGAGCGTGGATCGGAGGAAGAGTGACAGCCCTGAACGGCTTATGTCAGGGGCGCGTCAAGAAGTTGGCCGGAAATCGTTCGCTGCCCGATTGGTCATGTTCGTTAAGCGGACGTTTCGTCGATCATTGCCGCGATGCCGGCGAGGGTTCACCGGAGCCCGAAATAGAACGGGTTTCAAGATGCGCTCGAACTCGACTGTGTGAAAAGGGTGTTGAGCAAGGGACGGCTTCCGGTCGCGGTGATCACATCGAACTGTGGCCAGTTCCGTGCCATCCGTCGAGGGCGTACCGGTGTCCTCGCGCGTGCGTGTCGGGATGCGTCAGGCCGCGGGCCTCGGGTCCAGCCACAGGGCCTCGGCCACGGCGCACAACTCGCCGTCGACCGTTGCCAGTGCCACGCCCAGTGTGTGCTTGCGGCCCGACTCGTCAAGGACCCACGCGTACGAGATGTGCGGTGCCGCCGCGGCGACCGGGCGCAGGAGCGTGCCCGTGAGGGACGCTGTCACCGCGCCCGGGCGCTGGGTGCCGAGCAGCCGGCCCGCCCAGTTGCCCGGGCAGTCCAGAGCGCCCCAGACCAGCTCGGGCGGGAGCAGGCCGTCCGGGTCCGCGAGCGCCGGATCCGGGGTCCAGCCGCAGGCCACCACGTCCCGTCCTGGCACCGGGGTGCAGTGCTGGCGCAGTCCGCGGTCGGGCGTACGGTCCAGGCCGCAGCCGAAGCAGTCGACGAGCCCGGCGGGCGGCGCGGCCCGGAACGCCTCGGCAGCGGCGACCGACTCGTCCCAGCTCGGCGCTGCCGGAGCGTCGAGGTCCAGTTCGGCAGGGGCGGCCATCGCGAGCGGCCGCCCGGTGTCGCCCAACTCGCAGCCACCGTCCGCCGTTCCGGCGATCCGCACGGGCACCCCGACCGGCACGGGGCCGCGGAAGTCCACTCGTACGGTCTTCGCCCCGGACCGCTCAGCCAGCACGCCTGCGACAAAGCCGCCGAAAGCCACCTCGGGGTAGCCGGTATACAGCTCCGGCACCAGGATCACGTCGGGCGTCGAGTCGGTCATGAACTCCACGGTAGGCGGTCGCGGCCGGCGCTCGTGGGGTCAGGAGCCCACCATCTCGCATACCAGCGGTGCCACCTTGGTGCCGAACAGCTCGATGTTGGTCATGAGTGCGCTGTGAGGCATTCCGTTCATCCCGTACCTCAGATCGAAGCGGGTCGCGCTGAGGTCCTTGAGCGCCGCCGTGATCTTGCGGGCCACGGTTTCGGGCGGTGCTCGATCCCCTGCCGATGATCACCTCGGGCGTATCGATCAGCGGAAAGTCACAGAGGGATACCCATGACCAAGATCGGGATCATCCTTGGCAGCACCCGCCCCGGACGCAAAGGGGAGGCCGTCGTCCCGCTGCGCGCCGGCTGAGACCACGCTCAGGGACTTCTTCGGCAAGGTTCGCTCCGCAGGACAGGAGAAAGCCGCCGATCTTGCCGAAGCCCCGGTCCTGAGTAGCGTCATGCCAGGTCAGACCCTGTGATGTCATTCTGGAGCGCCACTGGGCTGCGATGGCATCCGCGGCCGTGGAGATCTAGTATCACGTGTACGCACTATGCGCCCTGCGGTCGTAGGGAGGCCGATATGGCGAACCCCGGATTCGGACGAGAGGGCCTCTCGCCCTATCTGCCGATCGCCGAGCACGGCCTTATCGGCGATCTTCACACCGCGGCCCTCGTGGGCACCAACGGCACCATCGACTGGTACTGCTGCCCACGCTTTGACTCGCCGAGCGTGTTCGCCTCCATTCTGGACACGAACCGGGGCGGATCGTTCGAGCTGGCCGCCGAAGTGCCCACGCGAACCCGGCAGTTCTACTTTCCCGACACCAACGTCCTCATCACCCGGTTCTTCGCCTCCGACGGGGTGGCGGAGATCCAGGACTTCATGCCGGTCAAGGACGACTCGGGCGCGGCGGCCCGGCACCGGCTGATCCGGCGGGTGATCTGCGTTCGGGGATCGCTTCCGTTCACAGCGCGGGTGGCTCCCCGCTTCGGCTACGGGGCCGAACCGCATTCCGCGCAGCTGCAGGGCAACTATGCGATGTTCCGGTCCGAGAGTCTGTCGTTGGGGCTGACCGCCACCGCGCCGCTGGAGTGCGACGGCCTGGACGTGCGGTCGCGCTTCAAGCTCCTCGAAGGCGAGTCCGCGGTGTTCGCCCTCGACCAGATCAGTGATGACGTCGTCCCGCGGGCCTGTCCCGAGGCCGAGGCGGAGGACCAGTTCGAGACGACAGTCAGGTTCTGGCGCGACTGGCTGGCCGGTTCGCGCTACCAGGGACGGTGGCGCGAGATGGTGCACCGCTCCGCGCTCGTGCTGAAGCTGCTCACCTACGCGCCGACGGGTGCGATCGTGGCTGCCCCGACGACCAGCCTGCCCGAGCTGGTCGGCGGCGAGCGCAACTGGGACTACCGGTTCGTGTGGGTCCGGGACGCCGCCTTCTGCGTCTACGCCATGCTCAGGCTGGGCTTCACCGGAGAGGCCGAGGCGTTCATGGGCTTCCTGTCCGAGCGGGGCATCATGCGTGGCAGCGGTCCCGCGGGTCCGCTGCAGATCATGTATGGCATCGACGGGCGCGGCGAGCTGCCCGAGCTTGAGCTGCCCCACCTCGAGGGCTACATGGGGTCCGCCCCGGTGCGGGTGGGAAATGCCGCCACCGGCCAGCTCCAGCTGGACATCTACGGAGCGCTCATCGACTCCGTGTATCTGTACGACAAGTGGGGACAACCCATCAGCAGCGATCGGTGGGAGGAGATCGGTGTACTGGTGGACTGGCTCTGCGACAACTGGGACCAGGCCGACGACGGCGTGTGGGAAACGCGCGGGGGACGCAGGAGCTATCTGTATTCGCGGCTGATGAGCTGGGTGGCGATAGAACGAGCCATCCGGATGGCGAACCGGCGCGGCCTGCCCGCGGACCTCCCCCGGTGGCGGCAGAGCCGCGATGCGATCTACCGGCAAATCATGCAACGCGGCTGGAGCCCTGAACGAGGGGCGTTCGTTCAGCACCTCGACGCCCGCGTACTCGACGCCTCTGTGCTGATGATGCCGATGGCCAAATTCATCTCACCCACCGACCCCAAATGGCTCGCGACGCTGGACGCGCTCACCGCGGACCTGGTCTCCGACTCATTGGTCTACCGCTACGACTCCCAAGCCAGCCCGGACGGCCTCCGGGGGGCCGAGGGCACCTTCTCGATCTGCTCCTTCTGGTACGTCGAGGCGCTCGCCCGCGCCGGACGGCTGGAGGAGGCCCGGCTGGCCTTCGAGAAGATGCTTACCTACGCCAACCACGTCGGCCTGTACGCCGAGGAAATCGGACTGACCGGCGAACAGCTCGGCAACTTCCCACAGGCGTTCACCCACCTCTCACTGATCAGCGCCGCGTTCAACCTCGACCGCGCCCTCGGCTGACAGGCCACGTCAGACCAGGCTGTCCCGCCATGCCCGGTGCAGATCCGCGAACCGCCCCTCCCCGCCGATGAGTTCGGCCGGTGACCCGTCCTCCACGATCCGCCCGTGCTCCATCACCAGCACCCGGTCCGCGATCTCCACCGTCGACAGCCGGTGCGCGATCACGACAGCCGTACGCCCGTGCAGCACCGTGTCCATCGCCCGCTGCACCGCCCGTTCGCCCGGGATGTCGAGCGAGCTCGTCGCTTCGTCGAGGATCAGCACCGCCGGGTCGGCGAGCAGCGCGCGGGCGAATGCGACCAGTTGGCGCTGGCCGGCCGAGATCCGGCCGCCCCGTTTGCGTACGTCGGTGTCGTAGCCGTCCGGCAGGCCGCTGATGAAATCGTGCGCGCCGATAGCCTTGGCGGCGCGCTCGATCTCAGCACGCGAAGCGTCCGGCCGTCCGATCGCGATGTTCTCCGCGACCGTCCCGGAGAACAGGAACGCCTCCTGCGTCACCATCACGACCCCGCGCCGCAGTTCGGGCGTGGCCAGATCGCGCAGCTCGACGCCGTCGAGGAGGACCCGGCCCTCGGTGGGATCGTAGAAGCGGGCCAGCAGCTTGGCCAGCGTGGACTTGCCCGCGCCGGTCGAGCCGACGACGGCGACCGTCTGGCCGGCCGGGATCGTCAGGTCGAAGCGGGGCAGCACCTCGCCGCCGGTGCGGTAGGCGAAGCGGACGCCTTCGAAGGCGACCTCGCGGCCCGGGTGGTCACTGTGGGGTACGGGCAGGCCCTTGGGATCCCGCGCCTCCGGTACGGACGGCGTCTGGGCCAGCAGACCAGCGATCTTCTCGAGCGAGGCGGCCGCGGACTGATAGGAGTTGAGGAACATCCCGAGTCGGTCGATCGGGTCGTACAGCCGCCGCAGATACAGCACGGCGGCGGCCAGCACGCCGAGCGCGAGGGTGCCGGAGGCGACGCGGTACGCGCCCCAGAGGACGATCCCGGCGACGGCGGTGTTGGCGACGAGCCGGGAGCCGATGACATAGCGCGCCATCTCCAGCATGCCGTCGCCGTTGCTGCGCTCATGGCGGTGGTTGAGGCGCCGGAACTCCACGTCATTGGCGCGCTCGCGCCGGAACGCGCGCACCGGGCGGATGCCGTTCATCGTCTCCGCGAACTTCACGATGACCGCGGCGATCAGGGTGGAGCGGGTGCGGAAGACGACGGCGACGCGGCGCCGGTAGCGGCGTACCAGCAGATACAGCGGTACGAAGGAGAGCACGGCGAGCGCGCCGAGCCCGAGGTCCAGCCAGAGCAGCATGGCCGAGATGTAGACGAAGGCGAGGACGACCGTGATCAGCTCCTGGAGCCCTTCGCTGAGCAGCTCCCGCAGGGACTCCACGTCGGTGGTCGAGCGGGAGATCAACCGGCCGGAGGTGTAGCGCTCGTGGAAGTCGACGCTCAGGGCCTGGGCGTGGCGGAAGATCCGGCCGCGCAGGTCGAGGAGGACGTCCTGGTTGACGCGGGCGGAGGTCCGGATGAAGGAGTACTGGAGCAGGCCGGCGCCGAGCGCGCACACGGCGTACCCGGTGGCGACGGCGATGAGCGGCCCGTAGTCGTGCCGCTGGAAGGCGGGTACGCCGCGGTCGATGGCGTACGCGACGAGGAGGGGCCCGGCCTGGACGGCGGCCTGCTGGAGCAGCAGGAGGAGCGCGGCCAGGGCGACGCGTGCGCGTCGGGCCGCGAGGAGAGACCGCAGCAGCGCACCGGTCGCTCCTTGGGGCGTGGGCAGGGCATCCCGGTCGAAGGGATCGTCCCCGCCATGGACGCCACCGGGGGCGGCCGAGGTGGTGGTCGTGGTCATCGGGGACTCCCTTCGGCGTGGCCGGACGAGGTGGCCGGGGGCAGTTGGGCCGCACCATGGGAGGGCACGTCCCGGTGCCCCCGGCCACCGAGCGCCCCGTCGGCCACGTCCGGCCCGGCCAGGGCTGCGGCTTCGCCGCACGGCGGTCCGGCGGCAGCGTCCTCCCCGGTGGCAGCCGCTGCCGCCAGGACTGCCGTCCCGCCGCTCTCGGGCGCGGGCCGGCCGGCCTCGGCGCCTGTCGACCCACCGGACCCCACCTCGGGTCCGGCCTCGCGCCGCCGCGACTCCGCTCCCGACATCAGCCATGCGTACTCCGCATTCGTACGCAGCAGTTCCCTATGCGTGCCCACCGCCGCGATCCGGCCCCCCGACAGCAGCGCCACCCGGTCCGCCAGCATCACCGTCGACGGGCGGTGCGCCACCACCAGGGCCGTCGTGTCTTCCAGCACTCTGCGCAGGGCCGCCTCCACCAGGGCCTCCGTGTGCACGTCCAGCGCCGACAGCGGGTCGTCGAGGACCAGGAAGCGCGGGCGGCCGACCACCGCCCGGGCCAGGGCGAGGCGTTGGCGCTGGCCGCCGGAGAGACTGAGGCCCTGTTCGCCGACCTGGGTGTCCGCGCCGTACGGCAGCGCACGCACGAAACCGGCCTGCGCGACGTCCAGCGCCCGGCCCAACTCCCGCTCGCCCGCGCCCTCCGCGCCCATCAGGACGTTCTCGCCGACGCTCGCCGAGAAGAGCGTCGGTTCCTCGAACGCCACCGACACCAGCCGCCGCAGCCGCTCCAGTGGCATCGCGGCGATGTCCTCCCCGTCCAGTGTGATCCGCCCGGCACTCACTTCGTGCAGCCGCGGTACGAGCGCGGTGAGCGTCGTCTTCCCGGAGCCCGTGCCCCCGACCAGGGCCATGGTCTCCCCGGGCCGCACCCGTAGATCGATACGGGCGAGCACGGGCGCCGCCTCCGCCGGCGCGTCCGGGTAGCGGAATTCGACCGCCTCGAACCGCAGCCCGTCCTCACCCTCGGCCGCCGCTTCGGCCGGGAGTGCCGCGTCCGACTCCTCCGCCGCGTCCATCACCTCGAAGTACCGTTCTGTAGCCGTCGCCGCCTCCTGGCTCATCGCCAGCAGAAAGCCGATCGACTCCACCGGCCACCGCAGCGCCAGCGCCGTCGACAGGAACGCCACCAGCGTGCCCGCCGACAGTCCGCCGTCCGCGACCTGGACCGTGCCGAGCACCAGAGCCGCGCCGATCGTCACCTCGGGGATCGTCGTGATCAGCGCCCAGATCCCCGCCAGCAGCCGCGCCTTGCCCAGCTCCGTGCCGCGCAGCCGTTCCGACAGCTCGCGAAACGCCAGCGCCTGGCTGCGGTGGCGGCCGAAGCCCTTGATGATGCGGATGCCGAGCACGCTCTCCTCGACGACCGTCGTCAGATCGCCGACCTGGTCCTGCGCCCGCCGCGCGACGACCGCGTACCGCGACTCGAACAGCGAGCAGAGAATCACCAGCGGCACGATCGGCGCGAGCAGCACGAGACCCAGCGTCCACTCCTGGCCGAGCAGAATCACAAACCCGACCAGAATCGTCACCGCGTTGACCAGCAGAAAGGTCAGCGGGAACGCCAGGAACATCCGCAGCAGCATCAGATCCGTCGTGCCGCGCGACAGTAACTGGCCCGACGGCCACCGGTCGTGGAAGGCCACCGGCAGCCGCTGCAGATGCCGGTAGAGGTCCGCCCGCATCACCGCCTCGACCCCCGCCAGCGGCCGGGCCACCAGCCAGCGCCTCAATCCGAAGAGCCCCGCCTCGGCGACCCCCAGCAACAGCAGGGCCAGTGCTCCGAGCCAGACCCCGCCGGGGTCCCGGCCGGCCACCGGACCGTCCACGATCCACTTCAGTACGAGGGGGATGACCAGGCCCAGACAGGAGGCCACAATGGCGACAAATGACGCACTGAACAGGCGAGTTCGGACGGGGCGTACATACGGCCACAGCCGTAGCAGCGAACGTACGGTGGACCGGTCTTTGGCAGCTGTATGTGATTCGGGCATCAGGCCCGAGCCTACGGTTCACCACTGACAGCGCTCATCCGATTTTGGCCGCACCGCAGCCACCGCGCCGCAGTCGCCGCGCCGAGCCCGCCGGTGACAGGCCTACGTCCTGACCCGCAGCAGCAGCACCGACCGCGCCGGCACCATCACCGTCTCCCCGCCCGTGTGCACCGTCCCCGGCGCCGTCTCCTGGTTCTCCCGCGAGGTGTCGACCACCAGCTCGTACGACTGCGCCCACGGCGGGCCCGGCAGCTGGAAGCTCGTCGGCCGGTCCGCCGCGTGCAGGACCGTCAGGAAGCTGTCGTCCGTCACCTCCGCTCCACGCGCGTCACGTCCCGGGATGTCGCGGCCCGAGAGATAGAGGGCCAGCGTCGACGCCGGGGCGTACCAGTCCCGTTCCGCCATCTCCGTGCCGTGCGGGGTGAACCAGGCGAGGTCCCTCAGTCCGTCCGCCGCCCGGGCGCGGCCCGAGAAGAAGGCGCGGCGGCGCAGCACCGGATGGGTGTGGCGCAGGGCCAGCAGCCGGGTGGTCAGCTCCAGCAGGCCACGCGGCCCTGGGGTCTCCAGCAGCGACCAGTCCAGCCAGCCGACCTCGTTGTCCTGGCAGTAGGCGTTGTTGTTGCCGCCCTGCGTACGGCCCATCTCGTCGCCCGCGACCAGCATCGGCACACCCGTCGACACCAGCAGGGTGGTCAGCAGATTCCGCAGCTGGCGCCGCCGCAGAGCGTTGATACGCGGATCGTCACTCTCGCCTTCCGCGCCGCAGTTCCAGGACCGGTTGTCGTTCGTGCCGTCCCGATTGCCCTCCCCGTTGGCCTCGTTGTGCTTCTGCTCGTAACTGACCAGATCGCGCAGGGTGTATCCGTCGTGCGCGGTGACGAAGTTGATGGAGGCGTACGGCCGCCGCCCGCCCCACGCGTACAGATCGCTGGACCCGGAAAGCCGGTATCCCAGATCTCGTACGTCGGGCAGCGCGCCGCGCCAGAAGTCCCGTACGGCGTCGCGGTACCGGTCGTTCCACTCGGTCCACAGCGGTGGGAACGCGCCCACCTGGTAGCCGCCGTTGCCGACGTCCCACGGCTCGGCGATCAGCTTCACCCGCCGCAGCACCGGGTCCTGGGCGATCACCGCGAGGAAGGGGGAGAGCATGTCGACGTCGTGCATGGAGCGCGCCAGCGCCGCCGCCAGGTCGAAACGGAAGCCGTCGACGCCCATCTCGGTCACCCAGTAGCGCAGCGAATCGGTGATCAGCCGCAGTACATGTGGCTGCACCACATGCAACGTATTGCCGCACCCGGTGTAGTCGGCGTACGTCCGGGCGTCCGACTGGAGGCGGTAGTAGCCGCGGTTGTCGATCCCGCGCAGCGACAGCGTCGGACCCAGCTCACCCGCCTCCGCGGTGTGGTTGTAGACCACATCGAGGATGACCTCGATGCCTGCGGTGTGCAGTGCGCGCACCATCCGTTTGAACTCGCCGACCTGCTCACCCCGCGTCCCGCTCGCCGAGTACCCGGCATGCGGCGCGAAGTAGCCGATGGAGTTGTAGCCCCAGTAGTTGCGCAGCCCCCGCCTCAGCAGATGGTCCTCGTGCGCGTACTGGTGCACCGGCAGCAGCTCGACCGCCGTCACCCCGAGCCGCACCAGATGCTCGATCGCCGCCGGATGCGCGAGCCCCGCGTAGGTGCCCCGCAGCTCTTCGGGGATCCCCGGATGGAGCTTGGTGAAGCCACGCACATGAAGTTCGTATATGACCGAGTCCGCCCACGGGGTCTTGGGCCTGCGGTCGTCCATCCATTCGTCGTCGGGGGCGTCATCGTGGACGACGACGCCCTTGGGCACATGGGGTGCCGAGTCCCGGTCGTCGCGCACGGTGTCCGCGACATGCTGCTGCGGCCAGTCCCGTACGTGTCCGTACACCTCCGCGGGCAGGCCGAAGTCCCCGTCCACCGCCCGTGCGTACGGATCGAGCAGCAGCTTCGCCGGATTCCAGCGGGCACCCGTCCACGGGTCCCAGCGGCCGTGCACCCGGAAGCCGTACCGCTGACCCGGCCGGATCCCGGGCACGAAGCCGTGCCAGATCTCATGCGTCAGCTCGGTCAGCGGCAGCCGCGTCTCCGTGGCCGAATCGCCCCCGTCGTCGAAGAGGCACAGCTCGACCGACTCCGCACCGCCCGCCCAGAGCGCGAAGTTGGTCCCCGCCACCCCGTCCGGACCGACCCGGAAACGGGCCCCGAGAGGCGTCGGCGCCCCCGGCCACACCGATGGCCTGCGGGCTCCGGGCTCCCGGTGGCGGCCGTTGACCCCGGCCGCCGGAAGTGGGCCGGGCAGGTCGTCCCGCACCCCCTCCTGCACTGTCTCCTGCTCGGCTGCGCTCGACACCTGCCGGCCTCCCGCGGCTCGTCGGGCCCCGCTGGGGGTACCTCCCCGGGCGCCGGAGGGCTCTGGGGGAGTACGGCTGCTTACGGCGTCCCGGCCGCGGCAGCCACGCGTGGCCTCCCACCTGTTCTGCCCGCGCTGCTCTTGTCCCAACATGGCCCTGCTCTCACGTTTCCCCTGGAGGGGCGTGGTCGTTGGGCGGTACGTGAGACACGTAATGAAGCGGGCAGGGCAGGGCGTGGCCGTCGCCCTGACATGGGCAGGACTCATGGCCGGGCTGACCGGCTGCACCAGCGAGAAGCTGGACATCGGCAGCAAGCCCCGGTCTATCGAGGACACGATCCGAGTTGTTCCCGAGGACGGCGCGAAGGGGGTCGGCCCCGAAGGCCCCCTCGAAGTGCGGTTGCCCAGCGGGCGGCTCGAGCGGGTCAAGGTGACGCAGGTCGAGGACGCCCAGCCCACCGAGATCCAGGGCGAGATCTCCGAGGACGGCCTGAGCTGGAAGCCGGACGAGGGCACCCGCCTCGACCTGTCCGCCAAGTACAGCGTCGACGTGGTCGCGCTGGACGGGCACGGCCGCCGCTCGGCGCGCCATACGACCTTCACCACGCAGGTCCCCGAGCGCCGCTTCATCGGCTACTTCAAGCCCGAGAACCGCTCGACCGTCGGCACCGGCATGATCGTCTCCTTCGACTTCAACCGGGAGATCGAGGATCGCGAGGCCGTCGAGCGCGCCATTCGCATCAGCTCGGACCCGCCGGTCGAGATCGCGGGCCACTGGTTCGGTAGCGAGCGCCTCGACTTCCGTCCGCGCGACTACTGGAAGCCGGGCACCAAGGTCACCGTCGAGTTGCGGCTGCGCGACGTCGAGGGCGCGCCGGGGGTGTACGGCATCCAGCAGAAGACCGTCGCCTTCACCATCGGCCGTTCGCAGGTCTCGCTCGTCGACGCGGCGAAGCACACCATGCAGGTACGGCGCGACGGCGGGGTTCTGGCGACTCTCCCGATCACGGCGGGAGCGCCGAAGTCGACGACGTACAACGGAAAGATGGTGGTCATGGAGATGTTCGACGTGACCCGGATGAACGGTGCGACGGTCGGCTTCAAGAGGCGGAACGGCAGGGGCGAGTACGACATCAAGGATGTGCCGCACGCGCTGCGGCTGACCAAATCCGGCACCTTCCTGCACGGAAACTACTGGGCCGCGCCGGAGACGTTCGGATCGGCGAACGTGTCCCACGGCTGTGTCGGACTGCGTGATGTGAAGGGCGGCAGCGGGGACACCCCGGCCGGCTGGTTCTTCGACCGGACGCTGATCGGCGATGTGGTCGAGGTCTTCAATTCGCGTGACAAGAAGGTCGATCCCAGCAACGGCCTCGGCGGCTGGAACCTGGACTGGAAGACGTGGAAGGCCGGTTCCGCACTGGGCTGACCCTCGCTGACCTGCAAGGCCCGCACCGTTCAGATGAGCCCACCGGACAAGTTGGGACTGAACGGTGACATTCGCGGGGAGGATCAACTACCCGCGGTGTGATTATCTATCGCCGTGCGTGCGTGAGGCGCGCGGGGGTGCGGGCTTTGGCGGGGCCAGGCCGTGCGAGGGGGGAGACCATTTTGAACGGGCAGCCGATATCGGGGGCGTCGGCCGGGGCGGGACGCGGGCGTGGGGGCGCCCCGCTGCGGGCTCTGGTGCTGGGGGCATTGCTGGTGCTGGTCACGGCCTGCGGGGGCGGGGACTCCGACAAGGACAGCGACGGCAAGGGCAAGAAGGACGGCGGGAAGGTCGGGAACGCGGCCTCCCAGGCGGTGGTGACCATAGCGCCCAAGGACGGCGCCGACTCGGTCGCCACCAGTGGCGCGCTGAAGGTCACCGCGGCCAAGGGCAAGCTGACCACGGTCACGGTCCAGGACGACAAGGGCGCCCCGGTCGAGGGCAAGCTCGCCGCGGACGGCGCCAGTTGGCAGCCGCTGCAGCATCTGGCCGGCTCCACCAAGTACAAGGTGCACGCCGTCGCCAAGGACGCGGACGGCCGTGAGTCGGCGAAGGACACCAGCTTCACCACGCTCGTCCCGAAGAACACCTTCATCGGGCACTACAGCCCCGAGGACGGTTCGACGGTCGGCGTCGGCATGCCGGTCTCGATCAACTTCACCCGTGGCATCACCGACCCCGCCGCCGTCGAGCGGGCCGTCAAGGTGACGGCCGAGCCGTCGGTGCCGATCGAGGGCCACTGGTTCGGTAACGACCGCCTCGACTTCCGCCCGGAGAAGTACTGGGCCGCGGGCACCAAGGTGACCGTGAAGCTGAACCTGGACGGCGTCGAGGGCCGCCCGGGTGTGTACGGCGAGCAGTCCAAGACGGTGAAGTTCACCATCGGCCGCAGCCAGGTCTCCACCGTGGACGCCAAGGCGCATCGGATGAAGGTCGTACGCGACGGCAAGCAGATCAAGAACATCCCGATCACCGCGGGCGCGCCGTCGACCACGACGTACAACGGCCAGATGGTCATCAGCGAGAAGTACAAGGTGACCCGGATGAACGGCGCCACCGTCGGCTTCGGCGGCGAGTACGACATCAAGGACGTGCCGCACGCGATGCGCCTGTCCAACTCGGGCACCTTCGTCCACGGCAACTACTGGGCCTCGTCCGGGACCTTCGGATCGGCGAACGTCAGCCACGGCTGCGTGGGCCTGCGCGACGCCCGTGGCGCCGGTGACGGCTCCACTCCGGCGGCCTGGTTCTTCGACAGCTCGATCATCGGCGACGTGGTGATCGTGAAGAACTCCAAGGACAAGCAGATATCCCCGGAGAACGGCCTGAACGGCTGGAACATGTCCTGGGCGGAGTGGACCAAGTAGTTCCTGTATGACGTAGTTCCTGTACGACGAGAACGGACCCGGTGCTGTGACGGAGAGCACCGGGTCCGTTGCCGTTAACGCGGGCTAACCTCGGTCCATGACAGTCAATCTTGAGGTCTCCGAAGGCGTCGGCACCATCCGTCTCGACCGCCCGCCGATGAACGCGCTGGACATCGCAGTCCAGGACCGGCTGCGCGAGCTCGCCGATGAGGCGGCCCGCAGGGACGACGTGCGGGCGGTGATCCTGTACGGCGGCGAGAAGGTGTTCGCGGCCGGCGCGGACATCAAGGAGATGCAGGCGATGGACCACACGGCGATGGTCGTGCGGTCCCGGGCGCTCCAGGACTCCTTCACCGCCGTCGCCCGCATCCCCAAGCCCGTCGTCGCGGCCGTCACCGGCTATGCGCTGGGTGGTGGCTGCGAGCTGGCGCTCTGCGCCGACTTCCGGATCGCCGCGGACAACGCCAAGCTCGGTCAGCCGGAGATCCTGCTGGGCCTGATCCCGGGCGCCGGCGGCACCCAGCGGCTGTCGCGGCTGATCGGCCCGTCCAAGGCCAAGGACCTGATCTTCACCGGCCGCATGGTGAAGGCGGACGAGGCGCTCCAACTGGGCCTGGTGGACCGTGTCGTACCGGCCGCCGAGGTGTACGAGCAGGCCCATGCCTGGGCCGCGAGGCTTGCCCAGGGTCCCGCGCTGGCACTGCGCGCCGCCAAGGAGTCCATCGACGCGGGTCTTGAGACGGACATCGAGACGGGCCTCGCCATTGAACGCAACTGGTTCGCGGGCCTGTTCGCGACAGAGGACCGCGAGCGCGGGATGCGTAGCTTTGTGGAAGAGGGCCCGGGCAAGGCCAAGTTCCTCTGAATTCAAGTCAGTTGGACACATCGGCCGTCCGCGTCAACCCTGTGTGCGGCTTAGCTGAGTCTTAAAGCAGCCTTAAGTCCTATCGGTCCCGCAGCACTTGGCGATCATTTATAAGCGGGGCGTCAGGGCAGCTCAGGATGGGCGCGAGAGCCTGCATGCGGCCATAGTCATATGCCGTCAGATCCCCCCGGAGCAGCCGATTCCGGGGGCTCTATTCCGCCGGAACGGCCCCGGAATTCGCTCGTTGCGGCCATGATGGGGGCATGGCGGGCCTCGAAGGTGTGGAACAGCCGCGGCAGCGCGGCAACGCGGCCGCGGCGCGGTGGTTGCCTGCCGTCGAGGACGAACAGGCGCTCAGGGCGCTGGAGTTGTTCGGCGATCCCACGGATGAGGAAATAAAGCTCCCCTCCCGCCCCGAGTCGGCCGCCACCGCGCGCCGGCTGACCCAGTGCGTGGTGCTGCGCCAGTGGGCGCTCTCCCCGCAGATCGCCGAGCATGCGGTGTTACTGGTCTCGGAGCTCGTCGGCAATGCCGTACGGCACACCGGGGCGCGGGTCTTCGGGCTGCGGATGCTGCGCCGCCGCGGCTGGATCAGGATCGAGGTCCGCGATCCCTCGCGAGGTCTGCCCTGTCTGATGCCGGTCCAGGAGATGGACATCAGCGGCCGCGGGCTCTTCCTCGTTGACAAGCTCTCCGACCGGTGGGGCGTGGATCTGCTGCCGCGCGGCAAGACCACGTGGTTCGAGATGCGGATCTCCGACCGCTGACACGACCCGGACCCCTTGCCCCGGACAGCGCGACCCGGACACACAGAAGCCCCCTGAGCGGGGGCTTCTGCGGAGCGCCGTGGATTGGGGGGGGTATCCACGGCGGCTTACGACGACCTGTCCCGGGTCAATGGGGGTCGTGTCCTCTGACTATGGCAGACGCGGTGCCGCACTGCCAAAAGTCCTTACTCGGGCATTAGTGAGTAAAGCGACACATCTTGGAAGTGAATCGTAGGTGAGATGGGCCACTCGCCTAGTAAATGCTGAATAAATATAGGGTTTGGCGAGTGATTCATTGCCTCGCCGACTGAAGGTGGGGCTCCGGCGGCCCGACCTGCGGATATCCCGAATTGGGTCAATCGTTATCTTTTGCCTGGTTCACCCCTACTGTGCTTTCCCGTGAGCTCGATCGACCGCCGCAGCGCACTGCGCGCAGTGGTGGGGGCCGCCGCCGCGGGCGCCCTCGCCACAGGCTGCACCGACGGCGGTCCCGCCCCGGCGCCGCCCGCCCCGCCTGCCCCGCCGTCCCGCGGTCCCCGTCCCGCACCCGCCCCGCTCCGTTTCCCCGGGCAGCCCGCCGAGATCGCGCACGGCCCACGCGACCGCGACAGGGTGGCCCTCACCTTCCACGGCCAGGGCGACCCGGCCATCGCCAAGGCCGTGCTCGCCGAGGCCGAGCGGGCCGGCGCCCGCATCACCGTGCTCGTCGTCGGCGACTGGCTCGACCAGCACCCCGAACTCGCCCGCCGGATCCTCGACGGCGCCCACGACCTCGGCAACCACACCCAGCGTCATCTGGGCATCTCATCGATGTCCGAGACCGAGGCGTACGCCGAGATCACCGACTGCGCCGAGCGGCTGCGCCGGCTCACCGGTTCCATCGGAAGCTGGTTCCGCCCCTCCCGTACGCAGCACGCGACCCCCCTCGTCGCCAGACTCGCCCACCGGGCCGGCTACCCACACGTCCTCTCGTACGACGTCGACTCCCTCGACTTCACCTCGCCCGGCGCCACGGCCGTCACCCGCAACGTCACCCGGCAGATCCAGCGCGGATCCGTGGTGAGCCTGCACTTCGGCTATGCGGAAACCGTCGCCGCACTGCCCGGCCTCCTCGACGACCTCGACCGCCGCGGACTGCGCGCGGTGACGACCACGGAGCTGCTGACCTGATGCACCCGCTCATTGCGCTCACCAAGAGAACCACCGCGCTGCTCGCCGGCGCGCTGCTCGCGCTGTTCGCCCTGTTCGTGGGCTGCAGCTCACACGGCGACGAGGCGCGCCACACCAAGTCCGCCGCGCTGCCCGCCAAGCCCAAGGCCGTTGCCCCGGCCGGACTGCCCGGCATGCCGCCGGTGCTCGACCCGGACGACATCTACTCCGCGGACCGGCCGGGCAAGCTCTCGCCGGTGGTCAGGGGCTTCCCGTCCCGGGTGTACGTGCCCAACACCGGCTCCAACACCGTCTCGGTCATCGACCCCACCACGTACAAGGTCATCGGGACGATCCCGGTCGGAGTCCAGCCGCAGCACGTCGTCCCGTCCTGGGACATGAAGACGCTCTGGGTCAACAACAACCGCGGCCACACGCTCACCCCGATCGACCCGGCCACCGGCGTCGCGGGCAAGGCGGTCGAGGTGCACGACCCGTACAACCTCTACTTCACGCCCAACGGCAAGTACGCCATCGTGATGGCCTCCCTCGACCGCGAACTCGTCTTCCGCGACCCGCACACCATGAAAAAGGTCAAGTCGACCCCGGTCTCCTGCTACGGCGTCAACCACGCGGACTTCTCCGCCGACGGCAGGTACTTCGTCGTCTCCTGCGAGTTCTCGGGCGAGCTGCTGAAGGTCGACACCGAGAAGATGGAGGTCATCGGCCGGCAGAAGCTGCCCTTCCCCGGCGCGATGCCGCAGGACGTGAAGCTCTCCCCGGACGGCAAGACGTTCTACATCGCCGACATGATGGCGCACGGCGTGTGGGTGCTGGACGGCGACAGCTTCCTGAAGCCCGGGCTGCTGCCCACCGGCAAGGGCTGCCACGGTCTCTACATCAGCCGTGACTCCAAGGAGATGTACGTCCCCAACCGGGGCGAGGGCTCCATCTCGATCTTCGACTTCAAGCAGAACAGGCTCACCAAGAAGTGGTGGCTGCCGGACGGCGGCAGCCCCGACATGGGCGGTGTCTCGGCGGACGGCAAGGTGCTGTGGCTGTCCGGGCGTTACGACTCCGAGGTGTACGCGATCGACACCACCACCGGCAGGCAGCTGGCTCGTATCGCGGTGGGCAGCGGCCCGCACGGACTCGCGGTCTACCCGCAGCCCGGTCGCTACTCGCTCGGCCACACGGGTGTCTTCCGCTAGGACGAGTGCGGGCCGAGTCCCCGGACCCCGTACGCCCTTCGGGCGTTGTCCTCAAACGCCGGACGGGCTTGATTCCCGCCGGCCGGCCTGAGTTTTCAGGCCGGCCGGCGGGAAATTCAAGGCCCGTGGGGATCCCCCCGGACGAAGCCCGGGGGAGTTTGAGGCGCGGGGTCCGGGGCGGAGCCCCAGTTAAAGGACCACCGCAGGGCCCCGCCTCACCACAGCACCGGCAGCCGCTCCGGCAGCCGTTTGATGAAGCCCGTACGCCACACCAACTGCTCGTCCGGTACGGCAAGCCGCAGCCGGGGCAGCCGGTCCACGATCGCCGCCAGCGCGGTCTCGGCGTGCAGCCGGCCCAGGCCGGAGGCCGGACAGAAGTGGCGGCCGCCCCCGAAGGAGAGATGCGGATTCGGCGCCCGCTCCAGGTCGAGGCGGTCGGGGTTCTCGAAGACCTCCGGGTCGAAGTTCGCCCCCTCCACCAGGACCAGCACCAACTCGCCCTTGCGGACGAGGACTTCACCGAGCCGGACATCGGCAAGGGCGAGCCGCGGCAGTCCGTCGCCGATCGACAGATTCCAGCGCAGCAGCTCGTCGACGGCGGGCCCCATCCGCTCCGGGTGGTCCCGCAGATACCCGATCCGCTCGGGGCGCTGGAGCAGCGCCAGCATGGCGAGGACCAGGAAGGCGGAGGTGGAGACCGCGCCCGCGCCGAACAGCGACACGGCGACGGTGGCCAGCATCTCGTCCGTCAGATGCGCGGATTCCGCGTCTTCGCGCAGCGCCGCCAGCGCGGCCAGCAGGCCGGAGCGCTCGGGGGAGTTGAGCCGGTCGACCATATGGCCGAGGTCCTTGTACCAGTTGAGGCTCGCCCCGTCGAAAGGCCGGACGCTGGTCATGAAGGCGATGTCGAGCCCCGACATCAGCCGCCGCCAGTCGGTGAACGGCACCCCGATCACCTTGCAGTGCAGGGCGGCCGAGAACGGCTCTGCGAACCCCGCCCGGAAGTCGACCGGCGGTCCCTCGGCCAGCAGGCCGTCGACGAGTTCGTCGGCCGTGGCGCGCAGCCACTCCTGCAGGCCGTCGGTCCGTGTGCTGAGCGCCTTCATCACCGCGCCGCGCAGCCCCGCGCTGTTGATGTTCCCCATGTTGTTGACGACCTCGGGCGGGATCGTCAGCGCGTACTGCCGGGGCACTCCGGGAGCGGCCGTGTCCTTGAGGCTGAACCGCTCGTCCTCCAGGACCTGCTTGGCCAGCGCGTAACTGCTCACCAGCCAGGCGCTGTCGCCGGTGAGCGTACGCACCCTGGTCACCGGCTGCTTCTCGCGCAGCCAGGCGCACTCGGCGGGCAGCACATCACCGCGCCGGGAGAGCGGGAAATCAAGCTGCTCGGGATTGGAGGTCATCGTCCGCGCTCCTTTCAGGTGCTTCGGGCCGTACGACGGCATAGGCCTGATTGCGGGCGGCTCGTAGCCCGCCGCCCTTTGAGAAGAGGAGTTCCGTCAGCGGCATCAGCGCGTGATAACAGGAGACGGAGGAAGGGACGCCGAGAATCCCCGGAGTGTCGAGGAAGAAGGGGAGTTCGGCGGCTATGTAGTCGAGACACGCGGACCGCTGCCCGGGGGAGATGGATTCACCGGCTGTCAGTTTGGGTGCCAGGAACTGCTGGACCATGAGGTCGCAGCTCTTACGGAATTCATCGTCGGTGGCGAGGAAGTGCTGGACCCGCCGGTGCAGCAGCGCGTAGACCGGATCGTCGGAGAACTCCGACAGCGCCCGCACCCCGATCCGGCGGCCCGGCGGCCCGGCCGCCGCCACTCCGCCGACAATCCGCCTGCGTACCGCCTTGAGCTCCTTGGCCGCCCGCCGGGCGGCTTGTTCGGGAGTGTGGCCCAATGACGCGAAGACGGCTGCCACATGCAGATCTGCGTAGACGATGTCCACCGCGGTGAAACGCGGGGCCGCCCAGCGTGTGAGTTCGGTGATCCGGCGGGCGGAGAAATAGCTGTTCCCCGGGGAAACCCCGATCAGGACATGGTCGCCCTCGTCCCAAATGATGTGACAGTTACGGGTGAAGGGCCGGACCGAGAAGGAGTCGGTTGTGATCGTCACGATGACATCACCTTTGCGCCGCTTGTCCCTGGGAGCCCTGTGCTCCTGGTGTGGCGGCGACGGCATGAAGTTATCTCCCGTCGGCGGAGAGTGACGAATTCCCCTCAGGGGTTTGGCCAGAACTGCATCCAGTAGGGCGGAAAATCATCTTCCACCCTACGGAAAAGGTAGTTGAAGGCTTTTCTGTCGTCTGTTCAGCCGGCCACGAACAGCGCCTCGGAGCCCACCGGTTTGAAGCCCGCGGCCTGGAATGTCCGCACGCTGCGGGCGTTTCCGGGCGACTGCTGGGCCCACACGACGGAGTCCGGCACCAGATGGCGTGCCGCCAGCGCGAGCGCCACGCCCAGGCCGAGGCCGCGCGCCCGTTCGTCCACCTCGATCGCGGTCTCCCAGCGGCCGGCCACACCCCGGCCGAGCACCACCACTCCGCCGGCGGCGGCCCAGACCCGTACGCCGTCACGGAACTTCAGGGCGCGCGCCACCCGCGGGTGGTCCGGGTCCTCGATCTCGCGCAGCTCGAGATCGGGCCTGCCCGGCAGCGCCCCGGCGACCGTCAGCATGTCGATGGTGTTCATCGAGCGGCCTGTGCGGGCCAGCATGGCGGCCAGGAACGCCGGGTTCATCGCGGCGGCAAGCCGGTCGGAGTCGGTCGCGGCGAGCTCGGCCCGTACCCACTCCGGATCCTCGTCCGTGAAGATCACCGAATGTGCGGTGAACGCGACCACGCCCGCGTCGCGCGCGTTCGGCTGCCCGATCACGGTTGTGGAACCGTCCGGTGGCGGGAACTCCCCGGCCGCCGCGGCTGCCAGGATCCTCGCCAGTGCGTCGCTCATCCCGCGTACCTCCTCGTCCTAAGTCTCCACCAGGCCGTTAATGTGACCTCCGTCAGTAATGCACCAAGAAGGGGCGGAAGCAGTGGCCGACATCGAAGAGGCGCGCCGGGCGTTCGAGCGGTACGACGTGAACGGCGACGGCCTGATCACGGCGGCGGAGTACAAGAGCGTGATGGCGCAGCTGGGGGACTTCAATGTCACCGAGACGGTCGCCGAGGCAGTGATCAAGACCAAGGACGCGAACGGCGACGGTCAGTTGACGTTCGAGGAGTTCTGGGCCTCGCTCAACAAGGGCTGAACAAGGCCTGATCCATCGGGGGGCACCTCCCAGGCCGAAGGCTCTGGGGGAGGCTCCCCGGCCAGGCCGGGGACGGCCCCGGAGTTCACCAGTCCTCGGCCGCCAGGGCGTCGTCCAGCGTCGGCAGCGTACGGAACACTTCGAGCACCGCGCCCGCCCGGAAAACGCGCAGAATCGCCGGGCGGTCGCACACCACCCACATCCGCCCGCCGTTCTCGGCGATACGCCGCCGCGCGCGGCACAGCAGGGCCAGGCCCGAGCAGTCGAAGAACGCCACATGCGTCAGATCGACCACCACATGGTGGCCGCGGACGGCGGTGACCACGTCCAGATAGGCCCCGATGGGCTTCGCCGCGGCGATGTCGACCTCGCCGTGCAGCTCGACGACGGTACGGCCCCGGGTGCGGTAAGCCCGGCCGTACGGTCCGGGGAGGGGTGCGTGTAAGCCGGACGACGTGGAAGTCAGCCCCTCGGCCATGGCTGTTCTCCTTGCTGCGGCGAGCCCGATGTGGCCACCTGAGGTTGGGCGTACTGGCTGGGAGGCTAGTGCGGGGTTTCGGGCGTACGGAGGTGAAAAAACGTTCGGAGCTCAGAAAGCTCCCCCGTGTGGGTGAACCCGCGTGAAGCGACTTGACCCGCCGAGGCCTCCGCACCGGCTCGGCAGCGGACGATGCTCAGCACTCGATGACGCTCAGCATTCGATGATGTTCACCGCGAGGCCGCCGCGCGCGGTCTCCTTGTACTTCACCGACATGTCCGCGCCGGTGTCCTTCATCGTCTTGATGACCTTGTCCAGCGAGACCTTGTGGCTGCCGTCGCCGCGCATCGCCATCCTCGCCGCCGTCACGGCCTTCACCGCCGCCATGCCGTTGCGCTCGATGCACGGAATCTGGACCAGGCCGCCGACCGGGTCGCAGGTCAGACCGAGGTTGTGCTCCATGCCGATCTCCGCGGCGTTCTCGACCTGCTCAGGGGTGCCGCCGAGCACCTCGGCGAGCGCGCCCGCGGCCATCGAGCAGGCGGAACCGACCTCGCCCTGGCAGCCGACCTCGGCGCCGGAGATGGAGGCGTTCTCCTTGAAGAGCATGCCGATCGCGCCCGCGGCCAGCAGGAAACGGACCACGCCCTCCTCGTCGGCGCCGGGCACGAAGTTCATGTAGTAGTGCAGCACGGCCGGGATGATGCCCGCGGCGCCGTTGGTGGGGGCGGTGACCACCCGGCCGCCCGCGGCGTTCTCCTCGTTCACCGCCATCGCGTACAGCGTGATCCACTCCATGGAGCGGGCCAGCGCGTCGCCCTCGGCGCGCAGCTGGCGGGCCGAGTTGGCCGCGCGGCGGCGGACCTTGAGACCGCCGGGCAGGATGCCCTCGCGGGACATGCCGCGCGCGACACAGGCCTGCATGACCCCCCAGATCTCCAGCAGGCCCTCGCGGATCTCCTGCTCGGAACGCCAGGCCTTCTCGTTCTCCAGCATCAGCGCGGAGATGGACAGACCGGTCTCCTGGGCGAGCCGCAGCAGCTCGTCACCGGTGCGGAAGGGGTACTTCAGCACGGTGTCGTCGAGCTTGATCCGGTCCTCGCCGACGGCGTCCTCGTCAACGACGAAGCCGCCGCCCACCGAGTAGTACGTCTTTTCCAGAACCGTCACGCCCTCGGCGTCGTACGCGAAGATCGTCATGCCGTTGGCGTGGTACGGCAGCGCCTTGCGGCGGTGCAGAACCAGATCCTTGTCGAAGTCGAAGCCGATCTCGTGGCTGCCGAGCAGACTGATCCGGCCGCTGGTGCGGATGCGCTCGACCTGCGCGTCCGCGGTCTCGACGTCGACGGTACGGGGGGAATTGCCCTCCAGGCCGAGCAGGACGGCCTTGGGGGTGCCGTGGCCGTGGCCGGTCGCGCCCAGGGAGCCGAAGAGCTCTGCGCGTATGGCGGCGGTGTGGGCCAGCATGCCCTCGTTCTTGAGCCGCCGGGCGAACATGGCGGCGGCGCGCATCGGGCCGACCGTGTGGGAGCTGGACGGGCCGATGCCGATCGAGAACAGGTCGAAGACCGAGATGGCCACGGAGAACTCCTAGGGTTGGTAGACGCCGTTGTCTGCCGGGGTGGTGCAGAAGCGAGCGGGGTACACGGTGCGGGGCACCGCGCGCACTGTCCAGTGTGCGCGGTGCCCCACGGGTTCGTACAAAAGCGTTTCGTACAAAACCGTACGGAACTACTTCAGGCCGGGGTAAAGCGGGTGCTTCGCGGCCAGCGCCGAGACCCGTGCGCTGAGCGCCTGAGTGTCGTACGACGGCTTCAGCGCCTCGGCGATGATGTCGGCAACCTCACGGAAGTCCTCGTCCTGGAAACCGCGGGTGGCCAGCGCCGGGGTGCCGATCCGCAGACCCGAGGTGACCATCGGCGGCCGCGGGTCGTTCGGAATGGCGTTCCGGTTGACGGTGATGCCCACCTCGTGGAGCCGGTCCTCGGCCTGCTGGCCGTCCAGCTCGGAGTTGCGCAGGTCGACCAGGACCAGGTGCACATCGGTGCCGCCCGACAGGACGGAGACCCCGTGCTCGGTCACATCGTCCCGGACCAGACGCGCGGCGAGGATCCGGGCGCCGTCGATGGTCCGCTGCTGGCGCTCCTGGAACTCCTCGGACGCCGCGACCTTGAAGGCGACCGCCTTCGCGGCGATGACGTGCTCCAGCGGACCGCCCTGCTGGCCCGGGAAGACCGCCGAGTTGATCTTCTTGGCGAGCTCCTGTGTGGACAGGATCACGCCGCCGCGCGGACCGCCGAGGGTCTTGTGCGTGGTGGTGGTGACGACATGGGCGTGCGGCACCGGGTTGGGGTGCAGCCCGGCGGCGACGAGACCCGCGAAGTGGGCCATGTCGACCATCAGATACGCGCCGACCTCGTCGGCGATCCGGCGGAAGGCCGCGAAGTCCAGGTGACGCGGGTACGCGGACCAGCCGGCCACGATCAGCTTCGGCTTCGACTCCTTGGCGAGCCGCTCGACCTCGGCCATGTCGACCTGACCGGTGGCGTCGTCGACGTGGTACGCGACCACGTTGTAGAGCTTGCCGGAGAAGTTGATCTTCATGCCGTGGGTCAGGTGCCCGCCGTGGGCGAGATTCAGACCCATGATCGTGTCGCCCGGCTTGAGCAGCGCGAACATCGCGGCCGCGTTCGCCTGGGCGCCCGAGTGCGGCTGGACGTTGGCGTGCTCGGCGCCGAAGAGCTCCTTGATGCGGTCGATGGCGATCTGCTCGACGACATCGACATGCTCGCAGCCGCCGTAGTAGCGGCGGCCGGGGTAGCCCTCGGCGTACTTGTTGGTGAGGACGGAGCCCTGCGCCTCCATGACCGCGACCGGAGCGAAGTTCTCCGAGGCGATCATCTCGAGGGTGGACTGCTGACGGTGGAGCTCGGCGTCGACAGCGGCGGCGACGTCGGGGTCCAGTTCATGGAGAGGGGTGTTGAGAACAGACATGCCATACGTCCTTAGGAGCCGGAGAACTCGGTGTACTCGTCGGAGGAGAGCAGGTCCTTCGGCTCCTCCGTGACGCGCACCTTGAAGAGCCAGCCGCCCTCGAAGGGGGCGGAGTTCACCAGCGACGGGTCGTCCACCACGTCCTGGTTGGCCTCGACGACCTCACCGCTGACCGGCGAGTACAGGTCGCTGACCGACTTGGTCGACTCCAGCTCGCCGCAGGTCTCGCCCGCGGTCACCGTGTCACCGACTTCCGGGAGCTGTACGTACACCACATCACCGAGCGCGTTGGCCGCGTGCTCCGTGATGCCGACTGTCGACACGCCGTCCTCGGCGGGCGACAGCCACTCGTGCTCCTTGCTGTAGCGCAGCTGCTGGGGGTTGCTCATGGCCTGAATTCTCCTGTACGCGGGGGAGTGATGCTGAACGGGCGTGGTGTGGTGCTGAAGATCACTTCTGGCGCTTGTAGAACGGCAGCGCGACGACCTCGTACGGCTCGTGGGCGCCGCGGATGTCGACGCCGACGCCCTCGGCGCCGGGAGCGGCGTGCGCCGCGTCCACGTACGCGATGGCGATCGGCTTGCCCAGCGTCGGCGACGGGGCGCCCGAGGTGACCTCGCCGATCACCTGACCGCCTGCGACGACCTGGTAACCGGCGCGGGGGACCCGGCGGCCCTCGGCGATCAGGCCGACGAGCTTGCGCGGCGGGTTGGTCCCGGCGCGCTCGGCGGCGGCCTCAAGGGCCTCACGGCCGACGAAGCGCCCGCCATTGGCCGTCTTCTCGAACTTCACGACCCGGCCCAGTCCCGCGTCGAACGGTGTCAGCGCGGTCGTCAGCTCGTGCCCGTACAGCGGCATGCCCGCCTCCAGGCGCAGCGTGTCGCGACAGGAGAGGCCGCAGGGGATCAGACCGGCCGGCGCTCCGGCGTCGGTCAGCGCCTGCCAGAGCTTCTCGGCGTGCTGCGGCTCGACGAAGAGCTCGAAGCCGTCCTCGCCGGTGTAACCGGTGCGGGCGATCAGCGCCGGGACACCGGCGACCGTGCCGGGCAGGCCCGCGTAGTACTTCAGCCCGTCCAGGTCGGCGTCGGTCAGCGACTTAAGAATGCCCGGGGACTCGGGGCCCTGGACGGCGATCAGGGCATACGCGTCACGGTCGTCGCGCACCTCGGCGCCGAAGCCCTCCGAGCGCCCGGTCAGAGCGTCCAGGACGATCTGCGCATTACCCGCGTTGGCGACGACCATGTATTCGGTATCGCCGAGGCGGTAGACGATCAGGTCGTCGAGGATCCCGCCGTCCTCCTGGCAGATCATGGTGTAGCGGGCGCGGCCGACGGCGACACCGCCGATGTTGCCGACCAGTGCGTAGTCGAGGAGGTCGGCGGCCTGCGGCCCGGTGACGGTGATCTCGCCCATGTGGGAGAGGTCGAAGAGGCCGGCCTTGGTGCGGACGGCGTTGTGTTCGTCGCGCTCACTGCCGTACCGCAGCGGCATGTCCCAGCCCGCGAAGTCGGTCATGGTCGCGCCCAGCGAACGGTGCAGGGCGTCGAGGGCGGTCAGACGGGGGGCGTTGCTCATAGATGTGGCTCCCAGGGCATGCTGGCGAGGACAATCCTCCCCATCTGTCATCGGAACCTGAGAGGTTCGTCGCGACCGCACGTATCGGTGGTCGTGACTTGCACCTTGGGTGGAGCCACTCGACAGCGGCTCGCTTTTCAGATCTGCCTCATCACACGCGGTACGGGGCCTGAGAGATTCAAGGGAGGGACTTGCTCCTTCGGCGCCCGGCGCACACAGTGGCCAGGACTCTCCCGCGTGGATTCAAGCGGCCGGTATGCAGTTGGCGCGCACATCATTGCACGCATCGTGGCGGAGTGGGGCGACAGGTCCTTGGCTGCAATATGGTTGTGCCTCATTACCGTTTCTTTACACTTCATGGGCAAGGGTGGGTAACCCGACATGGGGGAGGGTGATGACGTTGCACCGCTCCGAGGCGTACGCGACGACCGCGGGGGTGCCCGCCCCGCCGGGCGCGGCCGCTCGGCGACTGGCCGAGGTGCCTGCGCCCGTGCTGCGTGACCTGAGAGACCGCTCGGGTCACAGCCCGCGCAGTCTGGTCTTCGCCGCCGGTGACGTGGTGGTCGTCTCCGGCCTGCCCGGCAGCGGAAAGTCCACGCTGATCCGGCGCGCGGCGCGCGGCCGCGGCATCGACTCGCAGGACACCCGTGACCGGTGGGACGCGCGGATGCCGAAGCTCCTGCCGTACGCCGTCTACCGCCCACTGGTCCGGATCGCGCACTACGCCGGACTGCGGCGCGCGTTGCGCTCCGGCGAGAGCGTCGTCGTACACGACTGCGGCACCCAGGCCTGGGTGCGGCGCTGGCTGGCCCGCGAGGCGCGCCGCCGCGGCCGCGGCCTGCATCTGGTGCTGCTTGACGTCACGCCCGCGGTGGCCAGGGAGGGCCAGCGCGAGCGCGGCCGCGGAGTGTCGGGGTACGCATTCGCCCGGCACCGGCGGGCGGTGGGCCGTCTGGTCGGCGACGCGGAGGCCGGGCGGCTGCCCGCGGGCTGCGCGTCTGCGGTGCTGCTCGACCGGGACTCGGCGGGGGTGCTCGGCCGGGTCGGCTTCGAGGAGTCGAAAGCAGGCCCGTCCGGCGATTGAGGACAATGGGGGCCGAAGGCCGCGCCCCCACCCGCCCCGGCGGACCCCCACGGCGTTAGGGTCGTGGCGCGCAACCGTGGGAACGCAGGGGGAGAAGGACAGCACATGCAGACACCGGATCATCCGCATCCGCATCCGCATCCGTACGGCGGCTGGCCGGGGAACGAGCTCGAAGAGGTGCTCGCCGCATCCCTCGGCAACCCCTCCGCCGGAGGCCGCCTCGTCGAGGTGCTCGGCCGCAGCCAGATCTGGGTGCCGCTGCCCAACGGCGGCGGTCCGGACAGCCGCAACCTCGATCTGCCCACCATGGAGATCGACGGGGCCGCGTACGTCCCGGTCTTCAGCTCCGAGCAGCAGTTCCTGCACTGCGTCGGCAGCCATATGCCCTTCACCATCGCCCCCGCCCGCGAATTCGCCCGTGGACTGCCCCCGCAGCTCGGCATCGCCGTGAACCCGGGCGGCACGGTCGGCGCCCCGCTGCCGCCGCCCGCCGTCGCCGAGCTGTGCCGGGTGGGACGCACGCCCCTCGACGGTCCGGCGACCGGCGGCCGGGTGCGGCTCTTCGAACCCGACTGGCAGGAGGAGCCGGTGGACTTCCTCGCCGCCGCGGCCGGTGAGTTCGAGAGCTCCGGCGTCGTCGTCACCGCCCGCCGCGCGCTCGCCTCCATCGAGGGTGAGTCGCCGACCCTGTTCATCGGCGTCCAGCTCTCCTCCTGGGAGGCCGCCGAGCGCAACGCCCCGATGGATGCGCTCGGCCGGGCGCTGGGCCGGGTCCAGGTGGGCTGGCCGGTCAATCTCGTACTGCTGGATGTGGCACAGGACCCGGTCGGCATATGGATGCTGGAACGGGTGCGCCCCTTCTACCAACGACAGCACGTGTAGTCGTCAAGTCGGCGTCAGAACTCCCGATTAAGCTGGTTTGATGGCCAGGCCGGACCCGCCGCACTTGTGTGCCGGGTGGATCGAAGAGGGGCGGAACCCAGGGTGAGTGCGTCAGGCACCGCGGCGGCCGGGCAGGTCGAGCACATGCTGCGGCAGGTGACTCCTGGGCGCTACGACGCGTACGAGGCGCTGCTGCAGGCGATCGCAGACCCGGCCGGCGGCCGGCTCTGGATGCTGCTCTGGCACGGCCAGGCGGGCTCGCCCGACGCCCAGTACGGGAACATGGAGGTCGACGGCGTCGGTTACGCCCCTTGCGTCACCTCCGCCCAAGAGCTCTCGGTCTGCGGCTGGAACCGCGCCCACGAAGTGGTCAGCGGTCCGGACGTCGCCCGCGCCCTGTTCCCCGACCGCTGGGGAATCTGGCTCAACCCGCACGCCCCCGGCGGCGGCGTCGGCATCCCCTGGCTCGATCTGCGCCGGATCGCCACCGGCCTCGACCGGATGCCCGCCGGACCCCTGCGGATGTCCGAGCCCGCCATCGACATCCCGCACTTCTACGGCCTGCTCTCGCAGAACGCCCACCGCACAGCCGCGGTCCGCTCGTTGCGCCGCGCCTGGGTGCAGCCCGCCCTCGGCGCTCCGTATCTCGCCATCGGGCTCGATCTGTACGACACCGGCAGGCAGTCCGTGGACGCGGTGCGGGCCATGATGCAGCAGTCGATCGCCGCGGTTCCGGACGGGCTGCCGGTCTCCACCGTCGCGATGTCCGACGAGTACGACCCGGTGACGATGTGGCTGCGGGCCAACGCCCGTCCGTTCTACGACCGTGACGCACACGGCGGCGCACCGGTGGTGGGGGCCGCCCCGGCGGAGCCGGGGGGCGGCTACGGCTACCCTCCGCCGCACGGTCGCTGAGACCTTTACACAACGGCACCATTGCCGTCCCGGCCCAACACATTCCGTGTCCTGTAGTGATGGTCAGGGTGGGATTGTGCGCGTCTCGGGTCTCAAAGGCCTTTCAATCGAATGAGTTGACGGGTGCGGCGGATGGGTCCGCATGGCGGTACCTCACTCAACTTTCGCCCCATATGCGGTAGATGGCGATCCGCTCAGTCAGCGCTGTCGTCCGTATAACGGAACCCCCCTCCCCTCATCACGTTTGAGCAAACATTCCCCGGGGGGGCTGGCGGGTGATCGCGAGACCGTTGAAGACTCCCGCAGCAAGGGGATATTCGCCCCTGTGTACGGCGTGCTTCACGCGTACTTCTCGCACCAAAGCTTCACGTGCACCACAAGTTGTGAAAAATGCCGCTACAGCGGCGGGTACGGGCCGGTCACCTCCGGCCGAGAGGGGTCCCCACCACGATGACGGCACCATTGCACGACACGAGCGCGGACGCGGACAAGGCCGCAGCCGTCGATGTCGCGGCGGATGTAGTCAACAAGTCGGTAGAAGGGCGGTCGTTGCGACAGATCGCCTGGACCCGCCTCAAGCGGGACAAGCTGGCGCTGGCCGGCGGCGTCGTCGTCATCTTCCTGGTGCTCGTGGCGATCTTCGCGCCGCTGATCGTGAGTCTGCTCGGCCACCCGCCCAACGAGTTTCACCAGGACGAGATCGACCCGCTGTTCGGCACCCCCAAGGGCGCCTTCGGCGGCATCAGTTCGGACTTCCTGCTGGGCCTCGAGCCGCAGAACGGCCGCGACGTGTTCAGTCGCATCGTCTACGGCGCCCGCATCTCGCTGCTCGTGGCCTTCCTCGCGGCGCTGGTCGCCGTTCTGCTCGGCACCATCTTCGGCATCGTGGCCGGTTACTTCGGCGGCTGGGTCGACGCGATCATCAGCCGGGTGATGGACATGCTGCTGGCCTTCCCGCAGCTGCTCTTCATCATCTCGCTGGTCTCCGTCCTCCCCAGCGATCTGTTCGGCCTCACCGGCACCAGTGTCCGCATCGCCGTCCTGGTCATGGTGATCGGCTTCTTCGGCTGGCCGTACGTGGGACGCATCGTGCGCGGCCAGACCCTCTCGCTGCGCGAGAAGGAGTACGTCGAGGCGGCCCGGAGCCTGGGCGCCGGTCAGCGGTACGTCCTCTTCAAGGAGTTGCTGCCCAACCTGGTCGCGCCGATCACCGTCTACACCACCCTGATGATCCCCACGAACATCCTCACCGAGGCGGCGCTCAGCTTCCTCGGGGCAGGTGTGAGGCCGCCGACGGCCTCCTGGGGGCAGATGCTCTCCAAGGCCGTGGAGTACTACCAGGAAGACCCGATGTTCATGGTCGTCCCGGGTGTGGCGATCTTTGTGACGGTGCTGGCCTTCAACCTCTTCGGCGACGGAGTGCGGGACGCACTCGACCCCAAGGGCACCCGGTGACGGCACCCCCCGCGGCGCCGTCCGGCCGCAGACAAATGAACGTGCCCCTGCCACACATGTCAGGCGGCTCCCCGATGGTTCCCCGGCATCAAGCCAAGGACCGCGCTACTCCGGAGGTTGCAGAAACAATGAAACCCCTACGTTCGTCGAGGAGCAGGCAGATCGCCGGTGCGGCGGTTGTCGTGGCAGCCCTCATGTCCACCGCGGCGTGCGGTGGCGGCGGTTCCAAGGACGAGGACGGCGCCGGCAAGGCCGCCGGATACAACGCCGGTACGAAGGGCGTCGCCAACGCCTCCGCCAAGAAGGGCGGCACGCTCAAGTTCATCGGCAAGCAGGACTTCGACTCCACCGACCCGCAGCGCCAGTACTACGGCATGGCCTGGGACTTCTCCCGGTTCTACGCGCGCCAGCTGATCTCCTACGCGCCGAAGCCGGGTGCCGGCGGCGCCGAGCTCGTCCCCGACCTCGCCAAGGCGAACGGTGTGGTCTCCAACGACGGCAAGACGTACACGTACGAGCTGCGCGACGGGATCACCTGGGAGGACGGCACGCCGATCACCTCCAAGGACATCAAGTACGGCATAGAGCGCATCTGGGCCACGGACGTCATCACCGGCGGTCCCGCCTACCTGCGCCAGGTCCTCGACCCCAAGAACGAGTACAAGGGTCCCTACAAGGACACCACCCCGGACAAGCTTGGTCTGAAGGCGATCCAGACGCCGAACGACAAGACCATCGTCTTCAACCTGGCGACGCCCAACGGTGACTTCGAGCAGATGCTCGCGATGCCGGCCGGCTCCCCGGTGAAGAAGGAGAAGGACACGCAGGCCAAGTACCAGCTGAAGCCGTTCTCCTCGGGCCCGTACAAGTTCGAGTCGTACGCGCCGAAGAAGAGCGCTGTCCTCGTCCGCAACGACAAGTGGCAGAAGGCCTCCGACCCGATCCGCGCCGCGCTGCCGGACAAGATCACGGTCACGATCAACTCCAACATCGAGGCGATCGACCAGCTGCTGATCAAGGGCGACTACGACCTCGACCTGAACGCCACGGGCATGTCCCAGTCGGGCCGCACCGCAGCGCTCAAGCAGCACAAGGACAACGTCGACAACATCGAGACCAGCTTCATCCGGTACGTCGACATCGCCACCAAGGTCCCGCCGTTCGACAACGTCGAGTGCCGCAAGGCCGTGATCTACGCGGCCGACTACAAGTCGATGCAGACGGTCCGCGGTGGCCCGGACGCCGGTGGCGACATCGCCACGAACATGCTGCCGAAGTCCATCAAGGGCTCGGACGACTACGACCCGTACGGCATCCTGGCGCGCGACGGCAAGCCGGACGTCGCCAAGGCGAAGGCGGCTCTGAAGGCGTGTGGCAAGCCCGAGGGCTTCACCACCAACATCAGCGCCCGCAGCAACAACCCGGGTGAGGTTCAGGTCGCCGAGGCGCTGCAGCAGTCGCTGCAGGCCGTCGGCATCAAGGCCCAGGTGGAGTCGATCGACGGCGCCGAGTCCTCCAGCATCACCGGTGCTCCCGCGGTGGTGAAGAAGCGCGGTCTCGGTCTGGTCATGACCGGCTGGGGCCCGGACTTCCCGACCGGCCAGGGCTTCTCACAGCCGCTGGTCGACGGTCGCTTCATCGTGGCCAACGGCAACTACAACGTCTCAGAGACGAACGACCCGAAGATCAACAAGTTCTTCGACGACGCTCTCAAGGAGACCGACCCGGAGAAGGCCGGTGAGATCTACAAGCAGATGAACCACGCTGTCGCGGACCTCGCCGTGCAGATGCCGTTCATCTACGAGAAGAACTTCACCTGGCGCAGCTCGCGGCTGACCAACGCCTACTCCACCGCGGCGTACAACGGCCGTTACGACTACGTCTCCCTCGGCGTCGTCAAGTAACCGTCCCTCGTGACGAGTCACAACCCACCATCGCCCAACCCGCCAGTCCCGAAGGGCAGGTGATGGCCTCGGGCGGCGGTCCGGGGAACCCGTAATCCGGGATCTCCGGGCCGCCGCCGGGCCGCGCACAGTGCTTGCTTACGTCATCCGGCGCTTGTTCGCCGTCGCCATGATGCTGATGGTCGTTACCCTGACGACCTTCGTCATCTTCTTTGTGCTGCCGAAGTGGGCCGGAATGGACCCCGCCTACTTGTTCGCCGGCAAGCAGACCGACCCGGCCTCCATCGAGGGAATCCGTCAGAAGCTGGGGCTCGCCGATCCGGTCCTGGTGCAGTTCTGGCACTTCGTCCAGGGTCTGTTCGTCGGTCGTGACTACATCAGCGGCACGGATGTCACGCACTGTCCGGCCCCCTGCTTCGGCTACTCCTTCCGCACCGAGCAGGAGGTGTGGCCGCAGCTCACAGAGGCGATTCCGGTCACCCTGTCGCTCGCCGCGGGCGCCTGCCTGCTCTGGGTCGTCGGCGGTGTCGCCACGGGCGTCGTCTCCGCGCTGCGCCGGGGCACGCTGTGGGACCGGGCCGCGATGACCGTCGCACTGGCCGGCGTCTCGCTCCCCATCTACTTCACCGGTCTGCTGTCGCTGGCCATCTTCAGCTACCAGCTGGACTGGGTCAGCGGGGAGTTCGCGCCGTTCAGTGAGGACCCGGCCCAGTGGTTCCAGACGCTGATCCTGCCGTGGATCACCCTCGCCTTCCTCTACGCGGCGATGTACGCCCGGCTCACCCGGGCCACCATGCTGGAGATCATGGGTGAGGACTACATCCGTACGGCCCGTGCCAAGGGCCTCACGGAGAAGGTCGTCATCGGGCGGCACGCGATGCGCTCGACCTGGACGCCGGTGCTGACCCTGCTCGGCCTGGACCTGGGCGCGCTGCTGGGCGGTGCGGTGCTCACGGAGTCCACGTACAACCTGCCCGGACTCGGGCACCTGGCGATCGATTCGATCGAGACCAAGGACCTTCCGCTCATCCTCGGTGTCACCCTCATCGCGGCCCTGTTCATCTGCGTGGCAAACCTCTTCGTGGACCTTCTGTACGCAGTCATCGACCCCCGAGTGAGGATCGGATGACCAGTTTCGACAAGCCCAGTACCGAGGACCTCGCTGTGACCGGCACCGCACTGGGGGAGCCCGCCGCGGTCGGCTCGCCCGCGCCCACCGCCTTCCTGGAAGTACGCGACCTCAAGGTCCACTTCCCCACCGACGACGGTCTGGTCAAGTCCGTCGACGGCCTCAGCTTCCAGCTGGAGAAGGGCAAGACCCTCGGCATCGTGGGCGAGTCCGGCTCCGGCAAGTCCGTCACCTCGCTCGGCATCATGGGTCTGCACACCGCGGGCCAGTACGGCCGCCGCAAGGCACAGATCTCCGGCGAGGTCTGGCTGGACGGCCAGGAACTGCTCGGCGCCGACCCGGACATGGTGCGCAAGCTGCGCGGCCGCGAGATGGCGATGATCTTCCAGGATCCGCTCTCCGCGCTGCACCCGTACTACACGATCGGCCGCCAGATCACCGAGGCGTACCGGGTCCACCACGACGTCGACAAGAAGACCGCGCGCAAGCGTGCGATCGAGATGCTCGACCGGGTGGGCATCCCGCAGCCCGACAAGCGCGTGGACGGTTATCCGCACGAGTTCTCCGGCGGTATGCGCCAGCGCGCGATGATCGCCATGGCGCTCGTCAACAACCCCGAGCTGCTGATCGCCGACGAGCCGACGACCGCCCTGGACGTGACCGTCCAGGCGCAGATCCTCGACCTCATCCGGGATCTGCAGAAGGAGTTCGGCTCCGCGGTCATCATCATCACCCACGACCTGGGCGTCGTCGCCGAGCTGGCCGACGACATCCTGGTGATGTACGGCGGCCGGAGCGTCGAACGCGGCCCTGCCGAGAAGGTCTTCTACGAGCCCCAGCACCCGTACACCTGGGGTCTGCTGGGCTCGATGCCGCGCATCGACCGGGACCAGACCGAGCGCCTCATCCCGGTCAAGGGCTCCCCGCCCAGCCTCATCAACATCCCCGACGGCTGTGCCTTCAACCCGCGGTGCCCGTACGCCGATGTGCCGAAGGACAACCTGACGCGCACCGTCCGCCCCGAACTCCACGAGGTCGGCAGCCGGCACTTCTCCGCCTGCCACATGTCGCAGGACGAGCGGACGCGGATCTGGACCGAAGAGATTGCGCCCAAGCTGTGAGTGAGAACGACGTGAAGATCCCGGAGCAGCAGACCGCAGCGGCCGCCTCCTCGTCCGAGGCGCTGCTCAAGGTCGAGGGCCTGGTCAAGCACTTCCCCATCAGGAAGGGGCTGCTGCAGCGGCAGGCCGGGGCCGTGCAGGCCGTCGACGGGCTGACCTTCGATGTCCGCCCGGGCGAGACCCTGGGCGTGGTGGGCGAGTCCGGCTGCGGCAAGTCGACGATGGGCCGGCTGATCACGCGGCTGCTCGAACCGACCGGCGGGAAGATCGAGTTCGAGGGCCACGACATCACGCACCTGGGCGTCGGCAAGATGCGCCCGCTGCGGCGTGACGTCCAGATGATCTTCCAGGACCCGTACTCCTCGCTGAACCCGCGGCACACGATCGGCACGATCGTCTCCGCGCCGTTCAAGCTGCAGGGGGTACGGCCCGAGGGCGGGATCAAGAAGGAGGTCCAGCGGCTGCTCGAGCTGGTGGGCCTCAACCCCGAGCACTACAACCGCTATCCGCACGAATTCTCCGGCGGCCAGCGCCAGCGCATCGGCATCGCGCGTGCGCTCGCGCTCAAGCCGAAGCTGGTCGTGGCGGACGAGCCGGTCTCCGCGCTGGACGTCTCCATCCAGGCGCAGGTGGTCAACCTGCTGGACGACCTCCAGGAAGAGCTGGGCCTGACATACGTGATCATCGCGCACGACCTGTCGGTCATCCGGCATGTGTCGGACCGGATCGCGGTGATGTACCTCGGCAAGATCGTGGAGCTCGCGGACCGCAAGTCGCTGTACGAGTCGCCGATGCACCCGTACACGAAGGCGCTGATGTCGGCGGTGCCGGTGCCGGACCCGCGGCGTCGCGGCGGCAAGAGCGAGCGCATCCTGCTGAAGGGCGACGTGCCCTCGCCGATCGCTCCGCCGACGGGTTGCCGGTTCCACACGCGGTGCTGGAAGGCGACGGAGATCTGCAAGAAGCAGGAGCCGCCGCTGATCGCGCTGCGAGCGGGCCAGCAGGTTGCCTGCCACCACCCGGAGAACGCGCAGGACCGGGCGCCGGAGGATGTTGCGCTGGCGTCGGCGCGGGAGGCGATCGAGATCGTGACGGCGACGCCGAAGTCGGTGGAGTCGGCCAAGGCCGCGGCCGACGCGGAGTCCGGGGCGGGCCTTGCGAAGGCCGACACGGCCGGGGCGGAGCCCAAGACGGGCCTGGCCAAGGCCGGCGCCGAGGGTGACGCCGGCGACAGCCAGGACCGGCCCGCCGACGGCGAAGGCGCCGACGGCGCGGACGCCGGCCGTTCCGAGGGCTCGGGGGACATCTCCAAGGAGTAGAACCGGCACAATCGTCCGGTGCTCCAAGAACTGTTCACGCCCTCCGTCCAGCACGCGCTCGACCTCGCCGGAATCTTCGTCTTCGCGATCTCCGGCGCACTGCTCGCCGTACGCAAGAACTTCGACGTCTTCGGCATCGCAGTGCTCGCAGAGGTCACCGCGCTGGGCGGAGGGCTTCTCCGTGACCTGATCATCGGTGCCGTCCCGCCGGCCGCCTTCACCGATCTCGGGTACTTCCTCATGCCACTCGTGGCGACCGGCCTCGTGTTCTTCCTGCACCCGCAGGTCGAGCGCATCCAGGTCGGCGTCAATGTCTTCGACGCCGCCGGCCTCGGGCTGTTCTGCGTCACCGGCACCACCAAGGCGTACGAGTACGGGCTCGGCCTGACCGCCTCCGCCGCGCTCGGCCTCGCCACCGCCGTCGGCGGCGGTGTGCTGCGCGACGTACTGGCCAACGAGGTGCCCTCGCTGCTGCGCTGGGACCGCGATCTCTACGCCGTCCCCGCCATCGTCGGGGCGACCATGATCGTGCTCTGTATCCGCTTCGATGTGCTGAACGCGGCCACCAGCGGACTCGCCGTGGTGACCGCGTTCGTCCTGCGCCTGCTCGCGATGCGTTTCCACTGGCGGGCACCGCGCGCCTGGAACCGGCGTTCGGCGGCCGTCGAAGAGACCTAGGCCGCCGAAGAGACGTAGACGGCCTCCACGGCACCGCGTTCCGGCGGCCGTCACCGGGCAATCGGGGAAAGCTACCGCTCAGTAATTGTCTGTTGTACGGTGCTGCCATGGCACAGGCTGTACAGGCATCCATCGGGGACAGCGAGTTCGACCGCGACACCGCTGTCACCCTGCGCGCACCCGGCATCTACGACGCGGAGCTCTCGGCGGGCTGGACGATCATCAGCGCCGTCAACGGCGGCTATCTGCTGGCCCTGCTCGGCCGCGCGCTGGGCGAGGCGCTGCCGCACCGCGACCCCTTCACGGTCTCGGCGCACTATCTGAGCGCGTCCCAGCCGGGCCCCGCGGTGATCCGCACCGACGTCGTACGCACCGGGCGCACGCTCTCCACCGGCCAGGCGTCGCTGTTCCAGTACGGGGAGGACGGCGCCGAGATCGAGCGGATCCGTGTCCTCGCGACGTACGGGGACCTGGACGCGCTGCCCGACGACGTACGGACGTCGGCGAAGCCGCCCGCCATGCCGCCGCTTCAGGACTGCCTCGGTCCGTCCGACGGCCCCGCGCCGAAGATCCCCGGCAGTTCGGCGATCACGGACCGCCTGAACATCAAGCTGGACCCGGCGACCGTCGGATGGGCCGTCGGTGCACCGTCGGGCAAGGGCGAGATGCGCGGCTGGTTCTCCCTCGCGGACGGCCGGGACGCGGACCCCTTCTCGCTGCTGCTCACGGTCGACGCCCTGCCGCCGACGTCGTTCGAGCTGGGCCTGAAGGGCTGGACCCCCACGGTCGAACTCACCACGCACATCCGGTGCCGCCCGGCGCCGGGCCCGTTGCGGGTCTCGATCACGACCCGCAACCTGGCCGGCGGCTTCCTGGAGGAGGACGCGGAGGTCTGGGACAGCGCGGACCGGCTGGTGGCCCAGTCGCGCCAGCTGGCGAAGGCGCCGCGCGGCTGACTCGTACCCTCTCATCGGCCGGGCGGCTACGACGGGGGCTCCTGCGGCCATGCCGACCGGGCGGCGAGACGGCTGAGGGCCTTCTCCGACTCGGTGTCCGGTTCCGCGCTGAAGACAAGCACCTGCTGCCCGGGATCGTCCGGGGGCTCCACGTTCTCGAAGGCCAGCTCCATGCACCCCACCAGGGGGTGCCGGAAGAGCCGGGTGCCGAAGGCCCTGGCAGGCACGGGCGGCTGGGACCACAGCGCGGCGAACCCGGCGTCGGATTCGGCGAGTTCACCGATCAGGGCGGCCAGTCTGCCGTCCCGGGGATGGTCGTCCGAGGCGAGGCGGAGGCAGGAGGTCATCCGGCGGGCCTCCTCCGCCCACCGCGGATACAGCTCGCGGGTGCGCCGGTCGAGGAACAGCATCCTCGACAGGTTCGGGCGGTGGCGTGCGCTGAGAGGGCTGTCCCTGTCGAGGTGGCAGGCGAGCAGCGCATGCCCCAGCGGATTCCAGTAGAGGACGTCGTGGCGGTGGTTCAGGGCGACGGCAGGCATGCCCTTCAGGCCTCCCATCAGGTGCCGGACGCCTTGCCCGGTGCATTCGTCGGGTACCGGTTCGTCAGGCTGCGCGAGCCGGTACAGGTGGGCCCGCTCGTCGTCGTCGAGCCGTAACACCCGGGCGATAGCTTCGAGTACGGCGGGCGTGGCGTCACGGTGTCTGCCCTCTTCGAGGCAGATGTAGTGGGTCAGGCCCAGCCCGGCGCGTCTCGCCACCTCTTCGCGCCGCAGGCCCGGACTGCGGCGGCCCGAACCACCGGCGGGAATGGTCTCTTCCGGGGGCATGCGGGCACGCCGCGTGCGCAGAAACTCCCCCAGGTCGGCAGGTCTGTCCATGTGAACAAGTCTCCAACAGCCGGGGGGGTTGGGGAGGGGCCCAGCCTGCCCCTGTCAGCCCTACCCCGCGAATGGGCACCCACCCCGCACTATCACCAATTTTGACTGATGGTTCAACAATATCCAGAAAGTTCCGGGATCTTGGCCTATTTCACTCTCTCAATAAACCGAACAGTGCGAGACTTTGGGCATCGACTGACCGATTGTCATCTGACTGTGCGTAGCTGATCCGGTGACCCGTGAGCAGGGGATTTACATCGGCACCAAGCGGAATCACCATTCGCGACACACAGATTCAACTCCGCGACAGACGGGAAAGCGCATGCACCACATGCAGGAGTGACCTACGTCACTCTGGCTTCTTTCCGATGTCTGCCCGCCCACGGGGCATGACACAAGTCGCCCCTGTATCACCATGCGGAAGGAGATCAGCCTTGCAGAGGTCCACGGGGGATCGAAGAACCGAGTTGGGGAGATTCCTCCAGTCAGTGCGTAGCCGGCTGCGCCCGGAAGACCTCGGCCTCACCGGTGACGGTAAGCGCCGCCGGGTGGCCGGACTGAGGCGTGAGGAAGTCGCCCTTCTCGCCGGAGTGAGCGTCAACTACTACACACGGCTGGAGCAGGGACAGAACCGGAACGCTTCACCAGAGGTGCTGGACGCACTCGCCACCGCACTGAGACTGAGGCCGGACGAACGAGCCCACCTGCACGACCTCGTCCGGCCGACCCACGCCACCAAGGCACCGCGGACGACCGAGCAGGTGCGCCCGGGCCTGGAGCGGATGATCGGCTCCTTCGAGAGCGGGCCCGCCGTGCTCCTCGGAAGACAGACCAAGGTGCTCGCCTGGAATCACCTGGCCCGCATCCTCTTCACCGGATACATCGATCTCACCGGCCAGGACGGCGACTTCGAGCCGCCCAACCTGGCCCGGTTACTCTTCTGCGCCCCCGGCGCGCGGCAGCTCTACACCGACTGGGAGTACGAGGCCCAGGACCTGGTCGGCTATCTGCGACTGATGCACGGCCGCTACGCCGGCGATCCCGAACTGACCGATCTCATCGCCGAACTCTCGTCGAAAAGCCGGGAGTTCGCCGCGATGTGGTCGGAGCACCGGGTCTGGGACAAGTCCCACGGCACCCGCCGGCTCAACCACCCCGACGTCGGTGCGCTTACGCTCATTTATGAGACGTTCAGGCTTCCCGAGGCTCCTGATCAGGCCATCGTGCTGTACCAGGCCGAGCCCGGATCGCCTTCCGAAGCCACACTTCGCAGGCTTCTGGAGAAGCGGGAGGCCTGAGCGCGCCGGGTCTTCCCCGGACGCCGGACATTCGCCGTCCTTAATTTGCTGTCCTTCTTCAAACGCCGACACGGCGGATACCCGGCCACCGACAGGAGGGCCATCAGGTATCCGCCGTGAGTTCTCGGCACTACGCGGCGAGGAACTTCTCCAGCGCAGTGGCCAGTGCGATGGGGGTCTCCACCATCGGGTAATGGCCCGCGTTGCCCATGACCAGCAGCTCGGCGTTCGGGTAGTGCTTCATCCAGGTCTCGTTCATGGCGTCGGCGTTGACCGCCGGATCGTTCTCGCCGACCACCGCCAGCGCGGGCACCTCGGCCCCGGCGATGCGGGCCGAGAAGTCCGTGGAGCGGAACGAGTCGAGGTAACCGCGGAAGGCCACCGGGCCGATCTCCTTCATCGACTGCTGTGCCCAGGCGTCCACCCAGGTTGCGGAGAGCCGGTTTCCGGTGGTCATATCGATGATGATCCGCCGGTTCTCCACCTGGTGGGCGGCGTCGGCGAAGAGCGGGAAGTCCGAGTCGGGTATGGGCATACCGGTGGCCGGCACCGGGCTCAGGCCGATCAGCTTGCGCACCCGCTGGGGGGCCTTGAGGAGCACCTGCTGGATCGGCATGCCGCCCAGCGAGTGGCCGATGAGCGAGAACTCCTGCCAGCCGAGGCTGTCCGCCAGCGCGAGCGTGTCCGACGCGATCTCGTCCGTGCTGTACGTGCCCGTCACATCGAGGGCCTTGCCGAAGCCGCGGGCGTCCATGAACGCGTACGTGAACCGGGTCCCGTCCAGATAGGGCCACCAGGCGCGGAACGATTCGAGTCCGCCGAAGATCGAGTGCAGCACGATGACCCGGTGCGGGCCATTGCCGACGACATGGCTGTTGGGGACGTAGCGGCCGTTGCCGGACATGGTTTCCTCCGTGGAGTCGGTCGGACGGGCGGTGGCTTCCCGAATGTCGGGAGCCAAGTCGGGGGATGGATCGGGATCCGTGAAGATCCGGTTCAACTCCCCGTACAAAGCGTCGAGTTCGTCGTGATGTCCGTGCATGACGATGTGTCCGTCGGGGCGCACCAGGTGGAATCCCGCACGCCGGCAGTGCAGTTCCCGGTGCGCGCGGCGCAGCAGTTCGGTGCCGCGCCGCCCGCTGCCCGGTCGGCCGCCCCCGGCGTCGATCACCCGGACCTGGCGTTGCCACGGCCGGGCGAGGTGGCGTACCGCCTCGGCGAGCCGGCCGTCACCGCCCTTGGCGGCCGGGACCACCACGACGGCGAACCGCGTGGGGTCGGCTTCGGGTCCCGCGGCGCCCAGGCCGAGGGCCAGGTCTCTCGGGAGCGCGGCGCCCTGCTTGGCGTGTCGGCGCAGCGAGGACCTCATGTCGCACCAGTCGGCGGGGACGGGCAGTCGGGGGCTCTCCGCGGTGGCCGGGGCGGTGGGGTAGACCCAGCGGCGGCCGGCCGCGATGGGGACGTAGAACCGCTCGAGGGTCCGGGTGCGGTCCAGTGCGCGCATGGCGGTGTCGCGCAGCGCCACCTGCGTGCTCTTGTTCCACATGGCCGCGCGGGTCTGCAGATCGGTGTCCCGGACGACGGCGTCGGCCACAGCGGCCCGCTCGGGGGTGTAGCTCTCCAGCAGGCCGGTCCGCGCGTCACCACGGATGACGGAGGCCAGTTTCCAGGCCAGGTTCTGGGCGTCCTGGATACCGGTGTTGAGGCCCTGGCCGCCCATCGGGCTGTGTGCGTGCGCCGCGTCTCCCGCGATGAACACCCGGCCCATCTGGAAGGAGGCGGCACGGCGCCGGTGCACCCGGAAGGTGGTGACCCAGTCCGGCTCGATGAGCCGCAGGCCGCCGGGGCCGCGCACGTCCACCAGGCTCTGCATGTCCGTGAGCGTGCCGTTCTCCAGGTCCGCGGGGGCATTGGTGAAGAAGCGGTACAGGCCGTAGGGCTGGGGGACGATCGCCAGTACGCCGATCCGCGACTGGTAGTAGTGGATCTCGTCGGGGTCCAGCGGATTGTTCGCGATCCGGGCGTCGGTGATGAGGAAGCGGTTCTCGTACGTCGCGCCCTCGTACGGGATGCCGAGCTGGTTGCGTACGACGCTCGTCGCCCCGTCCGCGCCGATCACCCAGGGCACGGTGAAGCGTTCGACGGAGCCGTCGGCACGTTCCAGTGTGGCGGTCACCCGGTGGCCGGGTGTGATCCGGCCGCTGAAGTCGAGGCCCTGGAGCCCGAGCAGTCGCACCTCGCGCTCGATCGCGCCACCCAGCCCCTTGAGGCCGGAGATGAGGATCTCCTCGGTGTGCCGCTGCGGAAGGCAGTACGGGGCCATGTCGTCGGGCATCCGCATCCGGGTGACCGGGCGCCGCTCCGAGTAGTACGTCATCTGTCGTAGTTTCACGGCGACTTCGCCCACCGATCCTCCAAGACCCAGGTCCTGCAGGACATCCAGGGTGCGCGGCCAGACGAGCATCGCCTTGGAATGCACACTCGCCTGCGCAGCGGCGTCGACAAGACGCACCCTGATGCCGCGCCGCAGGAGTTCGCACGCCGCGGTCAGACCGGTCGGTCCGGCTCCGACGATGAGCACATCGCATTCATTCTCGGTGTTCATGGAGAGCCTCCTACGCGGTCGGCTACTGGGGCGGGGGTAGGACGGCTTCAGGTGAGGAAGGCCAGCGAAATGGCGTAGCTGTCCTCGTGCATGCGGTAGCGGTCGATCAGCCCGTCGGTCACGCGGAGTTCGAGGGCGAAGTCCGACGCGAAGCTCTTTCCGGTCGCATTCACCTTGTACTGGAAGTGGCCGAGCACGATGGCGAGCTCACCTTCCACCACGATCCGGTGCACCTGGAATTTCTCCGGCTCCATGTTCTCGCCGGCCTGCCGGAAGAATTCACGTACCTCGTCATGGCTCGACCGGCTGCCCATCCAGGGAATGAGGCCGGTGTCGCCGGGAGTGAACCAGTCGATCGGCTCTGAAAGCAGTTCTGTCGCACGTTCGAGATCACCGCTGCCAAGCAGCCGGAAGTATTCCTCGACGACGCTTCGTGTGGAGTTTGGCATGCGCCGAAGGTATTCACGTTTCGGCCGGATGAGACAGACCCTGCCAGTGGTAGGAACCTGGGCCATATGAGGACGCGGGTACTGGCTAGGCCTCCGTCGCGACTCGGATGCTCGTTGCCGAATCAGCCGACAGGAATCGAAAGGCCTCCCATGTCAACTGTCAATAGTGCGGACGGGACAAGGTCAGCTCCGGCCGCCGAGCCGGCCGCGCCGCCGAACCGCATGACGCGGCGTCAGACGCTGACCCTTGTGCTGCTGCTCGGCGCCCAGTTCACGCTTGCGGTGGACTTCTCGATCATGAATGTCGCGGTTCCGGTCATCGGCCGGGAACTCGACGTCGCCCAGGAAAACCTGCAGTGGATCGCCACGTCCTTCGCGCTCGGCGCGGCCGGCTTCAGCCTCCTCTTCGGCCGTATCGCGGACATGATCGGGGCACGCCGGGTGTTCCTGGCGGGCCTGGCGCTGCTCACGGTCGCCTCACTGCTCGGTGGTCTCGTCGACTCCTCGGGGCCGCTGCTGGCCGCCCGCGTCGCCCAGGGTCTGGCCACAGCGATGGTGACCCCCGCGGGCCTGGCTCTGCTCACCACCTCGTTCCCCGAAGGGCCACTGCGGGAGCGTGCGTTGGGACTCAACGGAGCCATGCTCTCCGCGGGCTTCACCTGTGGCGCGATCGTCGGCGGTCTGCTCACCGACACGCTGAGCTGGCGCTGGGGCTTCTTCATCAATGTGCCGATCGGCCTGCTGTTGATCGTCGTCACCCCCATGCTCCTCCAGGGCAGCAGCGGCCGGCGCGGCAGCAAGCTGGACATCCCCGGCGCGATCACGGTGAGCGCGGGTCTGGTCGCCCTCGTCTACGGCATCTCCGCGGCCGGCCAGTACGGCTGGGCGGACTCCACCACACTGCTCGCCTTCGGGATCGGTGTGGTGCTGCTCGCGGCCTTCGGGTTCATCGAGCTGCGCGCCGCCGAACCGCTCGCGCCGCTACGCGTGTTGAGGCTGCGCAGCGTGACGTGGGGGAACATTGGCGGCTTTGTGACGTTCATCGGCTTCACCGCCATGATCTTCCTGCTCACGCTCTACCTCCAGGAAGTGCTGGGCTACTCGGCGATGACGACCGGTCTCACCTTCGGTGTGCTGGGTGTCGGCGCCTTCCTCGGTGGCGTCACCGCGCCCCGCTGGATCGGCGTCCTCGGCAGCAGCCACGCGCTTTTGGTGGTCGGCCTGATCGTCCAGGGTGTCACCGTCGGTGTGCTGTTCTTCGCCGGCGCCGAGCGTGGCTGGCTGGTCCCGGTGCTGGTCCTCGCCTTCCTCAGCAGTTATGGCCATGTGGCCGCCATCGTGGGCTTCATGGTCACGGCGACGTCCGGGCTGCCGAACGAGCAGCAGGGCCTGGCCACCGGTATCACCACACTCACCCAGCAGGTCAGCATCACCATCGGAATTCCGATCATGAGCGCCATCGCCACCGCCCGGATCCGCTCGCAGGCGGGCGCACCGATCAGGGACGCGACGCTCAGCGGGATCAATGTGGCGATCCTTGCCAACGGTCTGCTGATCATCGCCGTCGCTCTCCTCGTCGGCTTCTTCCTCAAGAAGCGCAGGGCAGCCCTGAGCTGACCGGCCACGAGCTGAAGGGCCGGCCCTCCCCGGCCCTTCAGCCGCCGAAGTCCGGCCATCGAAGTCCCGCCCATGGCCCCCCGGCCATGGACTCCAGCCCCGCCACCAACACCAGCCCCACCAGGAACACCGCTGTCACCCAGGGGGAATGATGCATCGAGAGACGAACCACGGGTCGGTCACGCACACCGGGACCAACGTCCTGATCATCGGCGCCGGGCCGACCGGCCTCATGCTCGGCTGCGAACTGCGGCGCCGGGGCGTCGACTGTGTCGTTGTCGACCGGGAGAGCCGGATCGACCGGCGCACCCGCGCGGTGATGGTGCACGCGGCGGCCCTCGAACAATTCGAAGTACTGGGCCTGCGCGCGGAGTTGGAGGCGCGGGGCGTCCCCCAGCAGCGGATCTCCTTCCATACGTACCGCGGCGCCACACACACCATCGGCTTCGCCGGACTGGACACCGCCTACTCGTACTACCTCAATGTGCCCCAGCCCGAGGCCGAGGCGGTACTGGCCGCCGCGTACCGGGACATGGGCGGGCTGCTGATCCGCGGTCTGCGCTACGAGCGGCACACGGAGGACGACGGCGAAGTCCGGGCCGAGCTGACCGGTGAGGCGGGCCCCCACCTCGTCACCGCGCGCTATCTGGTGGGCGCCGACGGCGCCGGATCCACCGTGCGCGAGCGGCTCGGCGTCGAATTCCCCGGCGTCACCTACCCCATGAGCTACCTCCTTGCCGAGGGCACGCCCGCCGTCCCGGTCGACCGCGACGAGTCCGCCATGTACATCGGCCCGGCGGGGGCGGTCTCCCTCCTCCCGCTCCCCGACGGCCTTGTCCGCATAGCGGGCCCCGTCTGGGCCGCACAGCTCGACCGCGATACGACCGTCACCGTGACTGAGTTCCAGTCGACGGTGGACCGCCTCGGATTCGGCAGCACGCTACGGCTGGCAGAGGCGCGCCGCGTCGCCCACTACCAGGTGCACGAGCGGCTCGCCGACCGCTTCCTTACGGGCCGGGCAGTACTTGCCGGGGACGCCGCCCATCTCAACTCTCCCGCCGGCGGCCAGGCCATGAACACCGGCTTCGGCGACGCAGCCGCGCTGGCCTGGCGGCTCGGCCACCTCCTCGACGGTGCGGACCCCGGTCCGGCCGCCCCCGGTCCGCTCGACGACTACGCACGCGAGCGGCGGGCCGTCGCCGCGGATGTCGCCCGCACCACCGGAGTGCTCGGGCTCCTCGACGCCATGCGTGACGCGGTGACCCCGGCCGCGCACCAGGCCGTGGAGGACGCGCTCTCGGGACTCGCCGAGGCCTGGAGCCAGTTGTACGTCACCTACCCGGCCGCCGACTCCGATGGCGTCGGTCCCCAGGAACGGCCGCACCGCGACACCTACCGGCTGCGGCCGGGCGCCCGGGTCCCCGGCCACACCCCGGATCCGCACCGCTTCACCCTGCTCCTGCCCCCCGGCGGCGAGCTCTCGGCCGCCGCCCGGGTAACCGGCATCCCGGCGGGCACGCTCAGCGCCGCACAGACGCCCCGCCAGTCCGCGCTGTTGCCGGTCCCCGCCGCCGTACTCGTACGGCCCGACGGTCATGTCGCGGCCGTGATCACCCAGCCGCCCGGCGAACACGCGGAGCACGCGGAGCAGGCGGAGCAGGCGCACCACCACGACGTCACCAAGGGAGTCGCCGTATGAATACGCCCGTTCTCACGATCACCGGCACCGGCAGCTACCTCCCCGAGACCCGGCTGGATGTCGCCGACGCCGCCGAGCGGTACGCGGGGGAGGCCGACCGTATCCTCTCCACCGGGTACCGGACCGTATGCGCAGAGAACACCCTCTACCCGGCGGACATGGCGCTCATCGCGGCCCAGCGCGCACTGTCCGCTGCGGGTACCAAACCCGAGGACCTCCAGCTGCTGCTCGTGACCGCCATCCATCGGCACGGCCACAAGCGGCTCTGGTCACCTGCCTCCTGGCTGCAGTCCCAACTCGGCTGTCCCCAGGCACTGCCCCTCACGGTCAACCAGGGGTGCAACGCCCAGATGCTGGCACTCGACGTGGCGAGCCGGTTTCTGGCGGGAAGCAGCGGCGGGAGCGCGCTCGTCGTCGCGGCCGACCAGTTCGCCTCGTCGGGCTTCGACCGGTTCACCGCCGACTACGGCATCGTCTACGGCGACGCGGCCGCGGCAGCGGTCCTGACGTCCGGGCCGTCCGGGCAGTCCGGGCCGGGATGGCGGGTCCTGAGCACTCGTACGGTCTCCGATCCCGGCCTCGAAGGACTCCACCGCGCCGACGCGCCGGCCCCCGAACACCCCGAACTCCTCGACGCGGAGCACGACGTGCGCAGCGCCAAGCGGCGGTTCCTGAGCGAGAACGGCGCGGACCGGCTGCAGCGCGCCACCCGGGCGGCCGTCAACGAGATCGGCCGCGCCCTGCTGCCGGACGGCGACGATCCCCGGCTGCGCCGGGTCGTCTACCCCAACCTGGGGCTGCGCCTTCTCGAGGAGAACTACTTTCCCGAGTTCCCGGGCGGCGAGGCGAAGTCGCTGTGGGACTTCGGGCGGACCGTCGGACACCTGGGCAGCGGCGACCAGATCGCCGGTCTCGACCACCTCGCCGACGAGGAGTTCGCCGCCGGCGACCGGGTCCTGCTCCTCGGCGCCGGCGCCGGATTCACCTGGACAGGAATGCTCCTTGAACACGACTGAACATCCGGACACGGCCGATCGAACATGACCGAATTCTCAATTCACCGCAGGCGGTCCACCGCACAGGGCCGACCCATCTCACAAAGGCAGGCTCTGACCATGACGACCACCACTCTCTCGCTGGACGACCTCACCCCGGAGGACGCCGAGCTGACCTTCACCCGGACCGTCGACCGCGCACTGGTGCACCGGGACTCGCTGGGCGAGGTGTTCCTCACCGACCTGCGGCCGCTCAGCGACACGTGCTACGCGGCCGCCGCTCAACTCCCGCGCTCCCACGCCTATTACGGTGACCACTTGCTGCGCCCCAGCGCCTACGACCCGGTGCTGCTCCTGGAGGCCTGCAGGCAGTCCTGCCTGGCCGGTGCCCATGAGTTCTACGAGGTCCCGGCCGACCACAAGTTCATCCTCACCCATCTGCGCATCCAGCTGACGCGCCTGGAACGCATAGCCGTGGGCACTGCCCCCTGCGCGCTGTCGATGCGGGTGACGGTCGTCGCCCACCGCCGGCGAGAGGGGCGCACCACCGGACTGGACTACGAGATCGGCCTGTTCGTCGGGCGAACCGAGATCGGCACCGCCGCCGTCGGCCTGCGGTTCAAGTCACCCGCGGACTACATGGAGCTGCGGCTGAAGGGCCGCGGCGGAATGCCGCTGCCGTCGTCGGGCACGCACGAGGACACCACCCCGGCCACGGCCGTGGACCCGTACCTCGTCGGCCGGACCAACCCTCGTAATGTGGTGCTCGCCGATGCCGTGGCCAAGGACGACACCGCGCGGGCGGTGCTGCGGATACCGGGTGACCACCCGAGCATGTTCGACCACCCGCAGGACCACCTCCCCGGCATGGTGATCGCGGAGGCAGCCCGTCAGATCGCGCTGCTGACCGCGCTGGAGGCCTGCGGCATGTCCCCCTCCAAGACCCTCCCCACCGCCCTGTCCGTGGTCTTCAGTCAGTTCGGTGAGCTGGAGAAGACGACCGTGATCACCTCCCAAGTGGGCGAGGAACGGCAGGCCCCGGCCACCGACGAGCACGAGTACTACACGCAGGGCGGCACGTTGGAGCTGGACCCCGCCGCGTCCGCGTCCGCTGGCCGACTGCCGGTGCGGGTGGTGGCCGACCAGGACGGCGAGACGCTCTGCGTCTTCTCCCTCACCCTCAGCCGCGTCGGGTTCCGGTCATGAGGTATCTGAATCCGCCTGTACGGGAGACCTCGGCCGCGTTCTTCGACGTGGACGAGACGTTGATCAACGTCAAGAGCATGTTCAGCTTCCTGGAGTTCTACCTGCGCAAGCGGGGCGAGCCCGAGGCCACGTACGGGCGTCTGTCCGCCGAACTGCGCCACTCGGCCGGGCTGGGGGTACCCCGCAAGGACATCAACCGCCACTATTACCGCTTCTACGCGGGTCACAGCGCACAGCAGCTGGCCCGGGCCGGCCGCGAGTGGTTCACCGCCGAGCAGGAGAAGGGGAGTCTGTTCATCCCCGAAACGCGGACCCGGCTCCAACACCACCTGCAGCAGGGTGAGTTCGTGGTCCTGCTGTCCGGTTCCTTCTTCGCCTGCCTGGAGCCGGTCACCGAACATCTTGGCGCCCACTGGGCCATCGGCACCCGGCCGGTGATCCGCCGGGGCAGGCTCACCGGCGAGGTGCTGACCCCCATGATCGGATCGGCCAAGGGGCGCGCCGCGCGGGCCACCGCGGCGGTCCGGGGGTTCGACCTCGCCCAGTGCAGCGCCTACGGGGACCACTCGAGCGATCTCGACCTCCTCGCCTCGGTGGGCCTGCCGGTCGTCGTGGGGGACGACCCCGTTCTCGCGGACCACGCGGCCCGTGCGGGCTGGCAGCGGATCGCCCCCGGCCACACCCCCGCCCCGGCCATGGTCCCGTCAGAAGTCACCGCGGTCCGATGACCCCGACACCAGGAGGCGATATGTACGGCCCGATCGGGATCGTAAGCACAGGGTCCTACCTCCCCGCCACAGTCGTGGGGAATGAGGAGATCGCCCGGGGCGCCGGGGTGAGCGACGAATGGATCGTCCGCAAGACCGGAATCCGTCAGCGCCGACGGGCCGCCCCGGGGGAAGCCACCTCGGACCTGGCGGCCGAGGCGGCCCGGCGGGCGCTGGAGCAGGCCGGGCTGCGGCCGGCGGACCTGTCGTACATCGTGGTCGCCACCTCGACCCCGGACCAGCCGCAGCCCGCGACGGCCGGGATCGTCCAGAACCTGCTCGGCGCGCGGAACGCGGCGGGCTTCGACATCAACTCGGTGTGCAGCGGCTTCATTTACGCACTCACCGTCACCGAACGGCTGCTCCAGGGGGACAACCGGGGGTCATACGGCCTGGTCGTGGGGGCCGACATCTACTCCCGCATCCTCGACTACGCCGACCGCAAAACCGCCGCCCTCTTCGGCGACGGCGCAGGCGCCGCGGTCATCGGGCCGGTCGCCCAGGGGCAGGGAGTCATCAGGACCAGCCTGCTCACCCGGGGTGACCAGCACCACCTCATCGGCGTGACGGCGGGCGGCAGCCGGCTCCCCGCCTCCCCGGCGACTCTCGCCGAGGGCGACCACTACTTCCGGATGGAAGGGCGCGAGGTGCGTGGCTTCGTGCAGGAGCAATTGCCGACGGCCGTACGGGATCTGCTCGCCACCGAAGGGGTCACCGGCGACGCCGTCGACCACTTCGTCCCGCATCAGGCCAACGGGGTGATGCTCGCGGAGGTCTGGCCCGACCTGGGGCTCGGATCAGCCGCGCTGCATCTGACGCTGGAGCGGTACGGCAACACCGGCGCCGCCTCTGTCCCCGTCACCCTCGACGAGGCGCACCGGCAGGGCCGGCTGGCCGTGGGCGACCGCGTCCTGCTGGCCGCCTTCGGTGGTGGTATGTCCGTGGGGGCGTCCCTGATCGACTGGGCCCCCACCCGGCACGCACGGCACGGGACAGCGCAGTCCCTGGTCGGCCTCGTCCCGGCCCCCAGGAGCTCTGTTTGAGGGGCCGCCCGGTCCAACGCCCCCTGGCGCGGGGCCGGGTGGCCCCACTCAGAAGGGAGAAGCCACTGTGTACGAGAGAGCACCCCGAGTGCCGGACGAGGAGGAGAGGGCGGCCGTCATCGCCACACTCCTGGGAGCGACGCGCCACTGGATGGCCGCCGCGCATCCGGTTCAGGCCGCCGCGCATCCGGTTCAGGCCGCCGCGCATCCGGTTCAGGACGCCGCGGATCAGGTTCAGGACACCCCACCCGCCGAGGTGAGCCAGCCCGCCGATTCGGCGACAGCGGCCGCCACTTCCTCGAAGCGTGCGGTCACGGGAGGCAACTCGCCCTCCGGAAAGACGATTTGAGTCACCAGCCCGTCCACAGGGCCGGCCACCGGTGCCCAGCGCAGCCAGTCGGCCAGGCCGTCCGCCATTCCCTCCCCCACCAGACCCACCATGTGCCCGTCGCGCAGCACCCGCTGCGTGGGGTCGAACGCGACCGACCGCTCGATCAGCCGGGGCATCGCACCGGCCCGGCGGAACATCTCGACCACCTGGTCGTAGTGCGCGGGATTCGCCTCCCGCGGATGCACCACCACCGGGAACTCCGCGACGGCCGCGAGCTCCACACTCTCGGGCGCGTCGGCCGTCAGAGGATGCCCGGCCGCGACGAGCACCCCTTGCCGCTCCCGGCGCACCGGGCGCAGCCGCACCCCCGCGACCGGCTCGGGCGTACGCGCGACGCCCGCGTCCACCTGTCCGTCCAGCACCGCACGCGCGATGTCGGGCGTACGCACCGGCTCGGCGCTCACGTGTACGTCGGGGTGGCGGGCGCGCATGGCCTCGACGAGCTGCGGGACCGTGCCGTAGCCGGTGCTCGTGCTGTAGGCGAGCCGCAGCCGGCCCAGCTCACCGCGGCCCGCTCGCCGCGCGGCGTCCCAGACCTCGTCGAGGGCGGCGAGGGCGGCGGCTCCGCGCTCCTGGACCGCCCGTCCGGCGTCGGTCAGCCGCACCCGGCGCGTCGTGCGCTCCAGCAGCCGCACGCCGAGCTGGGCCTCCAGCTGACGGATCTGCGCGCTCAGGGCGGGCTGCGCGATGTGCAGCCGCTCGGCCGCCCGCGTGAAGTTGGATTCCTCGGCGACGGCCAGGAAGTAGCGGAGCAATCTCGCTTCAGGAGTCATCGCCACCAGCATAGGCATGCGGAAAACGCCGGAATCGGGATCCGCATCGGGATCCGCATCGGGATCCGCATCGGAATTGGGATCCGCATCGGCATCGGAATCGGCACCGGATCGGCATCGGGATTCAGAAGCGTCGCCTATGAGTCGAGAGCACTCCGGTCTTTCCCTCCGGCACTCCCGCGCTCCTAGCGTGAACGTCATGAATCCCACCCTTGGCCCCGCCGACCCCGTGACCATGCGCGCCTACGTCGGCACGCCCGAAGGCCCGGACCTCCGACACGTACCGGCGCCCATCCCCGAGCCCGGAGAGGCGCTGGTGCGGGTCGGGGCCTTCTCCGTCAACCGCGGGGAGCTGGGCCTGTTCGCCCGGCGTGAGGAGGGGTGGCGCCCAGGCCAGGACCTCGCGGGCACCGTGGTCCGCGCCGCGGCCGACGGCAGCGGTCCGGCAGCCGGGACGCGCATGGCGGCGATGGTCGACTTCGGCGGCTGGGCCGAGTACGTGGCGGTTCCCACCGACCGGATCGCGCCCCTGCCGGACACGGTTAAGGTGCCGCAGGCGGCGACCCTGGGCGTGGCCGGACTGACGGCTCTGCGCGCGCTGCGCCGCGGCGGGGCGCTGCTGGGGCAGCGGGTGCTGATCACCGGGGCGAGCGGCGGCGTGGGATCGTTCGCGGTCCAGCTCGCGGCGGCCGCGGGTGCCGAGGTGACGGCACTGACCGGCAGTCACAGGTCGCTGGACGTGGCGGCGCTCGGGGCCCGGACGGTCATCGATGAACTCGGCGACCTGGAAGGGGAGTTCGACTTCATCTTCGAGTCCGTCGGCGGCGAGGTGCTGACGACCGCGCTCAAACTGCTCGCCCCGCTGGGGCACATCGTGCTGCTGGGCACGTCGTCGCGGCTGCCGGCCGCTCTGACGATCTCCTCCTTCGTCCCGCATGTCCGTCAGACGCTCCATCCGTTCTGGGTGTTCGGCTCCGGAGAGCCGGTTGGCGGGGATCTCTCCGTACTGCTGCGGCTGATGGCCGCCGGACAGATGGATCCGGTCGTGGGCTGGACGGGCTCATGGGAGCGCCTCCCGGAAGCGATGGAGGCCCTCCGGGAGCGCCGCGTGGCCGGCAAGGCCGCGCTCATCGTCGACGAAGGTGCGTGACCGTGGCCCGGATCGTGGTCGCGGCATCGGGTTATCGCGGTTCCACCGGGCTGCTGGTCGTCGGCGCGGCCCGGGAGCGGGGCCATGACGTGGCCGAACTCACCGATCTCGGGGACGATTCCGCCGTCGGCCGGGCACTCGCCGGCGCGGACGCGATCGTCCTCATTCCCCGGCGCGGCAACGCCTGGCGCCATACGCACCAGGCCGTACGCGGCCTGATCGCCGCGGCCGCGCCCGTCGGCGTACGGCCGCATCTGGTGCTCCTCAGCTCCTTCGCCGTCGGCCACGGGCCGGCCCACCCCCTCAACCGGATCGATGACGCGCTGCTGCCGGGCCGGGTCGCCGCGGAGGAGGAGCTGCGCGCCGGTGGCCTGCCCTACACGATCGTGCGGCCCACCTGGTTCACCGACGATCCCCCCGGTTCACACGCGCTGACTTTCACCCAGCACCCCAGGCCGGACGGCATGGTGGCCCGCGCCGACATCGCCGCCACGCTGGTGGCCGCGGTAGAGATCCCCGCGGCCCGCTCCACCACCTTCGCCCTCTACAACGAGCCGGGGGAGCCCGTCGCCGACTGGGCCGCGGCTTTCGCCCGCCTCCGTCCGGACACGGACGACCAGCCGGGCCCCGACCCCGAGGACCTCTCATGACATCGCTCCCCGAAGCCCAGCACGCCTGGGAGTCGACGTTCCGTACAGATCCCGAGGGCCGGCCCCTTGCACCACTGTTCCACCGGCTGCTGATGCTCGACGTCGTGGATACGCCGACGCCGGACGACGCCGCCCGGCTGGAGGGTGCGCTGCGGACTCTCGAGGAGGAGTTCCCGTACGGCCCGGAGGGGCTGCTCACCGCTCTGGCCTGGGGGCCCGGCTGGTTCGAGCGGCACACTTCGCTGCGCCGCTCCCCGGTCGGGCGGCCGCTGCCCATGGCCCGTTGGGAGAATCCCGTCCTCGAAGAGATCGATGCCTGTCTTCATCTCGCGAGCGACGACGAGGAGTTGCTGGACGGCGTCAGCGGCCGGCTCTTCGGAGCGGGTCCTCTCGACCAGCGCACCCGATTGCGGCTGCGCGAGGTGCGGACCGGATTCGTGGGCCGGGGCCTGCCGGCCCGGCGGCTGCCCGGCGCGGGCCTGCCTCAGGGCGCGCCGCTGATGCTCGGCTTCCACTCGGGCCTGCGCGGCAACCAGGCCGACGAGGACAGCATCACCATCACCGAAGGGCCGCTCGCCGGTGGGACGACGATGCACGTGAGCTATCTGACGCTCGACATCGACAGCTGGTACGAGCAGGACGAGGACACCCGCAGCGCCCATATGTTCTCCCCCGGCATCAGCGCCGAGGCCGCCGGGAAACTGGTGGACGACGCACGGAGTGAGGCGGACGACCTGCCCGCCACGGCCGCGTCCCACGGGCTCGTCGGCCACGCCCAGGCCACCGGACGGGCCCGCCTGAACGGCCGCCCCCGCATCAACCGCAGGGACTTCGCCACCCTCGACCACGGCGCACCCGGCACACACTTCGTGTCCCTGCAGCGCACGATGGAGGACTTCCACGCGACCCGCGCGGTGATGAACGCGGCCGACGCACCGTCCCACCACCCCGCGGTCGGAGTCCGGCGCCGCAATGGCATCAACGGCTTCATCGAGGTCCGCAGCCGCGCGACCTTCGCCATTCCGCCGCGCGGCGCGAGGGCATTCCCTTATCTTTCGGCGCCGGCCCCCGCCACGCCCTGAAGGGGACGCGCCGTCAGTCCAGCCAGTGGCGGCGGCCGAGGCTGATCAGCCGCAACTGACGGCGCGCCACCGAACTGACCTGCTCCTCGCCCTGCGGACCGGCCTCCAGGAACGTAGAGGCCGTCATGACCATGTGGTCCACATACACACCCGCGAGCATCCTCAGATCCGCCTCGCTCCACCCCGCCGCCGCCGGCTCCCGGCCGAGCGCCGCCGCCACCTCGTCGGCGAACCGCCGCAGTTGTGCGCCTATGGCCTCCCGCACGGGCTGCACACCGCCGTGCCGCTCGCGGGCGATGAAGCGGACATGCGCGGGGGACGTACGGACCAGCTCCGCGATCAGCGCGACCGTCCGGTCGATGCGTACGTCGTCACCGCTCTCGGCGAGCGCCTCGCCGATCGTCGCGTGCAGGCTGCCGAGCGTCTCCTCGACCAGCGCTACGCCGAGATCCGCCGTGTCCCGGAAGTGCCGGTAGAACGCCGTCGGAGCCACACCCACCGCCCGGGTCACCTCGCGCAGGCCGAGGCTGCTCAGACTCTGCTCCTCGAGCAGTTGCAGCGCGGCGTCCAGAAGGGCCTGACGGGTCTTCTGCTTCTGGGCCTGACGGATCCCCACGGTGTGACTGTGACTCATGCCATTCAGTAAACAACCGTTCTCCCAAGAAGGGAAGAGTAGACTCGCCAGTCAGTGAACAAACGTACTCACAAGTGTTCACCCAAAATTCCGAAGTCTGAGAGGAAGACGATGATCGGCCTCGTCGCAGCGCTCCTTCTGCTGGGGATCATGCTGGGCGCCGTGGTCCAACTCCCCTTCTCCGTATCTCTCGTGGCCTGCACCGTCATCGGTTTGTGGCTGCTCGTCTTCGCCGTGCGCGAGCGCCGCGCCCGCCGACACTGACCCGGAGAATCGCCATGCAACTCACTGCCATCGCACGAAACGCCCGCACCAAGAGCGGGATCAAGGACTCCGACGCCCGGCCCGAGGCGCGGCCCGATGTCCGGCGGGACGCCGACGGCATGGCCGTCGCCGCGTTCGTACTCGGTCTCGTCGGCCTGCTCGTGATGAACATCGTGCTCGGCCCGATCGCCGTCGTCCTCGCCGGCATCTCCCTCTGGCGCGGCACCGCGCGCCGCGGCCGCGCCCTCCTCGGACTCGCCCTCGGCATCGCCGACCTGGCCGTCCTTGCCGTGCTCATCACCGCGAACGGAACCGTAGTCTGGGGCTTCGGGAGCTGACACCCGCGGCAAGGGGAGCGGCCCCCGCACGGCCGTACACCCCTGCGCCGCGTCCGCGCCCCCGCCACGCCTCGTAGAATCGGGGCCACCATGGCTTACCTCGACCACGCTGCGACCACTCCCATGCTGCCGGAGGCCGTCGAGGCGATGAGCGCGCAGCTCACCGTCACCGGCAACGCCTCCGCGCTGCACGCCGCCGGGCGCCGGGCCCGCCGCGCCGTCGAGGAGGCCCGCGAGACCCTCGCAGAGGCGCTCGGCGCGCGGCCCAGCGAGGTGGTCTTCACCTCCGGCGGCACCGAGGCCGACAACCTCGCGGTGAAGGGCCTGTACTGGCAGCGGCGCGACGCCGACCCGGCCAGGACCCGGGTGCTGGCCAGCCCGGTCGAGCACCACGCCGTCCTGGACGCCGTCGACTGGCTCGGCGAACACGAGGGCGCGAACGTCGAGTATCTGCCGGTGGACGCGTACGGACGGGTGCACCCCGAGGCCCTGCGCGAAGCCATCGAGCGCAACCCCGACGATGTCGCGCTCGCCACCGTCATGTGGGCCAACAACGAGATCGGCACCGTCATGCCGGTCAAGGAACTGTCTGCCGTGGCAGGGGAGTTCGACGTCCCGCTGCACGCCGACGCGGTCCAGGCCTTCGGACAGCTCGACGTCGACTTCGCCGCGTCGGGCCTCGCCGCCATGACCGTCTCCGGACACAAGATCGGCGGTCCGTACGGCATCGGCGCGCTGCTGCTCGGCCGGGAGTACACCCCCGTCCCCGTCCTGCACGGCGGCGGCCAGGAGCGTCATGTCCGCTCCGGCACCCTCGACGCCCCCGCGATCGCCGCCTTCGCCGTGGCCGGCCGCATCGCCGCCGAGCGCCGCGAGGACTTCGCCCGCGACATCGGCGCACTGCGCGACGAACTCGTCCAGGCCGTGCTCAGGGCAGTCCCGGACGCGATCCTCGGCGGCGACCCGGAGGACCGCCTCCCCGCCAACGCGCACTTCACCTTCCCCGGCTGCGAAGGCGACTCCCTGCTCCTCCTCCTCGACGCCCAGGGCATCGAATGCTCCACGGGCTCCGCCTGCACGGCCGGCGTCGCCCAGCCCAGCCATGTCCTGCTTGCCACCGGCACCGACCCGGACCTGGCCCGCGGCACCCTGCGCTTCAGCCTCGGCCACACCTCCACCAAGGCGGATGTCGAGGCGGTCGCCGAGGCCATCGGCCCCGCGGTGGAACGGGCCCGTACGGCAGGGCTCAGCTAGCCAGCCCCCGCCGCCTCGCGCGCCGTCGGCAGCGCCTTGCGTACGAGCGCGAGATAGCGGTTCCAGTCCCAGTGCGGCCCGGGATCGGTGTGGTCCGTCCCAGGCACCTCCACATGCCCGATGATGTGCTCACGGTCGGCAGGTATGTCGTACCGCACACATATCCCCGCCGTCAGCTGCGCCGAAGCCCGGTACATCGCTTCCGTGAAACCGGCCGGCCGGTCCACGAAACCCTCGTGCTCTATGCCGATGCTGCGTTCGTTGTACGAGCGGTTCCCCGCGTGGAACGCCACGTCCAGCTCGCGGATCATCTGCGCCACATGCCCGTCCTTGCGCACGACATAGTGCGTCGCCGCGCCGTGCCCCGGGTTCTTGAAGACCCTCAGGGCCGTCGGATAGCTGCCCTGGACGACATGGATGATCACGCGGTCGATGCGGTAGTCGTCGGGCCGGTCCGCCAGCCGCCAGTTCGCCCGCGACGCCGCCGTCCACTCCGCGCCCAGATGGTCGAGCTCACCCTCCTTGCGCGGCTTCGCCATCCCCGGCAGCTTCCACCAGGCACGCCGCAGCTCGTCCTGCGCCAGCGCACCGACGCCGAGCACCACGGCCCCTCCGCCGATCAGCACGGCCCGCCGGCTGACGCCCCGCCCCTTGCCGCGCTTGCCGCCGCGTTTCGATTCGCTCCCCATGCGATGCCCAACGCATACTCGCGAGCTTTCGGTTCCCGGAGCCCCTTACCCTGGTAGAGCTATGACTCCTCAGACTCCCCAGCGCCCCCTTCGAGTACTCGCCGCGATGTCCGGCGGAGTGGACTCCGCCGTCGCCGCCGCACGCGCCGCCGAGGCCGGGCACGACGTCACCGGTGTGCACCTGGCCCTGTCCGCGAACCCGCAGTCGTTCCGTACGGGCGCGCGCGGCTGTTGCACCATCGAGGACTCGCGCGACGCCCGCCGCGCCGCGGACGTCATCGGCATCCCCTTCTACGTCTGGGATCTCGCCGAGCGTTTCCGCGAGGACGTGGTCGAGGACTTCATCGCGGAGTACGAGGCCGGCCGCACCCCCAACCCCTGCCTGCGCTGCAACGAGAAGATCAAGTTCGCGGCGCTGCTGGACAAGGCGCTGGCCCTCGGCTTCGACGCCGTGTGCACCGGCCACTACGCCACGGTCGTCATGGGTGAGGACGGCAGCCGCGAGCTGCACCGCGCCAGCGACATGGCAAAGGACCAGTCGTACGTCCTCGGAGTGCTCGACGAGCGCCAGCTCGCGCACGCGATGTTCCCGCTCGGCGACACCCTCACCACCAAGGGGGAGATCCGGGCGGAGGCCGAGCGCAGGGGACTCGCGGTCGCCAAGAAGCCCGACAGCCACGACATCTGCTTCATCGCCGACGGCGACACCCAGGGCTTCCTCGCCTCACGCCTGGGCACGGCGGAGGGCGACATCGTCGACGAGTCGGGGTCGAAGCTGGGCACGCACGACGGGGCCTTCGGCTTCACCATCGGCCAGCGCAAGGGCCTGCGCATCGGCCACCCCGCCCCCGACGGCAAGCCGCGCTATGTCCTGGACATCTCACCGGTGAACAACACGGTGACGGTCGGCCCGGTCGAGGCACTGGACGTCACGGCCCTGACCGCGATCAAGCCCCGCTGGTGCGGGACGGCTCCGGCGGGCCCGGGGACGTACACCGCGCAGCTGCGCGCCCATGGCGGCGAGACGCCGGTGACCGCCGGGCTGGTCGGCGACGAGCTCCAGGTCTCCTTCGCCGAGCCGGTGCGGGGAGTGGCACCCGGCCAGGCGATCGTGCTGTACGACGGCACGCGTGTGGTCGGCTCGGCGACGATCGCGACGACCGAGCGGGCGGCCGCGTCCGTCGCCCGAACCTGAGCGCGGAGGGCTGGCCGGCGAAGATCGCGGAGGGCTAGGGCGTGTTTTAGAAGTAGCGCCGTCCGCCCGCAGGGCGGGCCCTGCGGCGTCCATATGAGCACTGACCGGCGTACGGCGCGGAACTCATCGCCCGGCCGCAGAATTCTCTGGATCCGCTGGTCAGTCCTGGACGACCTCGGTGTCGTAGAAGCACAAATACCCCTTGATCCGGGCTACTTCGTCCTTGGGCTCCGGGTACGCCCACACCAGATCAGGTGCGTCCGGCAGCGACCAGTAGTCGGCGTCACCCTTGAACGGGCAGTGGGTGTGGGTGTCCGAGCGGGTGAGCAGTTCGGTGCGTACGTCCTCCGGGGGGAGGTAGTAGCGGACCGGCAGGCCCGTCTCGTGCAGCAGCAAGGGCCGCCGGCTCTCGGCGAGGAGCTGCCCGTCGCGCACTACCCGTACATGGTCCGTGCCCTGCTCGATGGTGATCGTGTGTCCTTTGGCCATACCCGTGACAGCACCGTCGGGGCCGTAGTTCTTCCCCCGTACCGCGACCTTCTGGATATCAGCCGCTCCGCCGCGGGCGGCGGCGTGCGGTAGTGCGAGCATGTCCCGTATGGCTACACATCTGATCACCGGAGCAGGCTCCGGCATCGGCGCGGCCGTCGCGCGCCGGCTGTACGAGCGCGGCGACGAGCTCATCCTGGTGGCCCGCGACGCCGGCCGCGCCAAGGAGCTCGCGGCCGAGTACGAGGGCGCCCGCACGCTCGTCGCCGACCTTGCCGATCCGGACCGCATCTCCAGGTCGCTCGGCATGCAGCCGATGCCGGACCGGCTGGACTCTCTGCTGCACATCGCGGGCGTCGTCGACCTCGGCCCGATCGTCGAGCTCAGGCCCAAGACCTGGCACCAGCAGCTCAACGCCAACCTGGTCTCGCCCGCCGAGCTGACCCGGCTGTTCCTGCCCCAACTCAGGGCCGCTCAGGGGCATGTGCTGTTCGTCAACTCGGGCGCGGGCCTCCACGCCCATGCTCAGTGGGGTGCCTACGCCGCCTCCAAGCACGGGCTGAAGGCGCTCGCCGACTCGCTGCGCGAGGAGGAGCACGGCAATGGCGTACGCGTGACATCGGTCTACCCGGGCCGCACGGCCGGCCCCATGCAGGTCAAGGTGCACTCCCAGGAGGGCAGGGAGTACGACGCGTCCCGCTGGATCGCTCCGGAGTCGGTCGCGACGACGATCCTGACCGCGCTGGATCTGCCACGCGACGCGGAGATCAACGACCTGACGGTGCGGCCGGGACGATGAACGCATTTCCATGGGGTCCCGCCACCGGTGTCGGGTCCATGCCCGGCGGTGACGCGCACGAGGCCGCGAAGACCGTCGCCGGGTCCTTCGAGGACTTCCCGTATCTGCCCGAGCTGCCCGCCCGCGGGCCGGGCGCCGACATGATCGGCCGGACCATCGGGCTGCTCGTCGAGATGTACGCGCATGTCGAACCCAGCGGCTGGCGGATCAGCGACCGGCCGGGGCGCGAAACCCGCCGCGCCCGCTCCTGGCTCGGCGAGGACCTCGACGCGCTCGAGGAGTTCACCCAGGGCTACGAGGGCCCACTGAAGGTGCAGGCCGTGGGGCCGTGGACGCTCGCCGCCGCGCTGGAACTGCGGGGCGGCGAGGCCGCGCTGGGCGATCCCGGCGCCGTCCGGGATCTCGCGGGCTCGCTCGCGGAAGGATTGCGGGCGCATCTGGCGGAGGTACGCCGCCGGGTGCCCGGCGCCCGCGTGGTGCTGCAGCTCGACGAGCCGTCGCTCACCGCCGTACTGCGTGGACAGATCAGGACCGCCAGCGGGTATCGCACCCACAGGGCGGTGGACCGCCAGGTCGTCGAGAGCACGCTGCGGGATGTGATCGGGGTGAACGAGGAGCCCGTCACCGTCCACTCCTGCGCGCCGGACGTGCCGTTCGCGCTGCTGCGCCGGGCCGGGGTCGCGGGCGTCTCGTTCGATTTCGGTCTGCTCACCGAGCGTGACGAGGAACAGATCGGCGAGGCGGTCGAGGGTGGTACGCAGCTGTTCGCGGGCGTCGTGCCGTCCACGGACGCTCCATTGTCAGACCCTGCCGGTAGCGTCATGGGTGTCAGGACGCTGTGGCGCAGGCTGGGGCTGAATCCGGGGACTCTCACCGAGTCCGTGGTGATCACCCCGTCGTGCGGGCTCGCGGGTGCGTCACCCGCGTATGCACGCGCGGCGCTCGCCCACTGCGTCCGGGCCGCGAGATCGCTCGCGGACAACCCTGAGTAACGGGCTGAAGTAACCGGCTGAAGTAAACGGGAGGACGAGACGGTGGCTGTCGAACAGCAAGGGCAGGTGCCCGCCGAGGCACGGGAGAAGCACGCCCGGCTGGCCGAGCAGGTCGAGGAGCACCGCTTCCGGTACTACGTGAAGGACCAGCCGGTCATCAGCGACGGCGAGTTCGACAAGCTGCTGCGCTCGCTGGAGGCGCTGGAGGAGGAGTATCCCGAGCTGCGTACGCCCGACTCGCCGACCCAGAAGGTCGCCGGTCAGTACGAGACGGAGTTCACCGCGGTCGAGCACCGCGAGCGGATGCTCTCCCTCGACAACGCCTTCGACGACGAGGAGCTGGCCGCCTGGGCGGAGCGTGTCGCGCGCGAGGTCAACACCTCCGACTACCACCTGCTGTGCGAGCTGAAGGTCGACGGCCTCGCGGTCAACCTCACATACGAGAAGGGCCGGCTGACGCGGGCGGCGACCCGCGGCGACGGCCGCGTCGGCGAGGACATCACCCCCAATGTCCGGACCATCGCGGACATCCCGGACAGGCTCCAGGGCGACCGCATCCCGGATCTCGTCGAGATCCGCGGCGAGGTCTACTTCCCGATGGAGAAGTTCGAGGAGCTCAACGCCCGCTTGGTTCAGGCGGGTGACAAGCCCTTCGCCAACCCGCGCAACGCGGCCGCGGGTTCGCTGCGCCAGAAGGACCCGAAGGTCACGGCGACCCGTCCGCTGCGCATGGTGGTGCACGGCATCGGTGCCCGCCAGGGCTTCGGCATCGACCGTCTGTCGCAGGCGTACGGCCTGCTGCGTGAATGGGGCCTGCCCACGGCGCAGCACAACAAGGTGGTCGACTCCCTCGAAGGCGTACGGGAGTTCATCGCGTACTTCGGCGAGCACCGGCACTCCGTGGAGCACGAGATCGACGGCGTCGTCGTCAAGCTCGACGAAATCCCTCTTCAGGGGCGGCTCGGCTCCACCTCGCGGGCGCCGCGCTGGGCGATCGCCTGGAAGTACGCGCCGGAGGAGGTCAACACCAAGCTGGTCAACATCAGGGTGGGCGTCGGCCGCACCGGCCGCGTCACGCCGTACGCCCAGGTCGAGCCGGTCACGGTCGCGGGCTCCGAGGTCGAGTTCGCCACGCTGCACAACCAGGACGTGGTCAAGGCCAAGGGCGTGCTCATCGGCGACACGGTGGTGCTGCGCAAGGCGGGCGACGTCATTCCGGAGATCCTCGGTCCGGTCGCGGATCTGCGGGACGGCAGCGAGCGGGAGTTCGTGATGCCTGCCGAGTGCCCCGAGTGCGGCACGGCGCTGCGTCCCATGAAGGAGGGCGACGTCGACCTGCGCTGCCCCAACGCCCGCTCCTGCCCTGCCCAGTTGCGTGAACGTCTCTTCTATCTTGCCGGACGCAAGTCGCTGGACATCGAGAACTTCGGCTATGTGGCCGCGGCCGCGCTCACCAAGCCGCTGGAGCCGCCCACACCGCCGCTGACCGACGAGGGCGACCTCTTCAACCTCACCATCGAGCAGCTGCTGCCGATCAAGGCGTACGTCCTGGACCAGGACAGCGGACTGCCCAAGCGCGACCCGAAGACGGGCGAGGAGAAGGTCGTCACGGTCTTCGCCAACCAGCTCGGCGAGCCGAAGAAGAACGCCCTGGCGATGCTGGAGAACATCGCGGCGGCCAAGGAGCGCCCACTGGCCCGGATCATCACGGGTCTGTCCATCCGTCATGTCGGCCCGGTGGCGGCCGAGGCGCTGGCCCGGGAGTTCCGGTCGATCGAGCGGATCGAGCAGGCCACCGAGGAGGAGCTGGCGGCCGTCGAGGGCGTCGGGCCGACCATCGCAGCCTCGCTCAAGCAGTGGTTCGAGGAGGACTGGCACCGCGAGATCCTGCGCAAGTGGCGGGAGGCGGGCGTCCGCGTGGAGGAAGAGGGCGGGGGAGAGGACGAGGGGCCGCGTCCGCTGGAAGGACTCACCGTGGTCGTCACCGGCACCTTGCAGAACTACACCAGGGATGGCGCAAAAGAAGCCCTCCAGAGCCTCGGCGCGAAAGTGGCCGGTTCTGTTTCGAAGAAAACGGCCTTCGTGGTGGTCGGCGACAATCCCGGTTCCAAGTACGACAAGGCGATGCAGCTGAAGGTGCCGGTCCTGGACGAGGAGGGCTTCGCCGTACTGCTCGAACAGGGCCCTGACGCGGCCCGTGAGGCCGCTGTGCCTGCCGAGGCGTAACGGAGGGGGCGTGCGCGGGGCTTGGAGGGGGCTCGTACGGGAGCCCGAAGGGGGCGCACGGGGCGGTAATCAGACGCCGGAATCCGGGTCCGAACGACCGGTACAGGTCACCCGTTCAGCGCATACCAGACGGATAAGGGTGGCCAGGTCGCATTCGGGCAAGAGCTGTAGAGCGCTGCCCGTCCGAGCCTCCTGCGGCCTACTGTTGAGATGTGCGCCTGTCGTGCACGGCTGCGTGGTGGATTTCAGTCGTGGTGGCATGACAACGGGAGCCATCGCGAGGCATCGGCACCGCCGGCTGTGAGAGGGACGGGAATGAAACCGACCGAGAGCGCCGCCCCGGTCTCACGGCCGCGTGGAATCGCGGCCCTTGCGGGCACAACGCCGGGGCTGCCCGTCGGCGTCGTCGTTTGCGCCGCGGCCCTGCTCACCACCGGCATCGTCAGGGCGGTGCAGGACGGCAACGCGCTCTTCCCCAACTCCACGGTGGGCTGGTCGCTTGCCGTCCTCACCGGGATCATCGTGGGCCATCTGGTCGCGCTCGGCCGCGACCGCTGGTGGGGCGGCACCGGATCGGGCGCCGCCCTCACCCTCGCCGCCCTGCTGCTCTTCGGCTGGGTGCCGGCCGGACTTGTCAGCCTCGCCGTCGTCGCCCTGGTCGGCGCGGCCCGCAGGCACCGTTGGCGCCAGGGCCTGCTGCACGGCTCCGTTGACATCCTCGGCATCGCCGCGGCGGCGCTCGTCCTCGCTGTGTTCGGGGTGCAGCCGAGCGTCGAGCAGCCCTGGTCGCCACTCGACTGGGGTATCGCGGCCGCCCCCGAAGTGATGCTCGCGGCCACCGCCTATCTAGCGGTCACTCGGCTGCTGCTGTGGTATGTGCTGGCCCCGCAGGGCGGCGGCCTGCCCACCGTGGCCCGTACGGCCCTGCTGAGGCAGGGTCTTGTCGCGGTCGCCCTGCTCGGCATCGCCCCGCTGATCTGTGTCGTCGCGGTCGCGCTGCCACTCCTGCTGCCGCTGTTCGCCGTACCGCTGATCGCTCTGGACTCCACGCTCTGGATCGCCCGGGCCAGGGCCGAGGAGCAGCTTCGCGATCCGCTGACCGGGCTGCCCAACCGGCAGTGGCTGCTGGAGCGGACCTGGGTCGCCCTGGAGGACGCCGAGGGCAACGGTGCCCGTTCGGCTCTCGTACTGATCGATCTCGACCGGTTCCGTTCCGTCAATGACACGCTCGGCCATCTCGCGGGCGACCGGCTGCTCCTGCAGATAGCCGACCGGCTGCGGCTCGCCCTGCCGCGCGGCGCCGAGGCGGCCAGGCTCGGCGGCGACGAGTTCGCCGTGCTGCTCCCCACCGCCGACTCCACCACCAGCGCCCAGCGCGTCGCCCGCAATCTGGTGGCCGAGCTGTCGTCGCCCCTCGACCTGGACGGCCTGACCCTCGTCCTGGAGGCGAGCGCCGGCGTCGCCGTCTTCCCCGAGCACGCGCATGACGCGGAGGGCCTGCTGCGGCGCGCGGACGTGGCGATGTACCAGGCGAAGCGGGACCGCACGGGCGTGGAGGTGTACGAGTCCAAGCGGGACAGCAACACCCCCGACCGGCTCGGCCTGCTGGGCGATCTGCGCCGGGCTCTGGACGCCGGCGATGTGGAGCTCCACTACCAGCCCAAGGTCCGCTTCGACGGCCATGTCGCGGGCCTGGAAGCCCTGGTCCGCTGGGTCCACCCGGAGCGTGGCAGGGTCTCCCCGGACGAGTTCATCGCCATCGCCGAGTCTTCGGGCCTGATGCCGTATCTGACGGAGTACGTGCTCGATACCGCCCTCGCCCAGGTCGCGAAGTGGCGCGCGCAGGGGCTGAACGTGCCGGTCGCCGTCAATGTCTCGCCGCGCGATGTGCACACCCCCGGCTTCGCCGGATCCGTCGCCGCGCGCCTCGCCCGGCACGGCGTCCCGCCGGGCGCCCTCCAGCTGGAGATCACGGAACACGTCCTCCTCGAGGACCCGCAGCGCGCCGCCGACACCCTCGCCGGACTGACCGAACACGGCGTCAAGATGTCCCTGGACGACTTCGGCACCGGCTACTCCTCCCTCGTACATCTGCGCCGCCTCCCCGTCAGCGAGCTCAAGATCGACCGCTCGTTCGTCGCCCGGCTCGCCGTCGACAACGAGGACGCGGAGATCGTCCGCTGCACGGTGGACCTGGCTCACTCGCTGGGCCTGCTGGTGGTCGCCGAGGGCGTCGAGGACGACGAGACCTGGGAGCGGCTGCGCGACCTGGGCTGCGACGCCGTACAGGGCTGGCTGGTCGCGGCCGCGATGCCGCCGCAGGAGACCACCGCATGGCTGCGGGCCAGGGGCGAGCGCGGCTGGCACCGCCCGGCCGAGCTGCCCGCGGCCACCCCGACGGACGCGGACGAGCCGTCGGGCCAGGTCGTCCCCTGACGTACCGGCTTGTTCGCGCGGCCCGCCACCGGCCGTGCGGGACCCGGTCCGGACAACCGTTTCGTGGGTTGTGGCCCGCGCCCCATAGGATTGGGCCAAACCACACTCACTCACCCCTGAGGATCGCTGCATGCCTGGCATTACGCGCGAGGAGGTCGCCCACCTCGCCCGGCTGGCGCGTCTGGAGCTGAAGGACGAAGAGCTCGTGCACTTCGCCGGACAGCTCGACGACATCATCGGCGCGGTCGCCCGCGTCTCCGAGGTCGCCGACCAAGACGTACCCCCGACCTCCCACCCGCTGCCGCTGACCAATGTCATGCGCCCGGACGAGGTCCGTCCGTCGCTCACCCCCGAGCAGGCGCTCTCCGGCGCCCCGGCCCAGGAGCAGCAGCGTTTCAAGGTGCCGCAGATCCTGGGGGAGGACTAATCACCATGACGGACATCATCAAGCTCACCGCGGCCGAGATCGCCGCGAAGATCGCCGCCGGCGAGCTCACGGCCGTCGAGGTCACCGAGGCGCACCTGGCCCGGATCGACGCCGTCGACGAGAAGGTGCACGCCTTCCTGCACATCGACCGTGAGGGCGCGCTGGCGCAGGCCCGCGCGGTGGACGCAAAGCGCGAGGCGGGCGAGAAGCTCGGTCCGCTGGCCGGCGTTCCGCTCGCGCTGAAGGACATCTTCACCACCGAGGGCATCCCGACCACGGTCGGCTCGAAGATCCTCGAGGGCTGGATCCCGCCGTACGACGCGACGGTGACCAAGAAGCTCAAGTCCGCCGACGTCGTCATCCTCGGCAAGACCAACATGGACGAGTTCGCCATGGGGTCCTCGACCGAGAACAGCGCGTACGGCCCGACGGGCAACCCGTGGGACCTGACCCGTATCCCCGGCGGCTCCGGCGGCGGCTCCTCCGCCGCCCTCGCCTCGTACGAAGCCCCGCTCGCCATCGGCACGGACACCGGCGGCTCCATCCGCCAGCCCGCCGCCGTCACCGGCACGGTCGGCGTGAAGCCCACCTATGGCGGCGTCTCCCGCTTCGGCATGGTGGCGTTCTCGTCCTCCCTCGACCAGGGCGGTCCGTGCGCCCGCACGGTCCTGGACGCGGCGCTGCTGCACGAGGTCATCGCCGGCCACGACCCCCTCGACTCGACGTCCATTGACGCCCCGGTCCCGCCTGTCGTCGAGGCCGCGCGCAGCGGCTCGGTCGCCGGAATGCGCGTCGGTGTCGTCAAGCAGTTCTCGGGCGAGGGCTACCAGGCCGGTGTCGTCCAGCGCTTCAACGAGTCGGTGGAGCTGCTGCGGTCGCTCGGCGCGACGATCGTCGAGCTGGACTGCCCGTCCTTCGACCTCGCGCTCTCCGCGTACTACCTGATCGCGCCGTCCGAGTGCTCGTCCAACCTGGCCCGCTTCGACGCCATGCGCTACGGCCTGCGGGTCGGCGACGACGGCACGAGGTCCGCCGAGGATGTCACCGCGCTGACCCGCGAGGCCGGCTTCGGCGACGAGGTCAAGCGCCGCATCATGCTCGGTACGTACGCGCTCAGCTCCGGCTACTACGACGCGTACTACGGCTCCGCGCAGAAGGTCCGTACGCTCATCACCCGGGACTTCGAGAAGGCCTTCGAGCAGGTCGACGTGATCGTCTCGCCGACCACGCCGACCACCGCCTTCCCGATCGGCGAGCGCGTCGACGACCCGATGGCGATGTACCTCGCGGACCTGTGCACCATCCCGACCAACCTGGCCGGCAACGCCGCGATGTCGCTGCCCTGCGGCCTCGCGCCGGAGGACGGACTGCCGGTCGGTCTGCAGATCATCGCCCCCGCCATGAAGGACGACCGGCTGTACAAGGTCGGCGCCGCCGTCGAGGCCGCCTTCGTGGAAAAGTGGGGCCATCCGCTGCTCGAGGAGGCACCGTCGCTGTGAGCACACTTGCCAAGGCCAAGGGCTTCAAGAAGTCCAAGACCGGTACGTACCTGTCCATCGGCACCACCGCGTTCGGCGCGCTGAGCGTGATCAAGCAGGCCAAGAAGGCCCGCGCTGAGCACGACACGCTCCGGCTGATCGATGCCGCCGTATCTGCTGCCGCCATCGTCACCGGCCTGGCCCTGCTCTACCGCGAGCTGAAGCGCCTGGGCGACGACGACGTCCTGCTGGGCTGAGAGGGAATGTTTCACCGTGACCGTCACTGAACTGGTGTCGTACGAGGACGCTCTCGCGGCGTACGACCCCGTCATGGGCCTCGAAGTCCATGTCGAGCTCGGCACCAAGACCAAGATGTTCTGCGGCTGTTCGACCGAGCTGGGCGCCGTGCCCAACTCGCAGACCTGCCCCACCTGTCTCGGCATGCCCGGCTCGCTCCCCGTCGTCAACGCGATCGGCGTCGAGTCGGCCGTCAAGATCGGCCTCGCGCTCAACTGCGAGATCGCCGAGTGGTGCCGCTTCGCCAGGAAGAACTACTTCTATCCGGACATGCCGAAGAACTTCCAGACCTCGCAGTACGACGAGCCGATCGCCTTCAACGGCTATCTGGACGTCCAGCTGGAGGACGGCGAGGTCTTCCGCGTGGAGATCGAGCGCGCCCACATGGAGGAGGACACCGGCAAGTCGACGCACGTCGGCGGCGCCACCGGCCGTATCCATGGCGCGTCCCACTCGCTGCTGGACTACAACCGCGCCGGCATCCCGCTGATCGAGATCGTCACCAAGCCGATCGAGGGCGCGGGCGAGCGTGCGCCGGAGGTCGCCAAGGCGTACGTCGCTGAGCTGCGCGAGCTCATCAAGGCGCTCGGCGTCTCCGAGGCGCGCATGGAGCAGGGCCAGATGCGGTGCGACGTGAACCTGTCGCTGCGCCCGCACGGCGTCGAGAAGTTCGGCACGCGCTCCGAGACGAAGAACGTCAACTCGCTGCGCAGCGTCGAGCGTGCGGCCCGGTTCGAGATCCAGCGGCACGCCGCGGTGCTCTCGTCCGGCGGCACGATCATCCAGGAGACCCGTCACTTCCACGAGGAGGACGGCTCCACGACGTCCGGCCGGGTGAAGGAAGAGGCCGAGGACTACCGGTACTTCCCGGAGCCCGACCTGGTGCCGATCGCGCCGCCGCGCGAGTGGGTCGAGGAGCTTCGGACGACCCTGCCCGAGCTGCCGCGGGTCCGCCGGAACCGGCTGCGCGAGGAGTGGGGCGTCTCAGAGCACGACATGCAGTCGATCCTCAACGCGGGGGCGGTCGACCTGATCGCCGCCACGATCGAGGCGGGCGCGGATGCGGCTTCCGCGCGCAAGTGGTGGATGGGTGAGCTGGCCCGCCGATCCAACGAGGACGGCGTCGAGCTCGCCTCGCTCCCGATCACGCCGGCCCAGGTGGCCCGGGTGGCCGAGCTGGTCGCTGCCGGCGACCTCAACGACAAGCTGGCCCGCCAGGTCATCGAGGGCGTGCTCGCGGGCGAGGGCGACCCGGACACCGTCGTCGAGAAGCGCGGTCTGAAGGTCGTCTCGGACGAGGGCGCGCTCGGCGCGGCCGTCGACGAGGCGATCGCGGGCAATGCGGCGATCGCCGACAAGATCCGCGGCGGCAAGGTCGCGGCGGTCGGCGCGCTGGTGGGCGCGGTCATGAAGACCACCCGCGGCCAGGCGGACGCGGCGCGCGTGAAGGAACTGATCCTGGAGAAGCTCGGCGTCGAGGCCTGACGACAAGCATCAGCAGGGGGAGTGGCGGCCCGCACCGACCGGTGCGGGCCGCCACTTCGTGCTCGGCCGGGCGGCTTCGTGCTCGGTGGGCGGCGGCTGCGGGTCCGCGGTCACGCGGAAGGCCGAGGCCCGGCCGCGGGGCGCGGCGGGGCCTCGGCCGCAGTAGGCCGCGGGTCGACCCGGGCGCCGCGCGTTGCCCTGGCCTCCGTGCCGCGCAACCAGGGCGTGCGTCAGTGGCGTATGCCCAAACCCGGCAGCCACAGTTCGCCGCGGTCCTTGCAGCTGGCGTCCCTCGCTCGCAGTTCCTCCGGCACTTTCGTGCCGCGTGCCCGCAGTTCCGTGACGGTCAGGCGGGCCACCGCCGCCACCTCCCCGCGCTCCGGGTCCGGGAAGTCCGTCTGCCACCAGCCCCGGTCGCGGGACTTCCAGCCGCGCGACTGCATCAACCGCGCCCGCTCGGGGCTGTCCTCGCCGTCGCGGTCGTCGACCGAGACATGCAGCCCGTCCTCCAGCCCGTACGAGATGAGCAGCTGCCGTCCGCGGTCCGCGCCGCTGGTCACGCTGAAGCTCGCCCAGTCGTCGCCGACCTGCACCGGAAGCTGCTCCACCCACGCAGTGAGCAGCAACTCGAGCGCGCTCTCGAAGTGTTCGAGGCAGGAGGCCTGCCGGCCGCCGGGCCGCTCGGTCGGGCGCTCGCCGGGGCCGCTGCGGTCCAACTGCCACGTGTACGGCAGGAAGTCGAAGTCGTGCGGCTCGTCCGCCGACCAGGCGCCGCCCCACTCGAAGGTGCGCCGTTCCTCCTGCTCCAGGGTGTCCGTGTCGTGGACCGACAGCTGCGCCCGACTGCGGTCGCCGGCGAGCAGCACCAGCCTTCTGCCGTCCCGCCAGCGGACGTTGGGGCCTTCCGCCGAGCCGCCGTAGAGCGTCGGCTCGCCGATCCTGGCCACTATCGCGTCATACACCACGCGGAAGGCCTCCCGCCGGTCCCGGAGCGAGGCGCCCGGGTTGTACGCCAGCACCTGGACCGGGTCCCGGTCGAGGTACCCGCCGGGCGCGTCATGGAGCGTCAGGGCGAACTCCGCGGCATCGCCGGGTGTCAGGATCGGCAGGTTGGTCCCCGTGTATTCCATGTCACCCATCGTGCCAGCCGCCAACGACAACACCCGCCGCACGTTTGGGGATTCACCGCTCAGATCGCGCCGAAATCGCTTGTGTTCACAGGCCTGGCACCGGCGCGACATCATAGAGGCCCCGATCCCGCCGGCGGCTTTCAGGACGCGCCGCGATCGCCGCGCGGCGGCAAGCCGTCGTGGTGGCGGTGGGACGGCTGACCCGCCCGCCCGCGTAACCCGGCCCGTAAACCCGCCCGCGCAGCCCGGTCCCCTCCCAAGCCGCTTGGACTCTTCGCGCGGGCACTTGGACGTTCACCGCCGCGCCGTCCATGGGACTTCCCCAAGTCATCCGGCCTCACTACGTTCCGGGCGGTAGCACCGGAATCGGGAGGATCACTTGACCACGGACATGTCACGACGGCGTCTGTTCGCACTCGGCGGAGGCGCCATCGGCGCGGCGGCGGCCGGGTCGCTGCTCCCGCCCTCCCTGCAGGCGGCGCTGGCCGCCGAGCCGCCGTCGGGCGGGCTGCGGGCGGTCAAGCATGTGGTGATCCTCATGCAGGAGAACCGGTCCTTCGACCACTACTTCGGCACCCTGCGCGGCGTTCGCGGCTTCGGCGACCGCAACGCCGTCGAACTCCCCTCCGGGAAGCCCGTCTTCGAGCAGCCGGGCCCGCTGCGCACCGTGCTGCCCTTCCCCGTGCGCGACGCCGCCGAGACGCAGAAGAAGGACCTCCAGTACATCGGCGACCTCGACCACTCCTGGGGCGGCGGCGCCAAGGCCTGGCGTGACGGCTGGATGGACGGCTGGATCTCCGCGAAGACCGCGGCGACCATGGCGTACTACGACCGCCGCGACATACCCCTGCACTACGAACTCGCGGACACCTTCACCATCTGCGACGCGTACCACTCCTCGATCCATACGTCGACGAGCCCCAACCGCAACCATCTGTGGAGCGGCTGGACCGGCTTCGAGGCCGACGGCAGCCGCGCTGTCACCAACGCCGCGTACGCCGAGGGCACCCACCCCGGCTACTCCTGGCCGACGTACGCCGAGCGGCTCGAGAAGGCCGGCCGCAGCTGGAAGACGTACCAGGAGTGGGAGAACTTCACCGACAACAACATCGAGTTCTTCACCAGCTTCAAGAAGATCGCGCGCAAGGCGCTGGCCAAGGCCGGCGACTTCACCTTCATGGAGGCCTTCTACGCGAAGGTGCGCGACACCCAGGACACCGCCGAGCGCGCACGGCTGCTCGCGGCGCTCGAAGAGGGCGTGGCGACGCTGACCAAGAGCGAGCGGTCGCTCTTCGAGCGCGGGCTCCGGCGCGGTGAGACCGGCTCCCTCGCGGACCAGTTCCGCGCGGACGTGGCGGCCGGCACGCTCCCCGAGGTGTCGTACCTGGTGCCCTCCGCGATCGACTCCGAGCACCCCGGGTCCTCCTCGCCGATCGCGTCGGCCACCCTCGTCTACAAGGTGCTGGACGCCCTCGGCTCCCACCCCGACGTCTGGCGGCACACCGTCGTCCTGATCAACTACGACGAGAACGACGGCTTTTTCGACCACGTACCGCCGCCGGTCCCGCCCGCCGACAACACCGAGGAGCGCTGGCAGGGCAAGCCCACCGGCCTCGGCATCCGCGTCCCGCTGCTCGTCGTCTCACCCTGGTCGGTCGGCGGCTACGTCTGCTCCGAGGTGTTCGACCACACCTCGGTGGTCCGGCTGCTGGAGAAGTGGACAGGCATCGAGGAGCCCAACATCACCAGCTGGCGGCGCGCTGTCACCGGCGATCTGACCTCCGCCTTCGACTTCCGGCGCGGCAGGCCGCAGCCCGACGTGGAGCAGCCGGGCGCGATCCCGCCGTTCACGGGACGCTGGCGGCCCGTGCCGCCACTGCAGCAGCACATGCCCGTGCAGGAGGAGGGGACCCGGCCCGCGCGGCCACTGCCGTACCAGCCCGACGCCTACGGCAAGGTCACGGGCGACGCCTTCACCGTGGTACTCAGCAACAGCGGGCGCGCGAGCGCCCACTTCGCGCTCTATCCGTACGCCGGTGAGTTCCCCGTCCCGCAGCACAAGGACGTAAGGGGCAAGGCGCAATGGTCGGTACCCCTTACCGGCGACGCCTACCGCTTCACGATTACCGGGCCGAACGGCTTCCGGCGCGAGTTCGCGGGCGACGTCGAGGGCACCGCGCAGGTCTCTACGTCCATTGACCACCACGACCGCGACCTGCACCTCACCCTGTGCAACGGCGGCAGCAAGCCGGTCACCTTCACCATCCGCCCGCTGGCGTACGTCGACGAGGCCGACCTTGACGACTGGACTCGCACCGTCACGGTCAAGGCGGGCCGCAGCCGCACCGTCGTGCACTCGGCGGCCGACGCGCACGGCTGGTACGACATCGAGGTGACCACCGACAGGGACACCGGCTTCCGCCGCCTGATGGGCCACATCGAGAACGGGCGGGCGAGCGTCTCCGGTTGAGAGCTGAGAGCTGAGAGCTGAGAGCTGAGAGTTGAGAGGCGCGCGGGGGTCCGGGACCTTTTCCCTGGCTCCCGCACGCCCCTGTGAGTAAGCCCACGAAACGGGCAACGGATCACTATTGACTGCCAGAATGTCCCTTTGAGGTCAAGAGTTCTTTGCGGGCGGTTCCCGATCAAAGATCCACGAACCACCCAGGGAGCAAGTCTGTTGGCAGCAGTAGCCCGTTGGTGCATCACGCACCGACTCGTAGCCGTCGTGCTCTGGCTCCTCGCTTTCGGCGGCGTCGCAGCCGCCGCGGGCGTATCGGGAACCGCGTACTCCAACGACTACGACGTCCCGGGCACCGAGTCCGGCCGGGCAACCGCCCTCCTCCAAGGGGGCTTCCACGGCCAGGGTGGCGACAGCGACACCATCGTGTGGCACACGGACAGCGGCAGCGTGCGCGCCGTCGGCGTCCGGCGGCCCATGTCCGAGATGCTCGACGAGGTCGCGAAACTCGACGGGGTCGCCTCCGTCAACAGCCCGTACGGCAACGACGGTGCCGACCGGACCAGCCCCGACGCGCACACCGCGTATGCCACCGTTACCTTCGACCAGCGGGCCGACTCCATCCCCAAGTCGCAGATCGAAGCGGTCGTCGCCACGGCGAAGGCAGCCCAGAGCGACGCAGTCCAGGTCGAGCTCGGCGGCAGCGCCGTCGCACTCACCGTAGCGCCCACCTCCCATGTGGCCGAGATCGTCGGCGTGGCCGTCGCTGCCGTCGTCCTCTTCCTCGCTTTCGGCTCGCTCGCCGCCAGCGTGCTGCCCATCGCCACCGCGCTGGTCTCGGTCGGCACGGCGTACGCGGGCATCGTGCTCCTCGGGCATGTGATGACCGTCGCCGACTTCGCGCCGATGCTCGGCGTACTGATCGGGCTCGGCGTCGGCATCGACTACGCGCTGTTCATCGTCACCAGACACCGCAGGGGCCTGCGGCGCGGACTGCCGGTGGCCGAAGCGGCCCAGGACGCCGTTGCCACCACCGGCAGGGCCGTCGTCTTCGCGGGCGCCACCGTCTGCATCGCCCTGCTCGGCATGCTCATTCTGCGACTCGGCTTCCTGGGCGGCGTCGCGATCGCCGCCTCCCTGACCGTCATACTCACCGTGGCGGCGTCGGTGACCCTGCTGCCGGCCCTGCTGTCCTTCATAGGCATGCGGGCGCTCAGCCGACGCGAGCGACGACGGCTCATCGAGCGCGGCCCGCAGCCCGAGCTGCCGACCGGCTTCGCCGCCCGCTGGTCCGCCTTCGTCGAGCGCCATCCGAAGCTGCTCGGAGCGGTCGCAGCCATGGTCATGCTGATGCTCGCCCTGCCGACGTTCTCGCTGCACCTCGGCACGTCCGACCAGGGCAACGGCCCCCCCACCTCCACCACCCGCCAGGCGTACGACCTGCTCGCGGAAGGTTTCGGGCCCGGCGTCAACGGCCCGCTCACCCTCGTCGCCCGTCTCGACGGCGCGGACGACCGCCTCGCCATGGACGAGCTGCCCGACGCCCTGCGCGGCGACGACGGCATCAAGTCCGTCGGCCCGGTCACGTACAGCGGCAGTGGAGACACGGCGGTCCTCACCGTCGTACCGGACTCGTCCCCCCAGTCGAAGTCGACCAGTGAACTCGTCGACCGGCTGCGCCAGGACGTCCTTCCCACCGCGTCGGACGGCACGTCCCTGGAGGTGCACGTCGGCGGAGTCACGGCGAGCTACGACGACTTCGCCGAGATCGTCGTCGGCAAACTGCCGCTCTTCGTCGGCGTCGTGATCACACTCGGCTGTCTGCTCCTGCTGCTTGCCTTCCGCTCGATCGGCATCCCCCTCAAGGCCGCCGCGATGAACGTGGCCGCGGTCGCCTCCTCCTTCGGGATCGTCGTCGCGATCTTCCAGTGGGGGTGGGGCAGCGAGCTCCTCGGGCTCGGCAGAGCGGGCCCGATCGAGCCGTTCCTGCCGGTCATCATGGTCTCGGTGCTCTTCGGGCTCTCCATGGACTACCAGGTGTTCCTGGTCAGCCGGATGTACGAGGAGTGGCTGGAGACCGGTGACAACCGGCGGGCGGTACGGGTCGGCCTCGCCGAGACCAGCCGCGTGATCAACTCCGCGGCCGTGATCATGATTTCGGTGTTTCTCGCCTTCGTCCTCAGCGGCGACCGGGTCATCGCGATGTTCGGTATCGCGCTGGCTGCGGCAGTCGCGCTGGACGCGTTTGTGCTGCGTACGCTGCTGGTGCCCGCGCTCATGCACATGCTGGGCGGAGCGAACTGGTGGCTGCCGCGCTGGCTGGACCGCCGACTGCCGCGTATCAGCATCGAACCCCCCGAGTGCCGTGTGCATGCGAAGATCCCTGGGCAGCGCGCGAGCGAGGACGGACAGCTCGTGCCGTAACCGGGCAGGGGGAAGACGATGTTCGCGATATCGCTGGGTGACGACGGGGCGGAACTGCGGCCGCTGGAGCCCTGGCGGGCCGAGGAGTACCTCGTCCACATGGACCGGGGCCGGGAGTTCATCGGCCAGTACGTCGCACTGGCCACCGCCGCGACCGATGTCGACTCGGCGCGGGCTTTCCTCCAGTCGTACGCCGACAAGCAGGCCCGGGACGGCGGGCGCATCTACGGGATCTGGCTGGACGGGACCCTCGTCGGCGGTGTTCTGTTCCGCATCTGGGACACCGCGAGCGGCACGTGTGAGGCGGGCTGCTGGCTGGAGCCGTCGGCCGCCGGGCGCGGGCTGGTCACACGGGCCGCGCGCGTGATCATCGACTGGGCGGTGTACGAGCGTGGAATGCACCGTGTCGAGTGGCAGGTGGCCTCGGGGAACACCGCGAGCATCAATGTCGCCAAGCGGCTGGGGATGGTGCGGGAGGGCGTGCTGCGGGAGAGCTACCCGTACAGGGGCGTACGGCACGACATGGAGGTCTGGTCGGTGCTGGCGCCGGAGTGGCGGGAGCTGCGGGAGCAGGAAGGCCGCTGAGGACCCGGTCACTGAGGGGCCGGTCGCTGAAGGGCAGTCGTCAGGGGCCGGTCGTCGGGGGCCGGCTCGTTAAGAGGACTCTCAGAATCGGCCCCTAGCGTGCGGCGCATGAACCCCACGGAGACCAAAGAGACCACCCACACGACCGACGTGACAGACGCGCCCGACGCGGCTGCCACCGAGCCGGTCGAGCTCGCCGAGCCCGCGACGGCTGAGCACGAAGCGGAGGCCGAGACCGAAGCCGAGGGCACCGACGAGGTGCCGCGCGCCTCCTCCGGCCTCGCAGCCGCCGCCGGGGGCGTCGTCTCCGCCGGCCTCGGCGTCGTAGCGCTCAGCGGGAGCTGGGTCGGCAAGATCGCCGCCGAGAGGCAGGCGCTGATCGGGCAGATCAAAACCTCGCAGGGCGGCACCCCCGCCCAGCAGATTTCCGCGATCTACGGCGACGCCTGGCACTCCACCGCCATGTTCAACGGCATCTTCGCGCTGCTCGCGCTGATCGTCGGCCTGGCTGTGTTCGCCCTGCCGCAGAAGGCCGGCTGGGTACGGGCCTTCGCCGTGGCCGGAGTCGCACTGGGCGTCCTGGGGCTGATCGTCTCCGGCGGCATGTACTTCGACATCTTCCTGTCGCTGCCCAGCACAGGCTCGTAGCGAACTCCCCGACGGCATCCGGCTGGAACCGGTCACCGACGCGGCGGGCGTGGATCTCCTGGCCGACGTGCACGAGCAGGCCTTCGGCACGAGCGGGGCCCGGCTGCGCGAACAGCTCCTCACCTAGCTGGCCCAGACGCCGGACACCATCGGCATGACCGTCGCGCTGGCCGGCGAACAGCCTGTCTGCGGGGCGCGGATGGAACTCCACCCGGGCACCCACTTCGCGAGCCTCTGGGGCGGCGGCACCCTGCCCGCCTGGCGCGGCCGTGGCATCTACCGGGCGCTGATCGCCCACCGGGCCCGTATCGCCGCCGTGAGCGGCTACCGCTTCCTGCAGGTCGACGCCTCCAGCCAGAGCCGCCCGATCCTGCAACGGCTCGGCTTCGCCCCGCTGAGCACCACCACTCCTTACGTCTACGAGCAGCGGCCCTAAGGGCGGGCGAGCAGGGGCCTTAGGCGGTAGACGTACGCGTCCCCGCCGCGTCTAAGGCCCCCCGCCGCGCGAAGATGCGGCACCCTCCCGATGTGGCGGACCCCCCTGGGCGACGAGAGTCGAGGCACCGCAAGACGCCGAGAGAACTCACAACCAGGGAGTACGAGATGTTCGAGTACGAGATGCAGCAGCTCCGTCAGGCCGAGCTGATCCGCGAGGCCGACACCGAGCGGCTGGTCCGGCAGGTGCGTAAGGCCCGCCGTGCCGCGAGGCGGGCCGCCAAGGACGCGGAGGGCCGGGTGAGTCCGGACCGCGACCGCTTCACACGGGCCGCGTAAGACGGCGTGACCTCGCGTGATGACTGTCATCCCGATCAAAAAGGGTGCCGCGTTGTCAGAGGGCTGTGCGATGCTCGGCGACGTGGAGACCAGGTCCGTCAGCCCGGTGTTCGTCGGCCGCGCCGGCGAACTGACCGCGCTCACCAACGCGCTCTCCCGCGCCGCCGCGGGAGAGCCGCAGGCGTTGCTCGTCGGGGGCGAGGCGGGGGTCGGCAAGACCCGGCTCGTCGAGGAGTTGCTCGCTGAGGCCGCCCGCCGCGAGGCCGTTGTCGCGGTCGGCGGATGTGTCGAGATCGGCGCGGACGGGCTGCCGTTCGCGCCCTTCTCGACCGCGCTGCGCACGCTCCACCGCCGACTGCCCAAGGAACTGGCCGAGGCGGCCGCCGGCCAGGAGGACGAGCTGGCGCGGCTGCTGCCCGAGCTGGGGGAGACGTTCCGCGGACAGCAGGGCAGGCACGACGAGGAAGGCATGGCCCGCCTCTTCGAGCTCACCGCGCGGCTGCTCGAGCGGATCGCCGCGGACCGCACGATCGTCCTGGTGCTCGAAGACCTGCACTGGGCCGACGCCTCCACCCGTCACCTGCTCGCCTACCTCTTCCGCACACTGCGCCGCGGACGGCTCGTCGTGATCGCGACGTACCGCTCCGACGACGTCCACCGGCGCCATCCGCTGCGGCCCTTCCTCGCCGAGCTCGACCGGATGCGCACGGTCCAGCGCATCGAGCTGACCCGCTTCAACCGCGGCGAGGTCCACCGCCAGATGGCCGGGATCCTCGCCGCCGAGCCCGAACCGGCCGTGGTGGACCGGGTCTTCGAGCGCTCGGACGGCAATGCGTTCTTCGTCGAAGAGCTCGCCTGCAGCATGGCCAACGGCTGCCGCACGGGGCTGACCGACTCCCTGCGCGACATCCTTCTCGTACGCGTCGAGGCGCTGCCCGAGGACGCCCAGCGGGTGGCGCGGATCGTCGCTGAGGGCGGCTCGACCGTGGAGTACGGGCTGCTGCGCGCTGTCGCCCGGCTGTGCGAGGACGACCTCATCGAGGCGCTGCGGGCCGCGGTGGGCGCCAACATCCTGCTGGCCACGCCGGACGGCGACGGCTACCGCTTCCGGCACTCCCTCGCACGCGAGGCCGTGGGGGACGATCTGCTGCCCGGCGAGCGCTCCCGCCTCAGCCGGCGGTACGCGGAGGCGCTGGAGGCCGACCCGTCGCTCGTACGGTGCGAGGAGCGGGCCATGCGGCTCGCCAGCTACTGGTACCACGCGCACGACGCCGCGAAGGCCCTCCCCGCGGTGCTGAGCGCCTCGGTCGAGGCGCGGCGACGGCATGCGTACGCCGAGCAACTGCGGCTGCTGGGGCGGGCGATGGAGCTCTGGGACAGCGCGCCGGACGAGGTACGGGCCGCGCTGCGGCCGGTCGACTACGCGGAGGCGTACCCTCCGTGCGGCTGCGATCCGGCCACCACGCCTCTGCGCTTCCTCGACCTGATGGCCGAGGCGTCCGTCGCGGGCCGGCTCAGCGGTGAGAAGGAACGCGCGCTGAAGATCACCAAGCGCGGGCAGCGGCTGGCGGAGGCGGAGGACGACCCGCTGCGCGGCGCCTGGTTCTCCGTCCAGCGCTCCCGGCTCGTCTCGTCGCTGGGCCGCGGCGACGGGTGGGCGGAGCTGGCGGCCGCGCAGGAGCTGGTGCGCGGACTGCCGCCGTCCGCCGTCCACGCGGAGGTGCTCGCGGAGGCGGCGAACTGGGGCATGGTGCACGACCCGGGGCCGGGCAGCCTGGCGACCGCCGAGCTTGCGGTGGAGTACGCGCGCATGGTCGGCGAGGAGGCCAACGAGCTACGGGCCCGCCTCACCCTCGGCAGCCTCATGGTCGACGCGGGCAACGTCGACGAGGGGCTCGCGGAGATGTACGCGGTCAAGGAGCGGGCGGTCGCCCTCGACCTGCCCGCGCACGTGGGGCGTACGCATGTGAATCTGCCGTCCGCGCTGGAGGGCGTGGGCCGCTCACGGGAAGCGGTCGACATCCTCGCCCAGGGCGTCCAACTCTCCCGGAAATACGGCCTGTTGGACACCGAGGCCTGGGTCCTGGCCAACCTCGCCGAGTCGTACAGCTCGCTCGGGCGCTGGGAGGAGACGGCCGAGGCCGCGGAGCAGGCGTTGCGGATCGCTCTGAGCCCGAAGCCCCGGGGGTTCGCTGCGACCCGGTGCGCCTACCTGGCCCTCGACCGGGGCGACTCGGTGAAGGCGGCCGAGCACTTGGAGGCGGCGCGCGCGCACTTCGGGTCCAATAACCCGATGCCGCAGAGCTCCATCCCGCTGCACACCGTGGCGCTGAGCATCGCGGCGGAGCAGGGGCGCGTGCTGGACGCCCGGGCCGAGTTCGAAAGGGCGGCGACGGCGGGCTTCCCGCCCGGGACCCAGCCGTTCGCCTGGCCGCTGCTGCGCGCCGCGGCCACGCTGGAGGCCGATACGCGCGGCCTGCCCGCCGCGGAGCCCGGCCGCGCCGAGGCGCTGGTACGGATCCGCAAGGCGGCCAGAACGCTCGTCACCGCGGTCCCGGTATGGATGGCCCACGAGCGCTGGGTCCGCGCGGAACTGCTGCGCGCCGACGGCGAGGACACGGCCGTCGACTGGGCCGAGGCCGGCACGGCCTTCGAGGCGCTGGAGCGCCCGTACGACCTGGCGAGGGTCCGCCACCGCTGGGCGGAGGCGCTGCTCCAGTCGGACCGGGCGCAGGCGACGGAGTTGCTGCGCCAGGCGTCGGCGACGGCCCAGCAGCTGTGCGCGCGCCCCCTGTCCGAGGACATCGCCCTGCTCGCCCAGCGCGCCCGCATCTCCCTGACCGACGACCCTGCTCCTGCGACGGCCGCCACTCCGCGGCGGGGTCCGGCGCTTGGCCTGACCCGCCGCGAGGAGGATGTCCTTCGCCTGGTCGCGGTGGGCCGCAGTAACCGTCAGATCGCCGAGGAGCTGTTCATCTCCCCGAAGACGGCGAGCGTCCACGTCTCCAACATCCTGGCCAAACTGGGCGTCTCGGGCCGCGGAGAGGCAGCGGCCATGGCCCACCGCCTGCGACTGTTCCCGCCCACGGGCGAGGAGCAGTCGGCGGCGTCGGCCTGAGCAGCCAGGGCGGGGTCGCGACGCCTGGCGCCTGGCGGCGGGGGCGCCGCGGCTGGTGTCGGCCACGATCCACGCCCGGAGGCCGCGCCCTGACGGCAGCAGCGCCCCGTCCCGGGCGGCTGGTGCCGCGCCCTGGTGTCGGCCACGATCCACGCCCGGAGGGCGCTCCCAGCGACGGGGCCCGCGGCTGGTGCCCGCCGGGCATGTCCTCAACCGCCGGACGGGCTGGAAAATCCAGCCCCTCCGGCGATTGAGGAGCCGCCCGGCCGCGCACCGCACCCGGCGGCTGGTTCCCGCGAGCGGCAGCAGCTGCACCCCGCGCCCGCCCCGGGCGGCCGGTGCCCGCGCACCGCGCCTGCCAGCGCCGCCGCGATCGGGCACGGCGGGCACCCCGCACCCGCCTCACTCCCGCGGCGGCTTCTCCCCTGCACGGATCGTTACCTTGCCCGACGCAAGGTCTATCGGGCCGTGGCCCGGGTCGTTGTCGCCCACGTCGGCCCTCGTCAGGGCCAGGCGGTTGCGTTCCTCGTCGGTGTGCTTGCGGCCCGGTGCAAAGAACTCCTCGAAGACGTTGAACACAAGCCGTCCACCCCTTACTTCAGCCCCTGCTTCAGCTCCTACTTCACCTCCAGCTGGAGGATCTTGTCGTCCCCCGGCTCGGGTGATCCCCGACGGTCCGTCTCGCTCGTGACGAGCCAGACCTTGGTGCCGCCCACCGACAGGACCGTGCGAAGGCGGCCGTGCTTCCCCACCAGGAACGACTGGGGCTCCGCCGAGGGTTCCGCGCCCGCCAGAGGGATTCGCCAGAGCCGCTCGCCCTTCAGCGCCGCCATCCAGATCGAGCCCGATGCGTACGCGATGCCGCTCGGCGAGGCCTCCGACGTCCTCCACTGGGCCACCGGGTCGACGAAGCCGGACCCGCCGCCCTTGCCCTCCACCTCCGGCCAGCCGTAGTTCTTCCCCGGCTGGATCAGATTGAGCTCGTCCCAAGTGGTCTGGCCGAACTCGGCCGCCCACAGGCGCTTGTCGGAGTCCCAGGCGAGCCCCTGCACATTGCGGTGGCCCCATGAGTAGACGACGGAGCCGGCGTCCGGATTGCCGTGCACCGGCTGCCCGTCAGGGGTCATCCGCAGGATCTTCCCGCCCAGCGACTTCCTGTCCTGCGCGAGCCCTGTGTCACCCGTCTCGCCCGTGCCTGCGTAGAGCATCTTGTCCGGGCCGAACGCGATCCGCCCGCCGTTGTGCACGATGCCCTTGGGGATGCCCCTCAACACCGTGTCCGGCGCGCCCAGTTGCTGGTCGGCGGGCTTCTGCTCGTCGTACAGCAGGCGGGCGATGCGGTTGTCCGACTCGGTGGTGAAGTACGCGTACACCTGATGGTCCGAGGCGAACGAGGGGGAGACCGCCAGGCCCAACAGCCCGCCCTCGCCACCCGGGGAGACCCCCGGCACCGAGCCGATCACGGTCTGCTTGCCGCTCTCCGCGTCGACCCGGCTGATCGTCCCCTCGTCGCGCGAGGCGATCAGCAGATCGCCGTCGGGCAGCGCGGCGACGCCCCACGGCGACTTCAGGTCCTGCGTCAGTGTGGACACCACCTTCACCGAGCCCTTCGCGGGCGGGCCCGTCGGACTCGGCGACCGTCCCGAGGCGGATGCGGAGGGGGCCAGGGTGGTCGACGTCGGCCCCTTCCGGCCGGCCGGCGCCTTGTCGTCACCGGACGAGCACCCGGCCACGAGCAGAAGCACGGCAGCGGCCAACACGGCTGTCACAGCAGGACGTTGCACAGTTCTGATCCCTTCGACGGCTGCTTGAGCTGCCTGACTACTGTTCTTACACCGCAGCCGCCCCGCAGGTTCCCGATCTTCCGCCAAGAGTCAGAAGAACGAGCGACAGCTCACTCAGTCCCAGGATCCCCGCGCCGACGGCAGTCCCGCCACTTCCACCAGATCCCGCCCCGTCAGCTCAAGATCCGCCGCCCCCGCGTTCTGCACCGCCCACTCGTCGCGCTTCGTCCCCGGCACCGCCACCACATTCCGCCCCCGCCCCAGCACCCACGCCAGCGCGACTTGGGCAGGAGACGCGCCATGCCGCTGGGCGATCCGCCGCAGCCCCGCCACCACCGGCTGGTTCGCCGCCATCATCTCGGCCGTGAACCGCGGATGCCGCGCCCGCACGTCGTCAGGCTCGAAGCCCTGCCCCGGCGTGAGCGTCCCCGTCAGAAATCCGTTCCCAAGCGGCATTGCCGCCAGGAAACCCACCCCCCGCGCCTCGCACCACGGCAGCAGCCGCTCCAGCGCCTCCGGCGACCACACAGACAGCTCCGCCTGCACCGCGCTCACCGGGAACACCTGCTGCACCCGCTCCAGCTGCCGGATCGTTCCCTCGTGCAGATGCGCCCCGGAGCGCCTGGACGCGCGCGCCCCCACCGCGCACATGCCCAGCGCCCGCACCTTCCCCGCGCTCACCAGCTCCGCCATCGCGCCCCAGGTCTCCTCGACCGGAACCTCCGGATCCGCCCGGTGCAGCTGATAGAGATCGATCACATCGGTCTGCAGCCGCCGCAGCGAGGCGTCACAGGCCCGCTTCACATACCCGGGCCGCCCATTGGCGACCACATGCTGATCGCCGACGAGCAGTCCGACCTTCGTCGATACGAACGCGTCCCCGCGCCGGTCCTTGAGCGCCCGCCCGATCAGCAGCTCATTGGTGAAGGGCCCGTACATATCGGCCGTGTCCAGCAGACTGCAGCCGGCGTCCAGCGCGGCGTGCACCGTACGCAGCGATAGCTCCCCGCGCTGCTGGGAGCTGCTGTACGCCCAGCTCATCGGCATACAGCCGAGCCCGATCGCGCCCACTTCGAGGGCCGCCGCACCGATTGTCCTGCGCTCCAACTGCCCGTACCCCTCCTTTGGCCCCCGACCAAACTAACCAATGCGGACCGAGGCCCTTCGCATAGCCTCCTGACCATGACTTCAGACGTGTGGCTCCCGATTCCCGCCGACGAGATCGAAGGGCTTCCCGACCCCTCGGACTCGGGCCTCAACTACCTCTTCTGGGACGGCGGTCCCGACTTTCCCGCCGACCCCGCCGACTGTGCCTTCTACGCCGTCCCGTACATGAAGGGCATGGAGGTCGCGGTCCGCCCGCTGGCCGCGATGACGTCCGTACGTGTCGTCCAGACCCTCTCCGCGGGGATCGACCATGTGGAACCGGGACTCGGCTCGCTGCCCGTCGGCGTGCGCCTGTGCAATGCCAGAGGAGTCCACGAAGCCTCCACCGCCGAGCTCACCCTGGCCCTGATCCTCGCCTCCCTGCGCGGTGTCCCCGGCTTCGTGCACGGCCAGGACAAGGAGGAATGGCGGTCCGGCTTCTATCCGGCGCTCGCCGACAAGTCGGTGCTCATCGTGGGATACGGATCGATCGGCGCCGCGATCGAGGACCGGCTCGCGCCGTTTGAGTGCGCGCGGGTGGCGCGCGTCGCGCGCTCCGCCCGCGCTGCGGAGCGCGGCGAAGTGCGCGCACTCACCGACCTGTCCACGCTGCTCCCGGACGCGGACGTCGTGATCTTGTCCATCCCGCTCACCGAGCAGACGAAAGGCCTGGTCAACGCCGGTTTCCTGGCCCGGATGAAAAACGGCGCGCTGCTGGTGAACGTCGCCCGCGGCCCGGTCGTCGACACCAAGGCCCTGCTCGCAGAGGTGGAGAGCGGACGGATCACCGCTGCCCTCGATGTCACAGACCCGGAGCCGCTGCCCCCGGGCCACCCCCTCTGGCACGCCCCCGGTGTCCTCATCAGCCCCCATGTGGGCGGCTCCACCTCGGCTTTCATGCCACGCGCCAAGCGGCTGCTGGCCGGACAGCTCACCCGTTTCGCCGCGGGCGAGCCGTTGCGCAACGTGGTGCTCACGACTGGGAAGTGAACCCTGAGCGCCCGCGCTTCGTGCACTCTATGAAGTCGTTTGATTGCGCCACGTGCCGACAACGGCGCTGGTAGTCACGGAGAGTAGAGGGACTATGTCCCTGAGTGACGAGACTGGTGTATCGTCCCGACCTGGGGGCTGCGCCAGGCAAGGGGCGGTGCAGTAGCGCGACCTGACTGCCGATCAGACTTCGAGGGGGGCGACGGGCGATGCACAGCCATTGCACGAACGATCCGACGCGGCGAGGCCGCCGACGACGACCCTCGCACGTTGCGAAGCAAAGACCCGCTCCGATGGCTGTCACACCGACGGCGGCGCTCCCCGGGGCAGCCCCGTGAGCGCCCCCGGGGTACTCCTGGCCCGGCAGGCGTTCTCCGGCGGCGCCACAGGGCTGCGTTCCCAGATCCTCCTGGCCGCCATCTGCTCCGGTTACGGCGTGGGCGCCGCCGTCGGCTGGGGTTCGCGCGAAGTCGCTCTGGTCATGGGTGACTTCGGGCTGAGCGCCGCCGCCCTGGTCGCCGCGGTCTCCTGCTTCGTCTACGCCCGCTCCAGGCACAGCCGCTTTCGGCCCGCCTGGATGCTGTTCGCGGTCTCCTCCGCGATGGCGTCCTGCGGGAACGCCGTCTGGGGGTGGTACGAGGTTGTGCTGGACCGCGAGGTGCCGAGCCCCTCGATCGCCGACCTGTTCTTCCTCTGCTTCGCGCCGCCCGCCATCGTCGGCCTCCTTGTCCTCGCCAAGCGCCCGGTCACCAGGGCGGGCTGGGTCTGCCTCGCGCTGGACGCCTGGCTGATCGGCGGCTCGCTCCTCACCCTCTCCTGGAGCATCGCGCTCGCCCACACCGCGCGCGTCCAGGGCGAGAGCGTGGCTCCCGCCGCCCTCGCCCTCGCGTATCCGCTGCTGGACATCGTGCTGGTCAGCCTGGTGCTCGCGCTGCACTTCCGGCGCTCGGCCACCAACCGCTCCGCCATCAACACCGCCATCGCCGCCCTCGCCCTGACCGTCCTGTGCGACGCCCTGTTCACCTCGCCACTGCTGCGCGAGAGCTACCGCTCGGGCCAGCTCCTCGACGCGGGCTGGTTCGCCGGTTCGCTGCTGCTCGCGTACGCCCCCTGGGGCGCACGCCGTACGGTCGAGACGGCCAGACCCCCGCGCGGCACCCGCCACCCCAGCCGCCCCGTCGCCGGCTCGCTGGCCGCCCTCACCCCGTATCTCGCTGCTGCCGTCTGCACCCTCGGCATCCTCCACAACGTCATTGAGGGCCGCCGAGTGGACCGGGTCGTCGTCCTCACCGGCTGCACCGTGGTCCTCGCCCTGGTCGTCCGGCAGGGCATCATGCTCCTCGACAACATCGCCCTCACCCATGAGCTGGCGCAGAAGGAGAACCACTTCCGCTCGCTGGTGCAGGGGTCGAGCGACGTCATCATGATCGCCGCCCCCAGCGGGATACTGCGCTATGTCAGCCCCGCGGCCGCCGGTGTCTACGGTCGAGAGGCCGAGGAGCTCATCGGCTCCGAGCTGGCCTGTCTGATCCACCCCGAGGACCTCGACCGGGTGGTCCGTGAAGTGCGCCGGTTTCTGGCCGCCCCGCCGGCCGATGAGCCGACCATGCGGATCGATTGCCGCTTCAGATCGGGCAGTGGCGACTGGCTCAATGTGGAGTCCACGGTCAACCGACACCAGGGTGGCCTGCTCTTCAACAGTCGCGACATCACCGAACGGGTCCGGCTGCAGGCGCAGTTGCAGCACAACGCCGAGCACGATCCGCTCACCGACCTGCCCAACCGCGCCCTGTTCACCGAACGCGTCCGCCAGGCCCTCACCGGCCGCCGCGCGGGCGACTCCGGCACCGCAGTCCTCTTCATCGACCTCGACGGCTTCAAGGGGGTCAACGACCGTCTCGGCCACCTGGCCGGCGACGAGCTGCTGATCCAGGCGGCCCGCCGCCTGCAGGATTCGGTACGGTCCGGGGACACCGCAGCCCGCCTCGGCGGCGACGAGTTCGCCGCTCTCGTCGTCGGCGACGGCTCCCGCAACCAGTCCGCCCGTGAGTACCAGGTGCAGGAGATCGCCGACCGGCTGCGCCTGACCCTCTCCCAGCCGTACCGCGTGGACGGCCGCGAAGTGCGGGTGGCCGCCTCCATCGGAGTGGCCTTCGCCGAGCCATCCATCACCCCCACCGACCTGATGCGCAATGCCGACCTCGCCATGTACCGCGCCAAGGCCGCGGGCAAGGACCGCGTCGAGCTGTACGCCCCGCAGATGCAGGCCGATGTGGTACGCCGCACCGAGCTGGCCGCCCGGCTCCGCAGTGCCCTGCACGAGGGCGAGTTCGCGCTGCTCCACCAGCCCGTGGTGAGCCTTGCCACGGGCCGTATCGTCGCCGTCGCCGCCCAGGCCCGCTGGCGGTCCGCACAGGGCATCCTGTTCACCCCGGCCGAATTCCTGCGGGTCGCCGACAGTGCGGACACTCCAGAGGGCGCCCGCACCGCCGAGCTCGGCCGCTGGCTGCTCGAAGAGGCCGTGGAGCAGGCCGCCGAGCGCAGCAGGGTGGGCCACCGGGTGCCCGTATCGGTCCGGCTCTCGGCCGGCCGGCTGCTGGACAAGTCCCTGCCGCTCGGTTCCATCGAGGCCCTCCTCACCCGGCACGGGCTGCCGTCGGGCGCGCTGGTCATCGAGCTCGCCGACAGCGATCCGCGGATCTCCTTCGACGATCTGGAGCAGCGTCTCGTCGCGCTGCGCAGACTCGGCGTACGGATCGCCCTGGACGGCTTCGGCAGCGGATACGCCGCGATCAACGCACTGCGCAGGCTCCCCGTGGACGTACTGAAACTGGACAGGGGTCTGGTCGAGGGCGTCGTCGAGTCCGCCCGGCTGCACAAGATCACCGCGGGGCTGCTGAGGATCGCCTGCGATCTCGGCATGCAGTCGGTGGCGGACGGCGTGGACATGCCCGAGCAGGTGCTCGCACTGCGCGCCATGGGATGTACGCACGGCCAGGGCATGGCCTTCTCGGGCCCGCTCGACGAGTACCGGCTGCGCCGCGCCCTGGTCCGCGACGAGTTCCCGGTGCCCGGCGGAATCGCCCTGCCCGTCCTGACAGGCGGCGTCTACCCTGCTCACAATGGCTCAAATAATGAGACGCGCGTCCCACCCACTTGACAGTCATGGCGCGCCGGGGGGAGGGTCAATGCCATGCGCACCCGAATTCTCGTACTTGGAAAGCGCGTCGGCTGAGCAGGGCCGCGAAAGCCCTGCAGACCCCTCCCGACGCGCTCCCCTCGCTTGCCTCGCGGCACGAGGGGTTTTTTGTTGCACCGGCACACCCCAAACCCTCGCAAAAACCCTCAGCTTCGAGAAGAGAATGCCGATGACCGAGCAGGCCACCGGGGCCCACCATCCGCAGCCGCGGGCCCGTACCGGCGGACACACCGCTGCAGTTGAGCACGTCACGGGCGCGCAGTCCCTCATCCGTTCTCTCGAGGAAGTGGGGGCCGACACGGTGTTCGGCATCCCCGGCGGCGCCATCCTCCCCGCGTACGACCCGATGATGGACTCCACCAAGGTCCGCCACGTCCTGGTCCGCCACGAGCAGGGCGCCGGCCACGCGGCGACCGGCTACGCCCAGGCCACCGGCAAGGTCGGCGTCTGTATGGCGACGTCGGGCCCCGGCGCCACCAACCTGGTCACCCCCATCGCCGACGCGCACATGGACTCCGTGCCGCTGGTCGCGATCACCGGCCAGGTCTCCTCCAAGGCGATCGGCACGGACGCCTTCCAGGAGGCGGACATCGTCGGCATCACGATGCCGATCACCAAGCACAACTTCCTGGTCACCAAGGCCGACGACATCCCGCGCACCATCGCCGAGGCCTTCCACATCGCCTCCACGGGACGCCCGGGCCCGGTCCTCGTCGACATCGCCAAGGACGCCCTCCAGGCGCAGACCACCTTCAGCTGGCCGCCGCAGCAGGACCTGCCCGGCTACCGCCCGGTGACCAAGCCGCACGCCAAGCAGATCCGCGAGGCCGCCAAGCTGATCGTCCAGGCCCGGCGACCCGTCCTGTACGTCGGCGGCGGCGTGATCAAGGCCGGCGCCACCGCCGAGCTGAAGGTCCTCGCCGAGCTCACCGGCGCCCCCGTCACCACCACCCTGATGGCGCTGGGCTCGTTCCCCGACAGCCACCCGCTGCACGTGGGAATGCCGGGCATGCACGGTGCGGTCACCGCCGTCACCGCGCTGCAGAAGGCCGACCTGATCGTCGCCCTCGGAGCCCGCTTCGACGACCGCGTCACCGGCAAGCTGGACAGCTTCGCCCCGTACGCCAAGATCGTCCACGCCGACATCGACCCGGCCGAGATCGGCAAGAACCGCACCGCGGACGTGCCGATCGTCGGTGACGCCCGCGAGGTCATCGCCGACCTGGTCCAGGCCGTCCAGGCAGAGCACAGCGAAGGCCACACCGGCGACTACAGCGCCTGGTGGAAGGACCTCAGCCGCTGGCGCGAGACCTACCCGCTCGGCTACGACCAGCCGGACGACGGCAGCCTCTCGCCGCAGCAGGTCATCCAGCGCATCGGCCAGCTCGCCCCCGAGAACACCATCTACGCCGCGGGCGTCGGCCAGCACCAGATGTGGGCCGCCCACTTCATCGACTACGAGAAGCCCGCCACCTGGCTGAACTCCGGCGGCGCCGGAACGATGGGCTACGCGGTCCCGGCCGCGATGGGCGCCAAGGCCGGCATGCCGGACCGCACGGTCTGGGCCATCGACGGCGACGGCTGCTTCCAGATGACCAACCAGGAACTCACCACCTGCGCGCTGAACAACATCCCGATCAAGGTCGCGATCATCAACAACGGCGCGCTCGGGATGGTCCGCCAATGGCAGACCCTCTTCTACAACCAGCGCTACTCCAGCACGGTCCTGCACGCCGACGACACGGGGCACCACGTCGCCGGCTCCCAGGTCGGCGCGAGCACCACGGCGCGCCAGGGCACCCGCGTCCCCGACTTCGTCAAGCTGTCGGAGGCCATGGGCTGCTACGCGCTGCGCTGCGAGTCCCCGGACGACCTGGACAAGGTCATCGCCGAGGCCAACGCGATCAACGACCGCCCCGTCGTCATCGACTTCATCGTCCATGAGGACGCCCAGGTGTGGCCGATGGTCGCCGCCGGCACCTCCAACGACGAGGTCATGGCAGCGCGCGGCGTCCGCCCCGACTTCGGCGACAACGAAGACGACTGAGAGCCGTAGGAAGAGGAACGACGCACATGTCCAAGCACACGCTCTCCGTCCTGGTGGAGAACACGCCCGGCATCCTCGCCCGGATCGCCGCCCTGTTCTCCCGCCGCGGCTTCAACATCGACTCGCTCGCCGTCGGTGTCACCGAGCACCCCGACATCTCCCGCATCACCATCGTGGTCAATGTCGAGGATCTGCCGCTGGAGCAGGTGACCAAGCAGCTCAACAAGCTGGTCAACGTTCTGAAGATCGTCGAACTCGAGCCCGGCGGCGCGATCCAGCGCGAGCTCGTGCTGGTGAAGGTCCGCGCGGACAACGAGACCCGCTCCCAGATCGTCGAGATCGTCCAGCTCTTCCGCGCCAAGACCGTGGACGTCTCGCCCGAGGCGGTCACCATCGAGGCCACCGGTTCGAGTGACAAGCTCGAAGCGATGCTGAAGATGCTTGAGCAGTTCGGCATCAAGGAGCTTGTCCAGTCGGGCACGATCGCCATAGGGCGCGGCGCCCGGTCCATCACGGACCGGTCCCTGCGGGCCCTCGACCGTTCCGCCTAGCGAGACTCCCCGCCTTCATCACCCCCTCCCGCCGTACGGTGGGACGCAAACAGCGTCATTCCAAAGACGTGCACACCAAGGAGATATCCCAGTGGCCGAGCTGTTCTACGACGACGACGCCGACCTGTCCATCATCCAGAACCGCAAGGTCGCGGTCATCGGCTACGGCAGCCAGGGCCACGCCCACGCGCTGTCGCTCCGTGACTCGGGTGTCGACGTCCGCGTCGGTCTGCACGAGGGCTCCAAGTCCAAGGCAAAGGCCGAGGAGCAGGGCCTGCGCGTGGTGACCCCCGCCGAGGCCGCCGCCGAGGCCGACGTCATCATGATCCTCATCCCGGACCCGATCCAGGCCCAGGTCTACGAGGAGTCCATCAAGGGCAACCTGAAGGACGGCGACGCGCTGTTCTTCGCCCATGGCTTCAACGTCCGCTTCGGCTTCATCAAGGCGCCGGCCGGTGTCGACGTGGCCCTGGTCGCCCCGAAGGGCCCCGGCCACCTGGTCCGCCGCCAGTACGAGGAGGGCCGCGGCGTCCCGGCGATCGCAGCCGTCGAGCAGGACGCGACCGGCAGTGCCTTCGCGCTGGCGCTCTCGTACGCCAAGGCCATCGGCGGCACCCGCGCCGGCGTCATCAAGACGACCTTCACCGAGGAGACCGAGACCGACCTGTTCGGTGAGCAGGCCGTCCTCTGCGGTGGCGCGTCCGCGCTGGTCAAGGCGGGCTTCGAGACCCTGACGGAGGCCGGCTACCAGCCGGAGATCGCGTACTTCGAGTGCCTCCACGAGCTGAAGCTGATCGTGGACCTGATGTACGAGGGCGGCCTGGAGAAGATGCGCTGGTCGGTCTCCGAGACCGCCGAGTGGGGCGACTACGTCACCGGCCCCCGCATCATCACGGACCAGACCAAGGCCGAGATGAAGAAGGTCCTCGCCGAGATCCAGGACGGCACCTTCGCCAAGAACTGGATGGACGAGTACCACGGCGGTCTGAAGAAGTACAACGAGTACAAGAAGCAGGACGAGAACCACCTGCTGGAGACCACCGGCAAGGAGCTGCGCAAGCTCATGAGCTGGGTCGACAACGACGAGGCGTAAGCCCGCGGACGGGGGCCGGGACGAGCCGGTCCCTGCCCCCGTCGTCATGCCGCCGCGCTCCAGCGCTTCTCCACTCTGTCCAGCCACGGACGGGTGATCCTGCCTTGGAGGCGTTAAGACGCACCGGCTTGCACCACTACACTGCTCAGCACATACGCGTCAGGCCCACAGTGTCGTGCGTCTTCCACGCGGCTAGCCCCCTCCACCGCCTGCGGCCGTCGGGACGGCCGTCCGCACTGGACTTGTGAGGACCCACGTGAGCTCGAAACCTGTCGTACTCATCGCTGAAGAGCTGTCGCCCGCCACCGTCGACGCACTTGGCTCGGACTTCGAGATCCGGCACTGCAACGGCGCCGATCGCGCGGAGCTGCTCCCGGCCATCGCCGATGTCGACGCGATCCTTGTCCGCAGCGCCACCAAGGTCGACGCCGAGGCCATCGCAGTCGCGAAGAAGCTGCGCGTCGTCGCCCGCGCGGGCGTCGGTCTCGACAATGTCGACGTCTCCGCCGCCACCAAGGCCGGCGTGATGGTCGTCAACGCCCCCACCTCGAACATCGTGACCGCCGCCGAGCTGGCCTGCGGTCTGCTGGTCGCCACCGCGCGCAATATCCCGCAGGCCAACACCGCCCTGAAGAACGGCGAGTGGAAGCGCTCCAAGTACACCGGCGTCGAGCTGAGCGAGAAGATCCTCGGCGTCGTCGGCCTCGGCCGTATCGGCGTCCTGGTGGCGCAGCGGATGTCGGCCTTCGGCATGAAGATCGTCGCGTACGACCCGTATGTACAGCCCGCGCGCGCCGCGCAGATGGGCGTCAAGCTGCTCTCGCTCGACGAGCTGCTCGAGGTCTCCGACTTCGTCACCGTCCACCTGCCGAAGACGCCCGAGACGCTCGGCCTGATCGGCCACGAAGCGCTGCACAAGGTCAAGCCGTCGGTCCGGATCGTCAACGCCGCGCGCGGCGGGATCGTCGACGAGGAGGCGCTGTACTCGGCGCTCAAGGAGGGACGCGTCGCGGGCGCCGGCCTGGATGTGTACGCGAAGGAGCCGTGCACGGACTCCCCGCTGTTCGAGCTGGACCAGGTCGTCTGCACCCCGCACCTCGGCGCGTCCACCGACGAGGCGCAGGAGAAGGCCGGTATCTCCGTCGCCCGCTCGGTCCGTCTCGCCCTCGCCGGTGAGCTCGTGCCTGACGCGGTCAACGTCCAGGGCGGCGTCATCGCCGAGGACGTGCGCCCGGGTCTGCCGCTCGCCGAGAAGCTCGGCCGGATCTTCACCGCCCTGGCGGGCGAGGTCGCGGTCCGGCTCGACGTCGAGGTGTACGGCGAGATCACCCAGCACGACGTCAAGGTCCTCGAACTGTCCGCGCTCAAGGGCGTGTTCGAGGACGTGGTCGACGAGACCGTTTCGTACGTCAACGCCCCGCTGTTCGCGCAGGAGCGCGGCGTGGAGGTCCGGCTGACGACGAGCTCGGAGTCCCCGGACCACCGCAATGTCGTCACCGTTCGCGGCACGCTCTCGGGCGGCGAGGAGGTCGCGGTCTCCGGCACGCTGGCCGGCCCCAAGCACCTCCAGAAGATCGTCGCGATCGGTGACTACGACATCGACCTGGCGCTCGCCGACCACATGGTCGTACTGCGGTACGAAGACCGTCCCGGCGTCGTCGGCACGGTCGGCCGGATCCTCGGCGAGGCCGGACTGAACATCGCGGGCATGCAGGTCTCGCGCTCGGAGGAGGGCGGCGAGGCGGTGGTCGTGCTGACCGTGGACGACACCGTGCCGCCGTCGGTGCTCACCGAGATCGCGGACGAGATCGGCGCGGCGTCGGCGCGTTCGGTGAACCTCACCGACTGATCCCGGCAGCTCCCGCTCCACGTACCCGGTTCATAGACGTGCGTCTTACACAAGCGTCTGTGTGCCGGGTACGCTGCTGTCATGGGACATCGTGAGGATCTGCTCGAAGGTGCGAAGCGCTGCCTGCTGGAAAAGGGCTACGCGCGGACGACCGCGCGGGACGTCGTCGCTGCCTCCGGGACGAATCTGGCCTCCATCGGCTACCACTACGGCTCGAAGGAAGCGCTCCTCAACCAGGCCTTCCTCGCGGTGACGGAGGAGTGGGGCAATGCGGTCGGCCCGGCGAACAGGGAAGCGCCCGATCTGACGGCGGATCCCCTGGAGCGCTTCGAGAAGACCTGGGAGCAGATCATCGCCGCGTTCGACGCCAGCCGCGCAGTCTGGAAGCTCCAGCTGGAGGTCGTGTCGCGGCTGGACGACGACGAGACGCTGCGCGACGCGATCAAGGAGCCGCAGAGGGAGGGGCGTTCGGGCATGGCCGAGGCGTTCCTCGGCATGGACCCGCAGGCCGACCCGGAGAAGGCCCGGGTGGCCGGGCTCCTCTACCAGGCGCTGGTGGCGGGCGTGATGATCCAGTGGATGGTCGACCCGGAGACTGCGCCGTCGGCGAAGGATCTGACGCAGGGGCTGCGGGCGATCCTGGAGGACAAGGCGTAAGCGGCTACAGCCGCGCTGCCTTCAGGGTCATGTGCAGCAGCAGCCGGTCCTCGCCCTCCGCCAGGTCGAGTCCGGTGAGCTGCTCGACGCGGGAGAGCCGGTAGTAGAGCGTCTGCCGGTGGATGCCGAGGGCGGCCGCCGTACGGCCCGCCTGGCCCGCGTTGTCGAGGAACACCTCGGCGGTGCGGGCCAGTTCGGTGTGCGAGCGGTCGAGCAGTTCGCGCACGGCGGGGTCGTGCGCGGTGTCCGCGGGCAGCGCGGTCAGCATGCGGTACGGGCCGATCGCCGCCCACTCGGCGACGGGCCCGAGCCGAGGCTGGGCCCGGGCGGCGCGGGCAGCGGAAGTCGCCTCCAGCCAGGCGGTGTTGAGGTCGGCGAGACCGCGGCGCGGGGCGGCGACTCCGGCGGTCGCCGCGTCCCCGCCCGCCATGGCGCGGAGCCGGTCCGCGGCGGTGACGGCGGGCGCGAGGGCGTCGGCCGAGCGGAGCCGTACGAGTACGGCGAGGGCGTGGCCGGTGTCCTGGGGGTCGTCGGAGCCGTCGATGCCGCCGCTCCCGGGGCTTGTGGCTCCGCCCGCGCCGCCGCCGGGTATTCCGGCTCGGCCGGCTGCGCCACTCCCGGGAGCCCCGGCTACGCCGGTGTCCGCGTCAGGGGTCACCGCCCTGCCGCCCGCGCTCCCGCCGGCGCCGAGTTGCCCGGCCCGGGCACCGTCGGCCACTCCCCACGACACCGTGCACAGCGCCGCCGCCCCGAGCAGGGAGCGGGACGACGGGGCGTCCGGCGTTGTCCAGGGGGTCACGCACACCACCGCGTGCAGGCCGTCCGCGGACGCGCCGCCCAGAGCCGTGCGCAGTGCCGACACCGCCATGTCGTACTGCCAGCCGCGCTCCGCCGTCAGCACCGCGCGCAACTCCCGGGACAGATCCGCGCCCGCCCGCTCCTCGTCCGCGAGCAGTGTGCCGATCCTCGCCGTGACCTCCATCGCCGCCGCCAGCTGCGCCTCGGTCGGGCCCGGGGACGCGTCGAGCAGCCATACGTAACCCAGCACGATGCCCCGGTGGCGTACGGGAAGACAGATCCGGTCCCGGAAGACCCCCGCGTCCGGGGCGGCCGGGATCAGGACCGGGCCCGTCGCGCGCGCGATGCCGAAGCCCTCGAACCAGGCGCGCACCGCCGGCGTGGACTTGCGGGTCAGGATCGAGCGGGTCCTGACCGGGTCCATCGCGGTGTCGTCGTCGCTGTCGTGCGCGCCGAAGGCGATCAGCCCGAAGTCGCGGTTCTCCAGCGTCGCCGGGACGGCCAGCAGCGCCGAGATCTCGTCGACCAGGTCTTGGTAATCACCCTTCACCCGGACATTCTCGCACCTCCTTCAGACATATGTCTGAGATCCGGGCCACGGATGCGTGACAGCTGTCGATGGCACAGGATCGGAGCGATCCTTAGGTTTCACGGTGGTTCTTCGTGCCGTTCCCGATTCGTTCGGTTCCGGCCTCCTTCTGCCCCTGTTTCCGTGGAGGTGCCCCGTGCTGGGTCCCGTGATCCTCGCCGCGTCCCGCAGCGACAAGATGCGCCGCTTCGTCTCGGCCGCCCCGGGGACCAAGCAGGTCGTCGCCCGGTTCATCGCCGGTGAAACGGTTGAGCAGGTCATCCCGATCGTGAAGGAGACCGTCGCCAAGGGCCTCGAGGTCACCCTGGACGTCGTGGGCGAGGACATCACCACGCGCGATCAGGCCTACGACGCCCGCGACGCCTACATGGAACTGATCGAGTACCTCGAAGACCTCGGCCTGGGCGCGAAGGCCGAGATGTCGGTCAAGCTGTCGATGTTCGGCCAGTGTCTGGAAATCGAGGGGGACGAGCCCGCAGGGCTCTCGGCCAAGGGTGGTGGCGGGCGACGGGCGGGACACGAGCTGGCGCTCGCCAACATCCGCCCCGTCGTCGAGGCCGCCGCCTCCATCGGCACCACGGTCACGCTGGACGCGGAGGACCACACCACCCTCGACTCGATGTTCGCCATCCACGAGGAGCTGCGGAAGGACTACCCGCAGACCGGCTGCGTGATCCAGGCATACCTGTTCCGCACCGAGGACGACGCCCGCCGCCTCGCCGCGGCCGGAAGCCGCGTCCGCATCGTGAAGGGCGCCTACAAGGAGCCCGCGACCGTCGCGTACCAGGACAAGGCCGAGATCGACAAGGCGTACGTCCGCATCCTGAAGATCCTGATGGAGGGCGACGGCTACCCGATGATCGGGTCCCACGATCCGCGCCTCATTGCCGTCACACAGGAGCTCGCGCGCCGCGCCGGGCGCAAACTGGATGAGTACGAGTTCCAGATGCTGTACGGGATCCGCAGCGACGAGCACCTCCGGCTCGCGGCCGAGGGTCACCGGATGCGCGTCTACACGGCGTACGGCACCGACTGGTACGGCTACTTCATGCGCCGTCTCGCCGAGAAGCCGGCCAATCTGCTGTTCTTCCTGCGCTCGATGATCACCAAGGGCTGAGCCCTCCCACCCCTCACAAAGGAGTATCGGAACTCATGGACGCTGTGACCCAGGTCCCCGCCCCGGTCAACGAGCCGGTGCACAGCTACGCTCCCGGCAGCCCCGAGCGCGCCCGCCTGGAGGCCAAGCTCAAGGAACTGTCCGAGAACCCGATCGAGCTGCCGATGACGATCGGCGGCGTGAAGCGGATGGGCGGCGGCGAGCGCTTCGACGTCGTACAGCCGCACAACCACAAGGCCGTCATCGGCACATTCGGCGGCGCCACGCAGCAGGACGCGCAGGACGCGGTCGACGCCGCGCTGGCCGCCGCGCCGGCGTGGCGCGCGATGTCCTTCGACGACCGTGCCGCGATCATCCTGCGCGCGGCCGAGCTGCTGGCAGGGCCGTGGCGCGAGACGCTCGCCGCCTCGACCATGCTGGGTCAGTCGAAGACCGTGCAGCAGGCCGAGATCGACACCCCCTGCGAGCTTGTCGACTTCTGGCGCTTCAACGTCAAGTACGCGCGTGATCTGCTCGCCGAGCAGCCGCCGGCCAACTCGCCGGGCGTGTGGAACCGTCTGGACCACCGCCCGCTCGAGGGCTTCGTCTACGCGATCACGCCGTTCAACTTCACCGCGATCGCGGGCAACCTGCCCACCGCCCCCGCCCTGATGGGCAATGTGGTGGTCTGGAAGCCGTCCCCGACCCAGACTCACGCGGCCGTTCTGCTGATGCAGCTGCTGGAGGAGGCGGGCCTGCCCAAGGGCGTCATCAACCTGGTGACGGGCGACGGCATCGCCGTTTCCGAGGTGGCACTGAACCACCCCGAGCTGGCGGGCATCCACTTCACCGGCTCGACCAAGACCTTCCAGCACCTGTGGAAGACGGTCGGCAACAACATCGAGAAGTACCACTCCTACCCGCGCATCGTCGGCGAGACGGGCGGCAAGGACTTCGTCGTCGCCCACCCGAGCGCCGACCGTGCCGCGCTGAAGACCGCGCTGACTCGCGGCTCCTTCGAGTTCCAGGGCCAGAAGTGCTCGGCGTCCTCGCGTGCGTATGTCCCCGCCTCGATCTGGAATTCCGGCTTCAAGGAGGAGTTCGCGGCCGAGGTCGACGGCATCAAGATGGGTGACGTCACGGATCTGACGAACTTCATCGGCGCCGTGATCGACGAGCGTGCCTTCGCCAAGAACAAGGCCGCGATCGACCGTGCGAAGGAAGACCCGACCTGCACGATCGTCGCGGGCGGAACGTACGACGACTCGGTCGGCTACTTCGTCCGCCCGACGGTCGTCGAGTGCTCGGACCCGGGCAACGAGGTCTTCACGACCGAGTACTTCGGCCCGTTCCTCGCGGTGCACGTGTACGAGGACGACGAGTACGACGCGATGCTGGAGCAGATGGAGTCGGTGTCCGCGTACGCACTGACCGGTGCGGTCATCGCGAACGACCGAGCCGCGGCGGCGTACACGATGGAGAAGCTGCGGTACGCCGCGGGCAACTTCTACATCAACGACAAGTCGACCGGCGCTGTCGTCGGCCAGCAGCCCTTCGGCGGCGGCCGCGCGTCCGGCACGAACGACAAGGCGGGCGCCCCGCAGAATCTGATGCGCTGGACGCTGACCCGCGCGATCAAGGAGACGCTGGTCCCGCCGACGGACTACTCGTACCCGCACATGGGCTGACGTTCAGCTCCCTGAACCCCGCCCCCGTCCCGGCCCCCACGCCGGACGGGGGCGGTCCACGTCCGGCGGGTTTACGCTGCTTCAAGGGGGCGCCGGAAGGAGGGCGTGATGCCTGGTTCCACGACGCTGGGCGGCGGCCACGGGGTCGACTCGATCGAGCACACCGATGCCGTGCGAGTGGCTTCCGTGCTACGGGAGATGAGCGGGCTGCTGGCGGTGGACGGGCCGAACCGGCTCACGGATGCGCAGGTCAGCGCCTTGTGCGGCGGACAGGTGCATCACCGGCAGGAGTTCAGCGAGTGGATCGCCCGGGTTGCCCGGGAGCTGAGCCAGAAGGTCTCGGCGTAGCCGGGTCCGCCTCGGCGAGGCGCTTGATCGCCGAGAGCCGGGTGTCCCACTCGGAGGCGACACGGTCCATCCAGCGAGCGGTGACGCCGAGCCGCGCGGGCAGGACTGTGTACCGCGCCTCGCGGCCCTCCCGGTGGCCGGCCACCAGACCGGCCCGGGTCAGGACCGCGAGGTGCTTGACGATCGCCTGCCGACTGACAGGCAGCTCCGTCGCCAGGACTGTCGCCGTCGCCTCGCCGTGCGCAGCGATGGCGTCGAGTATCCGGCGGCGGGTCGGGTCCGCCAGCGCGGACAGGACCTCTGTGACGGCGTCCTGGTCCGTACTCCGGTGCGCGGACTGGTCCGCGCCCGGGTCGGGGTCGCGGCTGTCCGTGTCCCGGCCTGCGTCCTCTGTCATGCCGCGAGCCGCTCCGCGTACTGCTTGATGTTCTCGGCCTGTTCGGTCCAGCCGCGCGAGTGGCTCTCGTACCCAGCCGTGTCGACCCTGTCCGCGGGGATGTCGAGGCCGGCGAAGCCGGTCTCCACCACGCGAAGATGGGTGCCGTCGCCGTCCGGGGTGAGAGTGAACTCCACCAGGGTGGAGTTGCCCTCGGCGGCCTGCTCACCAGGGAAGGCGCTCGCCCAGCGGTACGAGAAGTGGTTCGGCGGGTCCACCTTCACGATCGTCGTCGGGAACTGTCCGTACTTCCCGTGGTCGAAGAGCATCGTGCCGCCCGGGCGCAGGTCGACCGGGGTCGGCTTGCCCTGTCCGAACCACGATCCGACGTGCTCCGGCTCTGTGAGCACCGCCCAAACGCGCTCGACGGGCGCGGCGATGGTGATCTCTCGTTCGATCCGGTCCTCGCTCATGATCTTCAGCTTTCTGCTCGACTATGACGTGCTACCCAATGGTTGCACGTCATAGCCGGGAAGTGCAACCCAGCGGTTGCGCAATTCTCTGTGCCGTCGGTCGCAGGTCGTACTGCCCGGATGCCGGGGGCAGGCTTTCGCCGCGAAGCCGCCGTTCGCCACGACGCGGATCTCCAGCATCGCGCCGCCGCGGGCCACCTTCGCCGTCCGGACCAGGCCCGCCGGACCTTCCGTGACCGTCTCGACCGGCCGGCTGCCCCGGCCGATCCGCAGCGGTACGGCGGCGGTGCGGGCCGCGCCCGCGTACGTACCGCCGATGAACCAGCGCGCACCGGCGCGCCGCGCCACCACCGCGCCACTGCCCGGTTCGCCCGCCAGCAGCCGGGTCTCGTCCCATGCCGCCGGGAGCTGCTCCAGGGAGCGGCGCGCCTCCGGGCGGGCGTCGTACGACGCGGGCGTTCCCGTGAGGTTCTGGATGCCGGACTCCGGCTCCGGACCGGCACCATCCACGGCCGCCTCACCCGACGAGGCCGGTCCCCGGCCGACCCTTCGGTACTGGAGCTCCGCACCCCGTGGGGGACCCTCGAACGCCGGGGGGCCCTCGAGCGCCGGGGAGGCCGAGACGGGCGCGTCGCTCCAGAGCCCGGGACTCGCGTCCGATCGCTCGCCCGCAGGGCGTAGCCGCAGGGGCGGCCTCAATCGCCCTCGATTCCCGGCATACCGCCCTCGGACTCGTCGCGCTCGTACACGCGAGCCGAGCCGTCGGCCTGTGCGAGCCGCCGCAGCGACGCGAACAGCGTGTCCCCGAGCACCGTGCCCACGACCACGCTCTCCACCAGGTCGTCAAGACCGGCCCGGCCCGCGACGTAGGCGAGGTCCGCCCGCGCGACCTGCTCCGCGGCGTCCGCGTAAGCCTCCAGCACCTGGGAGAAGGCCCCGTGGCCGACCCTCTCCAGCGCGGCGAGCGCTGCCGCCAGGGCCTCCGCGGCGGGGAAGTCCCCGTCTACCAGCCAGCCGCGTCGGGCGATCAGCTCGCGCACCTCGTGCCGTGCCGCGTCCAGTTCGGCGTCCGCTTCCTCGTCCGTGTACTTCGGGACGATCAGGTCCGTCGCCACCCCGAGGACCTTGTGCACGGACTTGCCGGGGTCGTCCACCGCCGCCAGAACATCCGCGATCGCGGCCACCCTCAGTCCGCCCACATCCAGCAGTGCGCGGATCAGCCGCAGTCTGCGCTCGTGCGCATCGTCGTAGGTCGCCTGGTTCGGGCTCGTCAGCCGGCCGGGCGGGAGCAGCCCTTCCCGAACGTAGTACTTGATCGTCGGCACCGGTACCCCGGTCCTGCGGCTCATTTCGCCAATGCGCACTGCCCGTTCACCCTTCCGCCTCTTGCCAAGGTCCCATCCATCATAGATAGTTTCACTATCGGATAGGGGATAGTGCCACTATCCATAAACCGGGAGACGCTCATGCCTTCATGGCGCACATGGCATCGGCCGCTCATGGCCTTCGTCGCATCAATGGCCGTTCTCGCGATCGTCTCGGCAGTGGGCCTCATCGTCGACGACCGGGTTCTGGTGGGCTCGCTGATCTGGTTCAAGCCGTTCAAGTTCTCGGTGTCGTTCGTCGCCTACGGGCTCTCACTGGCCTGGATGCTCTCGCTGCTTCCCCGCGGCCGGCGAGTCGGATGGTGGGCAGGCACTGTCGTCGTTGGCGCGAGCGCTGTCGAGATGGTCGCCATCACCGGCCAGGTCATCCGAGGCAGGCGCAGCCACTTCAACTTCGCAACCCCCTTCGACGCGATGGTGTTCAACGTGATGGGCGCGACCGTCGCCGTGCTGTGGGCTGCCACCCTGGTCATAGCGGTGCTGCTGTTCCGGGCACGGATCGCCGACCGGGCGTCCGCCTGGGCGATGCGGCTCGGCGCCGTGCTCGCCCTGGCGGGCGCGGGCATCGGTTTCCAGATGGCGCAGCCCACTCCCGACCAGGAGGCGGCAGGCGGCCGCGGTACGTCCACAATCATCGGCGCGCACAGCGTCGGTGTGCCGGACGGCGGCCCGTACATGCCCCTCACCGGTTGGTCGACGACCGGTGGGGATCTGCGCATCCCGCACTTCTTCGGCATGCACGCACTTCAGGTGCTGCCGTTCTTCCTGCTCACGCTGATCATTCTGGCGCCACGCTTCGCCCGGCTGCGCAATGAGCGCGTGCGGCTGCGGCTGGTGCTGGTCGCCGCGGGGACGTACGCCGCCGTATTCGCCCTGGTCACCTGGCAGGCGCTGCGCGGCCAGCCGCTGATCCACCCGGACGGCGCGACGCTCGGCGCCGCGGCCGCGATCCTCGCCGCCGCCGCCATCGCCTCGTACGCAGCCCTGAGCTCCAAGCACGCGTCCCCCGCGGCAGTGGACACCGAGAAGGAGCTTGTCGCATGACCGGATTTCTCTTCGAGCTGGCCTTCTGGCTCGTGGCGCCCGTCTGGCTGCTGATGATCTTCGCGCCCAACTGGCGCCCCACCGCCCGGATTGCCGCGTCACCACTGACCGTCATCCCGGTGCTGGTCGTCTACTTCACGATGGCGATCCCCGTCTTCCCCGAACTCTGGGCGGCCATCCGCAGCCCGGACATCGACCGCTTCCGGGACCTGACCGTCCTCGCGAACGGCGCCGGGGCGATCTGGGCGCAGGTCATCGCCTGGGACCTGCTGCTCGGCCAGTGGATGTACTTCGAGGCGAGGCGGCTCGGCATACGTCCGCTGGTGATGAGCCCACTGCTGGTGCTGACGATCCTGCTGTCGCCAATCGCCCTTGTCGTCTTCCTGGCTCTGCGTGCGGTGAAGGCCCGGTCCGCGGCCGAAGCCCGGAGCCGGGCCGTACAACCGCTCTCGTACTAACGACTCGGTCGGCGATTGATGTCGGGGCGTGCTCGCCTGGCGGTTCGGCTGGTGGTTGATCGGCAGGCGGTGTGCCGGACGAGCACCAGTTCGGTGCTGTGCACGGGCCGCGTGGCCCGCCGGGCGGCGCGGTCGGAGACCAGTCCCGCGATCGCGCGGTGTGTGTCGGCGTAGTCTTCGCGGCGTCCGGCGTAGCGCTGCAGTGGCCGCCACTGGCGCATCTCGGCGTTGGCGTGCTCGACGACGATGCGGCGGGAGGCTGGCGGCGGCGCATCTCACGCCAGGCCCGCTTCTCGCCGTCGCGCATCGGCCTTGGGCTTTGCCGGCGGGGCGCTGGGCTCACCGCCCCACCGTCACCCGCTGCGGGAAGCGGACTTTCCCGCAGTACGGCGACCGGCACGGGGCGACTGGCCGCTTCGCTGACGAGGACCTCTGTGGCGCCTGCTATCGGACCCTCACGCCGGAGGACCAGGAGCGCGCCTTCGAGCACGAGCAGCCGGGGCTCACCTGCGAATAGCCCCGAAAGGCGGGGCCCCACCACAGCGATAGGAGACCCCGCCATGGCCAACCTTGCTCTGATCTACCCGATCGCGGCCGCTGTCGGCGCTACGTACGCGGCCGCCGCATGGGCCTGGAGCCGCTTCAGAGCCGGGGCCCGGGCGGGCGTGTCCCCGGGATCCCCGCAGCACCAGGCCGCGCTCAAGTCGGTCGAGGACCGCACCGCAACCCAGTTCACGTACCTGCCGACCGCCGTGCAGGCCGCGGTAATGCCACGAGTGTCTCCTGGAGCGTGGTCCGATGCCCAGTCATCCGATGACTGGGAGGATGGGTGCAAGTTGAGTGACCGTCAAGGCTTCTGACGCCCTGGACATCGGATCAATCGCAGGCTCGTGTCGAGCTGATGGGGGCGGCGGTGCCAGAGTGGGGCGTATGACCCAGCCGCTGCGCGCCGCCCACACCTACCAGCTCTCCCCGGTCGAACTGGCCGAGATCCGCGCCCTGATGGACGACGCCTTCGAGGGCGACTTCAGTGACGAGGACTGGGACCACGCGCTCGGCGGCCTCCACGCGCTGGTACGCGACGACAAGGGCATCGCCGCGCACGGCAGCGTGATCATGCGCCGGGTGCTGTACAGGGGCCGCTCGTACCGCATCGGCTACATCGAGGCGATGGCCGTACGGCCCGACTGCCGCAGGCAAGGGCTCGGCAGCCGGGTGATGGCGGAGCTGGAACGGGTCGTCGACGGCGCGTACGAGTTCGGCGCGCTGTCAGCGTCCGACGACGGCGCCCAGCTGTACCGGACGCGCGGCTGGCAGCTGTGGCAGGGCCGGGTCGAGGCGCTCGGCCCGGACGGGGTGGTGCACCTCCCGGACGAGGAGGACTCCACGTATCTGCGCCCCGCCGCGGGCCGTCCACTGCCGCAGCCCCCTGCCGCGCTGCTCTTCGACTGGCGAGACGGGGACGTGTTGTAGCTCCAGCGCCTCAGTCGCTGACCCGTCCGGCAGACTTGCCCTGGTCCACCCGGCCGGGCATCCGGCGCCGCGCTCGCTGCCGCTGGTCGACTGGGCCGAGAACTGCACCTCGTAGACCCGCGCATGGTGGGCGGAGCAGGAGTGGCTCCCGAAGGCGACCGTCGAGGCGGAGGACGACGGAGCGGTGCTCTCGATGGTGAGCAGTGGTTTCGGGATGGCGGTCATGCCCGAGCTCTCCCCTGACCGGAGTACCGGCCACCATCGAGATCACCGATCTCGGACCGGAGCGCCCGACCCGCTCGGTCGGCTATGTCACCACCCCTGAGCTGGCCCGCACGGTCGCTGTCCGTGCGCTGATCCGAGAGCTGCGCGCTCTCGCCGTCTCAGATAGTAGGAAGTCCGAGTAATTGTGGAGACAGAGGCGCGCACCTGTCCTAACTTTGTAGAAGCCGAACGTCTCGCTCGATCCAGCGAATGGCGGTCGTGAGCCAGTGCCCCAAGCAGGCAACCCCTGCGGCCCGGCTCCCCGCCCCTTCCGGCGCCTCGAAATCATTTCTGATCTCAAGGAGTCGATCACCATGCCCGAGACGACCGTCCGCCGCGTCCGTCACACCGCCCGTTCGAGCGAGGCCGAGCGCAAGAATGCCGCCGCCGCCCTGCAGCGAGCCCTCGACCGCAGGGACAACGGCGGCTCCACCGGCCACTGAGCCGGTTTACCGAGCCGAGCGCTTCACCTCGAAGTAGTCGATGCGCTTGCCGCTTTCGGCAAGCGCGGAGACCTTCAGCTTCGGCGCCGTACCGGACTCCGCCTCCACCGCGAGGAACGAGAAGCCGGTGTATCGCACCCGCGACCACTGCACGGTGTCCGGGTCCGGCAGCCGCAGCTTGGTCCAGTGGAAGGTCACGATGGTGTCGTGGTCGTGGACGTTGCCCTCGTAGCTGTCCTGGACCCCGGGCCCGAAGCTGTACAGCTCCTTCCCGGCGCCGCCCGCCGTGACGTACACGATGCCGTCCCGCGTCGGGTCGGTGGACGCCCCGATCGGCACCGGCCTGCCGACCTCGCCGCCCTTGATCGCGTCCGTGCGCTCGTACACATGGTTGTGGCCGTTGATCACCAGATCGACCTGGTGCTTGGTGAACAGCGGCAGCCAGGCGTCGCGCATCCCGCCGTCCGAGGCGTGGGTCGCCGTCGAGTACATGCAGTGGTGGAAGAAGACCACCACGAAGTCGATCCCGGGCTGCGCCCGCAGCTCGCCCAGGCGCTTGTCGAGCCAGGCGGTCTGCTTGCCGTCCGTGTAGCCCTTGTTGGCGGGGATCTCGTACGAGACGTCATTCGCGTCCAGGGCCACGACGCCGACGTTCCCGTAGACGAATGAATAGACGCCCGGGGCGTTCTTGGCGTCCGGTCCGTTCTCGGGCAGCGACCAGCGGGCCGACTGGCCGCCGTAGCCGTTCGGCGAGTACCACGCCTCCATGTCGTGGTTGCCGGTGGTCACCATCCACGGCACCCGCGAAGCCACGCTGTCCGTCTGCGCCAGGAACTGGTCCCACACCCGCGCGTCGTAGGTGTCCGAGTCCTTGCCGTGCCCGCTGCTGTCCGCGTAGCAGATGTCGCCCGCGTGCAGATGGAACGACGGGTTCTGACCGAGGATCAACTGATCGTTGGCCAGGGCGTGATAGCTCACGCCCTGGTCGCCGAAGGCCGTGAAGACGAACTTCTCGGGCGTCGCCGGAGCCGTGCGGAACGAGCCGATCGTGGCCAACCGCTCCGGCGACGCGGGGTCGAAGCCGTCGTGGCCGACCCCGTAGTAGTACGTGGTCCCCGGCTTCAGCCCGTCCAGGCCCACATGGAGGTAGAACTGGTCGACGGCCGGAAGCTTCGTGGAGAGGGAAGGCGTGTGCAGATCGCGCACCTCGGCCTCGATCTTCCGGCTCAGCTCCCAGGGCCTGAGGCCAACGCGCAGATACGGCTGCTTCACCGCGAACGGCACCTGCCAGGAGATCCGCATCTGGGTCTTCGGGTCGGCGCCGAAGGCGAGATGCCGGCCGAACGGCGCGACCAGCGAGCCGTCCACCACGGCCGTCGCCGCAGCCGTGGCGAGTTCGGGGGAGGCCGCGGTGGCGGTGGACGCGCGGCCGAGCATCAGTCCGCCGCCGCCCGCCACACCCGCCGCGAGCCCGCCGGCCAGCGCGCCGCGGCGGGACAGCTTCGGGCGTGCGTGCTTGGCGCGCAGATACTCGTGCTGTTCCGGCATGCTCATGCGGCGGGCGAGCTGCTCGGGAATCCCGACGTGGGGGGTGTCCTCAGTCATGGCGCAGAACTTGCCAGTAACTTACAACTTCCGGCCAGACATTGAATGAATGAAATTCAAACCAGTGTTGATCGATTCATGGACGTCCGGATGGTGGACGTCGAGTGTCATGAGGTGGGACGGAGAGTAGGGTGCCGATATGTCTCGCAGCATCAATCTCGCAGTGATCCCCGGTGACGGCATCGGCCAGGAGGTCGTGGCCCAGGGCCTGAAGGTCCTCGCGGCCGTCCTCCCGCAAGATGTGAAGCTGGAGACCAAGGAGTACGACCTCGGCGCCCAGCGCTGGCACCGCACCGGAGAGACCCTCCCCGACGCGGAACTCGGCTCCCTCAAGAACCACGACGCGATCCTGCTCGGCGCGATCGGCGACCCGTCCGTGCCGTCCGGCGTGCTGGAGCGGGGGCTGCTGCTCAAGCTGCGGTTCGCCTTCGACCACTACGTCAACCTGCGTCCGTCGAAGCTCTTCCCGAACACCGCCACCCCGCTGGCCGGCCGTCCCGACATCGACTTCGTCGTCGTCCGCGAGGGCACCGAAGGCCCGTACACCGGCAACGGCGGTTCCCTGCGCACCGGTACGCCCGCCGAGGTGGCCACGGAGGTCAGCCTCAATACGGCGTACGGCGTCGAGCGCGTCGTCCGTGACGCGTACGAGCGGGCCAACTCCCGCCCCCGCAAGAAGCTGACGCTGGTTCACAAGAACAACGTCCTCGTCTACGCCGGCCACATGTGGAAGAACATCTTCGACACGGTCGGCAAGGAGTACCCCGAGGTCACCACCGACTATCTGCACGTCGACGCCGCGACGATCTTCTTCGTCACCCAGCCGGAGCGCTTCGACGTCATTGTCACCGACAACCTTTTCGGTGACATTCTCACCGACCTCGCCGCTGCCGTGACCGGCGGCATCGGCCTGGCCGCGTCCGGCAACATCAACCCGACGGGCGCCTTCCCGTCGATGTTCGAACCCGTCCACGGGTCGGCGCCCGACATCGCGGGCACCGGCAAGGCGGACCCGACGGCGACCATCCTCTCCGTCGCCCTCCTGCTGCGGCACCTCGGCTTCGAGGCCGAGGCAGCACGTATCGAGGAGGCCGTCTCCGTCGACCTCGCGGGGCGCGACGGCGCCACCTTCCGTACGACGGACGAGATCGGCGACGCGCTCGCGGTACGAGTAGCGAGCTGACCCGTCGGTTCCAGTACCACCACAGCCGCCGGGTCGCATCTGCACCCGGCGGCTTCTCTTGTGCGGCCTCCGGGTGTCACCATCAACCCTGGACCGTATTCACCCCGTTTCCTGGCACAGTCCCCCCGAGAGATAATCGGACGTGGGCCGTGGCATGCGGGAATGCTCGGACGTCCTAGCAGCAGTAGCGGCGTGAGCGCGGTCCGTCACAAACAACCGGTGAAGGACACTGCACTCATGACGACGCCCACGATCGAGCTCAAGCCCTCCTCGCACCCGCTGTCCGACGCGGAGCGCGAGGCGATCCTGGCCAGCCCCGGCTTCGGCCGCCACTTCACCGATCACATGGTGACGATCAAGTGGACGGAGGGGGTTGGCTGGCACGACGCTCAGCTCGTCCCGTATGCGCCGCTGTCGATCGACCCGGCCAACATGACGCTGCACTACGCGCAGGAGATCTTCGAGGGCCTGAAGGCGTACCGTCGCCCCGACGGTTCGATCGCGACCTTCCGCCCCGAGGCCAATGCCGAGCGCTTCCAGAGGTCGGCCCGCCGACTGGCGATGCCGGAGCTGCCGGTCGAGGCCTTCATCGCGGCGTGCGACGCGCTCGTCCAGCAGGACAACGCGTGGGTCCCGGCGCACGGCGGCGAGTCCTCGCTCTATCTGCGCCCCTTCATGATCGCGACCGAGGTCGGCCTGGGCGTGCGGCCCGCCAACGAGTACCTGTTCATCGTCATCGCCTCGCCCGCGGGCGCCTACTTCCCCGGCGGCGTCAAGCCGGTCTCCATCTGGCTGTCCGAGGACCGCGTGCGCGCCGTCCCCGGCGGCATGGGCGACGCCAAGACCGGCGGCAACTACGCCGCGTCCCTGCTCGCCCAGGCCGAGGCCGCCCAGAAGGGCTGCGACCAGGTCGCCTACCTCGACGCCGTGGAGCACAAGTGGGTCGAGGAACTGGGCGGCATGAACCTGTACTTCGTGTACGGGGACAGGATCGTCACCCCGGAGCTGACCGGCTCGCTGCTCGCGGGCATCACCCGTGACTCGCTGCTGACGCTTGCCCAGGACCTGGGTTACAAGTCCGAGGAGGGCCGGATCTCCATCGAGGACTGGAAGCGCGACACCGAGAACGGCACGCTCACCGAGGTCTTCGCCTGCGGCACGGCTGCGGTCATCACCCCGGTCGGCCTGGTCAAGTCCGCGGACGGCGAATGGAAGCAGTCCGGCGGTCAGCCGGGCGAGGTCACGCTGGAGCTGCGCAAGGCGCTGCTGGACATCCAGACGGGCAGGGCGGAGGACGTCCACGGCTGGACCCACCAGCTGGGCTGACGCGTGCCGTGCAAGGGCCCGCACCCCGCCTGTCGGGGCGCGGGCCCGTTGCCGCGCAGGGGTCAGGAGACAGCCACCTCGGGCTCCGGCTCCGGCGCACGCACGCCGCGTGCGCCCAGCGCCGCGTACGCCGCCCGCCCACCACCCCCGACAGCACGAAGCTGCGGTCCACCCCGCCCGTCAGCGCCGGCAGCGGGCCCTCGTACAGCGGGGTGGAGACCGCGCACAGGCCGAGCGTCGCGCCGATCGCCCAGCTGACCGTGGCGCGCGGGTTCCAGCCTGCGCGGAACCAGTAAATACCGCCGTGGGCACGGCAGTTGTAGACCTGCAGGGCCTCCGCGTCGTACGCGCCGCCGCACCGGGCGTGGGCGATCATCGTGATCACCGCCCAGGGCGTGCCGATCGCTGTGAGCAGCAGGACGAACGACGTCATCGCGGACTGCGCGTCCCAGGCGAAGTGGCCGACGTCTGCAACGGCGGCGTGGTGCTGTGCGCCTTCGACGACCCGCGTGACGAGATCTCGGCCGGCATCTTCCGCCGGCTCTACCCCGGCCGCACGGTCACGCTGGTCGACGCCCGGACGATCTTCGCCGGGGGCGGCGGCATCCACTGCATCACGCAGCAGCAGCCGAGGGTCTGAAAACGATTCGGTGCGGCGGGCGGTATGACAGCCTGCGGCCGGACCGTATGGCCGAGTACGGCTGCGCGATCAGGTAGAACGTACGAGTGAACGTACTGCTCCGTGATCCGGAGGCTGCCGTATGACTCCCTCCCCGCGCCGCCGCAACACCGCGCCGCCCCGCGAGGAGCTGCTCGCCGCCGCCATGGCCACCATCGCCGAGCGCGGGCTCGACGGGCTGACCATGGCCGGGCTCGGGCGGGAGGTCGGGATGAGCAGTGGGCATCTCCTCTACTACTTCCGCACCAAGGACGAGCTCCTGCTCGAGACCCTCGAATGGAGCGAAGGCCGCCTCGGCGCCCAGCGCACCGCACTGCTTTCCCAGCAGGCGCCCGTCGCCGAGCGGCTCGCCGCGTACGTCGATCTGTACGTCCCCGACGGACCCCGCGACCCGCACTGGACCCTCTGGCTGGAGGTCTGGAACCGCTCGCAGAACGCCGACGCCGAGGCCCGCGCCCGCCAGGCCGCGATCGAGGGCGCCTGGCACCGCGACCTGGTCGCGCTGCTCGCCGAGGGCATCTCCCGCGGCGAGTTCCGCACCGTCGACCCCGACCGCTTCGCCGCCCGGCTGCGCGCCCTCCTCGACGGGTTCAGCGTCCATGTCGCGGTCGGGATACCCGGCACCGGACGGCCCCAAGTCCTCGCCCACGTACGGGAGTTCCTCGACGACACTTTGCTTCCGTGAAGGCAACGAACGTCGGATCTTCGCGGTCGGCTTCTTCATGCGGCCGGTCGGCGGCTGGCTGCTCGGCCGACCGCAAGGGCCGCAAGGCCGCGCTGACCATGACCGTCACCCTCATGTCGGCGTCCGCGATCCTCATCGCGATCGCACCGACCTACGAGGTCGCGGGCTACGGCGGCGTTGCCGTCCTGCTGGTCGCCCGGCTGCTCCAGGGCCTGTCGGTCGGCGGCGAGTACGCCGCCAGCGCCACCTATCTCACCGAGGCGTCCGCACCCTCGAACCGGGGCTCCGCCCCGGACCCCGGCCCTCAACCGCCGGACGGGCTGAAGAGCTGGGGCTGTGCGCCGGAACCTGGTCCTCAATCGCCGGACGCGCTGAAGAGCTGGGGCTCCGCCCCGGACCCCGGCCCTCAATCGCCGGACGGCTGAAAATACTCGCCCGACGGGCTTGCTTTCCGCCCGGCGGGGCTGAAATTCAGCCCCGGCGGCGATTGAGGCGCGGGGGTCTGGGGGCGGAGCCCCCAGGTGCGGCCGGCCGCGGCCGGCCGCACGAGCCCCCCAGGTCACCGGGCGCCCGCATCGTGAGACCCCCGCCCGCCCGCCGCAGGCGTATGGCAGACTGCGCCCGTGCTTACGTTCGCCACGATTATGGGCAGCAGGCGCGCCGGTCCGCAGTGATCGCCTCGTACCACCACATACGACGCGACCACCGTGCCTCAGACCCGCGCGCAGACCTCTCGCACCCGCGAGAGGTTTTTTCGTTTTACGGCCTCACCCCGGCCAAGAACGAGTCGCGCGAAGATGGGGGCAAGTGGAGCCAGCATTTCCGGAGCCACGAATCCGACAGGAGTCAATTCAGCCATGACCACGGAGACCGACGACAGCTTTCATGTCTTCGACACGACGCTGCGCGACGGAGCCCAGCGCGAGGGCATCAACCTCACCGTCGCGGACAAGCTGACCATCGCCCGGCACCTGGACGACTTCGGCGTGGGGTTCATCGAGGGCGGCTGGCCCGGCGCCAATCCGCGGGACACGGAGTTCTTCTCCCGTGCCCAGCAGGAGATCACCTTCAAGCACGCCCAGCTCGTCGCCTTCGGCGCCACCCGCCGACCCGGTGCCAAGGCAGCCGAAGACCCCCAGGTCAGAGCCCTCCTCGAAGCGGGCGCCCCGGTGATCACGCTGGTCGCCAAATCGCACGACCGGCATGTGGAGCTGGCCCTGCGGACCACGCTCGAGGAGAACCTGGAGATGGTCCGCGACACTGTCTCCTACCTGCGCGAACAGGGCCGCCGGGTGTTCGTGGACTGCGAGCACTTCTTCGACGGCTACCGCGCCAATCCGGAGTACGCCAAGTCCGTCGTGCGCACGGCGGCCGGCGCCGGCGCCGACGTCGTCGTGCTGTGCGACACCAATGGCGGGATGCTGCCCGCCCAGATCCAGGCCGTCGTCGCCACCGTCCTCGCCGACACCGGCGCGCGCCTGGGCATCCACGCCCAGGACGACACGGGCTGCGCCGTCGCCAACACCCTGGCCGCGGTCGACGCGGGCGCCACCCACGTCCAGTGCACCGCCAATGGCTACGGCGAGCGCGTCGGCAACGCCAACCTCTTCCCGGTCGTGGCCGCCCTGGAGCTCAAGTACGCCAAGAAGGTGCTCCCCGAGGGCGCGCTGGCCGACATGACCCGGATCTCGCACGCGATCGCCGAGGTCGTCAACCTGACGCCCTCCACCCACCAGCCCTATGTGGGTGTATCCGCCTTCGCCCACAAGGCCGGGCTGCACGCCTCCGCCATCAAGGTCGACCCCGATCTGTACCAGCACATCGACCCCGAGCAGGTCGGCAACACCATGCGGATGCTCGTCTCCGACATGGCGGGCCGTGCCTCCATCGAGCTCAAGGGCAAGGAGCTCGGCATCGACCTCGGCGGCGACCGCGAGCTCGTCGGGCGGGTCGTCGAGCGGGTCAAGGAGCGCGAGCTCAAGGGCTACACGTACGAGGCTGCCGACGCCTCCTTCGAGCTGCTGCTGCGCGCCGAGGCCGAGGGCCGGCCCCGCCGTTACTTCCGTACGGAATCCTGGCGGGCGATTGTCGAGGACCGCCCCGACGGCACCCACGCCAACGAAGCCACCGTGAAGCTGTGGGCCAAGGGCGAGCGCATCGTCGCCACCGCCGAGGGCAACGGCCCGGTCAACGCGCTGGACCGGGCGATGCGGGTCGGCCTGGAGAAGATCTACCCGCAGCTCGCCAAGCTGGAGCTGGTCGACTACAAGGTCCGCATCCTCGAAGGCCGCCACGGCACCGAGTCCACCACTCGCGTGCTGATCACGACGGGCGACGGAAGCGGCGAATGGGCCACCGTCGGCGTCGCCGAAAATGTCATCGCCGCCTCCTGGCAGGCCCTGGAGGACGCTTACACCTACGGTCTGCTGCGCGCCGGCGTCGAACCGGCCGAGTAGCCGCCCACGCGGGTCAGGCCTGGAGCCGCCACTTCTGGTTGGCGGCTCCGGTGCACGACCAGATCTGCGCCCGGGCCCCGTTCGCTGACGAATGGTCGGTCACGTCGAGGCACTTGTCGGCCGGGGCGTTCACCAGGTCGCCGGTAGACGCCTGCCACCGCCACTGCTGCGCGCCCGAGCCGTTGCACCCGTACAGCTGGACCTTCGCGGGGCGTGCCATGGGCTGGGCTCTCTCTGGGGGACGAGGCGTGAGTCACCTTCTCGGCCGTGAACGGCCGAGCTTGTGTGTTCGGTTGCGTTCACACCTTGTCGCGCTCCCGACTGTCCCCTACGGCAGGACGGTCACGGGTCGCATCTCCTCGCGCACGGCTACGTCGGGGCGGGGACGGGCATGGTGACGAATGCCCACGCCGAGCGTGCGCGATCGCCTACGTTGACCCCGGCGACGACGTCGGCGGGCCCAGCGAGCCCGCACCGACGACACGAAAAGTGGTCCCGAGCAGGCCGGTTGGCCTTCTCGGTGTGCCCGCAGCGCGGACAGCGCTGCGAGGTGTAGGCGGCATCCACCTCAAGGAACGGCACCCCGGCCCGTCGGGCCTTGTAGGCGAGATGCTTACATACGTGGCGGCTCGGTTGCAGGCGCGCAGGCTCGCCTCCAGCGCCGCCGCCTGCTCGGGCGACGGCAGCAGCTTCACCTGCACCACCAGCTTCATGAGAACCGACCCTAGAACCGGCCGTCACACAAATACACGAGTCCCGTATATCCACACGCGATTCAGCGACTTCCAGAACAGACGTTCGCCGCGCCCGGCCCCACTGGGGCAGTGGTGGCGGACGCTCCGTGCCCGTGCAGATCGGGGATGCGGCGACGCTCCGCGTCGCAGGGGCGGGAGTCGATTCCTCCCGGCGCAAACGCCGGCGCATCCTCGACAGAAACAGGTGAACTGCCGTCGGGTACGGCCGTCAAGGGTCTGCGCATTCAGGATCTGAACGCATAACGGCCAAGATCCGCCCGGGAGTTGGGATCTGTCCAATGTAGGCGTGAAGTATTGACGGCACTCTTCCCCAGGGGTTAACTCACCGCCCAGACCCCGGGACCGGTTCCGGGACCGGTTCCGACACCTGCCCAAAACCTCGGCGCGGAGGCCCCCGATGCGAGTCACGATCGCCGACGTCGCACGTGAGGCAGGGGTCAGCAAGACCACCGTGTCCCGCGTCCTGAACACTAAGGGCGAGGTGGACTCCGGCACGGCCGCCCGTGTTCGTGAAGTGATCGCAAGCCTCGGCTATGTGCCCAGCAGCGGTGCCGTCGGCCTGGCCCGCGGCAGCAGCCGTACGGTCGGCATGCTCACGCCCCCGCTCAACTGGCCGTGGATGAGCGAAGTCCTCCAGGGAGTCGTCGACACCGTCGAGGCCGCCGGATACGGGCTGCTGCTCTTCACCTGCAACCGCGGCGCCGAGTCCGTGGAGCACTTCACCAGCCAGGTCTCGGCCCGTGCCTTCGACGGACTGCTCCTGGTCGAACCCGAGAACACCCTCGACACGATCACCGCCATGCACCGCAAGGGCCTCCCGGTCGTGTTGATCGACGACCGCGGTCACCACCCGGAGTTCCCGTCCGTCGCGACCACCAACCGCGAAGGCGGAGCCTCCGCCGCCCGCCATCTGATCGCCGCGGGCCGCACCCGCCCGCTCGTCGTCACCGGCCGCCGCCACTTCGGCTGCGTACGCGACCGGTTGGCAGGCTTCCTCGACGTCCTGCCGACCGGCCTGATCGCCGAGGGGGACTTCACCGAGGCCTCCGGTCGGCTCGCGGTCGAGCGGGCACTCGCCGGCGGCACGCCTTTCGACTCGGTCTTCGCGCACAACGACCTCAGCGCCGCGGGCGCGCTGCGGGCGCTGCGCGCGGCAGGTCGGACCGTGCCGGACGACATCGCCGTGGTCGGTTTCGACGACATACCCATGGCCCAGCACACCGAGCCGCCGCTGACCACCGTCCGCCAGCCCATGCGGGAGATGGGCGAGACGGCGGCGCGGATGCTCCTCGCACACCTGAGCGGCACCCCGGCCCCCGACGAACCCGTCGTCCTGCCCACCGAATTGATCGTCCGGCGTTCCGCACCCGCGTCGTGACCTCCGCAGTACCCGTCCGTACCGAAGGAGCCGCAATGCCACGCACCCGCCTGAGAACGAGAACAGGTACGGCGGTGCTCGCCGCGACCGCCGTACTCACCGGCCTGCTCGCCGGCGCCGCCCCCGGCGCCGCCGCCGACGACCCCGCGCCCGTCCTCGTGGACCGCTTCGAGGGTGAGATCCCCTTCGCGGGCCCCCCGGCCGAAGGCATCTTCACCTGGGGCAGCGACGCCGACGACCAGCCGAAACTGGAGCTCAAGGAGCGCGCCGACGCCCCCGAAGGCAGCAAGGTCCTCGAAGGCGCCTACGACATCAGCGGCTGGGGCGGACTCACCCACGACTTCGCCTTCGACAAGCCCGCCCACGACTGGACCGCGCACAAGGGCATCCGCTTCTGGTGGTACGGCCAGAACACCGCACCCCTCCCGCCCGGTTCCGGCAAGCGCATCAACTTCGAGCTCAAGGACGGCGGCGCCAACGGCGAAGCCTCCGAGCTGTGGACCACGTCCTTCACCGACGACTGGGAGGGCTGGCACCTCGTCGAGATCCCCTTCGCCGACTTCCAGTACCGCGCGGACTACCAGCCTGTCGGCGGTATCGACCAGATCCTCGGCCTGAACGAGATGTGGGGGTACGCCCTCACCCTGCCGCCCGGCGCGCCCGGCAAGTTCGCCATGGACGGCGTCGAACTGTACGGAAAGGCCGACCCGGCACTGAAGGCGAAGGTCGTCACCGACGCCGCCGTGTACCCGGTCGACGAGGGCGGCACGGCCCAGGTGAAGATCTCCGTCGCCACCACCGGCTCGGGCCCGATCGACGAGCCCGTGACTGTCGCGTACAAGTCCGAGGGCGGTACCGCCGAGTCGGGCAAGGACTACGAGCCCGTCTCCGGCACCGTCACCTTCCCGGCCGGTACGGCCTCCGGAACCTCCAGGACCGTCGCCGTCGCCACCAAGAAGGACCGCACGGCCGAGTCCGCCGAGACGATCCCGCTGGGGCTCACCGTCACCGGCGCGAAGCCCCCGGCCGAGACTCCGCAGGTCGTCGTGGACGCCCACGGCCTGCCGTACCTCGACGCCAGGCTCCCGGTGAAGAAGCGCGTCGCCGACCTTCTCTCCCGGATGTCCCTCGCGGAGAAGGCCGGCCAGATGACCCAGGCCGAGCGCAACGCGCTCAAGTCCCAGGGTGACATCGCGAGTTACGACCTCGGCTCGCTGCTCTCCGGCGGCGGCTCGGTCCCCACCCCCAACGCCCCCGAGGCCTGGGCCAAGATGGTCGACGCGTACCAACTGCGCGCCCAGGCAACCCGGTTCCAGATCCCGCTGATCTACGGCGTGGACGCGGTGCACGGCCACAACAACGTCATCGGGTCGACGATCATGCCGCACAACATCGGCATCGGAGCCACCCGTGACCCGTCCGTCGCTCAGAAGACCGGCGCGGTGACAGCAAAGGAAGTACGCGCCACCGGCATTCCGTGGGACTTCGCGCCCTGCCTCTGCGTCACCCGCGACGAGCGCTGGGGCCGCTCCTACGAGGCTTTCGGCGAGGACCCGGCCCTGGTCACCGCCATGGAGACGGTGATCCGCGGCATGCAGGGTTCCCCGTCCGGCAAGGACCTCGACCGCAACGACAAGGTGCTGGCCAGCGCCAAGCACTTCGTCGGCGACGGCGGCACGGAATTCGGCTCGTCCTCCACCGGCTCGTACACGATCGACCAGGGCATCACCAAGGTCACCCGGCAGGAGCTGGAGGCAGTACACCTCGCGCCCTTCGCCGAAGCCGTCAAGCGCGGCGCCGGCACGGTCATGCCCTCGTACTCCTCGCTGGACATCCTCGGCGACGCCGAGGGCCCGGTGAAGATGCACGCCAACGCGGCCATGATCAACGGTGTATTGAAGGACCGCATGGGCTTCAAGGGCTTCGTGATCAGCGACTGGCAGGCCATCGACCAGATCCCCGGCGACTACCCGAGCGACGTCCGTACGGGGATCAACGCGGGCCTCGACATGATCATGGTCCCGACGGCCTACCCGGACTTCCACAAGACGCTGCAGGACGAGGTGAAGGCGGGCCGCATCAGCGAGGCCCGGATCGACGACGCGGTCTCCCGGATCCTGACCCAGAAGTTCGCCCTGGGCCTCTTCGAGAAGCCGTACGCGGACACCTCCAACCTGTCGAAGATCGGCTCGGCCGAACACCGCGCGGTCGCCCGCGAGGCCGCCGCCAAGTCCCAGGTCCTGCTGAAGAACGACAGCGCGGTACTGCCGCTCAAGCCGTCTCAGAAGGTGTACGTCGCGGGGTCCAACGCCGACGACCTCGGCAACCAGGCAGGCGGCTGGACCATCAGCTGGCAGGGCTCTTCCGGAAAGATCACGACCGGCACGACCATCCTGGAGGGCATGAAGAAGGCCGCCCCCGAGGCGGCCCTCACCTACTCCAAGGACGCGTCCGCGCCCACCGAGGGCCATGACGTCGGCGTGGTCGTGATCGGCGAGACCCCGTACGCCGAGGGCTTCGGCGACGTCGGCAACGGCAACGACCTGGAGCTGACCGCCGCCGACAAAGCCGCCGTCGACAAGGTCTGCGCCGCGATGAAGTGCGCGGTGCTGATCGTCTCCGGCCGCCCGCAGCTCATCGGCGACCGCCTCGGCGACATCGACGCGCTCGTCGCCTCCTGGCTGCCGGGCACGGAGGGCGACGGTGTGGCCGACGTCCTCTACGGCAAGCGGGCCTTCACCGGCCAGCTCCCGGTGACCTGGCCGAAGTCCCAGGCACAGCTGCCGGTCAACGTCGGGGACAAGACGTACGACCCGCAGTACCCGTACGGCTGGGGCCTGACCACGCTGACCAGGCCGCCGTCGGGCGGTGAACTCACGCTCAAGGCCATCGCCCTCACGGCGAAGATCCTCGAGTCGGCGGGCCGGGCGGACTCCCCGGAGGCCAGGGCGCTGGTCTCGCAGGCCCGGCTGATGGTCCAGGCGAAGATCGGCCAGCACGTGACGGCGGCGTCGGCGAAGCCGTTCGCGGAGGCGGACCAGTTGCTGCTGAGGGGGGAGCTTACGGGGGCGGTGGCGAGGCTGACGTCGGCGTATCGACTGGCGTGATCCCCGTCCCGACTTGGGGCTCGACCCCGGTAACGCCCTTCGGGCGTTGTCCTCAATCGCCGGACGGGCTCCAATGGAGCCCGTCCGGCGATTGAGGCGCGGGGCCCGGGGCGGAGCCCCGAATTCAAGCCCCTCCGGCGATTGAGGAGCGGGGTTCGGGGCGGAGCCCCGGTCAGGGCCGAATGTTCAGCCTCGCCGGCGACTGAGGCGCGGGGGTCCGGGGCGGAGCCCCGGTTCTTGAACCTCGCCGCTTGTCCGAATTCGCACCCATTCAGGTAGCGTCAAGGTATGAAGACCAGGCTGCTCACCGCACTGTCCGGTCTGCTGCTCGCCTTCTCGGCCACCGCCCTCGTCGCGGCCCCCGGAGCCCAAGCAGCCACCGGCCCCGAAACTGTGGCCGAAGCCCTGAAGCAGAGCCCCGTCTACGTCGATCCGCGCGCCGCCGGCCAGCTTTCCAGCGCCGAAGCGGACTCACTCGCGAAGAAGATCAAGGACGCGGACAAGCCGCTCTTCGTGGCCGTCCTGCCCGCCGGGACGGCGGAGTTCCCGCCGAACACGGTCATGCAGAACCTCCGCACCGAGACCGGCATCACAGGGCTGTACGCCATCCGCCTCGGCGACGGCTTCAACGCGGGCGCCGACCGTAGCGTCATGACCAACCAGGCCGTACAGAACCTGGTCACCGCGGTCAAGACGCCCCCCGGCGCCGACGCCGCCACCCAGCTGAACAACTTCGTCGACCAGGCACTGCCCCAGCTGCGCGGCAGCGCCCCCTCCTCCTGGGGCTCGGCCCCGGACGAAGGCGTGAACACCGCCGGTCTGATCGCGGTCGGCGCGGTCGCCGCCGCCGGCGGCGCGAGCGTGTACAGCGTGATCCGCCGCAACCGCCGCAAGCGGGAGGAGGCGGAGCGAGCCGCCCTCGACAAGCTGCGCGTGGTCGTCGACGAGGACATCACCGCGTTCGGCGAGGAGCTGGACCGGCTGGACTTCCACCCCTCGGAGAAGGGCGCGGACGACGCCATGCGCGCGGAATACGAGCGCGCACTCGACTCGTACGACAGGGCGAAATCGCTGATGGGGTCGGCCGAGCACCCCAGTGACGTACGCGCGGTCACGCAGGCCCTGGAGGACGGCCGGTACTCGCTGGCGGCCCTGGACGCACGCCGTACGGGCCAACCCGTGCCGGAGCGCCGCCCGCCCTGCTTCTTCGACCCGCGCCACGGGCTTTCGGTCGCCGACATGACTTGGTCCCCGGCGGGCGCCATGTCCCGCGAGGTCCCGGTCTGCGCCGCCGACAAGGCCCGTCTCGAGGACGGTCAGGACCCGATGGGCCGCATGGTCGAGACGGAATCCGGCCGCCGCCCGTACTGGGAGGCGGGTCCGGCGTACGGCCCCTGGGCTGGCGGCTACTTCGGCGGCGGCCTGCTGCCGGGCCTGCTGGTGGGCACGTTGCTGGGCAACATGCTCGCCAGTCCGGCATACGGGGCGGAGTACGGCGGCGGTGAGTTCAGCGGCGGCGACTACTCCGGTGCCGACTTCAACTCCTCCGACTTCGACGGAGGAGGGGGCTGGGGCGGCGGCGGAGACTTCGGCGGCGGTGGCGGCTTCGACGGAGGTGGCGGCTTCTAGTGGGCTTCTACGCCGAGCGGGTCGTGCCGCGGATTGTCAACGTCGCCTGCGGCGTCAAGGCGGTCGGACCGCTGCGACGCCGAGTCTGCGAGGGCCTGACGGGCGAAGTCGTCGAGATCGGATTCGGTTCAGGGCACAACGTTCCCTTCTACCCGGAGGCCGTCACCGGCGTGACCGCGATCGAGCCCTCCGACGTCGGATGGACACTTGCCGCCGAACGCGTCAGGGCGTCAAGCGTTCCGGTGCGGCGCGCCGGTCTGGACGGCCAGTCGTTGCCGTTCCAGGACGACAGCTTTGACGCCGCACTGTCCACCTGGACGCTGTGCACCATCCCCGATGCCAATGCCGCCCTGCGCGAGGTGCGGCGCGTCCTCAAGCCCGGAGGGACCCTGCACTTCCTGGAGCACGGGTTGGCCCCGGAAGAGGACGAGAACGTGCGCCGCTGGCAACGACGGCTCGAGCCGATGGAGAAACGGCTCTTCGGCGGGTGTCACCTCACCCGGCAGACCGTCGACATGCTGACGACCGCCGGGTTCACGATCACGGCTCTGGACGTCTTCTACGAGAAGGGCGCGCCGAAGTTCATGGGCGCCGACTCCCTCGGCACCGCCCTGTCTCCCTAGTCAGCGCTCGGCGACGAAGGCGGCCCAGGCGTCCGGGGCGACGGTGAGGACGGGTCCCGTGGGGTTCTTGGAGTCGCGGATGTGGACGGCGAGGGGGTGAGCGGCCACCTCGACGCAGTCGCCGCCGGCGTCGCTGCTGTAGCTCGACTTCCGCCAGTCGTAGGCGACTTCGACGCAGTCCCCGCCCGCGCTGCCGCTGTAACTGGACTTGAACCAGTTCATGACTCTCCTAGCAGATCGTCCAGCAGGCCCATGCTCTCCGCGGGGGAGAGGGCCTGCGAACGCAGCATCCCATATTTCTGCTGGTACATACTGACCTGGTCGGGATCATCGACGAGGAAGCTGATGTGCTGCCCCTCGATATAGGCGAGTTGATCGTGGTCGGGGGTCTCCAGCAGCACCATCGGACCTGCGAGACCGGCGTGTGTCTCCCGGTCGGTCGGCATGATCTGAAGACCTAAGAAGGGGAGTTCGGCGCAGCGCCGCAGATGCTGGTTCTGTACGCGCAGCACCTGCCGCCCACCGATGGGCCGGTGCAGGATGGACTCCTCCAGCAGGAAGTTCACCATCGGCCGGGGCTTGCGCTCGAAGATCTTCTGCCGGACCAGCCGGGCCTGGACCCACTCCTCCAACTGCTCCTCGTCCAAGGGCGGATAGAGGCAGGAGAACACCGCCCGCGCGTACTCCTCGGTCTGGAGGAGGCCGGGCACCGCCTGGGTCTGGTAAGAGAGCAGAGTCAGCGCCTCCTGCTCGTGATCGACGAAGTCTTGCGCGAACGCGGGGAACCGCTCCCGCTCCGGCACCTTCTCGACAGCGGTCTGCAACGCCCTCTTCGTGTCGAGCATTTCGTCGAGCCTGATCGCGAAATCCAGCTTGAGCGGTCTGCGGCCCTGCTCGATCGAGGCGACGGTCTCCTCGTGCATGCCGACCGCGTCCGCCAGCCCGGCCTGGGTCAGCCGGGCTTCCCTGCGGAAGACCGCGAGTTGTGCGCCGATCACGTGCCACGAGGTGATCCGCTTGGTCCTTTTCGCTGAGTGCATGCGCACGCTCTTCCCCCTACGAAGCGCGTACGATCCATCACGAGCCGTACAAAACTGCTGTACGGGTCTGCGCGGAGGCACGACCGAGCGCCCGCCCCGGCCGTGGGGGGACGGCAGGGCGGGCGCGCTCAGGGGGGTCGGACCGACCGTCAGGCGGCGGCCTTGATCGCGGAGATGTCGAAGTTCAGCTTGACTTTGTCGCTGACCATGACGCCGCCGGTCTCCAGCGCCGCGTTCCAGGTCAGGCCCCAGTGGGAGCGCAGGATCTCGGCGCTGCCCTCGAAGCCGACGCGCTCGTTGCCGTACACATCGGTGGCGGAGCCGTTGAACTCCAGGTCGATGGCGAGCGGACGCGTGACGTCCTTGATCGTCAGGTCGCCCGTGATGCGGTACGAGTCGCCGCCGAGCTGCTCGGCCTGGGTCGAGCGGAACGTCATCAGCGGGTACTGCTCGGCCTCGAAGAAGTCACCGCTGCGCAGGTGGCCGTCGCGGTCGGCGATGCCGGTGTCGATGCTGGCGATCTTGACGTCGATCTCGGCGGTGGAGTGGTGCGGGTCGGTGCCGTTCAGGTGCAGGCTGCCGGAGAAGTCGCCGAAGGAGCCGCGGACATTGGTGACCATGGCGTGGCGGACGGTGAAGCCGATGCTGCTGTGAGCCGGGTCGATGCTGTAGTCGCCGGTCAGGGCGGCCAGCGCCGGGCCGACGGCGACCGGGGCAGCAGTGGTGGTGGCGGTGTCGGTCTTGCGGTTGAAGAGACCCATGACGCACTCCTTGGGGGACGTAGTGGCGTGTTGTTTAAGCTTCAACGGAATCCACCATAGGCCTATTCCGTTTAATATTCAACATCTTCTCGAGGGGTTCACCCAGAGGTACGCGGCAGCCCTCTGGCGGACGCGCGTAGAACTCGGGCACGATCTCCTTGCTCCACCTGCACAGCCGTACCGCCGGAATGCACCGGTCCGCACCGGAACGCACAGTCCTCAACGGTCATCAGCAGGAGGGATCCCCCCGCCATGAAAGTCCGCTCCGCGCTCAGCGCGCTCGCGCTCGTCTCGGGCGCGCTCTTCGCCCCCGGATTCGGCGTCATCAGCGGCGCGACCGAAGCGCACGCCGTCACCAAGATCAGCCATGCCACTGCGACTTCGATGTTCCGCTCGTCCGGGATCACCTGGTCCTCGTCCGGCGGCTGCTCCGACCGCAACAACCCGTCGTGTACGTCTTTCGAGCAGCTCAACCTCGCCAGCGCGAAGGGAGCGCAGACCCTCAAGAGCGCGAGCGGCTGTGCGCTCAACATCACCGGAGGTACGGAGACCGGGCACGCGGGCGGCACGTACTCGCACTGGAACGGCTACAAGCTCGACTACAGCAAGTACACCTGCGTCGGGAACTACATCAAGAACACGTTCACCTACATTGGCGCGCGTCCGGGCGACGGTGCCCCGCAGTGGAGGTCCGGCTCCGGCAACATCTACGCGGACGAGGGAAACCACTGGGACGTGACGTACTACAACTGCGGCGGCTGCTGAGCCGGTGCGGACGCGCGGGTGCCCGGCCGGTTCCCCCATGCCGGCCGGGCACCCCCACGCGTCAGGTCAGGACCCGACGGTCAGTGTGAAGCGCCGCGGGTTGCCGTCGTGCGCCGCGCCGGAGACGTCCGGCTGGCCGTCCGGGCGCACGTCGTCGTACGGGAAGGCATATCCGATCGGGGTGTTGGCGTGCACGGCCCGGGAGAAGTGGTTCGTCGCCGGGTCGCGGTAGTAGTCGGCCGAGGTCGCCCCGTTCGGCTGGTCGGGGTGGGTCAGCAGGGTCGTCCGGTTGAAGCCGGCCGCGAGCCTGGCCAGCAGACCCTTCTTGTCGTCGGGGTCACCCGGGTTGTTGGCGAAGGGCCCGTGGTTGCAGGTGAAGATGTCCTTCGAGGTGGGCTTGGCGAAGGTGTGGCCGCCGGTGAAGGTCAGCACGTCGCCGTTCACCCGCCCCGTGCGTACGCCGCGGCCGCCCTGGAGGTCGATCCGCAGATCTGTGGAGCGGTACTTGTCCCACACCCGGTTGATGTAGTTGTCGAAGACGTTCCTGAAGGGCATCTCGTTGGGCCGGTCGAAGAAGGGCGCCATCAGATTCTGTGGCGAGATGACCCGTAGGACCTGGCCGCCCGAGCCGCGGATGACCAGCTTGTCCCAGGGCTGGCCGTCGCGGCCCGCCTGGGCCACGAGCTCGTCGGCGATCTTCTGGAGCGCGCCGTTCGGCAGTGTGGCGACCGTGTGGGTGGCGTCGCCGGTCAGCGTGAGGCCGATGGGGAGGGCGGTCACCAGGTCGACATAGCTGATGTTGGCGTAGAGCTGTGTCGGGTTGAAGGTGAACTCCGCGAAGGACCAGGTGCGGCCGTAGTTGGCGTCGGAGGGGGTCGCGAAGGCCGGTTCGACGAGAGCGGGACCCGGGTTCACGAAGAAGTCCAGCTTGCTGTCGCGTACGAAATAGACGCGGGCGCCGAACATCTGAGGCAGTGTCAGCACGACCGGGCCCGCGCCCGCCGCGCGCAGCGGGATGGCGCAGTCGACGGGGAGCGGGGTCTGGGGCGCGGAGGGGGATTCGGGGTAGTAGACGCCGCCGCCCGGGCGGAGCAGCACCCAGCGTCCGGTGCCCTGCTCGTGACCGGTGACATAGGCACTGACCTGACCGGGCAACGACTTGTTCTCCAGGGCCAGTTCGCAGGTGGGGGGCGCGGCCTTGGCCCGGGGGCTGAGAGCGCTTCCCCAGGCGGGGTAGGTGAGCGCGGTCGCGGCTGCGGCGGTGCCGGACAGGAACATTCTGCGGGAAATCACGGATGAACTCCTGTACTTGTGGGGGTGTCCACCACTCTTGCGACGGTGGGAGCGGTCGTCAAGAGGTGTGACTGAGAGCGCTCTCAGATTCTTCGCCGCTTCATAAGTTGTCGTTCACGGAGGGGACTTGGACTAACGCGCGGCGGTTGACGAAGACTCCGTGCGGCGTGCGCGCTCGCCGCCGCCTCGTCCGCCGTGTTCGCCCTGGCCGGGCCCGCGCTCCCGGCCGCCGCAGCCGAGGGCGAGGCTCGTCGGTGACGGCGGCGACGGGAACGGCAACGACCACGCCGACCGGGGGAGTGCTCGCTTCCGCTGCGGCGGCTGATGAACGGCGCCTGCCCCTCGCGCTGAAGGCGAAGACCGAGGGGCAAGCGCTTGCTGCCTCTCCCTGTCATGCCCATTGAAGGTGTGGCGAAGGGCTGCTAGACCAACGGGCAACCGGTCTACACCACTTCTGTTTCCGGAGGCTCCCATGCCGCTTACGCCCGCATGGTCCCGCCGTATCTTCCTCGCCGCTGCGGGAGCAAGCGCTCTCACCCTGGGCTTCCCCTCCCAGGGACACGCCACCGAACAGGACGAGTACGAGACACTGCGCCTGCGCTGGCTGGAGATCAGCCTCGGGACCGGCTACGACCCGGCCGTGGAGCCCTACGCATCCCGCCTCGCCGAGACCGGCGTGCTGGCCGCCCGATTCCGCGCGGCCATGGCCCCCACCGACACTTCCCTGTGGCCCGGCTACACCTTCAACCCGCCCTCCGGCATCACCCAGAGCTACAGCCGCCTGTGGACCATGACCCAGGCGTACGCGCAGCAGGGCACCGGCCTCACCGGCGACACCGGACTCCTCGCCGACGTCATCCGCGGCCTCGACCACCTCGCCACGAAGATCTACAACCCCTCCACCACCCGCTACGGCAACTGGTGGGAGTGGCAGATAGGCAGCCCCCGCCTCCTCATGGACATCGTCGCCGTCCTTCAGGACAAGCTGACCCAGGACCGCCGCGACGCCGCCTTCGCCGCCGTCGACCACTTCATCCCCGACGCGATGCTCGGCGACTACAGCGGCACATCCACCGGCGCCAACCGCGTCGACCTCTGCCGCTCCGTCGCCCTGCGCGGTGTCCTCGGCAGGGCCCCGGAGAAGATCGCACTCGCCCGGGACGCCCTCTCGCCCGTCTTCCCGTACGTCACCAAGGGCGACGGCCTCTACGCCGACGGATCGTTCATCCAGCACACCTGGGTCGCCTACTCCGGCACGTACGGACAGGTCATGCTCGACGGCCTCGGTCGCCTCTTCGCCCTGCTCGCGGGCTCCACTTGGGCCGTCACCGACCCCAACCGCCAGATCATCCTGGACAGCGTCGAGCAGGCGTACGCGCCCCTGATCCACAACGGGCTGATGATGGACAGCGTCAACGGCCGTGCCATCAGCCGGGGTTACCTCAAGAACGACGAGCGCAGGATCATGCGCAGCGACCACTTCCACGGGCAGGGCCTGATCGCCGCGATCGCGCTGCTCGCGGGCGGAGCCTCCGCAGCCGAGCGGGAGCGCTGGCACGCCCGGATCAAGGGCTGGATCGAGCGGGACACTGTGACGCCGATCCTCACCGGCCGGCAGTTCGGCGTCGCCGACCTCTGCCGGCTGCACGCGGTCGCCGCGTCGCCCGTCCCTGCCGCGCCCGAGCCGGTCGGCCACCAGCTCTTCGCCTCGATGGACCGGGCCGTGCACCGCCGGCCCGGCTGGGCCGCGAACATCTCCATGGCCTCGGAGCGGATCTCGTACTACGAGTGCGGCAACGGCGAGAATCCGCGCGGCTGGCACACCGGAGCCGGAATGCTCTACTGGTGGCCGGGCGAGGCCGCGGGCGATCAGTACACCGACTGGTTCTGGCCGACCGTCGACTTCTACCGGCTGCCCGGAACGACCGTGTCGACCAAGCGACTTGCCGACCGGGCGGGCGGTGAATGGGGCGTGCCCAAGCCCGCGGCGAAATGGGTGGGCGGGGCGAGCGACGGTGAGTTCGCGGCCGTCGGCCAGCATCTGCTCGGCCTCGGCTCCACCCTTGAGGCGCGTAAGTCGTGGTTCTGCGTCGAGGACGAGGTTGTCTGCCTCGGCGCCGGCATCACGAGCAGCGACGGGGTGCCCGTCGAGACGATCGTCGACAACCGCAACCTCGGCGAGGGCGGCACCAACGCCCTGACCCTCGGTTCCCGCTGGGCGCACCTCGAAGGCCACGGCGGCTGGATCTTCCCCGGCGGCACCGCCCGGCTGCGCACCCTGCGCGAGGACCGCACGGGCGCCTGGAGCGACATCAACACCACCAGCTCCACCGAGCGCGTCACGCGCCGCTTCCAGACCCTCTGGCTCGACCACGGCACCGACCCGGTGGACGCCTCGTACGCGTATCTGCTGCTGCCGGGAGCGACCCGCCGCACCGTCACCGCGCGCGCCCGCGACGGCCGTCGGGTGGAGATCCTCGCCAATAGGGAGGCATACCAGGCGGTCGCTGTCCGCTCCCTGGGACTGACCGCCGCGAACTTCTGGCAGCCCGGTACGGTGGGCCCGCTCACCGCGACCGCACCGGCGAGTGCCCTCGTTCGGAGTAACCACCGCACAGCAACTCTTCATATCAGCGAGCCGCCGCGCACGGGGGCCCCGCTGGAGATCACCTGGCACCACCCGGTGCGCAAGGTGAACAGCAAGGATGCGTCCGTCGAGGTGCTCGCCACCGGCCGGTCGCTGCGGCTGCGAATCACCGGAGGTACCGCTGGAGCCGGCCACCACTGTGAGGTGGCTCTCAGGTGAACGCCTTGTTGAACTTCCACAAAGCTTGATGGCCGTGAGCTGGTACTAGGGCTGCAGTGCGCGATGGTTCTGTTAGAGGGCGACAGGAGAAACGTCCGGAGACTGTACGGAGTCAACGGCAGGGTTTTCTTGGTCGGATCCGTAGGGTCAATGCATGACCGTTTTGGACGAGACCACCGGCGAGCCGAATGACGCGCGCGGGCGTGTGGCCGAGCTGCACGCCCTTCGCGACGAGGCGCACCGCGGCCCCAGCGACCGTGCGACCCAGGCGCAGCACGCCAAGGGCAAGCTGACCGCCCGCGAGCGCATCGCGCTGCTGCTGGACGAGGGATCGTTCCATGAGGTCGAGCAACTGCGCCGGCACCGGGCGACCGGGTTCGGCCTGGAGGCCAAGAAGCCGTACACCGACGGTGTCATCACCGGCTGGGGCACGGTCGAGGGCCGCACGGTGTTCGTCTACGCGCACGACTTCCGGATCTTCGGCGGCGCGCTCGGCGAGGCGCACGCCACCAAGATCCACAAGATCATGGACATGGCCATCTCGGCCGGGGCTCCGCTGGTCTCGCTGAACGACGGCGCCGGTGCCCGTATCCAGGAGGGCGTCTCCGCGCTCGCCGGCTACGGCGGCATCTTCCAGCGCAACACCCGCGCCTCCGGCGTCATCCCGCAGATCAGCGTGATGCTCGGCCCCTGCGCGGGCGGCGCGGCGTACTCGCCGGCGCTCACCGACTTCGTGTTCATGGTCCGCGAGACCTCGCAGATGTTCATCACCGGGCCTGACGTCGTCAAGGCCGTCACCGGTGAGGAGATCAGCCAGAACGGCCTGGGCGGCGCGGACGTCCACGCCGAGACCTCGGGCGTCGCGCACTTCGCGTACGACGACGAGGAGACCTGCATCGCCGAGGTGCGCTACCTGCTGGCGATGCTCCCCTCCAACAACCGCGAGAACCCGCCGGTCGCCCACGCCGAGGACCCCGCGGACCGGCGCTCCGACGTCCTGCTGGACCTGGTGCCGGCCGACGGGAACCGCCCGTACGACATGCACAAGGTCATCGAGGAGCTCGTCGACGAGGGCGACTACCTCGAGATCCACGAGCGCTGGGCCCGCAACATCATCTGCGCCTTGGCTCGGCTCGACGGCCAGGTGGTCGGCATCGTCGCCAACCAGCCGCAGTCCCTGGCCGGTGTCCTGGACATCGAAGCCTCCGAGAAGGCCGCACGTTTCGTGCAGATGTGCGACGCTTTCAATATCCCGATCATCACTCTTCTGGACGTGCCCGGCTTCCTGCCCGGCGTCGACCAGGAGCACGGTGGAATCATCCGGCACGGTGCGAAGCTGCTGTACGCGTACTGCAACGCCACGGTGCCGAGGATCTCGCTGATCCTCCGCAAGGCGTACGGCGGTGCCTACATCGTCATGGACTCCCAGTCCATCGGCGCGGACCTCACCTACGCCTGGCCGACCAACGAGATTGCGGTGATGGGCGCCGAGGGTGCCGCCAATGTCATCTTCCGCAGGCAGATCGCCGAGGCCGAGGACCCCGAGGCCATGCGTATCCGCATGGTCAAGGAGTACAAGGCCGAGCTGATGCATCCGTACTACGCGGCGGAGCGCGGCCTGGTCGACGACGTCATCGACCCCGCCGAGACACGCGAGGTGCTGATCGCATCTCTCGCGATGCTCCGTACAAAGCACGCCGACCTGCCGTCCCGCAAACACGGCAACCCCCCGCAGTGACCCTGCGAGACTGGAGCCCGAAAGCCATGAGCACTGCTGCCGAGTCGTCATCTTCCCTGCTGCGCGTAGAGAAGGGTCACGCCGACCCCGAGGAGCTGGCCGCGATCACCGCGGTGCTGCTTGCCCGTGCGGCGTCCCAGTCCGAGACCGACGCTGCCCACCGCGGCCGCTCCACGGCGGGCTGGCGTCGCCTTGAGCGGCAGCGGGGCTTCCGCACGGCCCACAGCTGGCAGGGCTGAGGCTGCTGCCGCATTACGCAGACCCCAGCGCCCGGTACGGGCGCTGGGGTCTTTGCTGTCTTCTCACGGGGCTCCGCCCCCGGCCCGTGCTGCGGGTAGCCGGCTCCCTGTCACCTACCAGGTCCGCGCCCACGACCTGCCGCGGATGTTCGGCCGCGAGGGCCACCCGACCCCGCTGGGACAGGCGTTCGCCGAGTACGGGCGCATCGCCAAGGCCCTGCACCTGCTCGCCGTCGTCGATCCGGTCGACGACACCTACCGCCGCCCGATGCACAAAGCAGCTCACCGTCCGGGAATCCCGCCACAAGCTCGCTCGCGACATCTGCCACGGCAAGAAGCGTCTCCAGGCCCAAGTGCTCGAGTCCTCGGAGACCGAGTAGCCAGCAAGATCAATCTCACCGATAACCGCTGTACCGATGTTCCCCAAGGCCGTTCTGCAAGAACGGCTGGTGACCCCGTGAATAGGCCTCACCGGCCCCGCCATGTCACCCGATCGGCGGTCATTCCGAGAAGGGTTCACGAGCGAATCGGCGTATAGCATCCAAATGCGCTCGCCATCCTTCTCATGCCCTCGCCCGTAGCCGACCAAGAAACATCTGAATGTTCGAGTTACTTCTCACCGGCGACTCGGCTCATTCCTTGTCCCAGCAGACCAGATAGTGCAGTGAGTCTTCGGATTCCGTTTCGAGCTGGTCGGCGCGTTTCTTCTCAAGAGTACCCAAAGGGCTCGTGATTCCCCATCCCGGGGGAGTTCGTGGAAGGCCGGAGATGATGCCCGAGGCACACGTTCAAAAACGAGGAGGAGTCTTGTCCAGGACGCATGGCAGGATTAGATGGAGGGTGTTTGCCGTTGTCATGGTGCCCAGCCTCGTCGCTAGCGCGGCGCTGTTCGTTGCCTTGGCCCAGGGCGCGCTTGCCGCGTCGTTCCTTGTCTCCAACCAGCAATTCAAAGTAACTGCTGAGCGCACCGAAGGTATCGGGCTGATCCAGTACAGCGCCGTGGACCGGCGATACGACGGGAAGATCGTTCCCGTTACGGTCACGGGCCTGAAGCAGTCGAAGACCACGGGTCTTTGCCAGTCCGTGGTCGCTCGGAACATCCCGCTGATCGGCACGTTCACGGTAAAGGTGACCGCAAAGCAGGTCATGTCTCGTGACACGTACACCGATTCAGTCCAAAGTGACAGTGGCACTATCACGCTCAAGAACACAAACAACGGTGTTGCCGCCGGGACCAGCAGAAAGGGACCCGGCATCAGGGAAGGGGACAAAGTGGACCCCGGCCGTGCCGCGCAGGAGGCCGATTCGATTTTGGTGACCAATTCCAAGCAAATCGTGCTGGCAACGAGCGCCAGAATTACCAGGACCAGCGGAAGCAGCGTGAGATTCCACAAGGGCGTTCACGAGTGCTTCTAGACACGCCGCAACCGATGAGAAGAACTCATTCCCGCGCCCGCCCCTTCTCTTCGTCCGTAAGAAGCACGGCCCCCGGGAGCTGTTCCATGAGCGTCGATTCCCCAAGGCGCAACGTCCATTACCTCAAGGGCCTCTGGCTACACTTCGGCGACTGGCGTGGAAGCCGGCCGTTCTGGGCCGGGCTGCTGACCATGCTGGGCGGGGTGCCGATCGTGTATCTGCCGTACGCAGACCTCGCGATCGGCCAACTCACCATCCGGATGGCCACCACTGCAGGCTCCGGCTCACTGGTCATCGGCGTGCTCCTCGTGACGCTCGGCCTGACCATGTGGTTCCAGCCCGTCGTGCGGGTGTTTGCGGGTGTCGCGGCGATCGTGCTTGCCCTGTTGTCGATTCCGATGTCCAACCTCGGCGGCTTCCTCGTCGGCCTACTGCTGGCCCTCCTCGGCGCAGCTCTGTCCATCGCCTGGGCGCCCGGTGAGCCTGGGCATGAGCATCCGTCAACTTGACTGGGAACCACGAAACTTCAGCTCCTTCTTCGCCCCGGCGATGACTTGCAGCCGATGGCGTCCACCATCAGGTCAATCCGGGCGCCCTTCAGCTCGCGGGCGACCTGGCACGGGGAGGACGGTGCGCAGGTGTCCTCTCCGTCCGAGACGAGGATGATGCGGCGCAGGGGAAGGGGCGGGGTGGGGGAGACGCAACAGCAGGACGCCCCCGCGCGCCGTTAGGCGTACGAGGGCGTCCTCAACACAGACACGTGGCCGTGGCACCGGCTACCGCAGGCGCGCCATCAGCGCGTGCTCGACCAGCGTGATCAGGGCGCTCTTGGCGTCCGCGCGGTGGCGGGCGTCGGTCGTGATGATCGGGGTGTCGGGGCCGATCTGCAGCGCCTCCCGCACCTCTTCCGGGTTGTACGGCTGGTGTCCGTCGAAGCCGTTGAGAGCTATGACGAACGGCAGGCCGCTGTTCTCGAAGTAGTCGACCGCCGGGAAGCAGTCCGCGAGACGACGCGTGTCCACCAGCACCACCGCGCCGATCGCACCGCGGACCAGGTCGTCCCACATGAACCAGAAGCGGTCCTGTCCGGGCGTGCCGAACAGGTACAGGATCAGGTCCTGGTCCAGGGTGATACGGCCGAAGTCCATGGCGACGGTGGTCGTCGTCTTGTCCCCGGTGTGGGTCAGGTCGTCGATGCCTGCGGACGCGCTCGTCATGACGGCTTCAGTACGCAGCGGGTTGATCTCCGAGACGGCGCCGACGAACGTGGTCTTGCCCACGCCGAAGCCGCCCGCCACCACGATCTTCGCGCTGGTGGTTGAGCGGGCTGCACCGCCGCTAGAGCTTGCGAAGTCCACTGAGCACCCTTTCGAGCAGTGTCACGGCTGGCTGGCCGCCGGCGGCCTCGTCGCCGCCTGGCTGGTGGATGGCGACAAGTCCGGCCTCCGCCAGGTCGGCGACAAGGATCCGGGCAACGCCGAGGGGGATGGTGAGAAGTGCCGAGATCTCAGCGACCGACTTGATCTCGATGCACAGTCGGCAGATCCGCTGGTGCTCGGGCAACTGCCCTTGCAGCCGGGACGGATCGGCCGTGGTGCTGACCAGCGCCTCGATGGCGAGCTGGTAGCGCGGCCGGGTCCGGCCGCCGGTCATGGCGTACGGGCGCACCAACGGGTTGTGCGTGCCCGTAGGCGCGGGGTCCGGCGCCCGCCGCTGCACCGGCTGGATCCGGGGCTGCTGCGGCTGGTCGTACGAGGGGTCGTACGGCGACTGCTGGTAGGGCTGCTGGGCGCCCTGTCTGCTTGGCGCGGAGGGAAAGTTGAAGCGGTTCTGAGAGTGATCACCCGGCGGTTGGTGAGCACCGTCATAGGGGCGTCCGCCCGGGGGTGTTGCCACGTTTCCTCCTCCGACTGCCGGTCGCCGGTCCATGTCCCTGTGGAGCCGCGCCACCGCACCCTATGGTGCGGTGGCGTGAAACGCACTGTCTGTTAATTGAGAAGACTGCCCTGGAGCTCCGCACGGAGGTCCGGGGTCAACACGCTGCCTGCACGGTCCACCAGCAGAGCCATCTCGTAACCCACCAGGCCGATGTCGGCCTCCGGGTGTGCGAGCACGGCAAGCGAGGAACCGTCGGAGATGGACATGAGGAAGAGGAAGCCCCGATCCATCTCCACCACTGTCTGGTTGACCGCGCCGCCTTCGAAGATCCGGGACGCCCCTGCGGTCAGCGAGGTCAGACCGGAGGCGACCGCCGCCAGCTGATCGGCTCGGTCCCGCGGGAAACCTTCGGACATCGCCAGCAGGAGTCCGTCGGCGGAGACCACCACGGTGTGGGACACCCCAGGGGTGTTGTCCACGAAGTTGGTGATCAACCAGTTCAGATTCTGCGCCGCCTGGCTCATCGGGCTCACACTAACGCTCCTGGTTGTAGGTACTGCCCGAGCCGAAGCCCGGTCCGTTCGTGTCCGTTCCCGCGCTGCGTCCCTGCTGGACGCCGCGCCGCAGGTTGCTCAACCTGCCACGTACGTCCTCCGGGGCGCGGGAGACCTGGGGGCCGCCCTGCGGCGTCTGCTCCGCGGTTCCCTCGACGAGATTGGCCTTGGGTACTCGCCGTGGAAGACCGGAGGGGGTGACCCCGCCCGCCTTCGGCTCGCGGAGCTTCTCCGCCCGCTGCCAGCGCTGGTCGTTGGTCGAGCGCCAGTCCTCGGGGCCGGCGCCGTTGCCGGCCGCCTCGGCCTGACCGCTCTGCGGAGCTTGCTGGGCCTGCTCGGCGGGCTGCTGCCACTGCTGCTGGGGCTGCGGCTGCTGGGTGCCGCCGCGCCGCGGCAGACCGGCGTCGGTCAGCGCGTGGCTGCTGCTCGGAGAGGGTCCCGGACGTTCGAAGCCTACGCGCTCCGGGGCGTTCGTGGGGGCGCCGGGGGCAGATTCCGAATCGGTCCGGTACTCCGGCTCGTACGCACTCTGGTACGTACCTTGTTCCGGCCACTCTGCCTGGTGGGACTGGGTGTCGAACTGTCCGTCGTACTGCGGCTCCGGCGTCTGCGAAGCCTGGTAAGTGGCTTCCGCATATGCGGATTCCTGGTGCTCCTGGGGCCCTTGGTATCCGCCCTGCGGCTGGTAGCCGTCGTACGCCTGCGGCTGCTCCTGGGCGTAGTCCTGCGCGTACTCCTGGCCGTACTCGGAGGCGTACTGCTGCTGCTCCTGCGGGTACTGCGTCTCGTCCCGGTAGAGCGGCCGCTCGCCGCCCTGAGCCTGCGCCTCCAGCGCCGCACGGCGCTCCTCGCGTATCAGCGAGCGGCCTACCGGGTCGAGCTTCGGAGAGTCCTCGTAGCGGGAGTCGTCGAAGCCGAGCTCCGCGGCGGTGCGCATCGGGGCACTCTGGATCGGGGCGGGCTCGAAGACCTGCTGCTCCGGAATGATCTGGGAGACCGTGAAGTCGTCCTCGGGCAGCGGCTCGCCACCGCCACCGTGCGTGATGGCGTCGGGCAGCATGACCAGCGAGGTGGTGCCCGCCTGCTCGCCGGAGGGGCGCAGCTGGACGCGGATGCCGTGCCGGTCGGCAAGGCGGCCGACCACGAACAGGCCCATGCGCTGCGAGACGGCGGCGTCCACCGTCGGCGGGTTGGCCAGCTTGTGGTTGATGTCCGCGAAGTCCTCGGCGGTCAGGCCGATGCCCTTGTCGTGGATCTCGATCATCACGCGGCCGTCGGGCAGACGGGTCGCGGTGACGCGCACCTTGGTCTGCGGCGAGGAGAACGTTGTGGCGTTCTCCAGCAGCTCGGCCAGCAGGTGCACAAGGTCGGTCACGGCCTGGCCGTGGATGTCCGTCTCCGGGACGCCGGTCAGCTCGATGCGCTCGTACGACTCCACCTCGGAGGAGGCGGCACGCAGCACGTCGACCAGCGGCACCGGCTGGTTCCAGCGGCGCCCCGGCTCCTCGCCGGCGAGGACCAGCAGGTTCTCGCCGTTGCGGCGCATACGGGTCGCCAGGTGGTCCAGCTTGAAGAGGTTCTCCAGCTGGTCCGGGTCGGCCTCGTTGTTCTCCAGGTCGGTGATCAGGGTCAGCTGGCCCTCGATCAGCGACTGGTTGCGGCGCGACAGGTTGGTGAAGATCGCGTTGACGTTGCCACGGAGCATGGCCTGTTCGGCGGCGAGCCGCACGGCCTCGCGGTGGACCTGGTCGAAGGCGCGGGCAACTTCGCCGATCTCGTCCTGGCTGTCGATCGGGATCGGCTGCACGCGGGTGTCGACGCGGCCCGGCTCCGTACGCGACAGCTGGTCGACCAGCATCGGCAGGCGCTGCTCGGCGATGCCGAAGGCGGCGGTGCGCAGCTGGCGCATCGAGCGGCTCATCTGGCGGGCCATGAGGCCGGCCAGGATGAAGGCGGTGAGCAGGGCGATGACGACGATGCCGCCGTTGGTGATGGCGTCGGTCTTGGCGTCGTCGGAGATCGCCGCGGCCTCGGTCACGGCCTTGTCGACGAGTTCGTTCTCGATCTCGGTGTAGCCGTCGAACTTGGCGGTGGACGCGCCCATCCAGGTCTCGGGCGTGACGTCGAGCTTCTTCAGCTCCCTGGGGCTCAGCCCCTCGCCGATCTTGCCGGCCATGCCGGCCAGGACCTGGCCGCTCTTGTCCCGCGGGGGGTTGAGGCCCAGGGCCTTGAGCTGCTTCTCGCCCGCGGCGGCCTTGCCCGCCATGATCTGCTTCAGCTTGTCCGTGTCGGCCTGGGTGCCGCCGGAGACGTACTCGCCGATCGCGATCTGCTCGAGGTAGTTGTACGAGTTGAACGCCACGGTCTGCTGGGCGCGGACGGTGTCGTCCGCGCTGGGACGGACCAGCAGGTGCATGCCGATGGAGCGCTGGAGCGACGCGGCGGCCTTGGCCAGCTGGACCGCGTAGACCGTACGGCCGTAGCTGGTGATGTTGCCGGTGCCGAGGCCGAGCTCGTTCGAGAACTCCATCAGCGAGTGCTGGACCTTGACGTAGCCCTCTTCGGTCTTCACCGGGTCGAGGGCCTTGGTGTACGCGGCCAGGCGGAGCTTGGCGAGGGTCGGCTCCTCCGAGCGGAAGAGGCTCAGCCGGCGATCCAGACCCTGCTTGTCGGGCATGTCCTGGATGGCCAGGTCGAACTTCCTTTTCGCGGCGTCCGTGGTCTCGTACGCCTTGGTGACGACCGGCTTCTGGCGGTCTGCCTCGCTGGTGGCGGTGAGCAGCGTCGCGGCTGTGAGGTCACGCTCGTTGAGCAGCGCCTGGCCGTACTCCGAGGCGGCGCGCACGATCAGCGCCGTCTTCTCGGCGTCCTGCGCCTCGTCCCAGGTGTCGATGGAGGACTTGACCTGGAAGCCGCCCATCACCAGACCGACGAGCACGGGAATGAGGAGGATCGCGTTCAGACGGGTGGGCACCCGCCAGTTGCGCGGGGACAGCCGACTGGAGCTTCCGGCGGCCGGGGACGGACCGGGCGCATCCGCAGGCGACGCCGCTGTGCGCGGCGGCGGGGTGAAGTTGCCCCGCGCCTGCTGCTCTGCGGAGCTCGTCATGCTTCGCCTCACTCGACCAACAACCTCTCGGCGTCGGCACCTACGCTGTGCCGTGTTTCGTTCAGAGCTTTACTACTAGGGAGTTCGCCAGATTTCAGCACGTCGAGCGGCCCCCTTCCAAACAGTTGGAATCAGCCATTCCGAGTGGTGCAGGCCTCAGATAAAACGGGGCATAAGGGGCGAGCCCCGTCAAATCGCGGGGGTGATGTGAGCGCAGTGGTACTACTCGTATGCACCGGGTGTCCGAGGCCGGGTAATTCTCTGTCGAAACGTTATGAACACGGAGGCGGACCGTGTCAATCGACACAGCCCGCCCCCTCACAACTACGACAACTGCCGTACGTCGACGTCCACTTGACCGTCCATTCGACCGTCTACTTGAGCCGTGCCATCAGTGCGTGCTCGACCAGCGTGATCAGGGCGCTCTTGGCGTCCGCGCGGTGGCGGGCGTCGGTGGTGATGATCGGAGCGTCCGGACCGATCTGGAGAGCTTCGCGCACCTCCTCCGGATTGTACGGCTGGTGTCCCTCGAAGCCGTTGAGGGCGACGACGAATGGCAGGCCGCTGTTCTCGAAGTAGTCGACCGCCGGGAAGCAGTCGGCAAGTCTCCGGGTGTCCACCAGCACCACCGCGCCGATCGCACCGCGGACCAGGTCGTCCCACATGAACCAGAAGCGGTCCTGTCCGGGCGTGCCGAACAGGTACAGGATCAGGTCCTGGTCCAGGGTGATACGGCCGAAGTCCATGGCCACCGTCGTGGTGGTCTTGTCCCCGGTGTGGGTCAGGTCGTCGATGCCCGCGGACGCGCTCGTCATCACGGCTTCGGTACGGAGCGGGTTGATCTCCGAGACCGCGCCCACGAACGTGGTCTTGCCCACGCCGAAGCCGCCCGCCACCACGATCTTCGCGCTGGTGGTCGACCGGGCTGCACCGCCGCTAGATCTTGCGAAGTCCACTGAGCACCCTTTCGAGCAGTGTCACATCCGGCGTGCCGCCGGCCTCTCCGTTGCCCGGCTGATGGATTGCCACCATGCCCGCCTCCGCCAGGTCGGCCACGAGGATCCGGGCCACCCCCAGGGGCATCGACAGCAGCGCCGAGACCTCGGCCACCGACTTGACCTCACGGCACAGGTGGCAGATCCGCTGGTGCTCGGGGAGCAGTGTCCCGAGGTGCGCAGGGTCGGCCGTGGTGCTGACCAGCGCCTCTATGGCGAGCTGGTAGCGCGGCCGGGTCCGGCCACCGGTCATGGCGTACGGACGGACCAGCGGCTGATCGCCCTCAAGTCCGTACGACGCGTCGAGTGAGGCGCCGTACGGATCGTGAGAGGCGGGTGGCGGGGTCATGAATCCTCCGGGCGTGACAGCAAGTGGTCGGCGTGCCGTCTGAGTGGGCCGGTGGGGGGCCTGTGGGCGACCTGACGGTGACTGTGCGGTGGCGTATGGCTGAAGCACCTGCGTGGGGTAGGCGGGTTCAGTGCAACAGGCTTCCCTGGAGCTCGGCGCGCAGGTCCGGCGTGAGGACACTGCCCGCCCGGTCCACCAGGAGAGCCATCTCGTAGCCCACGAGGCCGATGTCGCACTCGGGGTGTGCGAGCACGGCCAGCGAGGAGCCGTCGGAGACGGACATGAGGAAGAGGAAGCCGCGCTCCATCTCGACAACGGTCTGGCTGACCGGGCCGCCTTCGAAGATCCGGGACGCCCCCGCGGTCAGCGAGGTCAGCCCGGACGCCACAGCCGCCAGTTGGTCGGCGCGGTCGCGGGGGAATCCTTCGGACATTGCCAGCAGAAGACCGTCGGCGGAGACCACCACCGTGTGGGACACCCCAGGGGTGTTGTCCACGAAGTTGGTGATCAACCAGTTCAGATTCTGCGCCGCCTGGCTCATCGGGCTCAACTAACGCTCCTGCTGGTGAGTGGGGCCGAGGTTGAAGCTGCCGGTCGTCGAGCTGTTCTGCTGACGGCCCTGCTGAATGCCCCGACGGAGATTGGTCAGTCGGCCGCGTACGTCGTCAGGCGCACGCGAAACCTGCGGACCGGCCTGGTTGTTCTGCTCCTGCGCGGTGCCCGGCACAAGGTTGGCGCGCGGGACCCGGCGAGGCAGACCAGAGGTGGTGACGCCGCCGGCCGCGGGCTTCCTGACCCGCTCCGCCTGGCGTACCAACTCGTCATTGGGCGAGGTGCGCCAAGCGGCAACACTCGCGTTGGGCGCGTTGCCCGGGGTCACCGGGGTCTGCGCCGGGGAGCGCTGCGGCATCGGTGGAACGGGACGGACCGCCGGCTGCTGCGGCTGCTGTGCCGGCTGACCGCCCTGCTGACCGTTCTGAGTGCCATGGAACCAGTTCGTCTCGAGCGTGTCGTACAGCGGCGTACGGCCGTCGCCGGGACCGGCCGGCGGCAGCGCCTCGGGCTGCGGCTGCGGGGGCAGCGCTCCCCCATGGCCTCCGGCATGGGAGGTGCCCCCAGCGGGGCGCGGCGGGGCGAAGCCGGAGTTGTCCCGGCCGCCGCGCTGGCGCGGTGCCGGAGCGTTGAAATCGGGACGAGCGAACTGAGCGGTGGACGCAGGGTCCTGCGAGCCGTTCAGATCCTGGCGGGCGTACTGGCCCGTGGACGAGGGGTCAGGCGTGCCGTACACATCGCCGCGTACGAACTGTCCTGTGGAGCCCGAAGCGGCGCCCGTGTTGGCGCCTCGCGGCGGCGGTGTGTTGAAGTCGGGCCGCGCGAACTCCGCCGTCGAGCCGGGACCGCGGGTGGAGTCGCTGTCCTCGTGGCCGCGCGGCGCGTCCGCTGCCGGACGCTGCTGCGGGGCCGACGGCTGCTCGCTGCCCCAACTGGCGGCCTGCGGACGCTGCGGGCGCTGCGGCTCCTCGCGGCGGGGGTTGCCGCCGGGGAGCTCGGCGCGCGGGCCGCCGGAGGGCGGCAGCTGCCGCCCTCCGGCGGCCGGAGCACCCTGCTGGGAGCCGTTCTGGCGTGCTTCGTTACGCGAGGGAGCGTTCTGCGCCCCGCGGCCCGCACTCGAGCCGAAGGCGCCGGCGAGACCGCCGCCCTGACCGCCCTGCTGACCCTGACCCGGGCGCGCAGCCCCGTCACGGGGCGGCAGCGCGGCACGCGGAGCACCGGCACCGAGCCGCCCGCCCGCGGGAGCACCGCCGAGACCGGGACGGCTGCCGCCGCCGGCCCCACCGGGAGCACCGCCCGGCCGGCCGCCGAGGCTCGCGGGACCGCCCTGCGCCGGGGGAACGGCGCCCTGGCCGCCCGCACCGGGCATGCCCGGGGCCTTCTTGCCGCCGTGGGCGACATCGACGGGGAGCATGACCAGCGCGGTCGTGCCACCGGAGTCGGAGGGGCGCAGCTGGATGCGGATGCCGTGCCGCAGGGACAGCCGGCCGACCACGAACAGACCCATGCGGCGCGACACCGAGACGTCCACAGTGGGCGGCGACGCCAGCCGCTCGTTGATCGCGGCGAGGTCCTCGGGGGAGAGTCCGATACCGGTGTCGTGGATCTCGACCAGGACGCGGCCGTCGGGCAGCGCGTGACCGGTGACGCGGACCTTGGTCTGCGGCGAGGAGAACGAGGTCGCGTTCTCGAGCAGCTCGGCCAGGAGGTGCACAAGGTCGTTGACGACGCGGCCCGCGACCTCGGTCGCGGGGACTGCGGCCAGTTCGATGCGCTCGTACTGCTCCACCTCGGAGGCGGCGGCACGGAGCACGTCGACCAGCGGGACCGGCCGGGTCCACCGGCGGCCCGGCTCCTCGCCCGCGAGGACGAGGAGGTTTTCGCCGTTCCGGCGCATACGGGTCGCGAGGTGGTCCAGCTTGAAGAGGGAGGACAGCTGGTCAGGGTCGGCCTCGCGGGACTCCAGCTCGGAGATGAGCGAGAGCTGACGCTGGATAAGGCCCTGGCTGCGGCGCGAGAGGTTGGTGAACATCGCGTTGACGTTGCCTCGCAGCAGCGCCTGCTCGGCGGCCAGTCGGACCGCCTCCCGGTGCACGTCGTCGAACGCCGCGGCCACCTGGCCGATCTCGTCCTTTGAGTGCACACCGACGGACTCGACGGAGGTGTCGACGTCCTGCGGGTCGGCCTCGGACAGCTGCTTGACCAGCTCGGGCAGCCGGTCCTGGGCGACCTTGGTCGCGGTGTCCTGCAGTCGGCGCAGCGAGCGGATCATGGAGCGGGCCACGACGAAGGCGCCGACGAGCGAGACGCCGAGGACGACGAGGATCAGCGCACCGTTGATGATCGCGTCGCGCTGGGACTGCTCGCGCAGCTCACGGGCCTTGCCCTCCATCTGGCCGAGCAGCGTGGCCTCGATGGTCTTCATGGCGTTGATGCGGACCGAGTAGTCGTCGGTCCAGTCCAGGTGCGAGCGCTTCTCCAGGCCGGCCAGACCGTTCCTGTTGTCCAGCGCGCGCTTGGCGTACAGCTCGGACGCGGTGATCGTCGGGTTGCCGTTCTCCATCGGCTCGGTCAGTTCGTCGGCGTTGCCGCCGGAGGACTCGTAGACCGACTTGAAGGCCTTGAGCTGGGTCTCGCCGTTGTCGCGGGCGGCCTTGCCGTAGAGCCGGTCGCTCTCCTCGAGGCCAGGACCCTTCGCGTCGGTGCCGCCCGGCGGCAGGGCGGCGGCGATGATCGCGCGCTGGATGGAGGCGTACTCCTTGGCGGCGGAGAAGGCCGCCAGGGCGCGCGTCCGCTTGATCATCTCCGGGTTACTGGTCGCCTGCGCCATGTCCTGGGAGAGGCTCAGCAGCGATTCGATCAGCCGGCTGTAGCCCTCCACCGTCAGGGAGTGCGGGACGTTCTCGGCGTAGGCGCTCTCACGGATGCCGTTGAGCTGGTTGACCTGGACGGCGATCTGGTTCGCGTTGGCGCGGATGCTCTCCAGCGCGTCGTCCTCGTCCGTGTTGGGGATGTCACGGGTGGCTTCGAGGAACGACTTCCTGGCCCGGTCGGTCGCGGCCCGCGGGCCCTGGACCTTGAAGTCGACCGGGGTTTTGTTGGACAGCGGACCCGCCGACAGGTCCCGCTCCGACTGGAGCGCCTGCGCCAGCTCGGTCGCCTGCTTGGTCATCTTGGTGAGCAGCTGCATGTGATCCAGCTGCCGCATGTCGTCCATGGACTCGTTGATACGGAGGCCGCCCAGCGTGGTCGCGGCGACGACCGGCAGGGTCAGCAGGGAGACCAGACGCGTGCTGATGCGCCAGTTGCGCAGTGCTATTCGCGAACCGGTTTCCGTGGGCCCCTTCGGCTTCAGCGGGGCCTTGGGCCCGTCGCCGCCGGGTGCCGCCGCGCCGGGGCGCGCGGCACGTTCGCCGCTGTCGCCGGGCGCTGCCGGTCCCTGGTTCTGGGTGTGCCGGGGCGAGGATCCGCGGTCGGTCCCGCCGCGCGGCTCCTGTTCCGCCGCAGCGCTGCCATCCCTCTTGAAACGTCCCTGCACTAGCGTCGCAACCTCTGGACCAGGCGTCCCTCCGCTTGCACGGCGGGACGGTGTCGGCGTCGTGGGGCGAAGAACGCGCCCCAGTGGTGGTCGTGAGTGACCGGCGCTGCTCCCCCTTCCCCGCCGCACTCGGCGCTGCGTTGCGCCGCCTTGCGCGCCGGCCTGTAAACCGCGGCGGTGCGTGGAATTCCAGCACAGTGCCGGATCTCCAACAAGGGCCGTGTACCGGGCTGTGACCTGGATGACACGGTGTGAGCACTGCGTCACAAGGCGTAGAAAGAGTTCGCGGAGGAAACGGACTTTTGCTTACGAGTTACTTAGGGGTGGGGGGTGTCCCAGTCGCCATGATCAGGAGCGGAATGCTGCCTTCAGGGATGTAATGTCCGTTTCTCTGCGGGTAGTTGCCTGTCCGGAATGACCGAATTGATCGTCGACTCGTGAGGAAACTCACATGGAGATCGCTGTCTCCCGCTGGCTTTCCCGGGGAATTGAATGTTTAGCCTGACGCTTTACAGGGATGGGAAATCCGTCAACCGGCGCTCACCTGGGTGCCCGTACTCCGACAGGGTCTGAAACAACAGATGAAGACGACGACGATGTTCCGCAACATAGCCAACCCCCGGCGCACCACCCTCGCGCACCTCAAGGACGCCGACGAGCTGCAGACGCCGGAACAGCTGGAGCACACGGTCGATCTTCCCACCCAGACGGCCAACCCCCGCCGCACCATCCTCGTGGACGCCCCCGCCCAGTAATGCGCGGGGCCGTGCCCGCACCCGCGTTAGCCTGGAGCGTCACACTCCAGTCAGCGTAAGTAGAGGGGCACCCGCATCCCGTGCGCATCGCCAGGTTCTCCATCGACGGCAATGTCGCCTTCGGCGCGGTCGAGGGCGAAGGCACCGGTGACTCCGCCGGTCTCGTCCTCGACATCATCAAGGGCATCCCGTTCGCGGACTTCGAGCTCTCCGGCACGAAGGTCCCGCTGAGCAAGGTCCGGCTGCTGCCGCCCGTGCTTCCCAACAAGGTCGTGGCCTTCGGCCGCAACTACGCGGAGCACGCGGCGGAGCTCGGCCACGAGGTCCCCGACGCGCCGTTCGCGTTCTTCAAGCCGTCCACCTCGGTGGTCGGCCCCGGCGACCCGATCGCGTACCCCTCCTTCTCGAACGAACTGCACCACGAGGCCGAACTGGCCGTGGTCATCGGCCGGATGTGCCGCGAGGTCCCGCGCGAGCGCGTCAAGGACGTCATCCTCGGCTACACCTGCGCCAATGACGTCACCGCGCGCGACGTGCAAAAGCGCGAGAAGCAATGGGCCAGGGCAAAGGGCTTCGACAGCTCCTGCCCGCTCGGCCCGTGGGTGGAGACCGACCTCGACCCGAGCGACCTGGCCATCCAGTGCACGGTCAACGGCGAACAGCGCCAGCTCGGCCGTACGAGCCAGATGATCCACTCCATCGAGGACCTGATCGTCAACATCACCGAGGCCATGACGCTGCTCCCGGGCGACGTGATCCTCACCGGCACCCCCGCCGGGGTCGGCCCTCTCAACGTCGGCGACGAGGTCGCCGTCACCATTCAAGGCATCGGCACTCTCACCAACAAGGTGATCAAGCGTGGCTAACGCGAACGTCCGCGTACGTTTCTGTCCTTCGCCGACCGGCAACCCGCATGTGGGTCTGGTCCGCACCGCCCTGTTCAACTGGGCCTTCGCCCGGCACAACGGCGGCACCATGGTCTTCCGCATCGAGGACACCGACGCGGCCCGCGACTCCGAGGAGTCGTACAACCAGCTGCTCGACTCGATGCGCTGGCTCGGCCTGGACTGGGACGAGGGCCCCGAGATCGGCGGTCCGCACACCCCCTACCGCCAGTCGCAGCGGATGGACATCTACAACGACGTCGCAGAGAAGCTGATGGCCGGCGGCTACGCGTACGAGTGCTTCTGCACCGCCGTCGAGCTGGAGGCCCGCCGGGACGCCGCCCGCCTGGCCGGCAAGCCGTCCGGCTACGACGGCACCTGCCGCAACCTCTCCGCCGAGCGCATCGCGCGGTACAAGGCCGAAGGCCGTCCGGCCATCGTTCGCTTCAAGATGCCCGACGAGCCGATCACCTTCACGGACCTGGTCCGCGGAGAGCTCACCTTCACCCCGGACAACGTCCCGGACTACGGCATCGTCCGCGCCAACGGCGCCCCGCTCTACACGCTGGTCAACCCGGTCGACGACGCGCTGATGGAGATCACGCACGTCCTGCGCGGCGAGGACCTGCTGTCCTCCACCCCGCGGCAGATCGCGCTCTACAAGGCGCTGATCGAGCTGGGCATCGCCAAACAGACGCCTGCCTTCGGGCATCTGCCGTACGTCATGGGCGAGGGCAACAAGAAGCTGTCCAAGCGCGACCCGCAGGCGTCCCTCAACGTCTACCGCGAGCGTGGCTTCCTCCCCGAGGGCCTGCTCAACTACCTCTCGCTGCTCGGCTGGTCCTTCTCCGCCGACCAGGACGTCTTCTCGGTCGCCGAGCTGGTCGAGAGGTTCGACATCGCGGACGTCAACGCCAACCCGGCCCGCTTCGACCTCAAGAAGGCGGAGGCGATCAACGCCGACCACATCCGCCGGCTGGATGTGAAGGACTTCATCGAGGCGTGCCGCCCCTGGCTGCGGGCCCCGCACGCCAACTGGGCCACGGAGAAGTTCGACGAGGCGGCCTGGCAGGCGATCGCCCCGCACGCCCAGACCCGGCTGACCGTCCTCTCGGACATCACCGCCAACGTCGACTTCCTCTTCCTGGATGCTCCGGTCGAGGACGAGGCGTCCTGGGCGAAGGCGATGAAGGAGGGCTCGGACGCCCTGCTCCGTACGGCCCGCGAGAAGCTGGCCGACGCGGAGTGGTCGAGCCCGGAGTCGCTCAAGAACGCGGTCCTCGCGGCGGGCGAGGAGCACGGCCTGAAGCTCGGCAAGGCCCAGGCCCCGGTCCGCGTCGCGGTCACCGGCCGCACGGTGGGCCTGCCGCTCTTCGAGTCGCTGGAGATCCTGGGCCGGGAGAAGACGCTGTCCCGGATCGACGCGGCGCTGACGAAGCTGGCCGCCTAAGCTCGGATCATGACGATCCGAGCCGTGCTCTGGGACATCGACGACACGATCTTCGACTACACCAGCGCCGACCGCGTCGGCATGCGAGAGCATCTGCAGATCGAGGGCATGCCCGACGGATACGAATCCGTGGGGCAGGCCCTCGACTCATGGCGCGAGATGACCGAATTCCACTGGGCCCGCTTCGCCGGCGGTGAGACCGACTTCCAGGGGCAGCGCCGGGACCGCGTCCGCAGCTTTCTCGGTACGCCGCTCAGCGACGCCGACGCCGACGCCTGGTTCGGCCGGCACGTCGCCCACTACGAGGCCGCCTGGTCGCTCTTCCCGGACACCGTGCCCGTCCTGGACCTGCTCGCGGACGACTACCGCCATGCCGTCCTGTCCAACTCCAGCATCCACAACCAGAACCGCAAGCTGCGCGTTCTCGGCGTACGGGACCGGTTCGAGGCCGTCTTGTGCGCCGTCGAACTGGGCGTGTCCAAGCCCGAACCCGGCGCCTTCCACGCCGCCTGCGACGAGCTCGCGCTCGCGCCGCACGAGGTCGCCTATGTAGGGGACCATCCCGACATCGACGCCCAGGGCGCCGTCGCCGCCGGACTGGCCGGGATCTGGCTGGACCGCACCGGTCTTGGAGGCCGGCCCGAGCTCACCCGGATCACCGGACTCGACCAGCTCCCTGGCCTGCTGCGCGGCGAATCCCGTTTTGGAGCGCCGGACACCTTCGGGTAATGTTCTTCCTGCGCCGCCCGAGAGGGCCGAGAGGTCCGGCAGGGGAGCGCAAACCAAACAAACCCCCTCCAGGGGGTTGAGTTTTGGTGGGCTATGGTGTAATTGGCAGCACGACTGATTCTGGTTCAGTTAGTCTAGGTTCGAGTCCTGGTAGCCCAGCTCGCAGAAATGATCTTCTGCAAAGCCCCCGTTGTGTAGCGGCCTAGCACGCTGCCCTCTCAAGGCAGTAGCGCCGGTTCGAATCCGGTCGGGGGTACAGATCCATCCCGTTGATCATCAGGGTCGCACCCGATGATCATGCGGTGACATCACCCGGCTCCGTCGGGTGGGATCGCTAGGGCCCCCGTTGTGTAGCGGCCTAGCACGCCGCCCTCTCAAGGCGGTAGCGCCGGTTCGAATCCGGTCGGGGGTACTGGTCTAAACCACCATGGCCTATGGTGTAATTGGCAACACTACGGTTTCTGGTACCGTCATTCTAGGTTCGAGTCCTGGTAGGCCAGCTCGCGGAGCTCATCCGCAAGGCCCCCGTTGTGTAGCGGCCTAGCACGCCGCCCTCTCAAGGCGGTAGCGCCGGTTCGAATCCGGTCGGGGGTACGCATCGAAGAGGCCCTCCGCGCATGCGGAGGGCCTCTTCGCGTCTGCCTCGCATCCTCCTCCGTCCCCCTCCTTCCTCCAGCGCTCGCAGCGGCGGATACTCCGCGCATGGAGGCTGCCGACGCGGAACCACTCGTACGCACAGCCGAGTTACGCATCACCCGCATCCGCCGGCCGCCCGGGCTGAGGATCGAGGGCGTGGTGGACGTCCACACGCACCGTCATCTGCGCGGCGCGCTCGACGTTATCGCGTCCGTCGAAGGCGATCTCCAACTCGAGCTCTCCAGGCTGGAGTTCCTCGATCTCGGCGGACTGCGCATGCTGATCGGCTTCGCCCGGACGCGAAACTCGGGCCACCGTGTGGAGTTGACCGGCCTCGCCCCGCATCTGCGGAATGTGATCGCGCTGGTCGGCTGGGACGAGACACCCGGTCTGTGGCTTGGAGACCACCGTGTCAACTGACCCGTCCCACAACGGATTTGTCCACCACGCCTGCCTGTACGGCGACGACGAGGAATTCCTGGCGACGGCCGTGCCGTTCGCCGAGGAGGGGCTGGCCGCGGGGGAGCCGGTGCTCGCCGTGACCACGCCCGCCAACATCCAACTCCTGCGGGACGCACTGGGGGAGTGGGCCCTGGCTCTCGACACCGCCGACGCCGCCCTCTTCGGCCGCCGGCCGGTGGGCCGGGTCGCCGCGTTCCTGCGGTACTCGAACCGCTACGGGGAGCAGGGCCGCCCGGTGCGGATGATCGCCGAGCCGGTGTGGGCGGGGAAGTGCCCACGCCAGATCGCCGAGTGGAAGCGGATGGAGTCCGGGCTCAATGTGCTGCTCGCGCACACCGACGCCCGGCTGATCTGCCCGTACGACACCAGAACCGTGCCCGACCACGTCGTGGAGGCCGCCTGGGCAACCCACCCGCGCCATGTCGTGGGGGACCTTGTGCTGCCCTGCGGGACGTACACGGACCCCGAGGTGTACGCGCCGGCCGGGCAGGGCCCCCTCCCGCCGCCGCCCACGAGCGCCGCGCTCCTCGAACCGCCGGCCTCTCTCGCGGCGGTACGGCGCTTCGCGCGGCTGCGGGCCGAAGCGGCGGGCCTGGCCGGGCAGCGGGTGGCGCTGGCCGAGACGCTGGCCAACGGGGCGCTGACCTGGCTGCTGGCGCGCGGTGCGACCGATGCGGAGCTACGGGTCTGGGAGGAGCCGGGCGCCGTGGTGTGGGACCTGCTGGCACTGGACCGCAGGCGGCCCTGCCGGGGCCCTACGCGGGCTTCGTACCGCCGGGGCCGGAGGCGGGGCAGCACGACGGGCTCTGGCTGCTGCGGAGCCTTTGCGAGGCGGTGGAGCTGCGCGGCGAGGACGGCGGCGGGCTGCGCCTGCGGCTGCGCTGCGCGGGGCCACGCACCTTCCAGTGGCCCTGAAAGCAGCCGAGGCCCCATCCTGCCGAGGCCTCCTCCCGGAAAGCGTGTCCCGGCCGGCCGCTGCGGCGTGGAAGCGGCCTGGCCGGTATGTGAACAGCGTGGATCAGCCGGAGCGGCGCAGCGCCTCGCTCAGGCGGGCCGCGGCGTCGATGACCGCCTGAGCGTGCATCCGGCCCGGATGGCGGGTCAGACGCTCGATCGGCCCGGATACCGAGACGGCGGCGACCACGCGGTTCGAGGGGCCGCGCACGGGCGCGGAGACGGACGCCACGCCCGGCTCGCGTTCGCCGATCGACTGGGCCCAGCCCCGGCGCCGCACGCCGGACAGGGCCGTCGCCGTGAAACGGGCGCCCTGCAGCCCGCGGTGCAGCCGCTCCGGCTCCTCCCAGGCCATCAGGATCTGGGCCGACGAGCCGGCCTTCATGGTGAGCGTGGAGCCGACCGGCACGGTGTCCCGCAGTCCGGACAGCCGCTCGGCCGCTGCCACGCAGATGCGCATGTCTCCCTGCCGGCGGTAGAGCTGCGCGCTCTCGCCGGTGACATCGCGCAGATGCGTGAGCACGGGCCCGGCCGTGGCCAGCAGCCGGTCCTCGCCCGCCGCGGCGGCGAGCTCCGCCAGCCGCGGGCCCAGGATGAACCGGCCCTGCATGTCCCTCGCCACCATCCGGTGGTGTTCCAGTGCCACAGCAAGGCGATGTGCCGTGGGTCGTGCAAGCCCTGTCGCCGCGACCAGCCCGGCGAGGGTGGCCGGACCGGACTCCAGTGCGCTCAATACCAGAGCTGCCTTGTCGAGAACGCCGACGCCGCTAGAGTTGTCCATGCAACGATATTCACGTCTCACACTGTGAAACGCAAGTTCAATTTTTCCGAGAACCCGCCACCCTGGAGTTGCGACCCGCGGACCAACGGGCTTGCGACAAGATCTCTAGTTGTGTCGGCGGAACGGCCGGCCGGAGGGAAAGCGATGGGTAGGACACTCGCGGAGAAGGTCTGGGACGACCATGTCGTCCGGCGCGCCGAGGGCGAGCCCGACCTCCTCTTCATCGATCTGCACCTGCTGCACGAGGTGACCAGCCCCCAGGCCTTCGACGGGCTGCGCCTCAACGGCCGCCAGGTGCGCAGGCTCGACCTCACCATCGCGACCGAGGATCACAACACCCCGACCCTCGACATCGACAAGCCCATCGCCGACCCGGTTTCCCGCGTCCAGTTGGAGACGCTGCGCAAGAACTGCGCCGACTTCGGCGTACGTCTGCATCCGCTGGGCGACGTCGAGCAGGGTGTCGTCCACGTCGTGGGCCCCCAGCTGGGTCTGACCCAGCCCGGCACCACCGTGGTCTGCGGTGATTCGCACACCTCCACCCACGGCGCTTTCGGCGCGCTTGCGTTCGGCATCGGCACCTCCCAGGTGGAGCATGTGCTGGCCACCCAGACGCTGCCGCTGGCCCGTCCCAAGACCATGGCCATCACGGTCGAGGGCGAACTGCCCGAGAGTGTCACCGCCAAGGACCTGATCCTGGCCATCATTGCGAAGATCGGCACCGGCGGCGGTCAGGGTTACATCCTGGAATACCGCGGCTCCGCCATCGAGAAGCTCTCGATGGAGGCCCGGATGACCATCTGCAACATGTCGATCGAGGCGGGCGCCAGGGCCGGCATGATCGCCCCCGACGAGACCACTTTCGACTATCTGCGGGGCCGCGACCACGCCCCCAAGGACGCGGAGTGGGACGCGGCCGTCGAGTACTGGACGACCCTGCGCACGGACGACGACGCCGTCTTCGACGCCGAGGTGTTCATCGACGCCGCCGAACTGGCGCCGTTCGTCACCTGGGGCACCAACCCCGGCCAGGGCGCGCCCCTGTCGGCGAACGTCCCCGACCCGGCTTCGTACGAGGACGCTTCGGAGCGGCATGCCGCAGAAAAGGCCCTGGAATACATGGGGTTGAGCGCCGGCCAGCCGCTGCGCGACATCAAGGTCGACACCGTCTTCGTAGGCTCCTGCACCAACGGCCGTATCGAGGACCTGCGCAACGCGGCCGCCATTGTGGAAGGCCGCAAAGTCGCCGACGGCGTACGGATGCTGGTGGTCCCCGGCTCCGTACGGGTCGCGCTGCAGGCCGTCGCGGAAGGCCTGGACAAGGTCTTCACCGCTGCCGGCGCCGAATGGCGGCACGCGGGCTGCTCGATGTGTCTGGGCATGAACCCCGACCAACTGGCTCCCGGCGAGCGCTCCGCGTCCACCTCCAACCGCAACTTCGAGGGCAGGCAGGGCAAGGGCGGACGCACCCATCTGGTCTCGCCCCAGGTCGCCGCGGCCACCGCGGTACTGGGCCATCTGGCCTCGCCCGCCGACCTGTCCGAAGCCCCCGCGACCGCCGGAGTCTGAGCAACCATGGAAGCTTTCACCACGCACACCGGCCGGGCTGTTCCGCTGCGCCGCAGCAACGTCGACACCGACCAGATCATCCCGGCCCACTGGCTGAAGAAGGTCACCCGCGACGGCTTCGAGGACGGGCTCTTCGAGGCCTGGCGCAAGGATTCGTCGTTCATCCTCAACCAGCCCGAGCGGCAGGGTGCCACGGTCCTGGTGGCCGGCCCGGAGTTCGGCACCGGTTCCTCTCGCGAGCACGCCGTGTGGGCCCTGCAGAACTACGGCTTCAAGGCCGTCATCTCCTCCCGGTTCGCCGACATCTTCCGAGGCAACTCGCTCAAGAACGGCCTGCTGACGGTGGTTCTGGACCAGAAGATCGTGGACGCGCTCTGGGAGGTCACCGAAGCCGACCCGACCGCCGAAATCACCGTGGACTTGGAGAAGCGACAGGTTCTGGCCACCGGAATCACGGCCGACTTCGAGCTTGACGAGAACGCCCGATGGAGGCTGCTGAACGGTCTGGACGACATCAGCCTCACCCTTCAGAACGAAGCGGACATCGCGGCTTTCGAGGCATCCCGACCCGCCTTCAAGCCCCGTACAATTGAGGCCTGAGCAGCGCTTTTCCCGTACTGCGCCCCCCACCGTCCGGTGGGGGGCGCAGTCGCTTGTTGAGACCCCGTCGGGCGACAACTCGCCCCAGATGGCACAATCGGTGCATGGAACGCGACAGCCAACTCGAGCTCTACGAGGCAGTCGCCGCCCGATTGAAGGAAGCGCACACAAGGGTGCGTGAACTGCAAGTCCCGGAGGGCGTAAGGATGGCGCTGTCCCGGAAGCTGCTGGTCGTCACGGCCGCGGCGAAGCACGATCTCCCGGATGCGGCAAGGCGTCTGGACCGCTTCATGAAGGACCTCGACGAGGGCCGATTCCCTGAAGGCGACTGACACCCAAAGTTCCGTGACGGTCGACTTCGTTGCGGCACTAGGGTGATTAGCCCGTTTCGTGTTTGATTTGCGGTATATATCTGCCTAACGTGCGAAAAAGCCTGGACGCATTCGTTCCGGCAATGTCTCCGAAGGGGAAGACGTGAACAAGGCGCAGCTCGTAGAAGCGATTGCCGACAAGGTCGGCGGCCGTCAGCAGGCCGCCGAGGCTGTCGACGCGGTACTTGACGCGATCGTCCGCGCAGTTGTCGGCGGAGACCGGGTTTCGGTCACCGGCTTCGGCTCGTTCGAGAAGGTGGACCGTCCTGCTCGTTACGCCCGCAACCCGCAGACGGGTGAGCGCGTACGGGTCAAGAAGACCTCGGTGCCGCGATTCCGTGCGGGCCAGGGCTTCAAGGACCTGGTGAGCGGCTCGAAGAAGCTCCCGAGGGGTGGCGAGGTCGCCGTCAAGAAGGCTCCCAAGGGCAGCCTTTCGGGCGGGGCTCCCAGCCGTGTGACCGCCAAGGCCGCGGCCAAGAAGGCCACCGCCAGGAAGGTGACCGCGAAGAAGGCCGCCGTCAAGAAGGTGGCGGCGAAGAAGGTCACGGCGAAGAAGGCCGCCGTCAAGAAGACGGCGGCGAAGAAGGCGACCGCCAAGAAGACCGCGGCCAAGAAGACGGCCGCCAAGAAGGCGACCGCCAAGAAGACCGCGCCGGCCAAGAAGGCCACGGCCAAGAAGGCGCCGGCCAGGAAGACGACGGCGCGCAAGACGACCGCCAAGAAGACCACCGCCAGGAAGAAGTAAGCGGCAAAGGGTCACAGAGCCACTCACGCGCCGGGCCGGGCTTCCCTTCGGGGAGCCCGGCCCGCGGCGTTGAAGAGGGGCAGAGGGGGCAGCGGTCAGAGGGTCTGCAGCGTCACCAGGGTGATCCGCAGGGACGCGCCCTCGCCCTCGGTCTCGATGCGCACGCGCTGGCCCGGCCGGAGCAGCCGCAGACCGCCCGCGTCGAAGGCCGCGGCATCGAACTCAACCGGGGTGCCGTCGTCGAGCAGCACGCTCCCGCTGCGGGTCTCGGAGTCGTAGGTGTACGAGGTCGCCTGCATGCGGGCCAGCCTAGCCGTCGCGTCAGCCGTCCAGAGCGTGGGCGCCGGCCGCCCAGCGCTCCGCGGTCCGCGGACCCACTCCCAGGGCGAGCGCGGCCGCCAGATCGTCCCCCGTGTCCACGTCCTGCCGTACCGAATCGACGCCTTCGAGCTGGATTTCCGTGGCTCCCGATGCCGAATGCCGACGCCGGGAACGGCCGCCGAAAGCGGGGCACAATTCCATGCCGGGCGCCGCCGAGAGCAATGTCGTACCGATTCCGGCCGCATCTGCCAGAAATGCCCGGGGAAATACCGAAGCGCGCGCAAGGACCCGTGACAATTCCGCGGGACGCAATGCGGGCAGATCAGCGTTGAGTGCGGCTACCGCCGCCGCGGGCCGCAGGGCCCGCACCGTGTCCGCCCCGTGTGCCAGCGCCGCGTTGAGGCCCGCCGCCGGAGAGTCCGGCACGATCCGCGCCCCCAGTGCGGCCAGCTCGGCCGTGGCCGCCGGGTCGTCCGTGACGACTGCCACATCCCGCACGGCTTCGCAGGCCAGCGCCGCGGCGACGGTGTCCTGCGCGAAGGCGAGCGCGAGATACGGCCGCAGAATGTCGTCCGCGGCCCTGGCGAGCCTGCTCTTGGCCAGTACAAGGGGCTTCAGCGGGACGACCAGGGACCAGCGGACCTTCGAGTCGGTGTTCGTGGCGAGCTCTCCGTCCATGCGCATCGGCCTTCATTGTGGCGCGAGCCCGCGAAGGTCCTGAGGGCCGGGCCCTGGACCGGGGCGTACCGTGTCCTCGACAGACCAGGGGCCTGGGGCGACACTTGACCCCCAGCAGCCGGGCGGTGGCCCGGCAATAGAGGAGGGTGTCCGAGTGTCCCGCCGTAGAATCGGCTTCTGGTACCGCCTGGCGGCGGTCATCGCGAAACCGCCGCTGTTGGTTCTGTTCAAGCGGGACTGGCGGGGGATGGAAAACATTCCGGCGGACGGCGGATTCATCACCGCCGTCAATCACAACTCGTATCTCGACATGTTCTCGTACGGCCACTTCCAGTACAACACCGGACGTGTGCCCCGATTCCTCGCCAAGGCCGCGCTCTTCGAGGCGCCCGTTGTCGGGACCCTGCTGCGAGGCACCGGCCAGATTCCCGTCTACCGCGAGTCCTCCAACGCCGTCGGCGCCTTCCGCGCCGCCGTGGATGCGGTGGTGCGCGGTGAATGCGTCGCCTTCTACCCCGAGGGCACTCTCACCCGCGATCCCGGCATGTGGCCGATGACCGCGAAGACCGGAGTCGCACGCGCGGCTCTGCTGACCAAGGCGCCCGTCATTCCGATCGCGCAGTGGGGCGCCAACTTGGCGATGCCGCCGTACGCGAAGGAGAAGAAGGTCCGCTTCTTCCCGCGCAAGACGCTTCAGGTGAAGGCAGGTCCGCCGGTCGACCTCGACCGTTTCTACGGCGAGGAGCCGACGCCCGAGGTGCTGAGGGCGGCGACGGAGGCCATCATGGCCGCGGTCACCGGCCTGCTGGAGGAACTGCGCGGCGAGCAGGCCCCCGCGGAGCCGTACGATCTGCGCCAAGTACTCGCACAGCAGCGCCGCAAGGCCGCCGAGGAGGGCACCAAGTGACGCGCGCAGCCACCAAGGCAGCGGTATTCGGAACAGGCTCGTGGGGTACGGCCTTCGGCATGGTGCTCGCGGACGCGGGCTGCGATGTGACCCTCTGGGGCCGTCGCGCCGAACTCGTCGACGCCGTCAACACCACCCGTACCAACCCCGACTATCTGCCGGGAATTGAGCTCCCCTCCTCGCTCCGGGCCACCACCGACCCGGCCGAGGCGCTGCGCGGCGCGGACTTCACCGTCCTCGCCGTCCCCTCCCAGACGCTCCGCGGCAACCTCGCCGAATGGGCGCCCAAGCTGCCCGCCGAGACCGTCCTCGTCTCCCTGATGAAGGGCGTCGAACTCGGCACCGCCAAGCGCATGAGCGAGGTCATCGCAGAGGTCGCCGAGGTCCCCGCCGAGCGCGTCGCGGTGATCACGGGCCCCAACCTCGCCAAGGAGATCGCCCAGCGCCGGCCTGCCGCGGCCGTCGTCGCCTGCCGCGACGAAGCCGTCGCCCAGCGGCTCCAGTCCGCCTGTCACACCCCGTACTTCCGCCCGTACACCAACACGGACGTGGTGGGCTGCGAACTCGGCGGCGCCGTCAAGAACGTCATCGGCCTCGCCGTCGGCATCGCGGACGGCATGGGACTCGGCGACAACGCCAAGGGCTCGCTGATCACCCGCGGGCTGGCCGAGACCACCCGCCTCGGCCTCGCGATGGGCGCGGACCCGCTGACCTTCTCCGGCCTCGCCGGACTCGGCGACCTGGTCGCGACCTGCTGCTCGCCGCTCTCCCGCAACCACACCTTCGGCACCAACCTCGGCCGCGGCATGACGCTCCAGGAGACCATCGCGGTCACCAAGCAGACCGCGGAAGGCGTCAAGTCCTGTGAATCGGTGCTCGATCTGGCACGCCGGCACGGCGTCGACATGCCGATCACCGAAACGGTCGTCGGCATCGTCCACGAGGGCAAGCCGCCGGTCGTCGCGCTCAAGGAGCTGATGTCACGCGCCGCCAAGCCCGAGCGCCGCTGATCTCTTTTTGACGCACCTCTCGCACCGCTTCGCGGCTTCGAGCTGCTGCGGCGGCCTCCGGCCACCGGCCGGGTGAACCCGGACAGTCCGCCGCGCCCTGCCGCACTGGGCAGCCCAGCGCGCCCCGTGCCTGCACTCCACGGCGCGGGACGTGCACGGTAGTCTCATCGCGATATGAGCAGCGAGAACCTCCCCCAGAGCCCTGAGCAGCAGCTCCGCAAGCCGCGCGTAGCCGTCGTCTTCGGCGGTCGCAGCTCCGAACACGGGATCTCCGTGGTCACCGCCGGCGCAGTCCTGCGCGCCATCGACCGTACGAAGTACGACGTACTGCCGATCGGCATCACCACGGACGGCCGCTGGGCGCTGACCGCGGACGAACCGGACCGGATGGCGATCGCCGACCGGCGGACGCCGAGCGTAGATCAGCTCGCCGACTCGACCGAGGGCGGTGTCGTGCTCTCCGTCGACCCCGCCAACCGCGAGGTCGTCTACAGCGAACCCGGTGCCGTGCCCAAGGCGCTCGGCGAGGTCGATGTCGTCTTCCCGGTGCTGCACGGCCCGTACGGCGAGGACGGCACCCTCCAGGGCCTCCTCGAGCTCGCCGGGATCCCTTACGTCGGCTCGGGCGTCCTCGCCTCGGCCGTCGGCCAGGACAAGGAGTACATGAAGCGCGTCTTCATCTCCTTCGGCCTGCCCGTCGGCCCATACGAGGTGATCCGCCCCCGCGAGTGGGAGCTCGACCCGACCGCCGCCCGCAAGAAGATCATCGACTTCGCGGGCGAGCACGGCTGGCCGCTCTTCGTGAAGCCGGCCCGCGCCGGGTCCTCCATGGGCATCACCAAGGTCGACGACCTCTCCGGCCTGGACGAGGCGATCAGCGAGGCGCAGCGCCACGACCCCAAGATCCTCGTGGAGTCGCTGCTGCGCGGCCGCGAGATCGAGTGCGGCGTCCTGGAGTTCGACGACGGCCCGCGCGCCAGCGTCCCGGCCGAGATCCCGTCGGTCACGGCCCATGAGTTCTACGACTTCGAGGCCAAGTACATCGACTCCGCGGCCGGTCTCGTGCCCGCGCCGCTGACCGACGAGCAGACCGCCGAGGTGCGCCGCCTCGCGGTCGAGGCCTTCGACGCCGCGTCCTGCGAGGGACTGGTCCGCGCGGACTTCTTCCTGCAGGAGAACGGCGAGTTCGTCATCAACGAGATCAACACCATGCCCGGCTTCACGCCGATCTCGATGTACCCGCGGATGTGGCAGGAGAGCGGCGTCGGCTACTCCGAGCTGGTCGACAGGCTGATCCAGGCGGCGCTGCGCCGCCCGACGGGGCTGCGCTAGGGATCAAAGGGCCTAGGGAACGTCGAGCGTGGCCGGCACCGTCTTCTTGACGGCGTCGGCCAGTTCGGCGAGCGGCGTGATGTCGTGGGCGTACCGCTTCTCCATCGTGACCTCGACATAGGTCTTGCGATATGTCGTGGTGAAGCGGGGGCCCTCGGGCTCCTCCTCCAGCAGCCAGTTGACGCCGTTCGCCTGCACGCCCTGTGACTGGGGGGCGCTCATCTTCTCCGGCCGGGGGACGCCGCAGCGCAGTACGATCGCGGCATCGCCCCAGCCGGCGGTCAGTTCGGAAGCCGGCTCAGGGTCGTTACGGTCCTGCTCGGCCACGGACTTCGGAAGCTCCTTGTGCAGCGCGCCGCACAGGGCGGCTTCCTCCGCCGGGGGGCTGGGAACCGTGATCGACGCCGCTGCGTCCGTGGAGGAGCAGCCCGCGGCAGCCAGCAGCATCAGCGCGGCAGCGGACAGACAGAGGGGCCGGCGGCGGGAAATTGTCACCGGCCAAGCGTAGACGGGGGCTACAGGTGCACGACCGGGCAGGTCAGGGTGCGGGTGATGCCGTCCACTTGCTGGACCTTGGCGACCACCATGCGACCGAGATCGTCGACCGTCTCGGCCTGGGCACGCACAATCACGTCATACGGACCGGTCACGTCCTCGGCCTGGATCACTCCCGGAATCTTGCCGATGGTCTCGGCGACGGTCGACGCCTTGCCCACCTCGGTCTGAATGAGGATGTACGCCTGTACCACGGAACCTCCAGGGCGGCCACGAGGATCATGTGGGGGGAAGGGACGCCACGGTATCGCGTCGCCGCGGGCCGCGGGGAGACCCCCGCGCGGGGTGACGCCCGCAGCGTGGCGTACGGGAAGAAGAAGTTGACGTATCTCTTGACGGTACCTACGGCGCAGACGGCTCGCGACCGCAAGCAAGCAGCACTGCCGGGCACTCCGGCAGGACGACGGAGAGGTGAGACTCGGTGAAGGGCACTGTGGGCGAGTTGGGGGAGTTCGGGCTCATCAGGGAGCTCACCTCACGGCTCACCTCCACCCCCGCGGTCCGGCTCGGACCCGGTGACGACGCCGCGGTCGTGGCCGCACCCGACCGCAGGGTGGTGGCGAGCACGGACGTCCTGCTGGAGGGACGGCATTTCCGCCGCGACTGGTCGACCGCGTACGACGTCGGCCGCAAGGCCGCCGCCCAGAATCTGGCCGACATCGCGGCGATGGGGGCGGTCCCGACCGCGCTGCTGCTCGGCCTGGTCGTACCTGCCGAACTCCCGGTCACCTGGGCCACCGAGCTGATGGACGGCATCCGCGACGAGTGCCAGGTCGCCGGAGCCGCGGTGGTCGGCGGCGATGTCGTACGCGGCGATGTCATCACCCTCGCGATCACCGCGCTCGGCGATCTGCGGAACCATGAACCGGTCACCCGGGCAGGCGCCAAGCCCGGCGATGTCGTCGCGTACACCGGCTGGTTGGGCTGGTCGGCCGCCGGGCACGCGGTGCTCTCGCGCGGCTTCCGCTCGCCGCGCGCCTTCGTCGAGGCGCACCGGCGGCCCGAGCCGCCGTACCACGCGGGACCCGCGGCGGCCGGCCTCGGCGCCACCGCCATGTGCGACATCAGCGACGGACTCGTCGCCGACCTCGGGCACATCGCGGAGGCCAGCAAGGTCCGGATCGACCTGCGCTCGGGCTCCATCGACATCCCCTCGCAGATGAACGACATCGGCCAGGCCGTCGGCGTCGACCCGCTGCAGTGGGTGCTGACCGGGGGAGAGGACCACGCGATCGTCGCGACCTTCCCGCCGGACGTGAAGCTGCCGGCCCGCTGGAAGGTGATCGGTGAGGTGCTCAACCCGTCGGCGCTGCCGCAGGTGACGGTCGACGGTGCGCCCTGGACCAGCAAGGGCGGCTGGGACCACTTCGGAGACATCGAGGACGGCAAGTAGATTCGGGGGCATGGACATACCTCCCCGGGTGCCTCCTCGCGTGCTCACCGTCGCCGGGTCCGACTCCGGCGGCGGCGCGGGCATTCAGGCGGACCTCAAGACGATGCTGGCGCTCGGCGTGCACGGCATGAGCGTGCTCACCGCGGTCACGGCGCAGAACTCCCTGGGTGTGCGGGGCGCGTGGGAGCTGCCGGTCGATGCGGTACGGGCGCAGTACCGCAGCGTCGTCGACGACATCGGGGTACAGGCCGTGAAGACCGGCATGCTGGCGTCCGCCCCGCTCGTCGAGACGGTTGCCGAGCTGCTGGCCGATGTGGACGCACCGGTGGTCGTCGACCCGGTGGGGGTCTCCAAGCACGGCGACCCGCTGCTGGCCGCCTCCGCGCTGGACTCCGTACGCAAGAAGCTGCTGCCGGTCGCCACCGTCGCCACGCCGAATCTGGACGAGGTCGGTCAGCTGACGGGTGTGGTGGTCGAGGACGAGACAGGGATGCGGCGGGCCGCGGACGCCGTGCTCGGCTTCGGGCCGCGGTGGGCGCTGATCAAGGGCGGGCATCTCGCGGGGGACGCGGTGGACCTGCTGACGGACGGCGCGGAGGAGTACTGGCTGCGCGCGCCCCGGCACGACAACCGGCACACCCATGGGACGGGCTGCACCCTGGCGTCCGCGGTCGCGTCGGGGCTGGCGAAGGGGATGGGGGTCCCGGATGCCGTGCGGGCCGCGAAGGAGTACGTCACCGGGGCGATCGCGGCCGGGTTCCCGCTGGGAGGCGGGATCGGCCCTGTCGATCACGCCTGGCGCTTCCGGTGACCGTCGCACGCGCACGTGTACGAGTGCGAGTACGAGTAAGAACACGGACAGGGGCATGGATACGGGCACGCCAAAAAGCCGGTCCACCGAGGTGGACCGGCTTTAAAGGCAACCGGAGGGGCTGCGCTACGACGAACTGTCGGCGTTAGCGCGAGACCTTGCCGGCCTTGATGCACGAGGTGCAGGCGTTGAGCCGCTTCGGCGTCCCACCGACCACGGCACGCACACGCTGGATGTTCGGGTTCCAGCGACGGGACGTACGGCGGTGCGAGTGCGAGATGCTGTTGCCGAAGCCCGGCCCCTTGCCGCAGACGTCGCAGTTGGCAGCCACGGGTCACTCCAAAGACTTCAGATGCACTTACAGTGAATTCCGGCGCGCCGGAAATCAGTGATCTGATTGGTGGCTTTGCCGGGGGAATGGCCCGACTTTCATCGGGCAACCGGAGCAGCATACAACGACTGCGTCCGAGATACGAAACTACCATGGCTTCTCCCGCCCCCGCCCCGGACCCCGCTGCCGCCCGGGGTCTACCCTGCGGTGCAACCCCGCTGCCCACGGCCCATTCCGGGCCGCTCAAGGAGGATCACCAGGTGCCGCAGACCCTCGACGCCGCAGCGGTACGCACCTGGTGCTCACTGGCGCTGGAGGCCCTGGGCCGTGAGCGCGAGGAGATCGACGCGATCAATGTCTATCCGGTCGCGGACGGGGACACCGGCACAAATCTGTATCTGACCGTGGAGTCCGCGTCGCAGGCCGTGGAGGCGGTCTTCGCCGCGCACGAGACCGGGTCGTCGGCGCCCGCGCCGGCCGACGTGGTGCGGGCGATGGCCCACGGGGCGCTGATCGGCGCCCGTGGGAACTCCGGGACGATCCTGGCGCAGCTGCTGCGGGGCATGGCGGAGCGGCTGGGAGACGGAGATCACCTGGCCGGAGCGCTGCGCCGGGCCGCCACTCTGGCGCGCGAGGCCGTCGCCCATCCCGTCGAGGGCACGATCCTGAGCGTGGCAGGAGCGGCGGCGCAGGCCGCGGGCGCGTCCCCGCAGGATGCGGTGCGGGCGGCGTACGAGGGGGCGCGACAGGCACTGGACGCCACCCCCGGACAGCTCGCCGTGCTGGAGCGCGCGGGGGTCGTGGACGCGGGCGGGCGCGGGTTGCTCATGGTGCTCGGGGCGTTGGTCGAGGCGGTGACGGGGGAGGCCCCTGTCGCGCCTGTGCTGGCTCATGTACGCCATGAGATCGGTGACCCGGGCTTGGAGCCGTGCGCCGGCGGGGGGCCGGCCTTCGAGGTGATCTACCTCCTGGAGGCGGACGACGCGGCGGTGGCACGGCTGCGGACCCGGCTCGACGGGCTCGGCGACTCGCTTGTCGTCGTCGGCGGGGACGGCCTGTGGAACGTCCACGTACACGTCGACGACGCGGGCGCGGCGGTGGAGGCGGGCGTCGAGGCGGGGCGGCCGTACCGGATCCGCATCACGCACTTCGACACCGCGGCGGCGCCCCGGGAGAGGGAACAGGTGCAGCGGGCGGTCGTCGTGGTGGTCCCCGGGGAGGGCCTGTCGGTTCTGTGCGCCGAGGCGGGCGCCACAACGGTGCTCGCCCGCCCTGGGGAGCCGCTGGCCAGCGGCGAACTGGTCGACGCGATCCGTCGCGCTCACGCGCGCGAGGTGGTCCTCCTCCCGAACTCCGCGGAGCTCCGCCACACCGCCGCAGCGGCCGCCGAACAGGCCCGCACGGAGGGCGTACGGGTCGCCCTCATCCCGACCCGCGCGGCGGTCCAGGGCATCGCGGCCCTCGCCGTGCACGAGCCGGACCGCCGATTCGACGAGGACGTGGTCGCCATGACGGCGGCGGCGGGCGCAACGCGCTATGCCGAACTCGCCGTCGCCGAGCGGCAGTCGTGGACGTCGGCGGGCGTGTGCCAGGCCGGAGACGTCCTGGGCCTGATCGACGGCGACGTGGCGGTGATCGGTGCGGACCTGGCGGCCACTGCGGAGGTGGTGCTGGACAGGATGCTGGCGGCAGGGGGCGAGCTGGTGACGCTGGTCCTGGGCGAGGACGTTCCGGACGGCGACGCGGTGACGGCGCGCCTGGAGAGGTACGTACGCGACGGCTACCTGGCGGTGGACACACTGGTGTACCGGGGCGGGCGGGGGTCGACGCCGCTGCTCGTCGGCGTGGAGTAGGGACGTCGCAGGGGCGGCGAAGGGCGGCTCGCGGCACCGTGGTGACCAGCGGATATCCACAGGTGCGCGACGTCTGTCAGTGGTGTGGTGTGCAATGGATCGCGTGCCCGCGCTCGACGAACCTCTGAAGAACACGCTCGGCGCCGCCACCGCGAAGGTGATGGCCGAGCATCTCGACCTGCATACGGTCGGCGATCTCCTGCACCACTACCCCCGCCGGTACGAGGAGCGCGGCCAGCTGACCAGGCTGGCCGATCTGCCGCTGGACGAGGACGTCACCGTGGTCGCTCAAGTCGCCGACTCCCGGGTGCTGAAGTTCAACCACGGCCGGGGCCAGCGCCTGGAGATCACCCTCACCGACGGCAGCGGCCGGCTCCAGCTGGTCTTCTTCGGCCGGGGAATCCACAAGCCGCACAAGGACCTGCCGCCGGGCAGCCGCGGGATGTTCGCCGGCAAGGTGTCCGTCTTCAACCACAAGCTGCAGCTCGCGCACCCCACGTATGTACCGCTGGGCGCGGACAGCGGCGACGACGCCGTGGACGCCTTCGCGGGCAAGCTGATCCCCATCTACCCGGCCTGCAAGGGCTTGGAGTCCTGGAAGATCACCAAAGCGGTGGACGCGGTGCTGCCCAGGGCCGTGGAAGCCGTCGATCCACTGCCGCCCGCGCTGCGCGAGGGACGTGGGTTCGCATCGCTGCCCGAGGCACTGCTCAAGGTCCACCGGCCGGACACCAAGGCGGACATCGAGGACGCGCGCCAGCGCCTGAAGTGGGACGAGGCGTTCGTCCTCCAGGTCGCCCTCGCCCGTCGGCGGTACGACGACACCCAACTCCCCGCCGTGGCACGCAGACCCAGACCGGACGGACTGCTCGACGCCTTCGACGCCAAGCTGCCCTTCACCCTCACCGAGGGCCAGCAGAAGGTCTCCAAGGAGATCTTCGACGATCTGGCGACCGAGCACCCGATGCACCGCCTCCTCCAGGGTGAGGTCGGTTCGGGCAAGACGATGGTCGCGCTGCGGGCGATGCTCACCGTCGTTGATTCGGGCGGGCAGGCCGCGATGCTCGCGCCCACCGAAGTCCTCGCCCAGCAGCACCATCGCTCGATCACCGAGATGATGGGCGAGTTGGCGGAGGGAGGAATGCTCGGCGGTGCCGAGCACGCCACCAAGGTGGTCCTGCTGACCGGCTCGATGGGCGCGGTCGCCCGGCGGCAGGCGCTGCTCGACCTGGTGACCGGCGAGGCCGGGATCGTGATCGGCACGCACGCGCTGATCGAGGACAAGGTGCAGTTCCACGATCTGGGTCTGGTCGTCGTCGACGAGCAGCACCGCTTCGGCGTGGAGCAGCGTGACGCCCTGCGCTCCAAGGGCAAGCAGCCGCCGCACCTGCTCGTCATGACCGCCACCCCCATTCCCCGTACGGTCGCGATGACGGTCTTCGGCGATCTGGAGACCTCGGTCCTGGACCAGCTGCCGGCCGGGCGTTTGCCGATCGCCAGCCATGTGGTCCCCGCCCAGGACAAGCCGCACTTCCTGGCGCGCGCCTGGGAGCGCGTGCGCGAGGAAGTCGAGAAGGGACACCAGGCGTACGTCGTCTGTCCCCGTATCGGCGACGGCGAGGACGATCCGAAGAAGAAGTCCGCCGAGGACGAGGCCGAGAAGCGCCCGCCGCTGGCCGTGATCGAGATCGCCGGGCAGCTCGCCAAGGGACCGCTGAGCGGCCTGCGCGTCGAGGTGCTGCACGGGCGGATGCAGCCCGACGACAAGGACGACGTCATGCGCCGGTTCGCCGCCGGCGATGTGGACGTCCTGATCGCCACCACCGTCATCGAGGTCGGTGTCAACGTCCCCAACGCCACCGCCATGGTGATCATGGACGCGGACCGGTTCGGCGTATCGCAGCTGCACCAGCTGCGCGGCCGGGTCGGCCGTGGCTCGGCCCCCGGGCTGTGTCTGCTGGTCACCGAGATGCCCGAGGCGAGCCCCGCCAGGGCCCGGCTCGGCGCGGTCGCCGCCACCCTCGACGGCTTCGAGCTCTCCCGTATCGACCTCGAGCAGCGCCGCGAGGGCGATGTGCTCGGCCAGGCCCAGTCCGGCGTGCGCTCCTCGCTGCGGATGCTCACCGTCATCGACGACGAGGAGGTCATCGCGGCCGCCCGCGAGGAGGCGGTGGCGATCGTCGCCGAGGACCCGGACCTCGAGCGGCTGCCCGAACTGCGTACGGCGCTGGATGCGCTGCTTGACACGGAGCGGGAGCAGTACCTCGACAAGGGCTGACGGCCAGCAGGAGAGCGGTCCGCCCCGCATCGGCCGCCTTCGAAGCAATATCCTCGGGTGTGCACCCGCCGTATCCGCACCCCCCCACAACCCGACGAGGACCGACAGCCATGACCCGCGTGATCGCCGGCGCGGCCGGCGGACGCCGTATCGCCGTCCCGCCCGGCACCGGCACCCGCCCCACATCCGACCGCGCTCGCGAGGGGCTCTTCTCCAGCTGGGAGTCGCTCCTCGGCACGCTCAGCGGCATCCGAGTCGCCGATCTGTACGCGGGCTCCGGCGCCGTCGGCCTGGAGGCGCTCTCCCGCGGCGCGTCCCACGCCCTGCTCGTCGAGGCCGACAGCCGCGCCGCCCGTATCGTCCGGGAGAACGTCCGGGCGCTCGGCCTGCCCGGCGCCGAGGTGCGTAGCGGCAAAGCGGAACAGATCGTGACAGGTCCGGCTCCCGACGCCCCGTACGACGTCGTCTTCCTCGACCCTCCGTACGCCGTCACCGACGACGATCTTCGCGAGATTCTGCTCACACTCCGCGCCCAGGGCTGGCTCGCGGACGATGCTCTCGCCACCGTGGAGCGCAGCACCAGAGGCGGCGAATTCATATGGCCGCAGGGCTTCGAGCCATTGCGGGCCCGTCGTTACGGCGAGGGCACGCTTTGGTACGGTCGCGCCGCCTCTACGTATGAAGACGCACGATGACCGGACCGGAGAGCGAGGGACGTAAGTTGCGCCGCGCAGTCTGTCCGGGGTCTTTCGACCCCATCACCAATGGACACCTCGACATCATTGCCCGCGCCTCCAAGCTGTACGACGTCGTACATGTCGCGGTGATGATCAACCAGTCCAAGCAGGGACTGTTCACCGTCGAAGAGCGGATGGACATGATCCGCCAGGTCACCAGTGAGTACGGGAACGTCGAGGTGGAGTCCCATCACGGCCTCCTCGTCGACTTCTGCAAGCAGCGCGACATCCCGGCCATCGTCAAGGGCCTGCGGGCGGTCAGCGACTTCGACTACGAGCTGCAGATGGCCCAGATGAACAACGGCCTCTCGGGCGTCGAGACCCTCTTCGTCCCGACCAACCCCACCTACAGCTTCCTCTCCTCCAGTCTGGTCAAGGAGGTCGCCGCCTGGGGCGGGGACGTCTCCCACCTGCTGCCGCCCGTGGTCCATGAGGCACTGACCCGGCGCCTCGCCGAGAAGTGACGGGCTGACAGTCCGTCACCCGGTGTCGGGCGGGCGCCGACTGCCCGTACAGTCGTCCCGTCCGTCTCCCATCAGCTGTAGAGAGTGGCGAACACACGGTGGACGTCCAAAAGAAGCTCGACGAGATCGTCGAGGCGGTCGGGAACGCCCGGTCCATGCCCATGTCGGCCTCCTGCGTGGTCAACCGCGCCGAGCTGCTCGCCATGCTCGAAGAGGTCAGGCAGGCCCTGCCGGGATCCCTGGCCCAGGCCCAGGAGCTGATCGGCGGCCGTGAGCAGCTGGTCGAGCAGGCCCGCCAGGAGGCCGAGCGCATCATCGAGAGCGCCCACGCCGAGCGCGGCTCGCTGATCTCGGACACGCAGGTCGCCCGCCAGTCCCAGGACGAGGCGGACCGCATCCTCGCCGAGGCCCGCAGGGAAGCCGAGGAGATCCGCGCCGAGGCCGACGACTACGTCGACTCCAAGCTCGCCAACTTCGAGGTCGTCCTCACCAAGACCATCGGCTCCGTCGACCGCGGCCGCGAGAAACTGCTCGGCCGCGGCCCCGGCCTGGACGAGCAGGGCTACATCGACCCTGCCGAGGACGACGCCCCGGAGTACAGCGCGGACCCGCAGACCCTCATCCAGCGCGCGGACGAGTACGTCGACGCCAAGCTCGGCGCCTTCGAGGCGGTGCTCTCCAAGACCCGTGACGCGGTGGGCCGGGGCCGTCAGAAGCTGCACGGCCGGACCACCAGCGACGCTCTCGGCGAGCACATGGCCGCCCAGGACGCGGCGGGCCCGCAGCAGCACGCGAGCGACGCCGACTATCTGGCCGGTCTGGCGGAGCTGGCCGATCCGCAGGCCCAGCCGCAGCACCAGTACCAGCCGCAGGCCGAGCCGCAGCAGCAGATCCCGGCCCAGATCCCGCAGCAGGATCCGTACGCCTACCAGCCGCAGGAGGCGTACGCCGGCTACCAGACGGATCCGTACGCCGCGTACCAGCAGCAGGGCTACGACCAGCAGTACGTCCAGCAGGACCCGTACGCCTACCAGCAGCCGGTACAGCAGCAGGACCAGCACCAGCAGCAGGTCCAGCAGCAGGGCGCGGCCCTCGACGAGACCAGCCTGTTCGACACCAGCATGATCGACCTCGAGCAGCTGCGCCGTTATGAGCAGGGGCGCTGAAGAAGCCGCCCGGAAGCACCGGATTGGGTCTACAGCGGCCCGTCCAGTATCCTGGCTCTTCGGTCGCGCGTAGTTTCGCGATCCCGGCTGCCCGCTTCGTATCCGAATCGGGACGGCCCCTCCCCACGATCCGAAAGCAGGAAAAGCCCTGAGCACGCGCCTTGACCACCGCAACCCCCTCGTGTTCGACACACACGAGCTGGGGCGGCGTCCCGGTGCTCTCCAGCGGCTGACCCGCTCGGTCCCGGCCCCCAAGGACTTCGGTATCGAAGGGGTCATCGGCGTGCCTCTGGGCTCGCCCGTGGAGATCGACCTCCGCCTGGAGTCGGTCATGGAAGGTGTGCTTGTTACAGGCACCGCCCGTGCATCGGCCGAGGGGGAGTGCGTAAGGTGTCTGGAGCCGCTCAGCCAGGAGGTTGCGGCGGATTTCCAGGAGATGTTCACGTACCCCGACGCCGATGACCGGGGCCGCAGTCGCACTGCGGAGCCGGTCGACGACGCCGAGGACGAGGACACGCTTTTTCTCGAGGACGGCCTGTTCGACCTCGAGCCCGTGCTGCGTGATGCGGTGGTGCTCGCACTGCCGATGCAGCCGGTGTGCCGGGAGACCTGCGCCGGCCTGTGCCCCCAGTGCGGGGTCAGGCTGGACGAGAACCCGGACCACCATCACGATGCCGTCGACATTCGTTGGGCGGCTTTGCAGGGACTCGCCGAGACCATTCAGGACGGCGAGAAGGACAACATGGGCGGCGCCGAAGCGGGCGTCGACGAGAAGCAGGAGAAGTAGCCGTGGCTGTTCCGAAGCGGAAGATGTCGCGCAGCAACACGCGCCACCGCCGGTCGCAGTGGAAGGCTGCGGTCCCCACCCTGGTTTCGTGTGAGCGTTGCCAGGAGCCGAAGCAGCAGCACATCGCGTGCCCGAGCTGCGGCACCTATAACAAGCGCCAGGTCCTCGAGGTCTGAGCGGCTGGTGAGAGGCCCGATGTCTGAGCTGTCCAATGCCAAGAAGCAGGCGGACGCAGTAAACACAGCCAACGCAGCCTCGTCCCACACGCTTCTGGAAGGGCGGCTCGGGTATCACCTCGAGTCCGCCCTTCTGGTGCGTGCGCTGACCCACCGTTCGTACGCGTACGAGAACGGCGGTCTGCCCACCAACGAGCGGCTCGAATTCCTCGGGGATTCGGTGCTCGGTCTGGTGGTCACCGACACGCTGTACCGCACCCACCCCGACCTGCCCGAAGGCCAACTGGCCAAGTTGCGGGCCGCGGTGGTCAATTCGCGTGCGCTGGCGGAGGTCGGTCGCGGCCTCGAACTCGGCTCCTTCATCCGGCTCGGCCGGGGCGAAGAGGGCACGGGTGGCCGGGACAAGGCGTCCATCCTCGCCGACACCCTGGAAGCGGTGATCGGTGCGGTCTATCTCGACCAGGGCCTCGAGGCGGCCTCGGAGCTGGTGCACCGGCTCTTCGACCCGCTGATCGAGAAGTCCTCGAACCTTGGCGCGGGCCTGGACTGGAAGACCAGTCTCCAGGAGCTCACCGCCGCCGAGGGGCTCGGAGTCCCGGAGTATCTCGTCACCGAGACCGGCCCGGACCACGAGAAGACCTTCACTGCTGCCGCCCGCGTCGGTGGTGTCTCGTACGGCACCGGCACCGGCCGCAGCAAGAAGGAAGCGGAGCAGCAGGCGGCGGAGTCCGCATGGCGGGAGATCCGTGCCGCCGCGGACGAGCGCCTGGCCGCGGCGAAGGCCGAAGCCGAAGCGGCGGCCGACGCGACGCCCGAGGCGTCCGACGAATCCGAGGAATCCGACGGAGGGGCCGCCGACACCCTTTCGACCTCGGAACCCGCGGACCGGGCCACGGCCTGAGTCGACGTATCCGCTTTCCCGTGAGGCCCCTCGCTCCCCTGGAGCGCAGGGGCCTCACCGGTTCGTCGTCCGGCACAGCGGTACGCTGCGGGCACCACCGTGAGAGTTGCCCGAAGGAGCCCAGTGCCCGAGCTGCCCGAGGTCGAGGTCGTACGTCGCGGACTCCAGCGCTGGGTCAGCGGCCGTACGATCGCCGAGGTGCAGGTCCTGCACCCGCGTGCGGTCCGCCGCCATCCGGCCGGCGCCGAGGACTTCGCGGCGCATCTCAAGGGACATAGGGTCGGCGTCGCCCGCCGCCGCGGCAAGTACCTCTGGCTGCCGCTCGCGGACACGGACGCCTCGATCCTCGGTCATCTGGGCATGAGCGGGCAGCTGCTCGTCCAGCCCGAGGACGCCGCCGACGAGAAGCATCTGCGGATCCGGATCCGCTTCGACGACCCTCTCGGCACCGAGCTGCGCTTCGTCGACCAGCGCACCTTCGGCGGTCTTTCGCTGCACGACAACACCCCCGAGGGGCTGCCCGACGTCATCGCACACATCGCGCGCGATCCGCTCGACCCGGCCTTCGACGACGCGGCCTTCCACACAGCGCTGCGCCTGCGCCGTACGACCGTCAAGCGCGCGCTGCTGGACCAGTCGCTGATCAGCGGGGTCGGAAACATCTACGCGGACGAGGCGCTGTGGCGCGCGAAGCTCCACTACGAGCGCCCCACCGCGACTCTTACACGCCCCCACTCGACTGAACTGCTCCGTCATGTACGGGACGTGATGAACGCGGCCCTGGCCGTCGGCGGCACGAGCTTTGACAGTCTCTATGTGAACGTGAACGGCGAATCAGGCTATTTCGACCGGTCGTTGGACGCTTACGGGCGAGAGGACGAGCCCTGCCGTCGCTGCGGCACACCCATGCGCCGGCGCCCCTGGATGAACCGGTCCAGCTACTTCTGCCCGCGCTGTCAGCGGCCGCCACGGCTGACGAGCACACTGTCGTAACGCTCGCGCGCCGCCAGCACCTCGGGCATCCGGCCCTCCACCAGGTGGATCAGCCCGAGCAGCCGCTCGGCCACGGCGCGTCCCAGCGGGGTCAGCTCGTAGTCCACCCGCGGCGGATTCGTGGGCTGTGCGTCCCTGTGCACCAGGCCGTCGCGCTCCAGGGCCTGCAGTGTCTGGGAGAGCATCTTCTCGCTGACTCCGTCGACGCGCCGCCGCAGTTCGTTGAAGCGGAGGGTCCCTTCGTACAGGGCCCCGATGGTCAAACTGCCCCAGCGGCCCGTCACATGCTCGAGCGTGCCGCGCGAGGGGCACTGCTTCGAGAACACGTCGAAGAGGTGGCCGTCGTCCATGACGGCCACCTTACTCCGACGCAGCGCTGACCAAGAGAAAGTGAGACGCAGAGCCTCAGAAGCCGAAGTCCTGGGTCCACCAGGGGCCGCCGTCACCCAGGTACACACCGACGCCCAGCGTCTTGTACTCGCAGTTGAGTATGTTCGCGCGGTGACCGTCGCTGTTCATCCAGGAGTTCATCACAGCGGCCGCGTCGGCCTGCCCGCGGGCGATGTTCTCGCCGCCGAGCCCCTGTACGCCCGCTTTCGCGGCGCGGTCCCAGGGGGTCGCTCCGCCCGGGTCCGTGTGGTCGAAGAACCCACGCGCGGCCATGTCGGCGCTGAAGTCCCCGGCGAGATCCGCCAGTGCGGCATCGGACCGCACCGGGCTGCACCCCACCTTCGCGCGCTCCTTGTTGACCAGGCTGAGCACCTCGGCCTCGACGGCCGCAGCGCCCGTGGCCACGGGCTTGGCCCGCTCGGAAGCACGGTCGGAGGCGCGCGTCTCGGTACGGGACGGAGGTGCGGTGCTCTCTTTCCGCTTCTCCGGGGCCTTCGTCTGCTTGGAAGGCGTCGCCGACGGCTTGGCCGGCGTGGGGGAGGGGGTCTTCGACGGCGCCTGCGGGCGGGTGACACTCGGGCTGGCGGAGGCCGAGGCCTCGTTCGTCGGCTCGGCGCTCGCGTCGCCCTGCGTCTGCAGCTTCGCCGAGCCCTCGGTGCGTACCTGCCCGCTCGACTCGCTGCCGCCGCTGACGTTGAACTTGTCGCCGCCCGGCAGCAGGCCGGACGCGACGGCCACGGCGCCTACCGCCATGGCTGCGGAAGCACCGAGCAGCCCGGTGCGCACGGGCACAGCTGCCCGCCTCTTCCGGCTATGGCGTCCCATCTGCAGTGCCTTCCTCGTGCTCGACGATGCTTGACGGTCGAATATCAAAGCAGACTCACCCATACGGGTGAGGCTCATTCCGACCGGACTGTACGCCATGACGGGTGGGGGCGAAGTGCTCAGAGAGGAATTGGCCGGTTAGCTTGCACCCATGGATGATGTTGCACGGCTCACCGCCTGGGTACGCGGCCGAGTACAGGGAGTGGGCTTCCGCTGGTTCACCAGGGCAAATGCTCTGGAGATCGGCGGCCTTACGGGATTCGCCGTCAATCTCGACGACGGCAGAGTGCAGGTTGTGGCAGAGGGGTCACGTGAGAATTGCCACCGTTTACTGGAGTGGCTGCGCTCCGGCGACACACCCGGGCGGGTCGACGGTGTCACTGAGATCTGGGGCACTCCGCGAGGCGGTTACGAGGACTTCGCGATCCGCTGAAGATCACCACGGATTTCGTCGCCTCAGCGGCCCAAAACGCATGCCTCAGGCACCTGCCTTTGGCGGAATGACCTGGTGGTTGCCAAGAAGGGCTTGTCGTGCGAGGCTGCGCCAGGAAGAATGATCTCTACGCCCCAAGGGCCCCGCAGATGAGGCTCCGCCGCAGCTTTCGCGGCCGGATGCCCCCGGGTTTGCCCGCTGATGCGGGGCGTGATCGTGTTGACCGTCAAACTTTTTGGTGAGACTCTGGAAGTCCCCGCGCACCTTAGCTGTTTGGCAGTAAGAACCGCAGCAATATCAGCAGTAACAAGCACTGTCGAACACCGCGGGTGCGATTCCCTCACGACCCACACCGCTTCGGTCGGTCACTCAGTGTGGAGGACCATCCATCATGGCAAAGGCGCTTCTCGGTTACGTCGGCGGTTCCGACCCGCGACTCCTCGCCGAGATGCGACGGCTTCAGCAGCGCGTCCAGGACCTGGAATCCGAGCTTGTACGGATCCAGTCCGAGAACGACGCGCTCAACGCTGCCGTCGCTCAGCACCCCGGAGAGTCGCTGCTTGACGGCATCGACATCGACGTACCCCAGGCGGAGCCTGCGCTCACCTGAGCACGGCGATCTCTGGAGATACATCGCGCAAGATATGCAAGGGACGCTTCGGCGTCCCTTCTTTCTTTGCCCCCGCCCCTACGGTGCCTCTCTTAACGTCTGATGTGCCCTGCACCTTCATGGGTGAAACCGCGAGTGAAAGGTAGAGTCCGGCGGCGTGCACCTCAAGGCCATGACCCTGCGCGGGTTCAAATCCTTCGCCTCCGCCACGACACTGCGGTTCGAGCCCGGCATCACCTGTGTCGTGGGGCCCAACGGCTCCGGCAAGTCCAATGTGGTGGACGCACTCTCCTGGGTCATGGGTGAGCAGGGAGCCAAGTCGCTGCGCGGCGGCAAGATGGAGGACGTCATCTTCGCCGGGACGACCGGGCGGCCGCCTCTCGGCCGCGCCGAGGTCTCTCTCACCATCGACAACTCCGACGGCGCGCTCCCGATCGACTACGCCGAGGTCACCATCACGCGGATCATGTTCCGCAACGGCGGCAGCGAGTACCAGCTCAACGGCGACACCTGCCGGCTCCTCGACATCCAGGAACTGCTGTCCGACTCCGGCATCGGCCGCGAGATGCACGTCATCGTCGGGCAGGGCCAGCTCGACTCCGTACTGCATGCCGATCCGATGGGCCGCAGGGCCTTCATCGAAGAGGCCGCCGGCGTCCTCAAGCACCGCAAGCGCAAGGAGAAGGCGCTGCGGAAGCTGGACGCGATGCAGGCCAACCTCGCCCGTGTACAGGACCTGACCGACGAGCTGCGCCGGCAGCTCAAGCCGCTGGGGCGGCAGGCCGCGGTGGCGCGGCGGGCCGCCGTCATCCAGGCCGATCTGCGCGACGCCCGGCTGCGGCTGCTCGCCGACGATCTCGTACGGCTGCGGGAGGCGCTGCGCAGCGAGATCGCCGACGAGGCCGCGCTCAAGGAACGCAAAGACGCCGCGGAGGCGGAGCTCAAGGCGGCGCTGAGCCGCGAGGCGGAGCTGGAGGACGACGTACGGCGCCTCGCACCGCGGCTGCAGCGGGCGCAGCAGAGCTGGTACGAGCTGTCCCAGCTGGCCGAGCGGGTGCGCGGCACGATCTCGCTGGCCGACGCGCGGGTGAAGAGCGCGACCGCGGCGCCCGCGGACGAGCGGCGCGGCCGCGACCCCGAGGACATGGAGCGCGAGGCCGCCAGGATCCGCGAGCAGGAGGCGGAGCTCGAGGCCGCTCTGGAGGCGGCCGAGCGCGCGCTGGAGGACACCGTCGCGCACCGCGCCGAACTGGAGCGGGAGCTGGCCGTCGAGGAGCGGCGGCTCAAGGATGTCGCGCGGGCGATCGCCGACCGGCGCGAGGGACTGGCCCGCCTCAACGGTCAGGTCAACGCCGCCCGTTCGCGGGCCGGATCGGCCCAGGCCGAGATCGACCGGCTGGCCGCCGCACGCGACGAGGCCCAGGAACGGGCTGTGGCCGCCCAGGAGGAGTACGAGCAGCTGAAGGCAGAGGTCGACGGGCTCGACGCCGACGACTCCGCGCTCGGCGAGCGGCACGACGCGGCCAAGCGCGAACTGGCGGAGGCGGAGGCGGCACTGAGCGCGGCCCGCGAGGCCCTCACCGCCGCCGAACGCAAGCGCGCAGCCATGGCCGCCCGCCGCGAGGCGCTCGCCCTGGGCCTGCGCCGCAAGGACGGCACGGGCGCGCTGCTCGCCGCGAAGGACCGGCTGAGCGGTCTGCTCGGCCCGGCGTCCGAGCTCCTCACCGTCGCTCCCGGCTACGAGGTGCCGGTCGCGGCGGCTCTGGGCGCGGCCGCGGACGCCATCGCCGTGTCGACCCCTGCGACCGCCGCCGAGGCGCTGCGGCTGCTCCGCAAGACGGACGCGGGGCGCGCGGCAATACTGCTGGGCGGCGCCCCCGAATCCGTACCGCCGGAGCGGCACGCGGATGCGCCCGCGTACGCCGCCGATCTGGTGCGCGGGCCCGATGAGCTGATGCCCGCCGTGCGCCGGCTGCTGCGGGGCATGGTCGTCGTCGGGACGCTGGAGGAGGCCGAGGATCTGGTCTACTCGCGGCCCGAACTCACCGCCGTGACCGCCGAAGGCGACGTCCTAGGGGCGCACTTCGCGCAGGGCGGATCCGCCGGAGCGCCGAGCCTGCTGGAGGTGCAGGCATCCGTCGACGAGGCGGCCGCCGAGCTGGAGGAGCTGGCCGTCCAGTGCGAGGAGCTGGCCGCCGCCCAGCAGCTGGCCACCGCGCGTCGCCGCGAATGTGCCGCGCTGGTGGAGGAGTTGGGGGAGCGCCGCCGGGCCGCCGACCGTGAGAAGTCGGCCGTGTCGGGGCAGCTGGGACGGCTCGCCGGGCAGGCCCGCGGCGCCGCGGGCGAGGCCGAGCGGACGACCGCGGCCGTCGCCAGGGCGCAGGAGGCGCTGGAGCGGGCGCGGGAGGAGGCCGAGGAGCTGGCCGAGCGGCTGCTCGTCGCCGAGGAGGCTCCCATCGAGGAGGAGCCCGACACGCATGTACGGGACCGGCTCGCCGCCGACGGCGCCAACGCACGCCAGACCGAGATGGAGGCCCGCCTCCAGGTCCGTACGCACGAGGAGCGCGTCAAGGGGCTCGCGGGGCGCGCGGACGCACTCGACCGGGGAGCGCGCGCCGAGCGCGAGGCACGGGCGCGCGCCGAACAGCGGCGCGCCCGGCTGCGCCACGAGGCGGAGGTCGCGTCCGCTGTGGCGAGCGGCGCCCGCCAGCTGCTGGCGCACGTCGAGGTCTCGCTGGTGCGGGCCGAGGCGGAGCGGGTCGCGGCCGAGGGAGCCAAGGCCGAGCGCGAACAGGAGTTGAGCGCAGCCCGCAATCAGGGGCGCGACCTCAAGAGCGAGCTCGACAAACTCACGGATTCAGTTCACCGCGGCGAGGTACTCGGGGCGGAGAAGCGGCTGCGGATCGAGCAGTTGGAGACCAAGGCTCTGGAGGAGCTCGGCGTGGAACCGGCCGGGCTGATCGCGGAGTACGGCCCCGACCAGCTGGTGCCGCCGTCACTGCCCGCCGAGGGAGAGGACCTGCCCGATGATCCTGAACACCCGCGCAACCAGCCGAGACCTTTCGTACGCGGTGAGCAGGAGAAGCGGCTCAAGTCCGCCGAACGGGCGTATCAGCAGCTCGGGAAGGTGAATCCGCTTGCCCTGGAGGAGTTCTCCGCGCTGGAGGAACGCCACAAGTTCCTCTCGGAACAGCTTGAAGACCTGAAGAAGACCAGGGCCGACCTACTCCAGGTGATCAAGGAAGTCGACGAGCGCGTCGAGCAGGTCTTCACCGATGCGTACCGGGACACGGCCCGCCAGTTCGAGGGTGTCTTCTCGCGGCTCTTCCCGGGCGGCGAGGGCCGGCTGATTCTGACCGACCCCGACAACATGCTCACCACGGGCGTGGATGTCGAGGCCCGGCCGCCGGGCAAGAAGGTCAAGCGGCTCTCGCTCCTGTCGGGCGGCGAGCGGTCGCTGACCGCCGTCGCGCTGCTGGTGTCGATCTTCAAGGCCCGGCCGAGCCCGTTCTATGTGATGGACGAGGTCGAGGCTGCGCTCGACGACACCAACCTCCAGCGGCTGATCCGGATCATGCAGGAGCTCCAGGAGTCCTCGCAGCTGATCGTGATCACGCACCAGAAGCGGACGATGGAGGTCGCTGACGCGCTGTACGGCGTCTCCATGCAGGGCGACGGCGTCTCCAAGGTCATCAGCCAGCGCCTTCGCTGACAACCGCTGACAACGCTGACCAATCTTCAAGTGTTGAACTCAAGTCGATACGCCTGCGGTTCAATCTCTTTGATACACGGGCTTGACTTCGAAACTTGAACGAATAGTCTCTGCAACGTTGCTTTTACCTTCAGGTGGTGGGCGTCGTGGAGTTGTGCGCCACTTGAAGGGCTCGCCCTGCCCACGCCCGGCGACGCTGCCGGACGGCCCCAGGAGTACACGTGACCAGCACCTCGCAGCCGCCACCGGCATCGGGAGCCCGTGAAGCCCACCCTGAGCATCTCGCCCACGTCATCTTCATCACGGCCTCCGCCGCGATGGGCGGCTTCCTCTTCGGGTACGACAGCTCCGTGATCAACGGCGCCGTCGAGGCCATCCGGGACCGCTACGACATCGGCTCGGGAACGCTCGCCCAGGTCATCGCCATCGCCCTGATCGGCTGCGCCATCGGCGCCGCCACCGCCGGCCGGATCGCCGACCGCATCGGCCGCATCCGCTGTATGCAGATCGCCGCCGTGCTCTTCACCGTCAGCGCGCTGGGCTCCGCTCTCCCCTTCGCTCTCTACGACCTCGCCTTCTGGCGCGTCATCGGCGGCTTCGCCATCGGCATGGCCTCGGTCATCGGCCCGGCCTACATCGCCGAGGTGTCCCCGGCTGCCTACCGAGGCCGGCTCGCCTCCTTCCAGCAGGCCGCGATCGTCATCGGCATCGCCGTCTCCCAGCTGGTCAACTACGGCATCCTGCAGCTCGCCGACGGTGAGCAGCGCGGCGAGATCGGCGGGATCGAGGCCTGGCAGTGGATGCTCGGCGTCATGGTCGTCCCCGCGATGCTGTACGGCCTGCTCTCCTTCGCGATCCCCGAGTCGCCCCGCTACCTGATCTCCGTCGGAAAGGTCGACAAGGCGAAGGGGGTCCTCAGCGAGGTCGAGGGCAAGAAGATCGACCTGGACGCCCGCGTCGCCGAGATCGACCTCGCGATGCGCCGCGAGCACAAGTCGAGCTTCAAGGACCTGCTGGGCAGCCGCTTCAACTTCCTGCCCATCGTCTGGATCGGCATCGGACTCTCCCTCTTCCAGCAGTTCGTCGGCATCAACGTCGTCTTCTACTACTCCGCGGCGCTGTGGCAGTCGGTCGGCATCGACCCGGCCAGCTCGTTCTTCTACTCGTTCACCACGTCGATCATCAACATCATCGGCACAGTGATCGCGATGGTCCTGGTCGACCGGGTCGGCCGACGTCCGCTCGCCCTCGTCGGCTCGACCGGTATGGCGATCGCTCTCGCCTTCGAGGCCTGGGCCTTCTCCGCCGACCTCGTCGACGGCAAGCTGCCCAGCACCCAGGGTGCCGTCGCTCTGATCGCCGCGCATGTCTTCGTGCTCTTCTTCGCCCTCTCGTGGGGCGTCGTGGTCTGGGTCTTCCTGGGCGAGATGTTCCCGAACCGGATCCGTGCAGCGGCACTCGGCGTGGCCGCGTCCGCGCAGTGGATCGCCAACTGGGCCATCACCGCGAGCTTCCCGAGCCTGGCGGACTGGAACCTCTCCGGCACGTACGTCATCTACACAGTCTTCGCCGCGCTCTCGATCCCCTTCGTGCTTCTGTTCGTCAAGGAGACCAAGGGCAAGGCGTTGGAGGAGATGGGCTAATCCCCGCTGCCCCTCTCCTCACCACGGAACTGCCCCGGCTCAGCGTCTCCCAGAGGCCCTTGAGCCGGGGCAGTACGTGTGCCCGGGCTCAGCCGGTGAGCCGGGGGAGCACGCTCTCGGCGAAGAGCTGAAGGCTGCGCCAGCCCTCGTCCACCGGCATGCCGCCGCACAGCGGATGCAGCACCAGACTGTCCCCGCCGAGCGCCACGCACTCGTCCGGCGTGACGATCCGGTACACGCCCTCGTGGCGCAGCTCCTCGACCGTCGTCGCCTTCGAGCGCACCGCGGAGCGGATGTCCTTCGACTGCCAGGAGGCGTACATCCGCGCCTCGTGCAGGAAGTGTCCGCCATGCTCGGCCCATGCGCGGTCCGGGTCCTCCGCGAGATGCAGGAGCGGCGTCTTCTCCGCCGGCATCATCGTCCAGCCCTCGGTCCCGTACCGCTCACGCTGCTCGTGGTAGTACGCCTCCAGCTCCGGCAGATGAGCGCTCGGGAAGAACGGCAGCCCGAGCCGGGCCGCGCGCCGGGCCGCCGCTCGCGAGGAGCCGCCCACCAGCAGCATCGGATGCGGCCGGGTGTACGGACGCGGGGTCACCCGGACAGTCCGGCCGCGGTATGTGAACGGCTCACCGGTCCACGCCGTCAGCAGTGTCTCGAGCAACTCGTCCTGGAGCTTGCCGCGCCGGGTCCACTCCACCCCCAACTGCTCGTACTCCTCGGGCCGGTAGCCGATGCCCGCGACCGTGACCAGACGGCCCTTGCCGACCAGATCGAGTACGGCGATGTCCTCGGCCAGCCGCAGCGGGTCGTAGAGCGGACCGATGATCGCGGAGACGGTGACCGCGATCCGGCGCGTGGAGCCGAGGACCGCGCCGGCGAAGACGAAGGGGGACGGCAGCCAGTTGTTCTCGGCGCCGTGGTGCTCCTCGGTCTGGATCGTGTCGAGGCCGCGGTCGTCGGCGTACGCGGCCATCTCCAGGGCGGCGCGGTAGCGAGCCGCGAGGGTCTCGGGCGTCGCGCCGGGATCGACGAGATTGAAGCGGGCCACTGTGAAGGCCATGGGAACGTCCCCCTCCGCCGGTATGAACGTGGCGAAGGGGGACGGTAACTGACGTAGCGTCAGATTGACAGGGTCTCGGACTCGGATTCCGCGACGGGGGCGGCCGGGATCGGCTCGGGCGCCGCGGACCGGGTGCGCGGCAGCACCGCGTACAGCGCCGCCGAGACGACGATCGTGGCCGCCCAGCCCAGGCCGTGCTTCCCGATCCAGGTCGGGGCGAGCGGACCGGCGAACCAGTCGACCTTGGTGAAGAGCAGACCGACCAGCAGCGCGAGCGCCCACGCCGTCATGGCCTGCCAGGCGAAGCCGCCGCGGTACCAGTAGGCGCTGGCGCGCGTGGTGTCCATCAGCGCCTCACCGTCGTACGTACGCCGGCGCAGCATGTCCACACCGAAGACGCCGATCCACGCCGAGAACGCCACCGCCAGCAGCGTCAGGAAGGAGATGAACGAGCCGATGAAGCTGGTCGCCACCACCATCAGCAGGAAGCCGAAGACCAGGCTGATGACGGCGTTCACGCTGACCGCCCAGGCGCGCGGGACCTTGATGCCCAGGGTCTGCGCGGTGAAGCCCGCCGAGTACATCGACATCGAGTTGATCAGCAGCATGCCCACCAGCGCGATCAGGAGATACGGAACGGCGATCCACATCGGCAGAATCTGGCCGATGAACGCGACCGGGTCGGTGGCGCTCGCCAGATCCGGTGTCGAGACCGCCATCACCGCGCCCATCAGCAACATCGGCAGTACGACGATCCCGGCTCCGCCGACCGTCGAGCCGACCATCGCCCTGCCGGAGGCGGCGCGCGGGAGGTAGCGGGTGAAGTCCGGGCCCGAGGGGACCCAGCTGATGCCGCCCGCCGCGATGGTGCCGATACCCGCGACCATCATCGCCGTCGACCCGGCCGGCTTGCCGAAGACCGCGGACCAGTCGGTGTTCGCGACCAGATGGACCAGCACCAGCACGCTGAACGCGCCGAAGAGATATGTCGACCACTTGCTGCACACACGCAGCGCGTTGATGCCGAGGCCGGAGACCAGGAACGTGCAGGCGACGAAGACCAGCAGCGTGACCACGATCAGCGCGGTGTTGCTCTTCACGCCGAAGAGCAGATCCAGCACGGTCAGCACGGCATACGCGCCGGTAACCGCATTGATCGTCTCCCAGCCCCAGCGCGCGACCCAGATGAGCGATCCGGGGAAGAGATTTCCGCGCTGGCCGAAGACCGCGCGGGACAGGGCCATGCCGGGGGAGCCGCCGCGCTTGCCGGCGATGGAGATCAGGCCCACGATTCCGTACGAGACGAGGGGTGCCGCGACCCCGACGACCAGCACCTGCCAGAAGTTCAGACCGTTGAAAACGATCAGGCCCGCGCCCATGGTGAGCAACAACACGCTGATGTTGGCTGCGACCCAGGTGGGGAAGAGTTCACGTACGTGGCCGGTGCGCTCGCCGTCGGGGACGGGTTCGAGGCCACGAGTCTCTATTGCGCCTTCGGATTCGGAGGCGTGGGGCATGGAAGTGCTCCGTACAGAGGTGGGGGCGCCGGGGGAGAGGTGCCGGCCGGCAGAGGCCTGAACAACCAGCATCGCCCGTACCCCCCAAAAGGTCCAAATGGAGTCCGATGCCTTGTGGGATCCTCCGGGGGCTGCTGCGGGTGAGCGGTCGTGGCCGATACTGGGTGGGTTATGGAAATCCTCATCCTTGCTGTAGTCATCGCCCTGGTCGCGGTCGGCGCGATCAGCGGGCTCGTGGTCAGCAGCCGCAAGAAGAAGCAGCTGCCGCCCTCGGCGCCGTCGAGCACGCCGACCATCACTGCCCCGCCCGCCGAGCCTCAGGTCGGTGAGGACGCGGCGCCGACGGTCGAAGAGCCACGCCGCACGATCGAGGAGGTCGACCTCCCCGAAGCCGCCGAGGCCGTCGAGACCCCGGCCGCCGTCGAGGATCCGGTCGTCGCGGCGCCGCCGCTCCCCGAGATCGAGATCCCCGAGCCGACCGCAGGCCGTCTGGTCCGGCTCCGCGCCCGCCTCGCCCGGTCCCAGAACACGCTCGGCAAGGGGCTGCTCACGCTCCTGTCCCGAGACAACCTCGACGAGGAGACCTGGGAGGAGATCGAGGACACCCTGCTCACCGCGGACGTCGGCGTCGCGCCGACCCAGGAGCTGGTCGAGCGGCTGCGCGAGCGCGTAAGGGTGCTCGGTACGCGTACGCCCGACGAACTGCGCGGCCTACTGCGCGAGGAACTGCTGCATCTGCTCGGCACCGACTTCGACCGCGCGGTGAAGACCGAGAGCGGTCTGGACACCCCTGGCGTCGTCATGGTCGTCGGCGTCAACGGCACCGGAAAGACCACGACGACCGGCAAGCTGGCGCGGGTGCTCGTCGCGGACGGCCGCTCCGTGGTGCTCGGCGCGGCGGACACGTTCCGCGCGGCGGCCGCGGACCAGCTCCAGACCTGGGGGGAGCGGGTCGGCGCGCGCACGGTGCGCGGACCGGAGGGCGGCGACCCGGCGTCGATCGCGTTCGACGCGGTCAAGGAGGGCATCGCCGAGGGCGCCGACGTCGTACTGATCGACACGGCGGGCCGGCTGCACACCAAGACGGGCCTGATGGACGAGCTCGGCAAGGTCAAGCGCGTCGTCGAGAAGCACGGACCGCTGGACGAGATCCTGCTGGTCCTGGACGCCACGACGGGGCAGAACGGTCTGGTCCAGGCGCGGGTGTTCGCGGAGGTCGTGGACATCACCGGCATCGTGCTGACGAAGCTGGACGGCACGGCCAAGGGCGGCATCGTGATCGCGGTCCAGCGGGAGCTGGGCGTACCGGTGAAGCTGGTGGGCCTGGGCGAGGGATCGGACGACTTGGCGCCGTTCGAGCCGGAGGCGTTCGTGGACGCGCTGATCGGCGACTAGCTGCCGCTGGGGCGGGCCTGTTCCCCGACCCGCCCCTCCCTGTAACTGGGGCTCCGCCCGGACCCCGCGCCTCAATCTCCCCAGGCTTCGTCCGGGGACCCCCACGAGGCTTGGTTTCGGGGCTCCGCCCCGAGCCCCGCTCCTCAAACGCCGGAGGGGCTGGATTCTGGGCTCCGCCCCGGACCCCGCGCCTCAAACTTCCCCGGACTTCGTCCGGGGGGACCCCCACGGGGCTTGAGTTTCCGCCGGGCGGGCGGAAACTCAAGCCCGTCCGGCGATTGAGGACAACGCCCGAAGGGCGTACGGGGGGCTGAGGGCTTGCCCCCAGTTCGGGAAGCGGCGGGGCGGGGAGCAAGCCCGCCGAAGGCGCACCCGCTCGCGGCGCGGCATGGGCGTGCCCAACGAAATGCCCGGCTACGTGGTGCAGACGAGGCCGGGCACTCCCGTATCGGCTGCCCGACCCAGCGTCACGAACGATGGCAGACGTACGCCAGCGTGCCCAACAGCAGTCGCGCCTCCGGCGGCGCCGTCGCCGTGTCCAGAGACGGTGGGCGCAGCCAGCTGACCGGGCCCAGGCCCGCGTGGTCGGAGGGCGGGGCCGTGATGTGGGCGCCCGGGCCCAGGCAGTGCAGGTCCAGGTCCGCGTCGTCCCAGCCCATCCGGTAGAGCAGGTCCGGGAGTTCGTCGGCGGCGCCTGGGGCGACGAAGAACTTGCAGCGGCCGTCCGGCGTGGCCGTCACCGGGCCGATCGGCAGCCCCATCCGCTCCAGGCGCACCAGCGCCCGGCGGCCGGCCGGGGCGGCGATGTCGAGGATGTCGAAGGTGCGGCCGACCGGCAGCAGCAGCGACGCGCCCGGCACCTCCGACAAGGCCTTGGTGACCTCGTCCAGCGTCGCGCCCGCGGGCACCTCGGGTGCGAAGCCCAGTGGATGGGCCCCCGGGGACGCGCAGTCCGCCACCCCGCAGGAACATTCGCCGGACGCCGCTCGCGCCCCCGGCGCCACGTCCCAGCCCCACAGCCCTGTGTACTCGGCCACCACTGTGCACTCTGTGGTGCGGCCGCGGCGCCGTGAGCCGGACCGCATCTCCCGGATGCCGCCGATCGTGAAGCCCATGCCCCCTCCAACGGGTCTGAGTCGCCGGTGGTTACGACCCGAAGTCTCCTCGTGACACTGAGTCGCAACCGGTAAAGGTCTGGTGGCGCACAGTGGCGCAAGGGGTGGTGCGGACCAGGCTGCGCGCCTGTGCGTGCACCGCTCCGCCACGTCCTGATTGTCGTATGTCAAGTGAATCGCGCCCGGCGGCAAGGGAGTTCATTCGAAGGGGTGGCGAATGGTGGCGTTTCTGCAATTGCGCTCGCGAGAGGGGTGATCGTGGGATTACTTTCAGTACACGAACCCTGGAGCTTTGCGCACCCGCGGGTATGCCGGGGGCAACTCGGTTTCCTGTTCGGTAGGGCGCAACCTCCGCACGGACGGTCTCAACTCACGGCATTCTGGTAGGGGTTCGGGGCAACAGAGGCTTCAGCGGATGGGGGCGTTCCAGTGGACGGCAGCGGCGCAGGCGGTACGGAGGCCGGCAAGCGCCCGAACGAGCAGTTGAGCTCGTGGTTCGTGCGCAGCGGTTGGTCGAAGGGCGAACTCGCGCGTCAAGTGAACCGCCGGGCGCGCCAGATGGGCGCACACCACATCAGCACCGACACCTCACGCGTACGCCGATGGCTCGACGGCGAGCAGCCGCGCGAGCCGATTCCGCGCATCCTCTCCGAGCTGTTCTCCGAGCGCTTCGGCACCGTTGTCGCCATCGAGGACCTCGGACTGCGCTCGGCGCATCAGTCACCCGCAGTGTCCGGGGTGGATCTTCCCTGGGCGGGCACCCAGACCGTCGCCCTGCTCAGCGAGTTCTCGCGCAGCGACCTGATGCTGGCCCGGCGCGGCTTCCTCGGGACCTCGCTCGCCCTGGCCGCGGGACCCGCACTCGTCGAGCCGATGCAGCGCTGGCTGGTGCCCTCCCCGCCCGGTGAGCCGGGGCAGCAGGTGCCTCTCGCAGCGTTGCGCAGGGCTTCGCGGCTCTCCAAGCCCGAGCTGGAGCTGCTGGAGTCCACCACCGCGATGTTCCGCCAGTGGGACGCGCAGTGCGGCGGCGGGCTGCGACGCAAGGCCGTCGTGGGCCAACTGCACGAGGTAACCGATCTGCTGCAGGAGCCGCAGCCCCAGGCCACCTCGCAGCGGCTGTTCAGGTGCGCCGCCGAGCTCGCCGAGCTGGCCGGCTGGATGAGTTACGACGTCGGACTGCAGCCCACTGCTCAGAAGTACTTCGTACTCGCCCTCCACGCCGCCAAGGAAGCGGGCGACAAGCCCCTCGGCTCGTACATCCTGTCCTCCATGAGCCGCCAGATGATCCACCTCGGGCGGCCCGACGACGCCCTGGAGCTCGTCCATCTCGCGCAGTACGGCAGCCGCGACTGCGCGACCCCGCGCACCCAGGCGATGCTGTATGCGATGGAGGCCCGCGCTTACGCCAACATGGGCCAGCCCAGCAAGTGCAAGCGAGCCGTCCGGATGGCCGAGGACACCTTCGCCGACGCCGGTCTCGACGGCGAGTCCGAGCCCGACTGGATCCGCTTCTTCTCCGAGGCCGAGCTCAATGGGGAGAACGCCCACTCGTACCGAGATCTGGCCTACGTGGCGGGCCGCAGCCCTACCTACGCCTCGCTCGCCGAGCCGGTCATGCGGCGCGCGGTCGAGCTTTTCGGCCAGGATGACGAGCACCAGCGGTCGTACGCACTCAATCTGGTCGGCATGGCCACGGTTCATCTGCTCAAGAGGGAGCCCGAGCGGTCCACGGAGCTGGCAGGCCAGGCGCTCAAGATCGCCAAGCGGGTGCGCTCCGAGCGGGTCAACACCCGGTTGCGCAAGACCGTCGACACGGCGGCCCGGGACTTCGGCGACGTGCCCGAGGTCGCCCACTTCACCGACCAGCTGACCTCCCAGCTGCCCGAGACCGCGGAAGCGGTCTGAGCGGGCGGCGTCACCAGGCCCCGGCCGCGGCGCTCACCCCGAACAACCCGACTCGGCTCCCCCGTGCCAGGTCAGGCGGGTAGGCGTCGCGGTCGGCTGGTGATGTGCGCAGAGGGTACTCCGGGCCCTCCCGCCCGACCCACCTGTTCATAGCTGCGTAACATGCCGGACCTCTTCGTCACTGCGGCGAAACATGGTGCGGCATTGACGGAAACCGCCTTGCGCCAACTTTAGGGCGCATAACCGGCCCGCCCTTCCGCACAGGCTTCGCCCGCACGCGGCCGCACCGACGACGAGGAGACGCCGATGCCTCAAGGCATCTCGACGCTTGCCGCAGACGCTCCAACACTGTCTGCAGCCAATACCGGCTTCATGCTCATCTGTTCCGCCCTGGTGATGATCATGACGCCCGGCCTTGCCTTCTTCTATGGAGGCATGGTCCGGGTCAAGAGCACCCTCAACATGCTGATGATGAGCTTCATCAGCCTCGGGATCGTCACCATCCTGTGGGTGCTGTACGGCTTCAGCCTGGCCTTCGGCACCGACAAGGGCTCCATCATCGGCTGGAGCGCCGACTACGTCGGGCTCAGCGGCCTCGGGCTCACCCAGCTGTGGGACGGCTACACCATCCCGGTGTACGTCTTCGCCGTCTTCCAGCTGATGTTCGCGATCATCACACCCGCGCTGATCAGCGGTGCGCTCGCCGACCGCGTGAAGTTCACCGCCTGGGCGCTGTTCGTCGCGCTGTGGGTCACCGTCGTCTACTTCCCGGTCGCGCACTGGGTGTGGGGCGCGGGCGGCTGGCTCTTCGAGCTCGGCGTCATCGACTTCGCGGGCGGCACCGCCGTCCACATCAACGCAGGTGCCGCGGCCCTCGGCGTGATCCTCGTCATCGGCAAGCGCGTCGGCTTCAAGAAGGACCCGATGCGGCCGCACAGCCTGCCGCTGGTCATGCTCGGCGCCGGTCTGCTGTGGTTCGGCTGGTTCGGCTTCAACGCCGGCTCGTGGCTGGGCAACGACGACGGTGTCGGCGCGGTGATGTTCGTCAACACCCAGGTCGCCACCGCGGCCGCGATGCTCGCCTGGCTGGCGTACGAGAAGATCCGCCACGGCGCCTTCACCACCCTCGGCGCCGCGTCCGGCGCGGTCGCGGGTCTGGTCGCCATCACCCCGTCCGGCGGCGCCGTGAGTCCGCTCGGCGCGATCGCCGTCGGCGTCATCGCCGGTGTGCTCTGCGCCATGGCTGTCGGCCTGAAGTTCAAGTTCGGTTACGACGACTCGCTCGACGTCGTCGGCGTCCACCTCGTCGGCGGTATCGTCGGCTCGCTGCTGGTCGGCCTCTTCGCCACCGGCGGCGTCCAGAACGACGTCAAGGGCCTCTTCTACGGCGGCGGCCTCGACCAGCTCGGCAAGCAGGCCATCGGTGTCGGCGCTGTACTGGCCTACTCTCTGGTGGCATCGGCGCTGCTCGCCTTCGTCCTCGACAAGACGATCGGCATGCGGGTCGAGGAGGACGTCGAGGTCTCCGGCATCGACCAGGACGAGCACGCCGAGACGGCGTACGACTTCAGCGGTGCCGGCGGCGGCGCCGGTTCCCGTAAGGCCGTGCCCGCCCCGGGCGACTCTGTGGCAGCCGCAGCTCCGACCAAGAAGGTGGACGCATGAAGCTCATCACCGCCGTCGTGAAGCCGCACCGGCTCGACGAGATCAAGGAGGCCCTGCAGGCCTTCGGAGTCCAGGGGCTCACGGTCACGGAGGCCAGTGGATACGGCCGCCAGCGCGGTCACACCGAGGTCTACCGCGGTGCGGAGTACACCGTCGACCTGGTGCCGAAGATCCGCATAGAGGTACTGGTCGAGGACGACGACGCCGAACAGCTCATCGACGTGGTCGTCAAGGCGGCCCGTACAGGCAAGATCGGTGACGGCAAGGTGTGGAGCGTCCCCGTAGAGGCAGCGGTACGGGTGCGGACCGGCGAACGCGGCCCGGACGCGCTGTAAACGCAGAGCAGAACAGGAGCTGCTGGGTGACGAGCCTTGATGTGACCACCGAAGCGGAAGACTCGGGACCCAGCGGCTATGCGGCGGCCCGGCTGCGCCTTCTCAACGAGAAGGCGCAGTCCGGGCCGCCGCGCCGTGCTGCCCTGGCCAGACTGACCGACGACTGGCTGAACGCGCTGTTCACCACCGCCTGTCTGGAGGCCGGGGTACGGGGCGCGGCGCTCGTCGCCGTCGGCGGTTACGGGCGCGGTGAACTCTCCCCGCGCAGCGACCTCGATCTGCTCCTGCTGCACGACGGGCGGGCGGACGCGGGTGACGTCGCCGCCCTCGCGGACCGGATGTGGTACCCGGTGTGGGATCTGGGGCTCGCACTCGACCACTCCGTACGCACTCCTGGCGAGGCCCGCAAGACCGCGGGCGAAGACCTCAAGGTGCAGCTCGGGCTGCTGGACGCGCGCCATGTAGCGGGCGATCTGGGTCTGCTGACCGGACTGCGCACCACTGTGCTGGCCGACTGGCGCAACCAGGCCCCCAAGCGGCTGCCCGAGCTGGACGAGCTCTGCCGTGAACGGGCCGAGCGCCAGGGCGAGTTGCAGTTCCTCCTGGAGCCGGACCTGAAAGAGGCGCGCGGCGGGCTGCGGGATGCCACCGCACTGCGCGCCGTCGCCGCCTCCTGGCTCGCCGACGCGCCTCGTGAAGGGCTCAACGAAGCCCGCCGGACGCTGATGGACGCCCGGGACGCGCTGCATCTGACCACAGGACGGGCCACCGACCGGCTCGCCCTGCAGGAGCAGGACCAAGTCGCCGCCGAACTCGGCCTGTTGGACGCCGACGCGCTGCTGCGGCAGGTGTACGAAGCGGCGCGCACCGTCTCGTACGCCACGGACGTCACTTGGCGCGAGGTGAACCGCGTACTCAGGTCACGCGCCGTACGGCCCCGGCTGCGGGCGATGCTGGGCGGCGGCCGCGGCACCCAGCCCGAGCGCAGCCCGCTCGCCGAGGGCGTCGTCGAGCAGGACGGCGAGGTGGTGCTCGCCCGCGCCGCGCGGCCCGAACGTGACCCGGTGCTCCCGCTGCGGGCCGCCGCGGCGGCCGCCCAGTCCGGGCTGCCGATCTCCCTGCACGCGGTACGGCGGCTCGCGGCCACTGCCCGCCCGCTGCCCGTGCCGTGGCCCGCCGAAGCCCGCGAGGAGCTCCTCACCCTGCTCGGCGCGGGGGAGTCGACGATCGCGGTCTGGGAGGCGCTCGAGGCCGAGGGCCTGATCACCCAGCTGCTGCCCGACTGGGAGCGCGTACGGTGCCGGCCACAGCGCAACCCTGTACACACCTGGACCGTCGACCGGCATCTCGTCGAGGCGGCGGTCAAGGCATCCGCGCTGACCCGCCGGGTGGTCCGCCCCGATCTGCTGCTGATCGCGGCCCTGCTGCACGACATCGGCAAGGGCTGGCCCGGGGACCACTCGGTGGCGGGCGAGACCATCGCCAAGGACGTCGCCGTCCGGATCGGATTCGACCGCGCCGACGTGGCCGTCATCGCCACGCTCGTACGCCACCACCTGCTGCTCATCGAGACAGCCACCCGGCGCGATCTGGACGACCCGGCCACGGTCGCCTCCGTCGCCGAGGTCGTCGGATCGGCCGGCACGCTCGAGCTGCTGCACGCCCTGACCGAGGCCGACGCGCTCGCCACCGGGCCCGCCGCCTGGTCCTCCTGGCGCGGTTCGCTCGTCGGCGACCTGGTGCAACGGGTCGCCGCGGTCCTCGCGGGCAATGCCCCGGCCGAGCCGGAGCCCGCCGCGCCCAGCGCCGAACAGGAACGCCTCGCCATCGAGGCGCTGCGCACCGGCGAACCGGTTCTCGCGCTGCACGCCCAGACCGAGCCGCCGGCAGGTGAAGAACCCGAACCCGTCGGCGTCGAGCTGCTGATCGCGCTGCCCGACCAGCCGGGGGTGCTGCCCGCAGCGGCCGGCGTGCTGGCCCTGCACCGGCTGACCGTCCGGGCCGCCGACCTGCGCTCCATCGACGTGCCCAGCGAACTCGGAGGGCCCAGTGGCGTACTGCTGCTGAGCTGGCGGGTGGCGGCGGAGTACGGCTCACTGCCGCAGGCCGCCCGGCTCCGCGCCGATCTCGTACGGGCCCTGGACGGCTCGCTCGACATCCCGGCGAGGCTCGCCGAGCGGGAGGCCGCCTATCCGCGCCGCCGTGGGGTCCAGGCCCCGCCCCCGCGCGTGACCGTCGCACCCGCGGGCTCCCGGCTCGCCACCGTGATCGAGGTACGCGCCCACGACGCTCCCGGGCTGCTGCACCGCATCGGCCGCGCGCTGGACGAAGCGGCGCTACGGGTGCGCAGCGCCCATGTCTCCACGCTCGGCGCGAACGCCGTCGACGCCTTCTATGTGACGGGCCCGGAAGGGGCGCCGCTGCCGGCCGAGGAGGCCGCCGAGACGGCCCGTGCGCTGGAGGCGGTGCTGCGCGCCTGACGTGAGACCCCCCACGGGGCAGACCACACCGCGCGCGGCCGGATACCCTGGGGGACACTGTCCGCCTGCTCCCGACACCTGAGGATCCGCGACCACCGTGTTCGACACCCTCTCCGACCGCCTTGCCGCGACATTCAAGAACCTCCGGGGCAAGGGCCGCCTGTCCGAGGCGGACATCGACGCCACGGCGCGCGAGATCCGTATCGCGCTGCTCGAGGCGGATGTCGCGCTGCCCGTCGTCCGGGCCTTCATCAAGCAGGTCAAGGAGCGCGCGAGTGGCGCCGAGGTCTCCCAGGCGCTGAACCCGGCCCAGCAGGTCATCAAGATCGTCAACGAGGAGCTCATCGGCATCCTCGGCGGCGAGACCCGCCGCCTCCGGTTCGCCAAGCAGCCGCCGACCGTGATCATGCTCGCGGGTCTGCAGGGTGCCGGTAAGACGACGCTGGCCGGAAAGCTGGGCCTGTGGCTCAAGGGCCAGGGGCACTCGCCGCTGCTCGTCGCCTGTGACCTCCAGCGCCCCAACGCGGTCACCCAGCTCTCCGTCGTCGCCGAGCGCGCGGGCGTCGCGGTCTACGCGCCGGAGCCGGGCAGCGGCGTCGGCGACCCGGTCAAGGTCGCCAAGGACTCCATCGAGCACGCCAAGTCCAAGCAGTACGACGTGGTCATCGTCGACACCGCCGGCCGCCTCGGCATCGACCAGGAGCTGATGCAACAGGCCGCGGACATCCGCGACGCCGTCAGCCCCGACGAGGTCCTCTTCATCGTCGACGCGATGATCGGTCAGGACGCGGTCAACACCGCGGAGGCGTTCCGCGACGGCGTCGGCTTCGACGGCGTGGTGCTCTCCAAGCTCGACGGTGACGCCCGCGGTGGCGCGGCGCTCTCCATCGCGCACGTCACCGGCCGCCAGATCATGTTCGCCTCCAACGGCGAGAAGCTGGACGACTTCGACGCGTTCCACCCGGACCGCATGGCGTCCCGCATCCTCGGCATGGGCGACATGCTGTCGCTGATCGAGAAGGCCGAGCAGACCTTCAGCCAGGAAGAGGCCGCCAAAATGGCCTCCAAGCTGGCGAGCAGCAAGGGCAAGGACTTCACGCTCGACGACTTCCTGGCCCAGATGGAGCAGGTCAGGAAGATGGGCTCCATCTCCAAACTGCTCGGAATGCTGCCCGGCATGGGGCAGATCAAGGACCAGATCAACAACATCGACGAGCGGGACGTGGACCGTACCGCCGCGATCATCAAGTCGATGACGCCCGGCGAGCGTCAGGAGCCGACGATCATCAACGGCTCGCGCCGTGCCCGTATCGCCAAGGGCTCCGGTGTCGAGGTCAGCGCCGTGAAGGGCCTGGTGGAGCGGTTCTTCGAGGCCCGCAAGATGATGTCGAGGATGGCGCAGGGCGGTGGGATGCCGGGTATGCCCGGGATGCCCGGCATGGGTGGCGGCCCCGGCCGCCAGAAGAAGCAGGTCAAGCAGGCCAAGGGCAAGCGCAAGAGCGGCAACCCGATGAAGCGCAAGGCTGAGGAGCAGGCGGCCGCGGCGCGCCGCGAGCAGACGACGCAGGGCAACGCGTTCGGCCTGCCGGCCAGTGAGCCGGGCAAGGACTTCGAACTGCCCGAGGACTTCAAGAAGTTCATGGGCTGACGCGCCGACACGCTGACGCGCTGACATCAGCCCCGAAGGGCCCGCGGCCGGACCGGCCGCGGGCCCTTCGCGTGCTCGATCCCGCCGGGTGACGGCGCCCTCGCAGGGCCTGCGGCTTCGGCTGGCGACGCCTGGGGATCTGTGCGGTCATGGGCACAGGCGCCGAGTCACGGCAGAGGAGAGCAGGCGTGGCCAACCCCGTACCCCCACGCGAGCGGACCGACCAGCCGTGGCGCTCCGAGGGTGTGCCTCCGCCGAGGAAGATGCCCGGAGGCTGGGCCGGCCTGATTCTCACCGCGCTCGTCGTCTTTCTGGCCGCCAATCTGCTGCTGTCCTTCTTCGGTGGTGGGGGCGGGCCCGCCATCTCGTACACGGAGTTCAGCAAGCAGGTCGGAAACGGCAACGTCTCGAAGATCTACGCCAGGGGCGACACGATCCAGGGCGAGCTCAAGCGGGAGGCGCCCCTTCCTGACGGCAAGGGCGACTACACCAAGTTCACGACCCATCGACCGGCCTTCGCCGACGACAAGCTCTGGGACGAGCTGAGCAAGCAGAACGTCACCGTGACGGCCGAGCCGGTCGTCACTTCGGGACGCGGCATTCTGGCCAATCTGCTGATCTCGCTCGCGCTGATGCTGTTCCTCGTACTGCTGTGGTTGTACATCGCCCGGCGGATGGGCGCGCCGCTGGGCGGCGGCGTGCTCGGGCGTAAGCCGAAGCCGGTGGAGGTCGAGCCGGGCAAGCGCACCACCTTCGAAGACGTGGCCGGCATCGACGAGGTCAAGGCCGAGCTCAATGACATCGTCGAGTTCCTCAAGAACCCGCCGGCGTACCGGAAGATGGGCGCGAGGATGCCCGGCGGCGTACTGCTCTCAGGACCGCCCGGCACCGGGAAGACGCTGCTGGCGCGGGCAGTGGCGGGCGAGGCCGGGGTGCCGTTCTTCTCCGCGTCCGCCTCGGAGTTCATCGAGATGAGCGTCGGACCGGGCGCCGGCCGGGTCCGTGAACTCTTCGCCGAGGCGCGCAGGGTCGCCCCCGCCATCATCTTCATCGACGAGATCGACACGATCGGGCGGGTGCGGGGCGGCGGCGCGGGCGTGGGCGGGCACGACGAGCGTGAGCAGACGCTCAACCAGATTTTCACCGAGATGGACGGCTTCAGCGGCTCGGAGGGAGTGGTCGTACTCACCGCCACCAACCGCGCCGACATCCTCGACCCCGCGCTGACCAGGCCCGGCCGCTTCGGCCGGGTCGTCCATGTCTCTCCGCCCGACCGCGCAGGCCGCCAGGCCATCCTCAAGATCCACACCCGGCGGGTCCCACGGGCCGAGGACGTCGACCTGGCCCAGATCGCCAGTGCGACGCCGGGGATGACGGGCGCGGATGTCGCCAACCTGGTCAACGAGGCCGCTCTCCTCGCGGTCAAGCGCCGGCAGTCGGCAGTCACCCAGTCCGACCTCTTCGCCGCCCTGGAAAAGGTCCAGCTCGGCGCGGAACGCCCGCTGGTCATGCCGGAGGAGGATCGCAGACGTACCGCCTACCACGAGAGCGGTCACGCGCTGCTCGGCATGCTCCAGCCCGGCGCGGACCCGGTCCGCAAGGTCACCATCGTGCCGCGCGGCCGGGGGCTGGGCGGCACACTCTCCACCCCCGACGCGGACAGGTACGCGTACACCGAGGCGTATCTGCGCGGCCGCATCGTCGGCGCGCTGGGCGGGATGGCGGCCGAGCACGTGGTCTTCGACGTGATCACGACGGGCTCGGAGAGCGACCTGGAACAGGTCACGCACCTGGCCAGGGGCATGGTCGGCCGCTGGGGCATGAGCGAACGGGTCGGCAGACTGACCGCGATCCCGAACGATGCCCAGCAGGCGTACGGGCTCTGCGCCGCCCCGGCGACGCTGGACACGGTGGAGCACGAGATGCGCCGGATCGTCGACGAGTGCTACGAGAGCGCCTGCCGCCAACTGCGAGACAACCGCGACCGTTTGGACGCGCTGGCGCGGGCGCTGCTGGAGAACGAAACCCTGGAGGAGTCCGCGGCGTACCGCGCGGCGGGCATCTCGCGCCCGGACAAGGCGGAGTAGCGCGTCGGCGTGCGGCGCGCCACACGAGGTCCGTTGGCTGCCCCCGGCGATCCCGGGGCCACCCGAGCCCCAGCAGCCCGGCGGCGCGAAGTTGCCGCCGGGCCGGGGCGAGCGCCCTCAGGGTGGCGGCGCGAAGCTGCCGTTCAGGAACGCCGGCACGGTGGCGCGAAGCTGCCGCCCGCCGTCCGGGGACGCCGTGCCGGGCCCGAGGCGAGCGCCCGCGGGCCGACGCCGGGAAGCTGCCGTTCAGGAACGCCGGCACGGCGGCGCGAAGCTGCCGTTGAGGAACGCCGGTGCAGCGCCCCGGCGAGCCGGGCGGCGTGAAGGTGCCCGCGCCGGGCATCATGCGCGCCTCCGGCGCGGGCAGTTGCTCCCGCAGAGTGCGGCGCGAAGCTGTCGTCGGCTGGGCCTGGTTCAGGGGTCCGGGGCTTGTCCCGGTTGTGGGAAGGGGCGGGGAGGGAAAGGCTCCGCGCAGCGGAACCCGCACCCCCGCCCAGCCTCACCGCGTCCGCGCGATCAGGTACCGGAACACATTCGGCATCCACACCGTGCCGTCCCGCCGCCGATGCGCATGCAGCGCCTCCCTGATCTCCTTCTCCACCTGCGACTGGTCCGTCGCCCGCACCGCCGCCGCGTACAGCCCCGTCGACAGCAGCCCCCGCACCGCGCTCTCAATGTCCGCGTAGCCGAAGGGGCACGCCACCCGGCCCGAGCCGTCCGGCTTCAGACCCGCCTGGGCCGCGACGTCCTCCAAGTCGTCCCGGAGCGCCGGGCGCCAGCCGCCCTTCCGCAGCCGGTCGGTCAGCCGTCCCGCCACCCGCAGCACACCCGACGTCGCGCACCGCTCCGGCGGGCCCCAGCCCGTCAGCACCACCGCGCTGCCGTGCTCCGCCAGGCCGACGGCCGCCGCGACAGCCGGTCCAAGGCCCTGCGAGTCACCGGCCGCACAGCCGATCGGCTGAAACGCGGTGATCAGGTTGTACGGACCCCGCTCCGAATCCGCCGCGGCCGCCGCATCGCCTTCCGCCAGCTCGACGTCCCGCGCAGCCGCCCCCGCATCCGGAGTCATCCGTTCCCGCGCCAGCGCGAGCCGTTCGCGGTCCGTGTCGACCCCGGTCACCCGCGCACCGCGCGACGCCGCGATCAGCAGTGCGAGACCGGACCCGCAGTCGAGGCCGAGCAGCCGCGTCCCGGAGCCGACCTCCAACCGCTCGTACACCGCCTCGTACAGCGGCACCAGCATCCGTTCCTGGATCTCGGCCCAGTCCCGGGCCCGCGCACACGCCTCCGCCGGTGACGGAGACGCAGACGACGCGTGGGGTCGGTGCTGGACGAGCGTTGGTGTCATCGAAAGCGCCCCAATCCGCCAAGAGGTCAGCAGAGCCCTGAAGGACAGCCCCCCGTGTGCGTACGCCTGCGCTCCCCCCGTATGCCAGAGAACTCCGCATGCGCCCGCAAGTCCAGGGGTTGAGTGGCAATGCTTGCGTGCCCCCGGCGTGCGCCCGCAGACGCCGGCCGATTCACGCTTGGCCCCGGTGTCGCCGTACGATGCGCGCCATGGCAAAGGCACCCGTTCTCACGCCCCAGGCGGAAGACTTCCCGCGCTGGTACCAGGACCTGATCAACAAGGCCGAACTGGCGGACAACGGCCCGGTGCGCGGCACCATGGTCATCCGGCCGTACGGCTACGGCCTGTGGGAGCGGATGCAGCAGGAGATGGACGCCCGCATCAAGGACGCGGGTGCCCAGAACGCCTACTTCCCGCTCTTCATCCCACAGTCTTACCTGACTCGGGAAGCTGAGCACGTCGAGGGCTTCGCACCCGAACTCGCGGTCGTCACACACGGTGGCGGAAAGGAGCTCGAGGAGCCCGTCGTCGTACGCCCCACGTCCGAGACGATCATCAACGACTACTTCTCGAAGTGGGTGCAGAGCTACCGCGATCTGCCGCTCCTGATCAACCAGTGGGCCAATGTGGTCCGTTGGGAGATGCGCCCGCGGGTCTTCCTGCGTACGACCGAATTCCTCTGGCAGGAGGGCCACACCGCCCACGCCACATACGAGGACGCCCGCGACTACGCCGCCTACATTCACAAGCACGTCTACGCGGACTTCATGATCAACCTCCTTGGCATCGACGTGGTGCTCGGCCGCAAGACGCCCAAGGAGCGCTTCGCCGGCGCCATCAACACCCTTACGCTCGAAGCCATGATGGGCGACGGCAAGGCCCTTCAGATGGGTACGAGCCATGAGCTCGGCACCAACTTCTCCAAGGCCTTCAACACCACGTACCTGTCGAAGGACGGCAAGCAGGAGCTTGCCTGGCAGACCTCCTGGGGCTCGTCCACCCGGATGGTCGGCGGTCTGATCATGTCGCACGGCGACGACAACGGACTGCGCGTCCCGCCGCGTCTCGCGGCCGTCCAGGTCGTCGTCATGGCCATCAAGGGCGACGAGGCGGTCGCCAAGGTCCGGGAGATCGGCGACCGGCTCAAGGCCGCGGGCCTGCGCGTGCAGATCGACGACCGCACCGACACCCCCTTCGGTCGCCGCGCGGTCGACTGGGAGCTCAAGGGCGTTCCGGTACGCATCGAGGTCGGCCCGCGCGACCTGGAGGCGGGCACCGCGATGCTGGCCCGTCGCATCCCCGGGGGCAAGGAACCGGTGCGGATCGAGGCGCTGGCCGAGCTGCTGCCCAAGGTCCTCGAGGAGGACCAGGCGCAGCTGCTGAAGGAGTCGCGCGACCGCCGCGAGTCCCGTACGACCGACGTGACGACGGTCGAGGAGGCCGCAGAGGCCGCGGTCGCCGGCGGCTGGGCCCGTATCCCCTGGTCGACCCTGGGCCAGGAAGGCGAGGACAAGCTCGCCGAGCAGGCCGTGTCCGTACGGTGTCTGGTCGCCGAGGACGGGTCGGTTCCTGAGGCCGATGACGCGCCGGGTACTGTCGCGATCGTGGCTCGCGCCTACTGACGCGGCCCGCTGAGGCGCACGCTGCCCGGAGTCGGGCAGCCGCCCCGGCGCACGGCCCTTGTCTACGCGCGGGGGCGTACGCGCCGCTACGTACCACCTTGATGTGAGCTGTGAAGCTTCTCCGCAGATCGGCGCACCCGCCCTCGTCCGGACGCATCAACGGCAACTGACTGGTACGTGCAAATTATTTGGGATGCCCCGGAATGGAACCCGCGAGCGCCCCGGCTCGTTATCACGACGTGAGCACGACACCACCTGTTCTCGCCGCAGAGCTGGCACAGGCGTGGGCCGATATTCAGCGGCACCACCCCGAGCTGCCGGATCTTGCCGCGCCAGAGTCCCTGATCGGAGAGTCCTCGTCCGCCTGCGGCCACGAGCTCTCCTTCGAGCGACTGCTCCACGAGGCAGTCCATGGCATCGCCGCCGCCCGAGGTGTCCGCGACACCTCCCGCGCCGGCCGCTATCACAACCGCCGATTCCTGGCGATCGCCGAGGAGATGGGCCTGGACCATGTCGACGAGCCGCACCCCAGCAGCGGCTTCTCGCTGGTCGCGCTCAACCCCGAGGCGAAGCGGCGGTACCGACCCACGATCGAGAGACTGCAGCGCGCCCTCAAGGCGCACACCGTTGCGACGGCCTCCGACACCAAGCGCACCTTCCGCGGGCCGGCCGCCCGGCACGGCTCGTCCGGCGGTGGCGTGCGGGTCAAGGCCGTGTGCGACTGCGGCCGCAATGTCCGCGTCGTCCCGTCCGTTCTCGCCCAGGCTCCCATCGTCTGCGGCGGCTGCGGCAAACCTTTCCGTATCCCGGAAGTAGTCGCCGCCGCGAGCTGATGACCTCCGCCCGCCGGGTCGGGCCGCCGGCGGGGGCGGTGCGACACCGGCCGGGTGCAAGCCCGCTGCAGGTCTGTGGCACAATGGCAAGCTGTACTCGACAGCCGCACAGGAACCCTCTCGCCTCCGGCTGACGCGTCCATCGGGCACCCGAGTACCGCAACCCCACGTGGCATCTCGTTGTGCCCAACCACGTCAAGACCAGGAGACACCACTCCCGTGGCAGTCAAGATCAAGCTGAAGCGTCTGGGCAAGATCCGTTCGCCTCACTACCGCATCGTCGTCGCCGACTCCCGTACCCGCCGTGACGGCCGGGCCATCGAGGAGATCGGCCTGTACCACCCGGTGCAGAATCCCTCGCGCATCGAGGTCAACTCGGAGCGTGCGCAGTACTGGCTGTCCGTCGGTGCCCAGCCGACCGAGCCGGTTCTCGCGATCCTGAAGCTCACCGGTGACTGGCAGGCGCACAAGGGCCTGCCGGCCCCGGCGCCGCTGCTCGTCGCGGAGCCGAAGGACAAGCGCGCCGCGTTCGATGCCTTCACCAAGGGCCTCGAGGGTGACGAGCCGAAGGGTGAGGCCATCACCCCGAAGGCGAAGAAGACCGACAAGAAGGCGGACGAGGCTGCTGAGGCCCCGTCCACCGAGTCGACCGAGGCCTGAGCATGCTCGAGGAGGCTCTCGAGCACCTCGTGAAGGGCATCGTCGACAACCCGGACGATGTGCAAGTGGCCTCGCGCAATCTGCGCCGCGGTCGCGTGCTCGAGGTCCGGGTTCACCCCGACGATCTCGGTAAGGTGATCGGCCGCAATGGCCGCACCGCGCGCGCCCTGCGCACCGTCGTGGGCGCCATTGGTGGCCGTGGCATCCGCGTCGACCTCGTCGACGTGGCCCAGGTTCACTGACCTACGCAGCACCGGCACGGGCCGGGGAGGGCCTTATGGCCGTCCCCGGCCCGTAGTCGTCGACAGGAGAGAGTGCTAAGTGCAGTTGGTAGTCGCGCGGATCGGCCGCGCCCACGGCATCAAGGGCGAGGTCACCGTCGAGGTGCGCACGGACGAGCCGGAACTGCGGCTCGCGCCCGGCGCCGTACTGGCCACCGACCCGGCCACCACCGGACCGCTGACGATCGAGACCGGCCGGGTGCACAGCGGCCGGCTGCTGCTGCGCTTCGAGGGAGTACGGGACCGCAACGCCGCCGAGGCCCTGCGCAACACCCTGCTGATCGCCGAGGTGGACCCGGCAGAAGTCCCCGAGGACCCCGAGGAGTTCTACGACCATCAGCTGATGGACCTCGATGTCGTCCTCGCCGACGGTACCGGGATCGGCCGGATCACCGAGATCAGCCATCTGCCCTCGCAGGACCTGTTCATCGTCGAGCGGCCCGACGGCAGCGAGGTGATGATCCCCTTCGTCGAGGAGATCGTGACCGAGATCGACCTCGAGAAGCAGCGCGCCGTCATCGACCCGCCGCCCGGGCTCATCGACGACAGCGAGGCGGAGATCGCATCGTCGCGCGATGCCGAGGACGATGCCTGATGCGGCTCGACGTCGTCACGATCTTCCCCGAGTACCTGGAACCGCTGAACGTCTCGCTCGTCGGCAAGGCACGCGCGCGTGGGCAGCTCGATGTCCATGTGCACCACCTGCGTGAGTGGACGTACGACCGGCACAACACCGTCGACGACACCCCCTACGGCGGCGGCCCCGGCATGGTCATGAAGACCGAGCCCTGGGGCGACGCCCTCGACGACGCGCTGGCGAGCGGCTACGAGGCGGGCGCGCACGGCCCGGTCATGGTCGTGCCCACACCCAGCGGCCGCCCCTTCACCCAGGGGCTCGCCGTCGAGCTTTCCGAGCGGCCGTGGCTGATTTTCACCCCCGCTCGGTACGAGGGCATCGACCGCCGGGTCATCGACGAGTACGCCACCCGGATACCGGTCTACGAGGTGTCCATCGGCGACTACGTCCTGGCCGGCGGCGAGGCGGCCGTACTGGTGATCACCGAGGCCGTGGCGCGGCTGCTGCCCGGGGTCCTGGGCAACGCCGAATCGCACCGGGACGACTCCTTCGCGCCCGGCGCGATGGCCAATCTGCTCGAAGGCCCCGTCTACACAAAGCCGCCCGAGTGGCGCGGACGCGCCATTCCGGAGGTGCTGATCAGCGGGCACCACGGGAAGATCGCGCGCTGGCGGCGGGACGAGGCGCTCCGCCGTACGGCATCCAACAGGCCCGACCTGATTGAGCGTTGCGACCCGGCCGTCTTCGACAAGAAGGACCGGGAGATCCTCTCCATCCTGGGCTGGGCGCCGGAGCCCGGCGGCCGATTTTGGCGCAGGCCCGAGGCCGTGGAAGAATAGGCCGCTGCTGTACGTCCGGCGTGCGCCCCTGCCACAGGGGGAACGACGCCCGCTCGACGTGGACGGCACTCTGATTCTCATCTCGATCATTCCGCTGATGACCTGTGGCATCGGCGAGGAAGCAGACCTTCATGGCCAGCCTGCTCGACTCCGTCAACTCCGCGTCGCTGCGCAGCGACGTCCCCGCCTTCCGTCCCGGCGACACCGTGAACGTCCACGTTCGCGTCATTGAGGGCAACCGCTCGCGTATCCAGCAGTTCAAGGGCGTTGTCATCCGCCGCCAGGGCTCGGGCGTCAGCGAGTCCTTCACGGTCCGCAAGGTCTCCTTCTCCGTCGGCGTCGAGCGCACCTTCCCGGTGCACAGCCCGATCTTCGAGAAGATCGAGCTCGTCACCCGCGGTGACGTCCGTCGCGCGAAGCTGTACTACCTCCGCGACCTGCGCGGCAAGGCCGCCAAGATCAAGGAGAAGCGCGACAACTGAGCTTCGGCTCGCCTCTCGCGCCTGAGCTTCGGCTCACACTGACGCCGGGTTCACAGGGCCGCCGGATAGGCTCTGGCCCCGATGGACACCGAAGCGAAGCACACGGAGCGCGACCGCTCTTCCGCCCCCGAAACCGGGGAAGAGGGAGAGGGGTCGCGTTCTGTGCGTTCATCGAGCCCCTCCGGACAGTTGGGAAAACGTCTCTCCGGGATGTCCTGGCGCAGGGCCGGGCTGCTCGGCGTCGTCTGCACCGTCGTCGTGCTGCTGTTCAGTCACTTCGTGGTGCAGCCCTTCCAGATCCCCAGCAGCTCCATGGAGCCCACCCTTCAGGTCGGCGACCGGGTACTGGTGAACAAGCTGGCGTACCGTTTCGGTTCCGGGCCCCAGCGGGGGGACATCGTCGTCTTCGACGGCACCGGATCCTTCGTACAGGAGGGTCTGGAGGAGAATCCGGTCAGCACCCTGACGCGTGGCGCGCTCGCGGCGCTGGGGCTGGCCGAGCCTGCCGAGACCGACTTCGTCAAGCGCGTCGTCGGTATGGGCGGTGACAGAGTGGTCTGCTGCGACAAGGGGGGCAGGGTCGAGGTGAACGGCGTACCGGTCGACGAGAGATATCTCCATCCCGACGACGTCCCGTCCGAGGTCCCTTTCGACATCGTCGTTCCGCAGGGCACTTTGTGGGTCATGGGGGACCACCGGAGCCACTCGCGTGACTCCCGCGACCATCTCGGGGAGCCCGGCGGCGGCATGGTGCCCGTCGACAAGGTGATCGGACGGGCGGACTGGATCGGCTGGCCGATCGGGCGCTGGACCTCGCTGGAGGGGACCGACGTCTTCGTGGGCGTACCTGAGGCGGAACGAATGCCGGGCGGCGCCCATGGGTAACCGCGGGCGTCGTGCGAGTCACCGGGCCGACACCCGGCTGCCGACCGGAACCCGGCCGACGGACGGCGCCAGGACGCTGCCCGGCCGGGCGGAGCGGCGCAGACTCGCGCAGAAGGTGAAGCGCAAGCGCCGCCGGTCGGCCGTGAAGGAGATACCCCTCCTGATCACCGTGGCGCTGCTGATCGCGCTGGTCCTGAAGACGTTCCTGGTGCAGGCCTTCGTGATCCCGTCGGGCTCGATGGAGCAGACCATACGGATCCAGGACCGCGTACTGGTGGACAAGCTCACCCCGTGGTTCGGCTCCAAGCCGCAGCGCGGGGATGTCGTCGTCTTCAAGGATCCCGGCGGCTGGCTCCAGCAGGAGCAGGCCCCCAAGAAGGACGACCCGATCGTCGTCAAACAGGTCAAGCAGGGCTTGACCTTCATAGGGCTGCTGCCGTCGGACGACGAGCAGGACCTGATCAAGCGGGTGGTCGCGGTCGGCGGGGACACCGTCAAGTGCTGCGACAAGGACGGGCGGGTCACCGTCAACGGCGTACCGCTCATCGAGCCGTATCTGAACCCCGGAAACGTTCCCTCAACGCTCAAGTTCGAGGTCAAGGTGCCGGCTGGGCGGATCTTCGTGATGGGCGACCACCGGGCCAACTCGGCTGACTCGCGCTTCCACCTCGACGAGAAGGACCGGGGCACCGTCTCGGAGGAGGAGGTCGTCGGGCGAGCGGTCGTCATCGCCTGGCCGGTCAGCCACTGGCGCAAACTGGAAGAGCCGGAGACATACGCATCCGTCCCGAACGCGCGTGCCGGGTCGACCTCGGCGCTCTCCCCGTCGAATAGGGTGTCACCTCAGGATCTGAACGGGATGATCCTGCTCCCGAGCCCTGCGGAACTCCCGCTCGTTATGGGAGTGGTGGGCTTGCTCCGACTTCGGGGCAGGCGGTTCGCACGGAGTGAGGAGTGGATGTGGGGGATGTGGCCGTCGGCGCACGATCCGGACACGACGAGCCGGAGGAAAGGCCGGGGAAGCTCGCCGAGCCGCCCGCGGCCGTAACGGACGAAGCGGCGGCTCGGACGCCGGGGACGGCGGGAACGGTGGACGCCGAGAGCGGATCCTCCGAGGACAGTGGTACGGGACAGAAGAAGCAGCGATCCTTCTGGAAGGAACTGCCGCTCCTGATCGGTATCGCGCTGCTTCTCGCGCTGCTCATCAAGACCTTCCTGGTGCAGGCCTTCTCGATCCCCTCCGACTCGATGCAGAACACCCTGCAGCGCGGCGACCGGGTGCTGGTCGACAAGCTCACCCCGTGGTTCGGCTCGGAGCCCGAGCGCGGTGAGGTCGTCGTCTTCCACGACCCGGGCGGCTGGCTGGAGGGCGAGCCCACCCCCGAACCGAACCCCGTGCAGAACTTCCTCAGCTTCATCGGCCTGATGCCGTCGTCCGAGGAAAAGGACCTGATCAAGCGGACGATCGCGATCGCCGGCGACACGGTGGAGTGCAAGAAGGGCGGCCCGGTCAGGGTCAACGGGAAGGCGCTCGACGAGCCGTACATCTACCCCGGCGACACCCCCTGCGACGACCAGGCCTTCGGCCCGTTCAAGGTGCCCAAGGACCGGATCTGGGTGATGGGCGACCACCGCCAGAACTCCAGGGACTCCCGCTACCACATGGAAGACGTGAACAACGGCTTCGTACCGGTCGACAAGGTCGTCGGACGCGCTGTCGTGGTGGCCTGGCCGCTGAACCGCTGGTCGACGCTGCCAGTGCCCGGCACCTTCGACCAGCCCGGGATCAACACCGCTGCCGCTGTCATGTCGGCCGGTCCCGTCCTGGGCGTTCTGCCCTTCGCGCTGTGGCGCCGCAGGAGGCTGACCGCGGGGCATACCGCCGGGTAGGGTGCCGTCCCAGATCGCCGATCTCCGAGGATGGCTCTCGGGGACCGAATCTCCGAGGTGGGGAGCGCTGGGATGAGCGGAACAGTACGTACGGACGACGGCCGCGGCCGGCTCGGCAGTGCATTGTCGGGCCTGGCCGTGGCCGTCGGCTGTGTGCTCTTCCTCGGGGGGTTCATCTGGGGGGCCGTGGTCTACCAGCCGTACACAGTGCCGACCGACTCGATGTCCCCGACCGTGATGGCGGGTGACCGGGTACTGGCGCAGCGGATAGACGGCGACCAGGTGAGGCGCGGCGACATCGTGGTGTTCCGCGATGCGCAGTGGGGCGATATGCCGATGGTGAAGCGGGTGGTGGGCGTGGGTGGCGACAAGATCGCCTGCTGCGGCGACGGCGGCAAGCTGACGGTCAACGGCACGGCGGTTGAGGAACCGTATCTGCGCAACAAGGGGCTCGCTTCGCCGGACCGCTTCACGGCCACGGTCCCCAAGGGGCAGCTGTTCCTGCTGGGCGACGAGCGCAGAGGCTCGCTGGACTCCCGCGTACACCTCCAGGACCCTGGGCAGGGGTCGGTGCCGCGCTCGGCGGTGACGGCGCGGCTGGACGCCGTGGCATGGCCGCTGGACGGCGGTCTGCTGGACCGGCCGCAGGGCTTCGCTGTGCTGCCGGGCGGAGTGTCGCAGCTGGGCCCGGTGAAGCTGGTGGTCGGGGCGGTGGTGGTCGGGGCCCTGTTGATCGTGGGCGGTGCGACGTACGGTCCGATCGCGCGACGGCTTTCGAGGAAGGGGCGCGGGGCCTCGGGCGCCGGTGGCGGCGGACGCGGGGGCTCGGGCCGCGGAACGGCGGCCGCCGGTGTCGGCTGAGGGCCGCGAGGGCCGGGACCACGAGAGGGAGCTGCGGGACCGTGACGGCGGGCCGGCCCCTGAGAAGGAGCTGCGGGCTCCCGAGGACGAGCTGCGGAAGGTCGCACGGGTCGTGCTGCTCGATCCGCAGGACCGCATTCTGCTGATGCACGGGTACGAGCCCGAGGATCCGGCCGACCGCTGGTGGTTCACACCGGGCGGCGGCCTGGAGGGCGACGAGACCCGACAGGAGGCCGCGCTGCGCGAGCTGGCCGAGGAGACCGGGATCACAGAGGTGGAACTGGGCCCGGTGCTGTGGCGCCGGACCTGCTCATTCCCGTTCGACGGACGGCGCTGGGACCAGGACGAGTGGTACTTCCTGGCACGTACCTCGCAGACGGTGACGGCCCCGCACGGACTGACGGAGCTCGAGCAACGCAGTGTCGCTGGGCTGAGGTGGTGGACCTACGCCGAACTGTCGGCGGCGCGTGAGACGGTGTATCCGACCAGGCTCGCCGAGCTGCTGCGCACGCTGTTCGACGAGGGTCCTCCGAGTGCGCCGGTGGTCCTGGCCCCAGAAATCGTCTAGGGGCGCAGGGGGCTGGAGCACAATAGGGGGACGCACGGCTGAAGGGGAACATGCCATGAGCGCCGAGGACCTCGAGAAGTACGAGACCGAGATGGAGCTGAAGCTCTACCGGGAGTACCGAGACGTCGTCGGGCTGTTCAAATACGTGATCGAGACCGAGCGTCGCTTCTACCTCACCAATGACTACGAGATGCAGGTGCACTCCGTACAGGGTGAGGTCTTCTTCGAAGTATCGATGGCGGATGCCTGGGTCTGGGACATGTACCGACCGGCCAGGTTCGTCAAGCAGGTACGCGTGCTCACGTTCAAGGACGTGAATATCGAGGAGCTGAACAAGAGCGATCTCGAGCTTCCCGGCGGCTGACGCTCGGGTGGCTGAGTTATCCACAATGGACGGGTTATCCACCAAGATCCACTAAGGGTGGTCTGACGCGTCACAGTCGGTGCCGGAGGTGGTGCCGATATGAACGCGACGGGGGCACTGGGGCGGTACGGCGAGGATCTGGCGGCGCGGCTGCTTGCCGGTGCCGGCATGACTGTGCTGGCACGGAACTGGCGCTGTGGGCGGGCCGGTGAGATCGACATCGTCGCCCGGGACGGCGACGCGGTGGTCGTCTGCGAGGTCAAGACCCGCAGAGCTGGTGCTGACGGACCGTACGAGCATCCGATGGCCGCGGTCACGCCGACGAAGGCGGAGCGGCTGAGACAGCTCGCCGAATGCTGGCTGGAGCGGCACGGCGGACCGCCGCCCGGCGGGGTGCGCATCGATCTCGTGGGCGTGGTGCTGCCCAGACGTGGCGCACCGCTCGTCGAGCACGCGCGGGGGGTGGCCTGATGGGGTTCGCGCGTTCCTGTTCCGTGGCGCTGGTGGGCGTCGAGGGCGTGGTGGTCGAGGTCCAGGCGGACCTGGAGCCGGGCGTGGCCGCGTTCACCCTGGTGGGGTTACCGGACAAGAGCCTGGTGGAGAGCCGGGACCGGGTCAGGGCGGCGGTGGTGAACTCCGGCGCCGAGTGGCCGCAGAAGAAGCTCACCGTGGGCCTCAGCCCGGCGTCCGTGCCGAAGGGCGGAAGCGGGTTCGATCTTGCTGTGGCCTGTGCCGTGCTGGGCGCGGCGGAGCGCATCGACCCCAAGTACATCGCCGATCTGGTGCTGATCGGCGAGCTGGGCCTGGACGGCCGGGTGCGGCCGGTGCGCGGGGTGCTGCCCGCCGTCCTTGCGGCCGCCGAGGCGGGCTACCAGCAGGTGGTCGTCGCCGAGCAGACTGCGGGGGAGGCCTCACTGGTGCCGGGAGTTTCGGTCCTCGGTGTGCGGAGCCTGCGGCAGCTCATCGCAGTACTGACCAATGAACCGGTGCCCGAGGAGGAGCCGGTCCCTGAGGGCAGCCCGGACCCCATGCTGGCCGGGCTGATGGTGCCCGGCGCGGGGGTGGGCACGGGGCTGGCGAGGGAGCCGGCGGACGGCCCCGACCTGGCCGATGTCGCCGGGCAGCGCGCGGCACGCACGGCTCTGGAGGTTGCCGCCGCCGGTGGCCACCATCTGCTGCTGCACGGACCGCCGGGCGCGGGCAAGACCATGCTGGCGGAGCGGCTGCCCGGGGTGCTTCCGCCGCTGACCAGACGGGAGTCCCTGGAGGTCACGGCAGTGCACTCGGTGGCGGGCATCCTGCCGCCGGGGGAGCCCCTGGTGCGTACGCCGCCGTACTGCGCGCCCCACCACTCGGCGACGATGCAGTCGCTGGTCGGTGGAGGCAACGGGCTGCCGAGGCCCGGAGCGGTGTCGCTGGCCCACCGCGGCGTGCTGTTCCTCGACGAGACCCCCGAGTTCTCGGGCAAGGCGCTGGACGCCCTGCGGCAGCCGCTGGAGTCGGGGCACGTGGTGGTGGCGCGCAGCGCGGGGGTGGTGCGGTTGCCGGCCCGCTTTCTGATGGTCCTCGCGGCCAACCCCTGCCCCTGCGGGCGGCACACGCTGCAGGGGGCGGGGTGCGAGTGCCCGCCGTCGGTGATCCGGCGGTATCAGGCGCGGCTGTCCGGGCCGCTGCTCGACCGGGTCGATCTGCGGGTGGAGGTCGAGCCCGTCAGCCGCAGCGACCTGCTCTGCCAGGGCGGCCGGGGTGAGCCGACGGCGGCCGTTGCGGCACGGGTCCGGGAGGCCAGGGAGCGCGCCGCGGCCCGGCTGCGGGACACCCCCTGGAGCGCCAACAGCGAGGTGCCGGGCCATGAACTGCGTACGCGCTGGCTGGTCGCGCCCGGGGCACTGGCCGCGGCCGAGCGGGACTTGGAGCGGGGTCTGCTCACGGCGCGCGGACTCGACCGGGTGCTGCGGGTGGCGTGGACGATCGCGGACCTGGCGGCACGGGACCGGCCGCAGGCGTACGACGTGGACCTGGCACTGGAGCTGCGCACCGGGATCTCCCGCGGTGCGCCCATGCCGGTCGGCGGGGGAGGGCACTGATGCGCGAATCGGGGGCGGGTGCGGGGGAGCGGGAGCGGATCGCGCGGGCCGCGCTGTCGCGGGTGATCGAGCCGGGCGACGAGCACGGCGGGCGGTGGCTGCGCGAGTTCGGGGCCACGGAGCTATGGGCGCGGCTCACCTCGGCGGAGCACGAGGACGCGGCGCTTGCCGGGGCCACGGCGCGGCGGCTGGCGGGCTACCGGATACGGGCGGCGGCGGCCGAGCCGGACCGGGATCTGGCGGCGGTCGCCGCGGTCAAAGGACGCTTCATCTGCCCCGGCGACAAGGAATGGCCCACCCAGCTCGACGACCTCGGGGACGCCAGACCCATCGGGCTCTGGACGCGAGGAGGGGCCGACCTGCGCAAATGGGCGCTGCGCTCCGTCGCCGTCGTGGGGGCCAGAGCCTGCACGCCGTATGGGGCGCACATGGCGGCCGGCCTCGGTTCCGGGCTCGCGGAGCGCGGCTGGGTCGTGGTGTCGGGGGCGGCGTTCGGGGTCGACGGCTCCGCGCACCGCGGCGCACTGTCCGCGGGCGGGGCCACCGTCGCCGTACTCGCCTGCGGTGTCGATGTCGTCTATCCGCGCGGCCATGCCGAATTGATCGGGCGCATCGCGGAACAGGGGCTGGTCATCGGGGAGTTGGCGCCGGGCAGTCATCCCACGCCCAGCAGATTCATCCTGCGGAACCGGGTGATCGCAGCACTGACCAGGGGCACCGTCGTGGTCGAGGCCGAGTACCGAAGCGGTTCGCTGGTCACGGCGCGCAGCGCGCAGAAGCTCGGACGCTTCACGATGGGAGTTCCCGGGCCTGCCACCAGCGGGCTCTCGGCCGGTGTGCACGAACTCCTGCGCGGTGAGGGCGTGCTGGTCACGGATGCCGACGAAGTGGCCGAGCTGGTCGGCGGCATCGGCGAGCTGGCACCGGACAGACGTGGTCCTGTGCTCCCCAGGGATCTACTGGATCCCATGAGCGCACGGGTTCTTGAGGCCCTTCCGGCCCATGGCGCGGTCGGCGGGGAGCAGGTGGCCCGCGACGCCGGGACGACGACCGACGAGACGCTCGGCAGGCTGTACGAACTGCACTCGCTGGGCTTCGTGGAACGGCGCGGGGACGGCTGGCAGTTGACGCACACGGCGATCGGCGGTTCGAACGCGCGGCGAGGCGGTCCTTGACCTGGAGCATTCGGGTGAAAAGGTGATGGCGATGACCTTTGCAGGCCTGTCGGCGACACCTGAGGGGCCGGCGCCGACGGCGTCGGCACCGGTTCGAAGGTATGGGCGACGGCAGGTACCCGCACAGGTTCGTTCCCCCGCCCTTCGCCCACCGCAACGCCGCAGTCACGCTACGCTCACCTCGATTCCGGCCCAGACGCTCGTCCCTTCCCCCCTCACAGCAGAACGGCTCAAGGCAACGCATGCCCCAGCACACCTCCGGGTCTGACCGCGCGGCAGTGCCACCCGCTGCCCGTGGCACCGTGCGGCCCCCCGCTCCCTCGTCGCTCGACGAGTTGTGGCGGTCGTACAAGGCCACGGGTGACGAGCGGCTGCGGGAGCAGTTGATCCTGCACTACTCACCGCTGGTGAAGTACGTCGCGGGCCGGGTGAGCGTCGGGCTGCCGCCCAACGTCGAACAGGCGGACTTCGTCTCCTCCGGAGTCTTCGGACTCATCGACGCAATCGAGAAGTTCGACATCGAACGGTCCATCAAGTTCGAGACATACGCGATCACCCGGATCCGTGGCGCGATGATCGACGAGCTCCGCGCGCTCGACTGGATCCCGCGCTCCGTGCGGCAGAAGGCCAGGGCCGTGGAGCGCGCCTACGCCACGCTCGAAGCGCAGCTGAGACGTACGCCTTCGGAGTGCGAGGTTGCCGCTGAAATGGGCATCGCGGTTGAGGAACTGCATGTGGTTTTCAGCCAGTTGTCGCTGGCCAATGTCGTCGCGCTGGAGGAGTTGCTGCACGTCGGCGGCGAGGGCGGCGACCGGCTCAGCCTGATGGACACCCTCGAGGACACCGCCGCCGACAACCCGGTCGAGGTGGCAGAGGACCGGGAGTTGCGCCGGCTGCTCGCGCGCGCCATCAACACCCTGCCGGAGCGCGAGAAGACCGTCGTCACCCTCTACTACTACGAGGGCCTCACCCTCGCCGAGATCGGCAATGTCCTCGGCGTCACAGAGAGCAGGGTCAGCCAGATCCATACGAAGTCGGTGCTTCAGTTGCGGGCGAAGCTGGCCGACGTCGGACGTTGACGCTGAATCGTCCCTGCCTCATCCGTAGAGTGGAGGCGTGCCCAGGATTCGAGCGGCCTCTGTGGCCGAGCACCGGACCATGCAGCGCGGCGCCCTGCTGGACGCCGCGCGCTCCCTGCTGTCCGAAGGCGGTACGGAGGCGCTGACCTTCCCCGCCCTCGCCGAGCGCACGGGCCTGGCCAGGTCCTCCGTCTACGAGTACTTCCGCTCGCGCGCCGCGGTCGTCGAGGAGCTCTGCGCGGTCGACTTCCCGGTCTGGGCGGCGGAGGTCGAGGCCGCGATGCAGCAGGCCGACACGGCAGAGGGCAAGGTCGAGGCGTACGTACGCCAGCAGCTGGAGCTCGTCGGCGACCGGCGCCACCGGGCCGTTGTCGCGATCTCCGCGAGTGAGCTGGACGCCGGGGCACGGGAGAAGATCCGTGCCGCGCACGGCGGGCTGATCGCGATGATCGTGGAGGCGCTCGGCGAGCTGGGGCACGACCAGCCCCGGCTGGCGGCGATGCTGCTGCAGGGCGTGGTGGACGCCGCGGTGCGCCGCATCGAGATCGGCGCGGCGGAGGACCCGGCGGCGATCGCCGAGGCGGCAGTGTCGATGGCCCTGCGGGGCGTGCAGGGCTGACCCCGCAAGGGCCTCGCGGACCGGGAGGGCCCGGTGGGCCGGGTTCCGGAGCCCGGCGCAGGCCCCGGTGCGTCAGGGCGACTGTGATCAGCAGCAACGCCGCGTGCAGTGCTGTCCCGGACGCCCCCGCGAGAACGGGCGCGGCAACCCGTGCGGCGACCGGAGCGACAGTCGCCTCAAGAGGCGGGACGCCGAACACCGGCAGCAGCCGGGACGGCGATCGGCGCAGCAGCCAGGGCGGCAGCAGAGACAGCGGATCCAGATACTCCGCGCCGCGCAGCAGCCCCCAGTGCAGACAGCCGGCCGCACAGTGCGAAGGGCCCGGCTCGACGGTCGCCACCACCTGGCCGGCGCTCACCTCCGTGCCCTCGGGGAGCAGCGGGCGCACGGGTTCGTACGTCGTGCGCAGCGGCGGTTCACCCGTACCGGTGAGGGTGAGGGAGAGGACGCCGCGGCCCGCGACCCGGCCCGCGAAGGAGACCCGGCCGGGCGCCGCGGCCCGCACCGGGGTGCCCGGCGGCGCGGCCAGATCCACGCCGCGGTGCCCCGGCCCGTACGCCGAGTCCGGTGGCTCCCAGCCGCGTACGACGATGGGCCGCGGCGGACCCACCGGCCAGCTCCGGTCGCGATCGAGGGCAGACGCCGGGGGCGCGCCCCCAATGAGCAGGGCAGCGGCAAGGGCAACGACAACGGCGACTACGGGTACGAGAAGTCTGCGGATGGATCTGCGGATGTGGCGGTACATGGCACAGACCGTCCCGCGGAACCCCGCAACCGCGTGGATCATGGTCCCGATCTGTGGAGTACTGACCGGTTGTGGACAGCGCCGTCACCCGGCACCGCGCCGGTCCCGTACACTTCTTCTGGCGATCCGGGTCACCGGGTCGACTTCGCACGCCCCGCCACCACACCCTCTTCAGGTCGGTGGCCGCGCTCCTCGGTCCCTTGTGGCACGGCGCGTCGGGGCGTCAGGACATAACCGAGAATCCAAGGAGATACGGCCATGGCCGTCGTCACGATGCGGGAGCTGCTGGAAAGCGGCGTCCACTTCGGTCACCAGACCCGTCGTTGGAACCCGAAGATGAAGCGATTCATCTTCACGGAGCGCAACGGCATCTACATCATCGACCTGCTCCAGTCGCTGTCGTACATCGACCGCGCCTACGAGTTCGTCAAGGAGACCGTCGCGCACGGCGGCTCCATCATGTTCGTCGGCACCAAGAAGCAGGCCCAGGAGGCCATCGCCGAGCAGGCGACGCGCGTTGGCATGCCGTACGTCAACCAGCGTTGGCTGGGCGGCATGCTCACCAACTTCTCCACCGTCTACAAGCGCCTTCAGCGTCTGAAGGAGCTTGAGCAGATCGACTTCGAGGATGTGGCCGCGTCCGGCCTCACCAAGAAGGAGCTCCTGGTCCTCTCCCGCGAGAAGGCCAAGCTGGAGAAGACCCTCGGTGGTATCCGCGAGATGCAGAAGGTGCCCAGCGCCGTCTGGATCGTCGACACCAAGAAGGAGCACATCGCCGTCGGTGAGGCGCGCAAGCTCCACATCCCGGTCGTCGCGATCCTGGACACCAACTGTGACCCCGACGAGGTCGACTACAAGATCCCGGGCAACGACGACGCGATCCGCTCCGTCACCCTGCTCACCCGCGTGATCGCCGACGCCGTCGCCGAGGGCCTCATCGCCCGTTCCGGCGTCGCCACCGGTGACTCCAAGCCGGGCGAGAAGGCCGCCGGCGAGCCGCTCGCCGAGTGGGAGCGCGACCTCCTCGAGGGCGAGAAGAAGGCGGACTCCGACGAGGCTGCCGAGGCTCCGGCCGCCGCCGAGGCCGAGAAGCCGGCCGAGGCCGCTGCTGAGGCCCCCGCTGCTGAGGCTCCGGCTGCCGAGGCCCCGGCCGCCGAGGACGAGAAGCCGGCCGCGGACGCCGAGCAGGCCTGACCGCTCAGGTTCGGTAGTTGACGGCGGGGGACGGTGTCACAAGCACCGGCCCCCGCCGCTCACCCGTAGATCTTCGACTTTCGACTTTCGAGAGAGATTCAAGGACATGGCGAACTACACCGCCGCTGACGTCAAGAAGCTCCGTGAGCTCACCGGCGCCGGCATGATGGACTGCAAGAAGGCGCTGGACGAGGCCGACGGCAACGTCGACAAGGCCGTCGAGGCTCTGCGCATCAAGGGCCAAAAGGGCGTCGCCAAGCGCGAGGGCCGCTCCGCCGAGAACGGCGCCGTCGTCTCCCTCATCTCGGACGACAACACCTCCGGTGTCCTCGTCGAGCTGAAGTGCGAGACGGACTTCGTCGCCAAGGGTGACAAGTTCCAGGCCGTCGCGGCCGCGCTCGCCGCCCACGTCGCCGCGAGCTCCCCGGCCGACATCGAGGCGCTGCTCGCCTCCGAGATCGAGCCCGGCAAGACCGTCCAGGCGTACGTCGACGAGGCCAACGCCAACCTCGGCGAGAAGATCGTCCTGGACCGCTTCGCGCAGTTCACCGGTGGGTACGTCGCTGCGTACATGCACCGCACCATGCCTGACCTCCCGCCGCAGATCGGCGTCCTCGTCGAGCTCGACAAGGAGAACGCCGAGGTCGCCAAGGGCGTCGCGCAGCACATCGCCGCCTTCGCGCCGAAGTACCTCTCCCGTGAGGACGTCCCGGCCGAGGTCGTCGAGGCCGAGCGCCGCGTCGCCGAGGAGACCACGCGCGCCGAGGGCAAGCCCGAGGCCGCCCTCCCGAAGATCGTCGAGGGTCGCGTCAACGGCTTCTTCAAGGAGGCCACCCTCCTGGGCCAGCCGTACGCGCTCGACAACAAGAAGTCCGTCCAGAAGGTCCTGGACGAGGCCGGTGTCACGCTGAAGCGCTTCGCGCGCATCAAGGTCGGCATCTGACCCGTTAAGCGATCGACACGGGAGCCCGCTAGGGTTCCTTACGCAGTCGCCGGTCGCGCTCGCGCCGGACGACCGCAGATCTGACGAGGAGGCCATTGCCGACAGGGATACCAGTAACCCACGGCAATGGCCTTCTTCGTATGTGCACGAGGAGATCTCCATGAACAAGGGCGCGGACGCCAAACAGGCTGCCGACGACAAGAGCGACCACGACGTCAAGAAGGTCGGGCGCTTCATGCTGAAGCTGTCCGGTGAAGCCTTTGCCGGCGGTGGAGGGCTCGGCGTAGACCCCGACGTCGTACACGCCATGGCGCGCGAGATCGCCGCGGTTGTCCGCGACGGTGCTCAGATCGCGGTCGTCATCGGTGGCGGCAACTTCTTCCGCGGGGCCGAGCTCCAGCAGCGCGGCATGGACCGGGCCCGTTCCGACTACATGGGCATGCTCGGCACGGTGATGAACTGCCTCGCCCTCCAGGACTTCCTGGAGAAGGAGGGCATCGACTCCCGCGTCCAGACCGCCATCACCATGGGGCAGGTCGCGGAGCCGTACATCCCGCTGCGCGCAGTACGCCACCTGGAGAAGGGCCGCGTCGTCATCTTCGGCGCCGGTATGGGCATGCCCTACTTCTCCACCGACACCACCGCGGCGCAGCGCGCCCTGGAGATCGACGCCGAGGCCCTGCTGATGGGCAAGAACGGCGTCGACGGGGTCTACGACTCCGACCCCAAGACCAACCCCGACGCGGTGAAGTTCGACGCGCTGGAGTACGGCGAGGTGCTCTCCCGCAACCTCAAGGTCGCCGACGCCACCGCCATCACGCTCTGCCGCGACAACGCCCTTCCGATCCTCGTCTTCGAACTGCTCGCCGAGGGCAATATCGCTCGGGCCGTCAAGGGTGAGAAGATCGGCACGCTCGTGAGCGACCAGGGCACCCGCGCCTGACTCGGAGGACGCCCCTCGGGGGACGTCCCTCGAGGGATGGACAAAGTCCTGCCGGTCGGACACCGTGCAGGAGAAGACGCGACACAGGGTTCCGCCGGCCCAGTTTGACGCCGGGCCCACTCAAGACACGCAGGAGCAAGTGGTGATCGAAGAGACCCTCCTCGAGGCCGAGGAGAAGATGGAGAAGGCCGTCCTGGTCGCCAAGGATGACTTCGCCGCGATCCGCACCGGACGTGCGCACCCGGCGATGTTCAACAAGATCGTGGCGGACTACTACGGTGCGCTGACCCCGATCAACCAGCTGGCCTCGTTCTCGGTTCCCGAGGCGCGGATGGCCGTGGTGACTCCGTTCGACAAGAGCGCGCTGCGCAACATCGAGCAGGCGATCCGCGACTCCGACCTCGGCGTCAACCCGAGCAACGACGGCAATATCATCCGGGTGGTGTTCCCGGAGCTCACTCAGGACCGCCGCAAGGAGTACATCAAGGTCGCCAAGACCAAGGCCGAGGACTCCAAGATCTCGATCCGCTCCGTGCGCCGCAAGGCCAAGGAGACCATCGACAAGCTGATCAAGGACGGCGAGGTCGGCGAGGACGAGGGCCGCCGCGGGGAGAAGGAGCTCGACGACACCACCGCGAAGTACGTCTCGCAGGTGGACGAGCTGCTCAAGCACAAGGAAGCCGAGCTGCTCGAGGTCTGATGAACGACTCTTCCTGGGGGGCCCCGCCGAGAGCCGGTTTCTGGGGACCGCCCGACCAGGGGCCTGCCCCGGCGGGTCCCGCATACGATGAGCATGACGCACAGCAGACTCGGCCCATGCCCATCGTGCCGGACTTTCCCGACGCAGGTAGAGACGCCGAAGACCGCGACGACCGCGATCGCCGCGACGACAGCAACGACCGCGACCGGGGGGCCGCTCGGCTGGGTGGCCCCCTGTTCCGCGACGAGATTCCGCAGGAGCCCATGCCCACCCCGTCGTCGGCACCCGAGCCGCCGCAGAAGAAACGGGCCGGCCGTGATCTGCGCGCGGCCATAGGGGTCGGCGTCGGTCTCGGCGCTGTGATCGTCGCGTCGCTCTTCATCGTCAAGGCCGTGTTCGTCGGCGTGATCGCGGTCGCCGTCGTGGTCGGACTGTGGGAACTCACTTCGCGGCTGGAGGAGCGCAAGCGGATCAAGGCTCCGCTGGTGCCGCTCGCGGTGGGCGGCGCGGCGATGGTTGTGGCCGGTTATGTGCGCGGCGCCGAGGGCGCCTGGGTCGCCATGGCGCTCACGGCGCTCGCGGTGCTGGTCTGGCGGATGACGGAGCCTCCCGAGGGCTATCTGAAGGACGTCACGGCGGGCGTCTTCGCAGCTTTCTACGTTCCTTTCCTGGCAACTTTCGTCGCGTTGATGCTCACCGCGGACGACGGCCCGTGGCGGGTGCTCACCTTCCTGGCGCTGACCGTGGTCAGCGACACGGGTGCGTACGCCGTCGGCTGGCGCTTCGGCAAGCACAAGCTCGCGCCGCGCATCAGCCCGGGGAAGACCCGCGAGGGCCTCGGCGGCGCGGTGGCGTTCGCGATGGGCGCGGGTGCGCTGTGCATGCAGTTCCTCATCGACGACGGCACCTGGTGGCAGGGTCTGCTTCTGGGCTTCGCGGTCGCGGTCAGCGCCACGCTCGGCGACCTGGGCGAGTCGATGATCAAGAGGGACCTGGGCATCAAGGACATGGGCACGCTGCTGCCAGGTCATGGCGGCATCATGGACCGGCTGGATTCGCTGCTGCCCACGGCTCCGGTGGTATGGCTGCTGATGGTGATCTTCGTCGGGTCCGGCTGACCCATTTGACCTGCGCTTTTACGTGTTAGGGGCTCGTTGTTCACAGGCGGCGGGCCCCTCTTCGTATCTCTGCGACACTCGTATCACCATGCCCAAGCCCGGAGAACTTGCAGTCTCGGAGCAGCGACAGGCCCTCTACCAGCACCACTGGAGTTGGTAGAGGGCCTGTCGTCGGACACTGGGCCGTCTCTGGGCCATCAGCCTTCATTCCGGCGGAGGTCGACGTTCTGCCACGGAGGCGTCGCTGACTGCGCCCACGATCATGCGGCTGACGCAGCCCGGTGGTTCCATGGGGTCCATGGCAACCAGGACTGTCGTCGTCGAGCGCGTGATCCGGGCGTCTCCCGAGCGGGTGTGGGAGGCCCTGACCGACCTTGAGGGCGCGGAGCGCGTGCTGAGCGGTGTGGAGCGGATCGAGGTCCTCACCGAGGGCGGCTTCGGAGCGGGCACACGGTGGCGCGAGACCCGGCGGATGCTGGGGAAGGAGGCCACCGAGGAGATGTGTGTGACCGCCAGCGAGCCCCCCGAGCGTTTTGTGGTGGAGGCCGACTCCCAAGGCACCCACTATGTGTCGGAGTTCGCGCTGCTGACCGCCGGGCCGGAGGCGACGACCGTGCGGATGACATTCTCGGCCGTCCCGCCCGGCGGCTTCATGGGTCTGCTCGCAAAGCTGCTCGGCGGCCTCGGCGTCAAGGCCGTGAGCAGGGCGATCGCGAAGGACCTCGACGATGTCGCCGCCGCGGTGGAAAGCCGCAGCGGCTAGCTTTGTCGGAGTGCCCCAAAGTACTCGCTCACGGCCTTGATGCTCCCTCCTGCCCGGTTTCGACAGAGAGACCACAGCGGGGGAGAGGTTCGCCATGCCGTGGTCGACGGCTTCAGCGGTAGCGCCGGCGCTGCCCGTTGGCGTGCTGGCCAGCCAGAACGCCCTTCGGCTGGGCCGTGTGTGGGCCGGCCGAAGGTGCCCAGCAGTGACCAACAACGACCGTCGATGCCCACCCGGGGCGGCAACGGCCGCAGGTCATGAGATTCGGTCTGCGACACTGGTGGGACCATGCCCAAGCCCGGAGAACTCACTTTCGTCGCGCCCCGCGGAGCCAAGAAGCCCCCGCGGCACCTTGCCGACCTCACGCCCGCCGAGCGCAAGGACGCCGTCGCCGCGATCGGCGAGAAGCCGTTCCGCGCCAAGCAGCTCTCGCAGCACTACTTCGCGCGGTACGCCCACGACCCCACACAGTGGACCGACATCCCCGCCGCCGCGCGAGAGAAGCTCGCGTCCGAGTTGCTGCCCGATCTGATGTCGGTCGTCCGGCACATCTCGTGCGACGACGACACCACCCGCAAGACGCTGTGGCGGCTGCACGACGGCACGCTCGTCGAATCCGTCCTGATGCGCTACCCGGACCGGGTGACGATGTGCATCTCGTCGCAGGCCGGCTGCGGGATGAACTGCCCCTTCTGCGCCACCGGGCAGGCGGGGCTCGACCGCAATCTGTCGACCGCCGAGATCGTGCACCAGATCGTCGACGGCATGCGCGCCCTGCGTGACGGTGATGTGCCGGGAGGCCCGGCGCGGCTGTCCAACATCGTCTTCATGGGTATGGGCGAGCCGCTCGCCAACTACAAGCGGGTCGTCGGCTCCATCCGCCGCCTCACCGACCCCGAGCCGGACGGGCTCGGGCTCTCGCAGCGCGGCATCACTGTGTCGACCGTCGGCCTGGTTCCCGCGATGCTGCGCTTCGCCGACGAGGGCTTCAAGTGCCGTCTCGCCGTCTCGCTGCACGCGCCGGACGACGAGCTGCGCGACACCCTGGTCCCGGTCAACACCCGCTGGAAGGTACGGGAGGTGCTGGACGCCGCCTGGGAGTACGCGGAGAAGTCGGGCCGCCGCATCTCCATCGAGTACGCACTGATCAGGGACATCAACGACCAGGCGTGGCGGGGCGACCTGCTGGGCCGCCTTCTCAAGGGCAAGCGGGTCCATGTGAACCTGATCCCGCTCAACCCGACGCCGGGATCGAAGTGGACGGCCTCCCGCCCGGAGGACGAGAAGGCGTTCGTGGAGGCCATCGCGTCCCATGGTGTGCCCGTCACCGTCCGCGACACCCGTGGCCAGGAGATCGACGGAGCGTGCGGACAGCTCGCGGCCTCCGAGCGGTAATCTTGGCTCGAACATTTACATATTCCGACAGGGGAGCGCCACAGCGCTGAGAGTGCGACCACCGCTATGAAACAGCACAGCGGTCGCAGACCCTCTGAACCTTGCCCAGGTCATTCTGGGTAGGAAGTTCGGTCACCACTCAAGCTGTTGCGCCCTGCTCACTTTGTGAGCAGGGCCGCGTCTCTTCCTGGTCACTCCAGGAGGAATTTCAGTGAGCACCACCAAGAAGTTGACGGTTACCGCCGTCGCCGCCGCTCTCGGCATCTCGACCCTCGCGGCCTGTGGCGGGGAGTCCAAGGACTCCTCCTCCGGCGGCTCGAAGTCCAAGACCGTGACGCTCGTCAGCCATGACTCCTTCGCCGCCTCCCCGGCCGTGCTGAAGGAGTTCACCCAGGAGACCGGCTACACGGTCAAGGTGCTCAAGAGCGGTGACGCGGGCGCGGCCCTCAACAAGGAGATCCTCACCAAGGGATCCCCGCAGGGCGATGTCTTCTTCGGCGTCGACAACACCCTGCTCTCGCGGGCGCTCGACAACGACCTGTTCACGCCGTACGTCGCCAAGGGACTCGGCCAGGTGGCCGACGAGGCGCAACTCGACAAGGACAAGCACCGCGTCACGCCCGTCGACACCGGCGACATCTGCGTCAACTACGACAAGAAGTACTTCGCCGACAAGAAGCTCGCGCCCCCGCAGTCCTTCGACGATCTGATCAAGCCCGAGTACAAGAACCTCCTCGTCACCGAGAATGTCGCGACCTCGTCGCCCGGTCTCGGCTTCCTCCTCGGCAGCGTCGGTAAGTACGGCGACGAAGGCTGGCAGGACTACTGGAAGAAGCTGAAGGCCAACGGCGTCAAGGTCGTCGACGGCTGGGAGCAGGCGTACAACGAGGAGTTCTCCGGTTCGGCCGGTGGCAAGAAGGCCAAGGCGGACCGGCCGCTGGTCGTCTCATACGCGTCCAGCCCGCCCGCCGAGGTGCTCTTCGCCAAGCCGCAGCCGACCGAGGCGCCCACCGGCGTCGCGACCGGAACCTGCTTCCGCCAGACGGAGTTCGCGGGTCTTCTCGACGGTGCGAAGAACGAGGCGGGCGGCAAGGCCCTGCTGGACTTCCTGGTCTCCAAGAAGTTCCAGGAGGACATGCCGCTGAACATGTTCGTGAACCCGGTGGTCAAGGACGCGAAGCTGCCCGAGCTGTTCACCAAGTTCGGCGCGGTCGTCGACAAGCCGGAGACCGTCGCGCCCGACAAGATCGCCAAGAACCGTGAGCAGTGGGTCCAGTCGTGGTCCTCGCTCGTGCTGAAGTAAGCAGGTCCGTCCGCGGGAATGCGGCGCGGCTCGGGCTGATGGCCGGGCCCGTCGCGTTCTTCGCGGTCTTCTTCGCCTATCCCGTTGTCGCGATCGTGGGCCGCGGTCTGGAGATCGACGGGGTATGGCAGTTCGGGCGGATCGGCGAGGTGCTGGGCCGTTCCGACATTCAGCAGGTCCTGTGGTTCACCATCTGGCAGGCGCTCGCCTCCACTGCGCTCACCCTCCTGATCGCGCTGCCCGGCGCGTACGTCTTCGCCCGCCTCGACTTTCCCGGCAAGCGGCTGCTGCGGGCGGTGGTCACCGTTCCGTTCGTGCTGCCGACCGTCGTCGTAGGGACGGCGTTCCTGGCGCTGCTGGGGCGCGGCGGTCTGCTCGACGAGCTGTGGGGCGTCAGGTTCGACACGACCGTCTGGGCGATCCTGCTCGCCCATGTCTTCTTCAACTACGCGGTGGTCGTACGGACCGTGGGCGGACTGTGGGCGCAACTCGACCCGCGTCAGGAGGAGGCCGCGCGAGTTCTGGGCGCCGGGCGGTTCGCGGCCTGGCGGCGGGTGACGCTGCCCGCGCTCGCGCCCGCCGTGGCGTCGGCCGCCCTGATCGTCTTTCTGTTCACCTTCAGTTCCTTCGGCGTCGTACTGATCCTCGGCGGGCCGGCCTTCTCCACACTTGAGGTGGAGATCTACCGTCAGACGGCTCAACTGCTGGATCTGCCCACGGCGGCGGTGCTCACGCTGCTGCAGTTCGCCGCGGTCGGCGCGATCCTCGCCGTGCACGCGCGGACGGTACGGCGGCGGGAGACCGCGCTGAAGCTGGTGGACCCGGCGCAGACCGCGCGCCGACCGCGTGGCGCGGGGCAGTGGGCGCTTCTCGGCGCGGTGCTCGCCACGATCCTGCTGCTGGTCCTGGCTCCGCTCGGCATCCTGGTTGAGCGCTCCTTCGACGGTCCCGGAGGCTATGGCTTCGGCTACTACCGGGCGCTCGCCTCCAGCGATGCGAGCGGTGGGGCGTTCCTCGTGCCGCCCATCGACGCCGTGTGGAACTCCTTGAGTTACGCATTCGTCGCGACCGCCATCGCGCTCGCCGTCGGCGGCCTCGCTGCGGCCGCGCTCACCCGGAAGGCAGGCCGACTGGTGCGCGGCTTCGACGCGCTGCTGATGCTGCCGCTCGGCGTCTCCGCGGTGACCGTCGGCTTCGGGTTCCTCATCACCCTCGACAAGCCGCCGCTCGATCTGCGTGGGTCGTGGATTTTGGTGCCCCTCGCCCAAGCGCTCGTCGGCGTGCCCTTCGTCGTACGCATCATGCTGCCGGTGCTGCGAGCGGTGGACGACCGACTGCGCGAGGCCGCGGCGGTGCTCGGCGCGTCCCCGCTGCGTGCGTGGCGAGAGGTGGACCTGCCGTTGGTGCGGCGGGCGCTGCTGATCGCCGCGGGGTTCGCATTCGCCGTGTCGCTAGGCGAGTTCGGGGCAACCGTCTTCATCGCCAGGCCCGACAATCCGACGCTGCCGGTGGCCGTGGCCCGGCTTCTCGGCCGGCCTGGTGAGCTCAACTACGGGCAGGCGATGGCGCTGAGCACGATCTTGATGGTGGTGTGCGCGGCGGCGCTGCTGCTCCTCGAACGCATCCGTACCGACAAGACCTCCGGAGAGTTCTGATGGCGTTGCTGCGGCTTGAGGGCGTGACCGTACGGTTCGGGGCGCGGGCGGCGCTCGACTCGGTGGATCTGGAGGTCGCCGAACACGAGATCGTCTGCGTGCTGGGGCCGAGCGGCAGCGGTAAGTCAACGCTGCTGCGGATCGTCGCCGGGCTGCAGACCGCCGACGCCGGGCGGGTGCTGCTGTCCGGCGCGGACCAGGCCGGGGTGCCGGTGCACCGGCGCGGTGTGGGCCTGATGTTCCAGGACCACCAGCTCTTCCCGCAGCGCGACGTGGGCGGCAACGTCGCCTTCGGGCTGCGGATGCACGGCAGCGGCCGGGCCGAACAGGCCCGCCGCGTCGACGAGTTGCTGGAGCTCGTCGGGCTGCCGGCAGCGCAGCGCCGGGCCGTTGCCTCGCTGTCCGGCGGGGAGCAGCAGCGGGTGGCGCTGGCCCGCGCGCTCGCGCCGGAGCCCCGGCTGCTGATGCTGGACGAGCCGCTCGGCCAGCTGGACCGCGGGCTGCGGGAGCGTCTCGTCGTCGAACTGCGCGGGCTGTTCGGGCGGTTGGGCACCACCGTGCTCGCCGTCACCCACGACCAGGGCGAGGCCTTCGCGCTCGCCGACCGCGTCGTCGTCATGCGGGACGGACGGATCGCCCAGGCGGGTACGCCGCTGGAGGTCTGGGAGCGGCCCGCCTCCGAGTTCGTGGCCCGCTTCCTCGGCTTCGACAATGTGGTGGCGGCGACGGTGAGCGGTGCCGCCGCTGACACGGTGTGGGGCAAGATCCCGGTGCCGGAGGGTTCGCCGCAGGGCGAGTGCAAGGTGCTGGTCCGGCCCGCCGGGGTGCGGCTGGCCGACGCCTCGGACGGGCTGCCCTGCACGGTCGAGGGGCGTACGTTCCGGGGCAACCACGTCGCCGTACAGCTGCGGCCCTGTGACGGGCCGCCGCTGGAGGCGGACTGCTCGCTGCGGGACGCGCCGGATGAAGGGGCCGAGGTGGGGGTCGTCTTCGCCGCCGCCGATGTGGTGGTCCTGGACCCGGCCGGGTGAGCACTTGCTGCCCGCTGGGGGAAGCGTCGATCACCCCGCCGGGTAATGGACGGGGCGGCTAGTCTTCTGAGTCAGGAATTCTGTTCAGATATGAGGCGAGGTGTTCGAGGATCTCGTCTGCGGTCTTCGTCCAGACGTAGGGCTTCGGGTCGGTGTTCCAGGCGGCGATCCAGTTGCGGATGTCCTTCTCCAGGGCCTGGACGGACTTGTGGACGCCTCGCCGTATCTGCTTGTTGGTGAGTTCGGCGAACCACCGCTCGACGAGGTT